>JARKQJ010000109.1 GCA_029973955.1 Paludibaculum sp. | reverse complement strand
CGCCCTCGCCGGTCGGTCCCGGCACGGCGCAGGCGGCGGCCCCCAGGGCCAGGGCCGCCAGCAGGGTGAAAAGAAGGGGGATGCGTTTCATCGTGCTCCTCGGGTTTGGGTTGCTGTTCAGGGCCGCGAAGATTTGAACCGGCAGGGTCGCCCCACGGCCAGCGCGACAGCGCGGCGGCCGTGACGGTCAGGCCGACGCGCGTCAGGGTTGGAAGGCCCGTTCCTGGAACGCGGCGTGGTCCCTCACGCGGGTCATGAGTCCACCGTGGAACTTGCGGAACGGGTAGCCGACGACGCCGTCCTTGGTGACGGGCAGATCCCGGATGGAGTCGTAATAGGCCGCGCGCCTGAGCATGGCGGTGCGGGCCAGCTCGGCGTCCACTCCGGGCCAGGCGCAGGCCTTCGCCACCGCGGCGATCGTCCTGGGGCCGATGGCACCGTCCACGGCGAGGCCCAGGCACATGGCGTTTTCCCGGGCGCGCAGCGGCAGGGCGTTGAACGCCAGCTGGAGGAACCGCGCCCCCCGCGCCGGGCCGGTGTTGACCATGGCGTCGAAGGTGGCGGCGGCCGTCCGGGTGCCGATCATGCCCAGCGAGTAGCGGTCGAAGAACACGGCCCGGTAGAGCGGCACGGACCTGGCCTCGCTCAACTGGCGAAAATCCTCGCTGTCCACGTCGCCGTCGCCGTCGAAGTCCGCGAGATGGCGCGACAGGGTCAGGAAGGTCTTCAGCGTCCAGCCGAAGCGGGTCCAGCCGCCGGGGTCGTTCGCATCGTTCGACTCCCCGCCCTCATAGGCCAGGGTGAAGGGGATGATGCGTTCAAAGGCGTCTCCGTTCGAGAGCGTGACGATCTTGCCCAGGTTGGGCAGCTTGAAATGCTGTTTTCCGGCATTGACGTTTGCGTTCATGTTGCGCACCCTATGGGAGAACGCCGAAACGCCTCCACTGAACGCTTCAGTGGAGGCGTTTTTATTGGTGCGGCTAGGTCGTGCTCAACGTCTCACACGCAGCTCATTCGGAGGAGCAGCCGGAATGCAGGACATCATCACGCAGGTCGTCGTGAACAACGGCGTAACGGGACTCATCTTCCTGATCTTCTTCATCTACCATCGGGACCAGATGAAAGCCTGGGAACAACGCCGCGCGGACGACATGGCCCGCGAGGAACGCTCCCACGAACTTTACAAAGGGCTGCTGGAGGCCACGCAGGCGCTCGTGGTCAAGACGACGCAGTTGGAGGAACAGCATCGGCAGTTGTTCTGCCTGGTGTCGCCAGGCGGCCAGAAGGATCGGGGGAAGATCGGTGGTTAGCGAAGTCCAGGAAGCCCGGTACCGGTTGGCGGAGGCCCGGCGGAGAGTCAAGGACATCCAGATCCGGGGCAAGGCGCACGCCGTGCTCGTCAGGCAGGCCCTCTCGCAGTTCACCCAGGACATCGGCGACTACGAGATCGAGGCCGCCCGTCTGCACCTGGAGGACCTGGCGGGCATCCGTGAGGATCTGGCCGCCGCGCTCAGGGAGATCAAGGAGCTGGAGGCCTTTCTTGGCTAAGACGGACCTCCTCCCGCTCGCGGAGCACCTTTACGTCAACGAACAGTGCAGCCTTGCCGAGATCGCCAAGCGCCTGGACGTGGCGGAACGCACGATCCGCAACTGGAAGGACAAGGCCAGGCGGGAAGGCGGCGATTGGGAGCTCAAGCGCCAGAATCTGCTGGCAAGCAGGCAGTCCTTCCACGAGGAGCTGTACTACCTGGCGCGCGACATCGCCTCCTCCATCCGGGAGGACATCAAGGCGAAGCGCGAGGTCTCCCCGAGCCGAATGAACTTTTTGGCCCGCCTGCTGCCGCAGCTCGTCCACGTGAAGGAGTACGAGGCCGTCGCCAGGGAAAAGGACGCGCCTTCCGGCGGAGGCAAGCCCGAGGACGTTGTGGAGCTGATCCGGGGGTTCTCGTTGGTTCCGGCTCCTGATCCGTACTTCCTGGGCTATCAGCGCCGTTGGCTGGCGGATCGCTCCCGCGTGAAGATCTGGGAGAAGTCGCGCCGCATCGGCGCGACCTACGTCCAAGCCTACGAGGACGTGGAGGACTGCATCGCCGGTGCGGTTCCCTCCGTCTGGTTCTCCTCGGCCGACGATTCCGCCGCCCGGGAGTACGTCCAGTACTGTCAGAAGTGGGCCGGGCTCTTCAAGGTCGCGGCCGACTACCTGGAGGTGCCCCTGTTCGACGAGAGGGACGCCAAGGTCTATTCCGTCACCTTCAAGCACAACAAGACGCGCATCAACGCCCTGTCCTCGAACCCCAAGGCCTTCCGCTCCAAGGGGGGCAAGGTGGTGCTCGACGAGTTCGCCTTCCACGACGACCCCGACGCCATGTGGAAGGCCGCCCGGCCCTGCATCACCTGGGGTTACCCCATGCGCATCCTCTCCACCTACAACGGCCGCCAGGGCCGCTACTACCGTTTCGTGGAGGACGCGAAGAAGGGCAAGCTCGACTGGAGCCTGCACTCCACGCCCATTGACCTGGCCGTGTCCGAGGGGCTGGCCGACCGCATAGCGGGCAGGTCGCTCACGGAAACCGAACGCCGGGCGTGGCTGGAGCAGGAGCGGGCGGACACCGGCGACGAGGAGGCCTGGCTCCAGGAGTATTGCTGCATCCCGGTGGACGAGGCCGCCGCGTTCCTCACCTACGAGATGCTGGCCGCCGTGGAGCGCGAAGGCATCCTCGCGCCGCTCTCCGAGGTGTCCGGCGGCGAACTGTACGCAGGCGTGGACATCGGCCGAAAAAAGGACCTCACCGTGATCTGGGTGATCCAGGCGGTCGGCCCAGTCCGGATCACCCGGCAGGTGACCGGGCTTTCGCGCATGGCCTTCTCGGACCAGCGCCGTATTCTGTTCGACGTGCTCTCCCACCCGCGAATGCGCCGGGCCTGCGTGGACGCCACCGGCCTCGGCATGCAGCTCGCCGAGGAGGCCCAGGCCAGGTTCGGCAAAAGCCGCGTGGAGGCCGTCACCTTCACGGCCAGGCTCAAGGAGGACATCGCCTACGGCCTGCGCGGCAGCATCGAGGACCGGGCCTTTCTCATCCCGCCGGACAACGAGATTCGCGAAGATCTGCACAGCGTGCGCAAATCAACCACCGCAGCAGGGAACATCCGCTTCGACGTGGCCGCCTCCGAGGCGCGCGGTCACGCCGACCGCTTCTGGGCTGCGGCGCTGGCCAACCACGCCGTGGGAACCTCGGGAAGCATGCCCACCGTCGTCACCGCCGCGCCAAAGAGAAGCATCGTCGACGACCCCACGCGCGAAATCGCCCCAGGATCGCGCCGGGGAGGCTTTCTCGGGTCGCTGGCGCGGCGGTTCTTCTAGAATCGAATTCGAACGCCTTTCGAACGCCTTTGCGGCGTTGTTCAGGAGCCATCATGAAACGTACACCGCGCAGACCCCGCAGGATCGTCAACTTCGCTTCGGCCTCCACGCGCCGGTCCATGTTCGATGAATTCGCCACGCGAGAGCGCTCCCCGGACTTCGCGGGGCTCCTGAAGACCATTCCCGACCCGGACCCTATCCTGCGCAGGATGGGCAAGGACGTGGACGTCTACCGCGAACTGCTGGGCGATCCCCGCGTGGGGCCGTGCGTGGAGTCGCGCAAGGCCGCCGTCATCAGCATGGAGTGGGAGAT
>JARKQJ010000099.1 GCA_029973955.1 Paludibaculum sp. | reverse complement strand
CGTCGGCGCGATCATTTCCCTGCTCACCGGCGACTTCGACGGGGCGCTTACACATCTGAAGGCGGCGCTCACGTCCGTGGGCGAGTTCTGGCAGAACATCTGGGAGGCGATCCGGGCGTTCTTCGCCGGCACGTGGGAAGCCATCCTGTCCATCGCGGAATCCTTCGGCGTCGACATCGCGGGCACGATCTCAACCATCTGGAACGGGGTCAGGGATTTCTTCTCCGGACTCTGGAATTCCATCTCCGCGACCGCGTCCACGGCGTGGACGGCCTTTTCGGACGCCGTGACCGGAATCTGGACGGCGATCAGCGGCGCGGCGACCACCACCTGGAACGCCATCGCAGACTTCTTTTCTGGACTGTGGACGGCGATAACCACCGCGGCGGGCGAAGGCTGGGCGCTGTTTTCCGATGCCGTGACGGGCGTGTGGACGGCGATCAGCGATACGGCGACCGCAACATGGAATGCTGTCGCAGACTTTTTCTCTGGGCTGTGGGATTCCATTTCGACAACCGCTTCCACGACATGGACGGCCTTCTCCGACACCGTGACCGGTATCTGGTCGGGTATCCACACTGCCGCCAGCGCCACCTGGAATGCCATCACCACGACCATCTCGGACGCGGTGGATTCGGCGAAATCCTGGGCGGAGGACCAGTGGGACAAGGCCGGAACTGCGCTTTCGGATACCTGGGACGCCATCTCCGCCACCGCGTCCGACGTGTGGAACCGCATCACCACCGCCATCCGCGCGGCGGTCGATACCGTCAAGACCGCGGTGGAGAGCAAGTGGACCGCCGTCAAGACGGCGCTATCGGACACCTGGGACGGCATCAAAACCGCCGCCTCCGACAAGTGGGACGCCATCACCTCGGCGATCACCGGCACCGTAGAGTCCGCGAAAACAACCATCTCGGAGAAGTGGACCGCCATTTCCACGGGAGCCAAGGACATCTGGGACACACTCAAGACCGACGCGGGCACGGCGTGGCTGGGAATCACGAACGCCGTCAAGGCCGCGGTTTCCCTGGGCAAGACCGGGATCACCGACGCCTGGGAGACGGTGAAGTCTGGGGTAAAGGACACCTGGGACAAGGTGGTGGACGTCATCAAGTCGCCCATCACCACGGCCTACAACTGGGTCGTGGACAAAGTTTCGGACTTCAAGAGCCTGTTTGACTTCGAGTGGAAGCTCCCCAGTTTCGATCTCCCAGAGATCAAGGTCACCTGGAAGGACATCGGCTGGGGCGTCTCCATCCCGAAACTCTCCGTCGTGTGGAACGCGCTGGGCGGCATTTTCGACGAGCCAACCATCTTCGGCACGCGCGCGGGGCTCCAGGGCGTGGGCGAAGCGGGACCCGAGGCGATCCTTCCCCTCGACACCCTCTGGGCGGAGATGTCCGACCGTCTGAAGGCCGGCATGCGGGAGATCCTGACCGAGTCCCAGGCCGAACGCGAGCAGCAGGCGGCGCAGTTCGTCAGCGCGGTCGCCGCGGCGCTCAAGGCCTCCGGATCGGAGAAAAACAACGGCATCGTCGTAAACCAGAACATCTACGCGGAGGAAACCTCCTACGTCGGCCAGCAGCGGGAGGCCGCATGGCAGTTCAAGCAGATCGCGAGGGCGCTGACATGATGAACGGCGGGAAGATCGAAATTCTGACCTACGAAAACGAAAACGGCGAATCGCTGGTGTTCTCCCACGCGGCGGCGTTCTGCCCACAGGAAGTCACGGGGCTCACCGACGTGCGCTCCACGATCTACTCCATCCACTCCATGGGCCAGGACGGCGACACCTATGTGGCCAGCCGGATCGAGAGCCGGGAGATCGACATCTCCGGCGCCATCCGGGAACGCGATCCCGAAAAGGCACGGGAATATCGGCGCAAGCTCGCCCGGGTGCTCAATCCAAAGCTCAAAGGCGTCCTTTCCTATCAATATGGGTCCTTTTCAAGGATCATCGGCTGCTACGCGTCCAGTTCCCCCGTGGTGATCAAAAAGCCGCAGGAGATTTACCCCAAGTTCGCAGTGACGCTCTCGTGTCTGGACCCCTTCTGGCGGGAGGCGTCCGAGCGGCGCAC
>JARKQJ010000087.1 GCA_029973955.1 Paludibaculum sp. | reverse complement strand
GTCTGGACCGGCTACGGCTCCGCCGACACCGGGGACCTGGGAGTGGAGACGGCGGCCACGGTTGCCCTGCGCAAGTGGTTCTTCCGAAGGCCGGAACTTTCGGAAAAGGTCCTGGTCGCGCGGGAAACACCCATGCTCCTGGCGCCGACGCCCAAGGCGCACCTGGAGATCATCGACGGGGAGATCGTCGCCACCAAGGACCAGATGATCCCGCTGGTGCGCTACAACACCAGGGACCACGGCGGCCTGCTGGAGCGCGAGTCTCTTGCAGCTGTCGGCGTTCCCGGGGAGGTGACGGCACAGCTCCCGGAGCGGATACTGTTCGTCCACGGCCGGGTCGGCGACAGCGTGGTGTTCTACGGCACCAACCTGAAAGTTCCCGCCATCGGCGATTTCCTGCTGTCCCTTCCCGAAGATTACCGGTACGCCGGGCTGTTCCAGGTGCGCCGTTCCGAAGGGGACGTTGCCACCCGCTTCCTGTTCACGCTGTTCACCCACGGTATCGACGGCCTGCCCCCGCCGGGCGACTACACCGATGCCCTGCTGGCGTTCCTGCGGGAGAACAGCCTGGAATTCACCGCCAAGTACGACAACCTCTGCCGCGCGGCCGGCGAACCGCTGATCCGGGTGGAGCTTCGCGATATCGCAACCCTTGACCCCACGGTCAAGCACCGCTTTCTTCTGGAGGAGGAGTAGCCACATGTTCGAATGTCTGGATGAGGAGCGACGACTTGATCACGCCCGAGCACTGTGGCGGGCGGCGCAGGCCGCGCCTTTCTATTGCCGGAAATATGAAGGATGCGCGGAGCCGCCGGACTGGTCAGCGTGGAGGGCACTGCCTCCCCTCACCCGCCAGGAGCTGTACGACAACGCCTGGCCCCGCTCCGCGGAGATGCTTACCCAGCCGCCGGAAGGGATGATCGTCACGTCCACCGGCGGCACCACCGGTATGGCCCGCTACACGGTGCTCACCCACGGCGAGTGGGACCGCTTCTGCGACGAACAGGCCAAGGCCCTGCGCCTGATCGGGGTCGGCCCCTCCGATCGGGTGGCGAACCTGCTGGTGGCCGGAAGCCTCTGGCCCTCGTTCCTGGGCGGACACGAGATCATCAAGCGCATCGGCGCCCTGCACCTCCCCATCTCCGCCAACATCCCGGTGGAGACGGTGCTGCGCTTCTGCCGCGAGTTCCGGCCCACGGCCATGATGAGCCTGCCGACCCTGTTCATCTTCCTGGCCGACCTGGCCCTGAAGGACGGCATCACCTTCCCGGAGCTGCGACTGATCGGCTATGCGGGAGAGCACATGAGCCCGGCGGTGCGCGACCACGTGCGGCGCGGCCTCGGGGATCAGGTGAAAATCCACGCCCTGGCCTATACCAGCGCCGACGCGGGTCTGATGGGCTACCAGTGCACGCG
>JARKQJ010000077.1 GCA_029973955.1 Paludibaculum sp. | reverse complement strand
GTCACGCCACAGTCCGTCTGGCTTGCACCTCATCCGCGAAATCCGCGAAATCCGCGGTCCCTTCTTTGCTCGGTCACGCGTAGGGCGTCCTTCCTGGGCTGTGCGTGCCGCACCTCAGCCTTCAGGCTTCGCGGCAGGGAGCGCAGGCCCGCAGACCACGCCGACGGACGCAGAACTCGCCAGGCCCATGCTGCGCCGCTTTCAATTTGCGCGGTCATTCGCCCGCGCTGGGGGGCCACGGCGACGAGACGTCGCCGCCCCCGAGGTCAGTGATGGTGTGGAGTGGGGCTGGGACGTCTCGTCCCAGAAAGTTCTGGGTTGCGATGGCGCGGGAGGTTTGGAGACGGGACGTCTCCAACCCCGAAGTAGTTGAGGGTCTGGATGGGGGCTGGGACGTCTCGTCCCAGAAAGTTCTGGATTGCGAGGGGGGGCACGGCGACGAGACGCCGCCACCCCCGAAGTCATTGAGCGTCTGGATGGGGGCTGGGACGTCTCGTCCCAGGAAGTTCTGGGTTGCGAGGGGAGGCCACGGCGACGAGACGTCGCCTCCCCCGAGGGGGTGGATTTGACCGCGGATGTCGCGGATGTCGCGGATAAGAAAGAGCTGGAGAGAATGGCGGCCAAGCCTGGCGATGTCACGGACGGGCGACTGTGCCCGCCCAGTGCGGCGTCTCCCTCATCCGCGAAATCCGCGAAATCCGCGGTCGGTCTTTGGCACGGTCGCGGCAGGTTATTCGAACCTTGTCAACTCGGCCCGGGTGGGGCAAATTGGCTTTACCAACAACGGCAACTGGCGGATGACGACGACCCAGGCATACGATGCCGTCAACCGGCTGACGGAGGTTTCCTCCGCGCCCGCCGGCGCCAACGCGGTGAGCTTCGCTTACGAGTACAACCCAGCCAATCAGCGCGTGCGGCGGCGGGAGGGGGACGGCAGCTACTGGCGTTACGAATATGATGCCCTGGGGCAGGTGCGGTCCGGGAGGAAATACTGGGCGGACGGCACGCCCGTGGCCGGGCAGCAGTTCGAGTATGCCTTTGACGACATCGGGAACCGGGTTGGGACCGGGGCGGGCGGGGAT
>JARKQJ010000076.1 GCA_029973955.1 Paludibaculum sp. | reverse complement strand
ATCGGCGACACCCTGGTGGACGAGCAGACGGCCCGCGCGGCGGGCGTCGGCTTCTGGGCCTTCAAGAACCCCAGGCTCGCCGCACGCCTGCACGTGAGCGGGTACGAAACCCTTCTGGCCATGGTCTCGGCCAGGCCGTGATGAGAAAAAGGCCTTGATTTGGCAAGTGGCGTGTGAGAATCTGACCATAGCTGCCGGATTTTTCGGCGCAGCCTGAAACACGAGGAATATCATGCCTTTCGTCGGACCGCTCCTTGAGACAGTCGCCCATATTCTCGACTTCGTCTTCGGCGCCTACATGTGGATCATCATCATCGCCGCTGTGGTCAGCTGGGTCCGCCCCGATCCGTACCATCCGATCATCCGCTTCCTGTACGCCGCCACCGAGCCCGTGCTCTACCGCGTGCGGCGGGCCTTGCCTTTCCTGATGCTGGGCGGCTTCGACCTCTCGCCCATCGTCGTCATCCTGGCGCTCCAGTTCATCGGTCAGGTATTCATCGTGAAGTCGATCATGCAGCTGGCGTCAATGATGTATTAGCAACCCGCAACCGGGACAAGTCCGTGACGATCTCCAAGATCGACCTGTTGGGCAAGAAATTCAATCGCTGCATGCGCGGTTACTGCACCGAAGAGGTGGACTTGGTCATCCATGACGCGGCCGAGGCTCTCGGCGAGGCCGCCGACGAGAACCGGAGGCTCAAGGAGCGTCTGGCCGCGCTGGAGCGCGCCCAGGCACCCCGGCCGCAGGACACCCAGCAGCACGACCCGTCATCGGACCTGCGCGGCGCGCTGGCCGCCGGACGCAAGATCGTCGAGGACATCCACGGCAACGCCCGGCGCGACGCGCGCGCCATCATCGAGGAGGCCAGGGCCGAGGCTTCGCGCATCCGCGCCGACGCCAACCTGGCCAAGGCCCGCATCTTCGAGGAGATCGCCGACATCCGCGCCCAGAGGGAGGCCTTCGAGCTGGAGCTGCGCAAGCTCCTGGAGGACCACTTCCGTCTTCTGGAAGCCGCAGGCCCCCAGGCGGGAGCCCCCGGCACCGGCGGAGACTTCATCTTCGCCGAGGGCAAGGAGGATT
>JARKQJ010000024.1 GCA_029973955.1 Paludibaculum sp. | reverse complement strand
GACCACCGACAGCTGGACGCGGGCGCGTTCATCGACCATGTCCTGATCGAGGCTGGAGGGGCGCAGCAGCCTGACATGGGCGTCCAGCGCCGCCTTTTCGGCATTGAGGCGGGCCAGTTCGGCGTTGAGTTCCTGGGTGCGACTCTCGAAGCGGGCGCGTCCCACCATGCCATACTCGCCATTGACGGCATGGTAGCCGAAATAGCCGAGGAAAACCGCCGTTACGGCGGGAAGGATCAGGCGGCGGAGCCAAGACGGGCGGTACTGGCGGGTAATCATACGCAACGAACTCACGCGGGACCAGCGGGGGCATCCTACCCCCTTGCGAAGGAATCTGGACCATCGTGGTAAAGGGAGCGTGAACGGGAGCCAGTTCGGCGCAAAATGAGTCTGGCAAGGTCGGCAATAGGCAAAAAGTGGCAAGTTCGCCCCGGCATCCGCACGATCACGATATCGTGTCCGTCTCAAGTCTCCCAAAAAGGCCATGAAGGCCGGCGATGGATGTGGAAAAGGGAGGACACACGCAGTGAGGATCGCGCAGCCCTGGCCGCGGATGGCAACAATGCTGTCCGTGCTCGGTCACGCGACGATCATTGTCCTCCTGGTGATCGAAACGCCCAGACAGTTCACCGTCGTGCAACAGCCCGTGGCGGTCGAAGTGGTCATGGTCGCCCCGCCTGCGGCATCTCCCGCGCCGCCCGCCAATCTCCCGCCGACCGCCGCCCAACCGGAAATGACCGGACGCCCCTCGCCGTCTCCGGCCCGCCCTGCCGGTCCCTCCACGGGCGGACGGGTAACCGCGACGGACTATTTTGCCGGCGCCGTCCTAGATGATCCACGCAACAGGCAAACCAGGGAAACCCTGGCCACGCTCACCAGCGACGAACGGCTGATCCAGATCTGCAACATCGAAGCCATGGAGCAGTTGAAGCGCTGGAAAGCCGGCTTCGTTCCCAACAGCGTCGTCCCCTACGCAATGGCCGACCCTGTGATGAGCGCCACCGCGATGGAAGCGAAGGGCGCTGCCGTCCACGCTGGAGGGAAATGGTACCGGCTATCGTTCAGCTGCGGCGCAACGGCGGACCTCAGCCGCGTCGCGTCCTTCGCCTTTACGCTCGGCCGCCCCATTCCCCAGCGGGAATGGGAGCAGAACTCGCTGCCGGAGCTGGTCGAGGGCGAGCCGACGGACTGAACCCGCCTCACCCGGCTATGGCGAGGCTCTTCAGCTTGCGGTGCAACGCCGAGCGTTCCATGCCGACGAACTCGGCGGTGCGCGAGATGTTGCCGCCGAAGCGGTTGAGCTGGGCCTTGAGATACTCCCGCTCGAAAATCTCGCGCGCTTCCCTGAGCGGCAGCGCCATCAGGTGC
>JARKQJ010000017.1 GCA_029973955.1 Paludibaculum sp. | reverse complement strand
GGCGGGATCGTGCTCCGCTCCATGACCAAGTTCTATGCCATCCCCGGTCTTCGCCTGGGGTACGCCATGGCCTCCGCGGAGATAATCCGGCGCTGCTCCGAGCGTCTGGAACCGTGGAGCGTCAATACGGCGGCCCAGATAGCGGGAGTCGCTTCGCTGGCTGATGCCGGGTACCGGGAGCGGACGATACGCTCCGTCACCGCCGAGCGTGATGCCCTTGCCGCCGGACTCGCCGTCCTGCCGGGCCTGGCGCCCTTTCCGTCGGCGGCCAATTACCTCCTGGTTGAGATACATGCCGGCGCCACTGCCGCTGAGTTGCGCTCCGCACTGATCCCGAAAGGGATTATTATCCGGGACTGCTCCAATTTCGTCGGACTGGACGATCGTTTCTTCCGGGTGGCGGTGCGCAGCGGCTGGGAAAACCGTCGATTGCTTACGGCTCTGGCCGAGGCGCTGGGCAAACCGGGTCCCGCCAGCCGAAACGGCGAATGAGCGCTGCAAAGGCGTCGTCCAGGGGAGCGGCGATGGTAACGGTTTCCCCGGACCAGGGATGGGGAAAGGAATACCCGGCGGCGTGGAGCAGCAGGCGGCCGCACCCCAGTTCTCTCCGGAACAGGCGGTTGTGGCGGCCGTCGCCATAGGTGGTGTCGCCGATGATGGGGTGAAAGACGTGCTTCAGGTGGCGGCGGATCTGGTGCCGCCGGCCGGTGCGGGGGGAGACTTCCAGCAGGGAATAGCGGGCCGTGGGGAAGTTCCCGACGGGAAACGGCAGTTCAACGGCGGCCAGGCGACGGAAGGTAGTGACTGCCTGCTTCGCGTCGGTTTCTCCCGTGGTGCAGGGCGTTTCATACCGGTCCGGAATCTCCCGGAGCGGATAGTCGATGAACAGTTCTTCCTCGGTGATTCCCCGCACGATTGCCAGGTAGATCTTGCGGACCTCGTCGGATTCGAAGGCGTCGGCGGCGAGCCGCGCCGCTTCCGGCGAAAGGGCGAACAGCAGCACGCCCGAGGTGGGGCGATCCAGGCGGTGCACCGGGAAGACACGGCAGCCCGCCAGGTCCCGCGCCAGTTGCAGGGCGAATCGTGTCTCATGCCGGTCCAGGTCGCTGCGGTGCACGAGCATGCCGGCGGGCTTGTTGACCGCCAGGAAGTGGTCGTCCCGGTAAAGGACGGAAAGCTCGTCTTTCATGATGAATGAATGGTGGTCATATGCAGCTGATATCTCCGCTCCGGACGGA
>JARKQJ010000175.1 GCA_029973955.1 Paludibaculum sp. | reverse complement strand
CGTCGGCGGAGTCGACAAGGGCGACGTCGACCTTCTGACCTTCGCCGGTGATGTTGCGGTTGTAGACAGCGGCGAGGATGCCGATGGTGCAGGAGAGCCCTCCGAGGACGTCGCCCATGGCGGTGCCGGTGCGGGTGGCTTCGCCGCCCGGCCAGCCGGTGGTGCTCATGAGGCCGCTCATGGCCTGGGAGATGATGTCGTAGCCGGGCCGGTCCTTGTAGGGGCCGTAGTGGCCGAAGCCGGAGATGGCGGCGTAGATGATGCGGGGGTTGATTTTTTTGAGGTCTTCGTAGCCGAGGCCGAGTTTTTCCATGGTGCCGGGGCGGAAGTTTTCGAGGACGATGTCGGCTTTGGCGACGAGCCCGCGGAAGAGGTCCTTGCCGTTGGGGTTTTTGAGGTTGACGGTGAGGCCGCGTGTGTTGCGGTTGAGGTTCATGAAGTAGGCGCTTTCGCCGTTATGGAAGGGGCCCATCTGCCGCTCGTCGGCGCCTTGTTCGGGTTCTTCGACTTTGATGACGTTGGCGCCGAGGTCTGCCATGATCATTCCGGTGAACGGGCCGGCGAGCACTCTGGTCATGTCGAGGACGGTAAGGCCCTGCAGCGCGCCGATTCGTTTTTCCATGTTGGTTTTCCTCCTTCTGGGGTGATTCGTTTGGCAATAGTGAAATGCAAATATTGTGCCAAAGTATTTCAGCGGCGGGGCGAGGACGGCGGGGCGGGCGGTTTTTTCGCCGGGCCGGTTTTTTCGCGGTATTGCTTGAGTTTGCGCCAGAGGGTGGAGCGGCCGATGCCAAGGCGGTCGGCGGCTTCCTGGGCGGTGGCGGAGGTTTTGAGGGCGGCGGCGATCTTGGCCATTTCGCTGCGCTGCAGTTCTTCGCGGAGGCTGTCGCGGCACAGGTCGCCGCCGCCGGCCGCTTCTTCGAGGATGTCGGGGGCGATGGCCGCGAGCAGGCTGCGTACGTCGGTGCTGCCGTATTCCTGCTGGAAGAAGGCGAGGCGCTGGGTGAAGTTGTAGAGTTCGCGGACATTTCCCGGCCAGGAGTAGTTTTCCAGGTAGGGGAGCATTTCCCGGAACCAGCGGGCTTCGTCGAGGGCCGCGCCGAGCAGGAAGTGGCGGCAGAGGGCGGGGATGTCTTCTTTGCGGTCGGCCAGGGACGGGAGTTCGAGGTAGAGGACGTTGAGCCGGTAGAAGAGGTCGGCGCGGATTTTGCCTTCGGCGAGGAGTTTGTGGGGCGGGGTGTTGGTGGCGGCGATGACGCGGATGTCGACGGAGACGATGCTTTCGCCGCCGACGCGCAGGAGCTCGCGCTCCTGGAGGACGCGGAGCAGCCGGCCCTGCAGGGCGACGGGGATGGCTTCGATTTCGTCGAGGAAGATGGTGCCGCCGTGGGCGAGCTCGAAGAGGCCGTGCTTGCCTTTGCGCTTGGCGCCGGTGAAGGCGCCTTCTTCGTAGCCGAATAGTTCGCTCTCCAGGAGCGAGGTGGGCAGGGCGCCGCAGTTGACGGCGACGAAGGGGTGGTGGGCGCGCCGGCTGGCGTGGTGGATGCTCTGGGCGAAGAGTTCTTTGCCGGTGCCGGAGGGGCCGTAGATGAGGACGGTGAGGTCGGAGGAGGCGAAGCTTTTGGCGAGGTGCTTGCGCTCCTGCATGACGGGCGAGAGGCCGACGATGTCGGCGAAGGTGAACCGCGCGCGGAATTGGGCGCCGGTGAGTTCGCTGCGGACTTTGCGCTCGGCGTGGACGACGCCGGAGATGTCCTGGAAGGTGGCGACGACGCCGATGGTGGCGCGGCCGTCGGTGACGGGGATGCGGTTGGTGACGATGCGGACGTCGCCGATTTCCTGGATTTCGCCGATCTCGGCCTGGCGCCGCTTGAGGACGCTCTCGAGCTGGGAGGTGGGGATGACGGTTTTGACGGGCCGGCCGAGGGCGCCGGCGGCGCTTATCCCCAGGATGCGCTCGGCGGCGCGGTTGAAGACTTCTATCTTGCCGGCCTCGTCGATGGCGAGGACGCCGTCGTAGACGGAGTCGAGGATGGCTTTGAGACGATAGGCTTTGGCTTTTTCGTCGCGGCGGAGCTTGGCGAGGTCGCGGGCTTTGACGAGGGCGTCGTGGACGGTTTCGCGGCTGGTGCGCAGGAAGACGCTGGGCAGGCCGCTCTTTTGGGCGAAGGCGACGGACGGGCCGCCGCCGACGACGCAGTAGTGGCCGGCCTGGGCGAGGGCGGCGATGTTTTTTTCGAGGTCGGCGAGGGTTTTGAAGGAGATGACGGTGATGGGGACGCCGAGGACTTTTTCGAGGAGGTCGAGGCCGGTGAGCGGCCGGTAGGAGGTGACGGCGATGTTGGCCGCGAGCTGCCGGGCTTCGAGGCAGCAGGCCATGATGTCGAAGGGGCCGGTGTCCATGCTGACGACGGGGATGTCGGTGCATGCGGCCATGTAGGCGGCCGTGCCGCCCCGGCTGACGAAGACGTCGACCGGCTGGCCGGCAAGGCATTTTTTTATGATTTCACCGGATTGGTCCATGGAGCCTTCGTAGACTTCTACGGTTACCCCCAACTGGCGGGCGACGGCGCGGGCCAGGTGGGTGAGGTCGCGGAAGGGGGAAACGAGCACGATCCGGTACATCGGGGCATCCTCCCTGCCATCTTGGATTGCTGTTTTCCATTCTTGCCCAGATGGAAAAATTCCTTCCCGGAATCTCATTTTTGTTTCAATTGCGGAATGCGGCGTCTCACAACCGGGATGGCGGCAGCCGACGGGCGGCGTGGGTGGGCCGCTCTTTCCCGGCGCAGCCTTTGGCACGGTTTGTGCTTTGGAAGGATGAAGGATCGTTGCGAAAGGGGTGAAGACATTTGTCCAAAACCGCGTTGCGAACCGTCGGAATTATCTGTATCGGTCTGGTGTTGTGGTTCATTCCCGTTCCCGCAGGTCTGAAGCCGCAGGCGTGGCACATGTTCGCCATTTTCGTGGCCACGATCGTCGCTTTCATCTTCCCGCCGCTGCCGCTGGGCGCCCTGGGCATGATCGCGATGTGCGTGACCGCTCTGACCGGGGTGGTGAAGATCGGCGATCTGCTGGTGGGCGCGTTCGGCAACACGACGGTGTGGCTGGTGGTGTCGGCGTTCCTGTTCGCCAAGGGGCTGATAAAGACCGGCCTGGGGCGGAGGATCGCGTACACGCTGATCAATGCGATCGGCGATAACAGCCTGAAGGTGGCGTACGCGCTGGCGGCGAGCGACCTGATCATCGCGCCGGCGACGCCGTCGAACACGGCCCGCGCCGGCGGGGTGCTGTTCCCGGTGGTGAAGAGCCTGTGCCTGGCGTACGATTCGTCGCCCGGCCCGACCGCGAGGCGCATCGGCTCTTATCTGATGCAGTCGGTGTTCCAGGGCAACGCCGTGACGTCGGCGATGTTCATGACGGCGATGGCGGCCAACCCGCTGGTGGCGGAGCTGGCGTCGAAGGCGCTGGGCGTCCAGATCAGTTGGGGCCTGTGGGCGCTGGCGGCGTGCGTGCCCGGCCTGGTGTCGCTGCTGGTCATCCCGTATTTCCTGTATAAGGTGTATCCGCCCGAGCTGAAGGATACGCCGGAGATCAAGAAGCTGGCCGCCACGGAGCTGGCGAAGATGGGGCCGACGACGAAGGCGGAGAAGCTGATGGCGGGGATCTTCTGCCTGGCGCTGCTGCTGTGGGCGACGCAGACGATCAATAAGCTGGACGCCACGCTGGTGGCGCTGTCGTGCATCGGTCTGATGCTGTTCACGAGCGTGCTGGAGTGGCAGGATATCACGGAGGAGAAGGCGGCCTGGGATACGATGTTCTGGCTGGGCAGCCTGGTGTCGCTGTCAGGGTTTTTGTCGAAGCTGGGCTTCATCCCGTGGTTCGCGAAGATGGCCGGGGCGATGGTGGCGGGGATAAACTGGATCCCGGCGCTGCTGGTGCTGGCGGCGATTTATCTGTACGCGCATTACGGCTTCGCCAGCCTGACGGCGCACGTGACGGCGATGTACGTGGCGTTCGCGACGATCTGCGTGGCCGCGGGGGCGCCGAAGTACCTGGTGGTGCTGATCCTGGCGTACTTCTCGAATCTGTGCGCGAACCTGACGCATTACGCGACCGGCCCGGCGCCGATTTATTTCGGGGCAGGGTATGTGGACCAGGGGACGTGGTGGAAGCTGGGCTTCGTGGTGTCGCTGATCAATATGGTGATCTGGATCGGCATCGGCGGGGCCTGGTGGAAGGTGCTGAATCTCTGGTAGGGACGACGTAAGGGGCAAGGAAAAAGAGGCGTGTCCGGGAGGATGCGCCTTTTTTGTGTTTGCAGGGGGTCGCCGCGGGGCGAGGGGCATTTGAGGTGACGGTAGTCGATAATTTCCGCCATGGAGGAAACACTAAGACAAATTTCGTTTTCGGGGGAGGCGGGTTCTACCGCGGGTCCGCCGGCAGGAGGTCGGTATGGAGTCGGTGCTCGGGTATGCTGCCGTTTTCCTGGCGAGGGTGGCGGATATGACGCTGGCCACCGTCCGCACGCTGATGGTGATGCGGGGCCGGAAGTTCATGGCGGCGGCCATCGGTTTCGGCGAGGTGCTTATCTATGTCGTCGCCCTGAAGTTCGTGTTGGAGACGCTCGACGATATCCCCAGCCTGATTTTCTACGCTCTCGGGTTCGCGGCCGGCAACGCGGCCGGGCTGTGGGTGGAGGAGCGGCTGGCGCTGGGGTATTTCGCGATGCAGGTGATTACGGCCCGCGAGGCGTCGGGGCTGGCCGCGCAGCTCCGCCGGCAGGGCTTCGGGGTGACGGTGTTCGCCTGCCAGGGCCACGAGGGTTGCTACGATCAGTTGAACGTGGTTTTCGAGCGGAAGCGCCTCGACGAGCTGGAGGATGCGGTGTACGGCTGGGACCCGAAGGCGTTCGTGACGGTGACGGATACCCGCGCCATCCGCGGCGGCCATTTTTACCGCAATAAGTAGAAAATCGCCTGCGGCAAGCAGGCGATTTTTTTGCGGGTGAGGTTTTTGCGGCCCGCTCTTGACTTGGAGTCGACTCGAGGTGTTACAATTTGCTATGAGGAGGTGAAAGGGCGTGACGATTTCGGAGGTAAGCGAGAAGTTCGCCATCCCCCAGGATACGCTCCGTTATTACGAGCGCATCGGGCTGCTCCCCCATGTGTCCCGCAATAAGAGCGGCGTGAGGGATTATACGGAGGAGGACTGCCGGTGGGTCGAGTTTATCAAGTGCATGCGCGGCGCCGGTCTGCCGATCGAGGTGCTGATCGAGTATGTCGGGCTGTTTCAGCAGGGCGATGCGACCATCAAGGCGAGAAAGGCCCTGTTCATCGAGCAGCGCAACCTGCTCATCAAGAGGATGGAGGAGATGCGGGAGACTCTCGCCAGGTTGGATCATAAGATCGCCGTTTACGAGCAGTCGATCGTCAAGGCCGAGAATAAACTGAAAAGGCCCGAAAATTAGTTCCGCGGGCAGGCAGGGAAACGGCAGCCCGCAGGTACAAGTATTGCGGAGAAACGCATGAAGAGGTTGAAGAAAATGCTGGCGGCTTTGTTGATAGGTCTTGTCGCAATAGCTTTCGGTATCGGTCTGTATGTGCAGCAGCCCAAGTTCGGGGCGCTGCCCCAGGGCGCCCGCCTGGAGAGGATCCGAAGTTCGCCTAATTACGTCGACGGGCGGTTCCGGAACCTGGTCCCGACCCCCCAGTTGAGCGAGGGAAATAATACCGCGTCGGTGTGGTGGTATTTCCTGTTCGCGAAAAAGGAGCGGCTGGCGCCGACGGCGCCCATCCCGACGCGGAAGACGGATCTGAAGGCCCTGGACAAGGGCAGGGATGCGGTCGTGTGGCTCGGCCATTCTTCGTATTTCCTGCTGTTGGGGGGCAGGAGCATTCTGATCGATCCGGTGTTCAGCCCCTATGCGGCGCCGGTGTCTTTCGCGAACAGGGCTTTTGCGGGAACGAACGTGTATACGGCGGAGGATATGCCGGTTATCGATTATCTGCTCATTTCCCACGACCATTGGGACCACCTGGATTATCCGACCGTTATGGCCCTGAAGCCGAAGATAAGGAGGGTGGTCTGCGGGCTGGGGGTGGGGTCGCATTTCGAGGAATGGGGCTTCGACGAAAAGCTTGTCCATGAGGCGGACTGGTTTACGGCCCTGGAACCGGAGGGCGGCTTGGCCATCCATGTATTGCCGGCCCGCCATTTTTCCGGCCGCTTGTTGACCAGGAATAAGACTTTGTGGACGAGCTTCGCCCTGGTGACGCCCGAGCGCCGCATTTTCTACAGCGGCGACGGCGGCTACGGGCCGCATTTCCGGCAGATCGGCGAGATGTTCGGCGGGTTCGACCTGGCGATCATGGAGAACGGCCAGTATGACCGGCATTGGCCGTATATACATATGCTGCCGGAGGAGGCGGCCCAGGCGACCGAGGAGCTGGGGGCGGCGGCACTGCTGCCGGGGCATGCGGGGAGGTTCGCGATCGCCAATCATCCGTGGGACGAGCCGTTCGCGCGCGTGGCCCGGGCCAGCCAGGACAAAAGGTACCGGCTGCTCACGCCGCTGATCGGGGAGGCGGTGGAGCTGGGAGCGCCGCCGCGGGAGTTTCCCCGCTGGTGGGAGACGGTCGAACAGGCGGCGGGGCAACGATGAAGAAAAAACAGGCTCGGGATGCGAGCCTGTTTTCCGTTTGGGGGCGTTTATTGGCCGTATTGCCCGTCGCTGACCTTCTCCAGCCATTCGGCGCCTTGGCCGGCGAGCGCTCCGGTGAGGTGGATGTGGGTCATGGCGACGGCCGGCGAGGCGCCGTGCCAGTGCTTGACGCCGGGCGCAACCCAGACGACGTCGCCGGCCCGGATCTCTTCGACCGGTTTGCCCCACTCCTGTACCCGGCCGACGCCGGCGGTGACGACGAGGTGCTGCCCGGCCGGATGGGTGTGCCAGGCGGTGCGGGCTCCCGGCTCGAAGGTGACGTAGGCGCCGGAGAATGGGGCCGCGGCGCTGGCGTCGAACAGGGGGTCGAAACGGACGTGGCCGGTGAAGTGTTCGGCCGGGGCCTCGGCGGAGGGCCGGGAGCCGGCTCTGGTGATTGTTATCGGGTTCGTCATGGTTTCCCCTCCTCGCTTTGTCGTTATTTTATCTGGTCGGCAATGAGGCGTTATCGAACTGTTGGGCGACGTCTTTGAGGCGCCCGGTTATCGGCAGGTGCTGGGGGCAGGCTTTTTCGCACTGTTGGCAGTCGATGCAGTCGCCGGCTTTGCCGTGGGTGAGGGCGAGGTTGAGGTAGTAGACGAGCTGGCTGGAGAAGTTGGCGGAGGTGGCCCGCTTGGCGCTGTTGTAGAGGGCGAAGTAGTCGGATATGGCGATCTTCTTGGGGCAGCCGGCTTCGCAGTAGCGGCAGCCGGTGCAGGGCACGGCGGTGTCTTCGTTGATGATTCCCGTCACGCGGTCGATGATGCGGTGTTCTTCTTCGTTGAGCGGCCGGAAGTCCGCCATGTAGGAGGTATTGTCGAGGACGTGGCCGAGCGCGGACATGCCGCTGAGGACGGTCATGACGCCTTCGAGGCTGGCGGCGAAGCGTATCGCCCAGGAGGCGGCCGACGCGTCGGGGTGGTAGGCTTTCATGAGTTTTTCGGCTTTTTCGGGGACGAGGGCCAGGCTGCCGCCTTTGCAGGGTTCCATGACGACGATGGGCTTGCCGTGCTTGCGGGCGATCTCGTAGCAGCGCCGCGACTGGATGCCGGGGTTGTCCCAGTCGATGTAGTTGAGCTGCAGTTGGACGAAGTCGAGTTCGGGGTGGGCGGCGAGTACTTCGTCGAGGAGTTCGGGCGTGTCGTGGAAGGACATGCCGACGTGCTTTATCCTGCCCTCCCGCTTTTTGTCGGCGACGAAGGCGAAGGTGTCGAATTCGCGGGCCTGCCGGTAGGAGCCGGCGCCGATGTTGTGGACGAGGTAGTAGTCGAAGTATTCGACGCCGCATTTGGCCAGTTGTTCGTTGAAGACGGTTTCCTGTTCGGCGGCGGATTTCAGTATCCGCGTGAGGAGCTTGGTGGCGAGGGTGAAGTCTTCTCTTTTGTGCCTTTTGACCAAGGCTTCGCGCATGGCCTCCTCGCTTTTGAAGGCGTGGTAGACGTAGGCGGTGTCGAAGTAGGTGAAGCCTCTGGCCAGGAAGGCGTCGACCATGGCGTTGAGGTGGTCCGTGTCGATGGATTTCTGGTCGTTTTTGTCGAGGAGCGGCAGGCGCATACAGCCGAAGCCGAGTTTTTTGGGCATAGCGTTTTTCTCCTTTTTTGCGGGAAGTGTTCGTTTTATTTAATGCTACACCTTGGAGCTTACTCCAAGTCAAGGGGTTTTTGGATATTTTCGCCCATAAAGCAAAAAGAGGCGTATCCGGGAGGATGCGCCTCTTCTTGTGTGTTTTGGGGGGCCGAAGTCCGTTCAAGCCCAGTATCGGCTTAGGCCGCGCAGAAGTGCCCAGATGCTAGGCGGAGAGTTCTCTTCTGCGAGCGGACGTTCAGAAGCCCCCAGATGCTAGGCGCCCCCGAGGACGCGATGCGACGCGTACTCGGAACGTACGCTAGCAAGCGCCCGCAGGGGCAACAACGCAGATGGGGGCTTATCAACGGACGCTATGGTGTTCGGCAGGGGTTCTACCAGCGGCGGTCGGCGCCGCCGCCGCCGCCGGACCCTCCCCCGAAGCCGCCGCCTCCTCCCCCTCCCCCGCCGCCGCGGCGCAGGAGCAGGGACAGGATGAGCCAGGTGAACTGGCCGCCGAAGAAGAGCCAGTCGAGGATGAAGAGGCCGATGGCGCCGGCGAGGAGGAGGATCTTGCCCCACCAGGGCAGGGTGTCCCACCAGGGCGCTTCGCCGGCCCGCTGGGGCCGGGAGACGGTTTTCTTCTTGTCGCCGTCGATGACGACGCCGTATTCGGCGGCGGCTTCCTGGACGACGGCGAGGTAGCCGTTGTAGATGCCGCGGTCGGAGTCGCCGCGCTGGAAGTAGGGGAGCATGTACTCGTCGAGGATGCGGCCGGCCTTGGCGTCGGGGATGCGGCCTTCGAGGCCGGAGCCGACTTCGATGCGGGCGGCGCGGTCGTCGACGGCGACGAGGATGACGACGCCGTTGTTCTCGGTTTTGTCGCCGACGCCCCACTGCCTCAGGATGGCGAGGGCGTAGTCGGCGGGCGGCGCGCCGCCGGTGGTCCTGA
>JARKQJ010000271.1 GCA_029973955.1 Paludibaculum sp. | reverse complement strand
CCGTGTGGCCCCGAGACTTCGGCGTGGGGGAATACGGCTTGGCACGGTGGCCCCGAGACTTCGGCTTGGGGGAATATTGCTTTGCACTGTGGCCCCGAGATTTCGACTTGGGGGAATATGGCTTTGCACTGTGGCCCCGAGACTTCGTCTCGGGGGAATACGGCTTTGCACTGTGGCCTCGAGACTTCGGCTTGGGGGAATACGGCTTTGCACGGTGGCCCCGAGACTTCGGCTTGGGGGAATATGGCTTTGCACGGTGGCCCCGAGACTTCGTCTCGGGGGAATATGGCTTCACTGGCGGCGCGGGGGATTGGATGTGTCTTTCGGCACCGGTTGCGGGGTGAGGCGGCAAGCCTGAGGGCCTGCCGCCTGGGTGGGTCTGGTTACTTTTCGGTGAGGGCGGCTACGCCGGGGAGGGTGAGGCCGGAGAGGAACTCGAGGGAGGCTCCGCCGCCGGTGGAGATGTGGCTGATCTTGTCGGAGAGGCCGGCGGATTTGACGGCCTTTTCGCTATCGCCGCCGCCGACGACGGAGAGGGCGCCGGAGTCTGCCACGGCCTGAGCGACGGCGACGGTGCCGGCGTCGAAGGGCTTCTTCTCGAAGACGCCCATGGGGCCATTCCAGATGATGGTCTTGGAGGCCTTGAGGACTTCGGCATAGGCGGCGCGGGTGGCCGGGCCGATGTCGAGACCCATCTTGCCTTCAGGAATCTCGGTGACGACTTCGTTGGGGGCGTTTTCGGCGAATTCGGCCGAGACAACGTGGTCGCAAGGCAGCATGAGCTTGTCGCCGGCGGTGGCGAGGAGCTTGGCGGCGAGTTCGACCTTATCTTCTTCGACGAGGCTCTTGCCCGTGGGCTTGCCCTGGGCCTTCATGAAAGTGTAGGCCATGGCGCCGCCGATGAGGAGGCGATCGACGAACTTCAGGAGGTTTTCGATGACTTCGATCTTGTCGGAGACCTTGGCTCCGCCGAGGATGCCGACGCAGGGGTGTTCGGGCGACTGGGTGCACTTGAAGAGGTACTCGAGTTCCTTCTCCATGAGCAGGCCGGCGGCGGCGGGCTTGAGGAAGTTGATGATGCCTTCGGTGGAGGCGTGAGCGCGGTGGGCGGTGCCGAAGGCGTCGTTCACGTAGACTTCCCCGAGCTTGGCGAGCTGCTGGGCGAACTCGGGGACGTTCTTCTCTTCCTCGGAGTGGAAGCGGAGGTTTTCGAGCAGCAGGACCTGACCGGGGGCGGGGAGCATGGCTTCCACTTCCGCGCCGATGCAGTCCGGGGCCATGGCGACGGGCTTGCCGAGTAGTTCGGAGAGCCGGGCGGCGACGGGCTTCAGGCTCATTTCGGGATTGACCTTGCCCTTGGGGCGGCCGAGGTGGGAGGCCAGGACGAGGCCGGCGCCCTGTTCGAGGGCGTACTTGATGGTGGGCAGGGCGGCTTTGATGCGCTTGTCGGAGGTGATCTCCTGGCCGCCGGGGGCCAGGGGGACGTTGAAATCGACGCGCATGAAGACGCGCTTGCCCTTCAGGTCAAGATCGCGGATAGAGAGTTTTGCCATGAAAATGAAGACCTCAATAGAGATCGTAGCATCCGCAATGGGGGGGAGCGGGGGGAGTGCGGGGGGCGGGCGTGCTGCTTCCACAGTGGCCCCGAGGCTTCGCCTCGGGGGAGATGGGGGAGAGGGGTTATTTTTCGGTGGGGACGTTGGAGAGGGTCACTGTGAGTTGGGCCAGGCGGTAGGCCTCCAGGAGGGCTCCGGCGGCGGGGCCGTAGATGGGGGATTGGACGGTGGTGTTGCCGTTGCGTTCCAGGCGGCGGCGGAACTCGTCCAGGAGGCGCTGGCACTTGAAGACGCCGCCGATGTAGGCGACGGCGGTTTGGTCCTGGGGGGTGAAGACCTGCATGCGAGCGGCGAGGGAGATGCCGGCGAGCTGCTGGGCTGCTTCGTTGAGGATGTCGGCGGCGACTTCGTCGCCCTGGTCGGCGGCCTGTTCGACGAGGCGGGAGAGGGCGGCGATGCGGGGGCGCGGGAAGTCCGGAGTGTAGAACTTGTGGAGGAGGTCGTTGGAGCCGGTGGCGCCGGTGGCTTCGAGGAGGGCGGCGCGGAGGGAGGTTTGAGGGCCCCAGCCTTCTTCCATGCGGAGGGCGGCGCGGAGGGCCTGGCGGGTGAGATCGAAACCGCCGCCTTCGTCGCCATAGACGTAGCCCCAGCCGCCGGCGCGGCCGAATTTGCCTTGGGCATTGCGGGCGAAGGAGATGGAGCCGGTACCGGCGATGGTGATGATGCCGGGTTGGCCGGCGTGGGCGCCGGAGAGGGCGATCAAAGCGTCGTGGGTGACGTGGCGGGTCCTGATGCGGAAGAGTTCGGCGATGAGGGCGTCTTTGTCGGCGGGTCCGCCGGAGAAGCCACAGCAGGCGGCTTCGAACTCGATGGAGTCGAGATCGAGAGAGGCGGCTTCGGCGGCCTGGCGGACACAGCCGCCGATGGCGTTCATGAATTTGGCGCGGGCTTCGGAAGCGGCGACGTGGTTGCAGGGTCCGCCGCGGCCATAGCCGAGGACGCGGCCGGTTTCATCGCCGATGACGGCGGTGGTGGAGGACTGACCTCCGTCGATGCCGAGGAAGTAAGTGGGCACGGTTCTACTCCAGCTTATAGATGTGGAAGCCGTCGAGGGCGGCGAGTTCGCGGACGTTCCAGAGGGCGGTGTTTTCGCGGAAGTCAGCGGCGAGGGCGTCGCCTTCGCAGGTGAGGACGTGGGTGAAGCCGTTGAGCTTGAGTTCAGCGGTGACGAGGCGGCGGAGGTCGAGGGGGACGGGCTGGCCGCTGGTGGTTGGGTCCTTGGAGAGGACGTGCCACGCACCGTTGGGAGAGCGGCCTTCGGCCTGCATTTTGACGCCGTATTGATCGACGCTCATTTCGAGGCGGATTCGATCGAGGGTTTCGGTGCGGTGGAAATCGACCTCGACGTACTGGCCGGGGCGGACGCGGGCATAGGCGCGCCAGCGGGTGAGGAGCCAGTTGTCGAAGGCGTACTGGATGCCCCAGGGGTTGGGGCGCGAGTCGATGCGCCATTGGGGGGCGCGGCGGAGTTCGTTCTGGCCGTGGAAGAGGCGGAACTCGGCGATGCTCCAGAGGTCGTGGGATTGGGGGACGTTGGGGGCGAGGTCGCTGGTTTGGACGACGCGGACGGCGGTGAGGGGCTGAGCGGGGAACTTGAATTCGTTGGCGGCGACGGGGCGCATCTCGGGGTAGAGGGCAATGTGGAAGAGGTCGGAGATGCGTTCGTTGCGGGCGCTCTGGAAGCTGGCGGCGACGGTGCGGGTGGTGTAGCTTTCGGGGATGGGTCCGTCGGTAAAGACGAGGGAGCCGGGCGGGGTGTACCACTCGATGAGGCGGGCGGCGGGGTAGCCGGGGAATTTGCGCGAGAGCCAGGAGTCTTCGGATTCGAGGCGGAGGGCCTGGCGGAGCGGGATGCGGAGGATGCGCCAGCCGGGCTCGTCCTTGCCGAGGGCTTTGGACCAGGCGGCGGGGACATCGGGGAAGGACAACGCCGCGTGGGCGGCGGCGAGGACGGGGAGGACGGGTGCGGGCAGTGCGAGGGCGAGGGAGAGGGAAGCGAAGGGGAGCGCGGGGATGAGGAAGCGCGTGCCGATGTTGGTGTAGTAGACGGAGGCGAAGAGGAGGGCGGCGGCGAGGGCGCGGCGGCCGAGGGGCTTTCGGAGCGCAAAGATGGCCAGGGGGGTGAGGAGGAAGAGGGGTCCGAGGAAGCCGCCGAGGAGGCGGCCGACGATGGTGAGGTCGAGGGGGATCTGCCACCAGCCCTGGAGGTCGGGGTAGCGGCGCATGAGTTCGACGTAGTCCTGCTCGAAGGAGAGGTTGATGTAGGGGTTGGGGAAGAACTTGTTGAAGAGGGGGGAGAAGGGGTTCTGGTAGAGGACGTAGTTGCGGAGAAGCCAGGGGAGGATGGAGGGGGCGGCGGCGAGGGAAGCGATGAGGGCGGCGTGCCAGCGGCGGCGGAGGGCGTAGCGGATGAGGAGATAGAGGAGGCCCAGGAAGGCGGTGTATTTGACGGCGAAGGCGAAGCCAGCGAGGAGGCCGGCAAGGACAGGGGGGGCGTCGAGTTCGGCGAGGTAGAAGATGGCGAAGAGGAGACAGGCGACGGCGATGTCGTTGTAGGCGCTGGTGCCATCGACCATGACGATGGGGGAGCAGAGGAAGAAGAGTCCGGCGGCGGCGGCCGGGGCGGGCACCGGGAAGCGCTGGCCGAAGCGGAGGAAGAGGAGGGGGAGGGTGAGGAGGAAGGAGCAGTGGACAAGGGAGGCGGCGGAGTGGCGGCCGAAGGTCCAGGCGTTGAGGAAGAGCATCTCCAGGCCCTGGGAGAGGGAGGCGTACATGTTCGTGGTGATGCGGAACATGCCGTGGTGGCGGTAGTAGAGGCCGAGGATGCCGAGGTGGTAAGAGCTGCCGTCGGGGCTCATTTCGGGGGCCATGGCGCAGATGAAGAGAACGACGGCGAAGACGGCGTAGATGGGGAAGAAAGTGTACCGCCAGAGGCGGGGCAGCGGAGGGAGAGGATCGAGTTGCAGCTTACGGAAGGCGCCGTCGCGCCAGGCGAGGAGGAGAATGGCGAGGTTGATGGCGGCGAAGACGGGATCGTAGATGATCTGGGCGGCGGAGGCGGCGAGGATGAGGAGCGAGAAGAGGGCGCTGCCGGAGAGGTAGGCGAAGAGGTTGTACTCCTCGCGGGAGAGTTGGTTGGGGATGCGCTTGAGGAGGATGCGGCCGAGGGCCCAGGAGCAGGCGATGGTGGAAGCGGCGCCGAAGAGGATGGAGAGGGCTTTGGGCATGGCGCGTTATTGGGAGAAGCCGAGGCTGGTGACGATGAAGCCCCAGGTTTTGTTGTCGGCGGAGCGCATGAGTTTGTCGATTTCCATGGTGACCTGGACGGGGCGCGCGGTGGTGAGCCATGCGGCGGGAACGGGCTTTTTGTAGAGGCGCTTTTCGTCGTGGGCGAAGTGGAGGGTGTCGAGGAGGTGGCCGTCGATGGAGATGGCGATATTGACGGGGCCGGTCTGGTGGAAGGAGACGTCGGGGACGGTGATGTCGGCGTTGAAGGTGAGGTTTTGGGTGGAGGGCAACTGGAACTGGAAGATGGCGCGTTTTTCGGTCCAGCGCCAACTGCCGTCGCCGAGTTGGGGGAGGACGCCGGCAAGGATGTAGCGGTAGGCGGTGGCCTCGGACATGGAGAAGTGGTGCTTGAGGAGGTGGGGGTCGTCGGCCTCAAAGGGAGCGCGCTGGGGCGGCGGCGGGATGGGCGCCGGGTACGGACTGCAAGCGGCCAGGGCAAGGACGGCTGGGAGCAGAAGAGCGCGGGCGCGGGTCACAGGTAGTTCTTGTCCTTGGAGAAACAATCCGGCTCGATGGGGCAGTGGGCGCAGCGGGGCTTGCGGGCCTGGCAGAGTTCGCGGCCGAAGTGGATGATCTGGTGGGAGAACTGGATCCAGCGGGATTGGGGGAGGAGGGCGATGAGGTCGCGCTCGATCTTGACGGGGTCGGTGTTGCGGGTGAGGTCGAGACGTTGGGAGATGCGGGCGACGTGGGTATCGACGACGACGCCGGAGGGGATGGAGAAGGCGGTGCCGAGGACGACGTTGGCGGTTTTGCGAGCGGCGCCGGGGACGGTGAGGAGCTGTTCGAGCGTGTTGGGGATCTGGCCGTTGAAGTCGCGGAGGATGGTTTGGGCGGCGCCGACGATGTTTTTGGCTTTGTTGTTGAAGAAGCCGGTGGAGCGGATGATGGAGGCGACTTCTTCGACCGGGGCGGCGGCGAGGTCGTGGATGGTGGGATAGCGGCGGAAGAGGCCGGGGGTGACCATGTTGACGCGCTCGTCGGTGCACTGGGCGGAGAGGATGGTGGCGACGAGGAGTTGCCAGGCGTCGTGGTGGTGGAGGGCGCAGGTGACGTTGGGATAGCGGAGGTCGAGGGCGTCAAGGATGCGCTGGAGGCGTTGTTTGCGACTGGCCGCGGTGCGGGGCTTGAGCTTCGCCTGGTTCATTCTTGCAAGTGCGAGTGAAATTATCATGGTAGCATTGCGATTCCGGCTCATCCTCATCACCGCGGCGGTGCTGGCCTTTGGCGGCGCGCTGTGGGCTCCATTTCAGTTTGACGATTTGTCGCTGCTGGCCGATCCGGTGATGGAAGCGGCCGATGGGTGGCGGCAGGCGTTCAGCCTGGAGCAGACGCGTCCGCTGACGTATCTGACGTTCTGGTTGAACCTGCAGGCCGGGGATGCGCCGTGGGGATTCCATCTGGTGAGTCTGCTGGCGCACCTGGCGTGCGTGTGGCTGGTGTGGGAGGTATTGAAGGAGCTGCTGCCGGAGCGGACGGCGATGGTGGCGGCGGCGCTGTTCGCGGTGCATCCGCTGCAAACGGAAGCGGTGGTTTATGTTTTTGCGCGGGCGACGGTGCTCGCGACGCTGCTGACGCTGGTGGCGTGGCGGCTCTGGTTGAAAGAGAAGCTGTGGGCGGCGGTGGGGGTATTTGGCGTGGCGCTGCTGGCGAAGGAGGAGGTGGCGGCGGCACCGCTGATGCTGGCGCTGCTGGAGTGGGGGACGCGTCGGCGGCGAGCGGCGGTGGGGCCGCTCTTGGCGATGACAGGATTGTCGCTGGCAGCGGGGTTGCGGACGGTGTGGGCGGTGGGAGTGGTGGCGGGATCTGGTGCAGGGGCGCAGGCGGGGGTGACGCCGTTCGACTACTTCAGCTATCAGGGCGTGGCGATTTTGAGGTATCTGTGGCTGCTGCTGGCGCCGCTGGGATTGACGGTGGACGCGGAGGTGAGGGTGGCACCGCTGGTTGCATCCGTGGCGTGGGGCGTGATCGCAGTGGTGGTGATGTTGTCGTGGCGGACGGTGAAGGCGGCGCAGGCGGGGTTTTGGATTCTGGGGGGACTGCTGTTGCTGATTCCGAGTTCGTCGGTGTTTCCGGCGGCGGACCTGGCGGCGGACCGGCGGATGTATCTGCCGATGGTGTGTTTCTGCGGGCTGCTGGGATTGTTGCTGCAGAAAGCGGACTGGCGGCTGCTGAGCGGGTATGCGGCGGTGCTGATGGCGCTGAGCGTGGCGCAGACGGTGGTATGGCAGAGCCCGCAAGCGTTGTGGATGGAGGCGTCGCGGCGCGCTCCGGAGAAGGTGCGGCCGATGCGGCAGTTGGCGCGGGTGCTGCCGGCGGCGCAGGCGGTGGAGTTGCTGGAGCAGGCCAAGCGGCAAGCGCCGGAGGATGCGGGCGTGGCGACGGACTATGGCGTGGCGCTGCTGCGGGCGGGCAAGCCGGAGCTGGCATTGAGCGAGTTTGGGCGGGCGCTGGCGTTGGAGCCGGGATCGGCCGCGGCAATTCACAACCGGGGGCTGGCGTTGTTGGCGCTTGGCCAGAAGGAGGCGGCGGAGGGCGACTTCCGGCGGGCGTTGGAGAGAGACGCGTGTCTGTACGATGCGCTGGTGAATCTGCGGCGCATGGGCAAGGACGCGAGGGCGCCGCAGGGTTGCCGGTGGACGCGGGCGCAGAGGGAAGCGCTGTCTAGTTCGGGGCGGTGATCTCGAAGTTGCTCTTCATGAATTGCCAGTCGGGCAGTTCGTAGACCTTCATAGTTGTGTTGAGGGGGGACTCCATGTCCTTGATGCCGTGAGCGGGGACGGAGCCGACCTTGGCTTCGACGACGGCGATGGGTTCGGCATCGGCGGGTCCATTGACGGCGCGGAAGGTGATGCGGAGTTCGAGGCCGGAGAGTTCGGCGGGGGAGTGGTTGACGACGGCGAAGCGCACGATGGGCTTCTTGGCGGCGTTCTCGATGATGCGGATGCCGGAGACCTCGAGGTATTTGGCGTAGGGGTGGGACTTGGAGGCGGTTCCGCTGAGGACGTCGGGTGCGGCGGCGGTGGCGGAGGTGGAAGAGCCGTTGCGAGAGCTGACGAGTTTGTAGACGCCGAAGAGTCCGCCGCCGATAACGGCGATGGTGAGGATGGCGACGAGCCAGGCGGGCATGCCCTTCTTGTGATTCTCAGCGCCGATGGTGTAGACGGCCTGGGCGGGCTGCTGGCCCTGAGGAGCCTGGTATTGAGGCTGGCCGGAGGGGGGCGGATAGGAGTAAGACTGTTGGGCCGGAGGTTGCTGCTGGGGGAGAGGAGGGGGCGGCTGCTGCTGCGGCGGCTGGGGCGGATAGTAGGCCTGCTGCGGCTGAGGAGTGGGGGCTGGCGGGGTGTACTGCAGCGGGGGCGGCTGATAGGTAGGAGGCGTGTACTGCAGGGGCGGCGGCGCCTGGGCGGCCGGCTGCTGGGGCTGGGCGGCCTGCTTCTGGCGCTCAGCGCAGGTAGGACACTCGGCAGCCGATGGAGGAACCTCGCGGCCGCATTGGGGGCAGATCCAGGTGAACATGTCGGTTACTTACCTACTATAGATGGCAATGAGAGGAAACAGGTTGCTCAAGCGACACGATATCTTGCGATTTCGGAGGGGATGAGTTCGATGCCGAAGCCGGGCGCGGTGCGGGGCTCGAGGTAGCCGGCCGTGGGCTGCATGGGATTGGCAAGGACATTGTCGAACATTTTGACGCCGGATTCGGCGAGGAAGTATTCGACGAAGATGGCGTTAGGGGTGGCGGCGCAGAGTTGGGAGTGGAAGTCCCAATTGTAGTGGGGCGCGACGGGGACATCGAAGGCGGCGGCCATATGGGCGACTTTGAGCCATTCGGAGACGCCGCCGACGACGGTGACGTCGGGCTGGAGGATTTCGGCGGCGCGCTGATCGAGGAGTTGAGCGAAGGCCCAGCGGGTGGCTTCGAGTTCACCGGTGGCGACGGGGGTGCGGAGAGAGGCGGCGATTTTGGCCATGGCGGTGAGGTTGTCGGCGCGGACGGGCTCTTCGATCCAGAAGGGGTTGAACTCTTCGAGGCGGTCCATGGCGGCGATGGCCTCGGGGGCGGATTTCCAGCCGCCGTTGGCGTCGAGGAGGATATCGATGTCATCGCCGAGGGCGCGGCGGACGGCGCCGATCCGAGCGGCGTCTTCGCGGGCGGAGAGGCCGCCGACTTTCAGTTTGAGGGCGGTGAAGCCCTTGTCGACGACAGCGGAGGTTTCGCGGACCAGATCGTCGAGAGACTGGCCGCCGCGATAGTAGCCGCCGGTGGCATAGCAGCGGAGCTTGCGGGAGTGGACGCCGAGGAGTTCCATGATGGGAAGGCCGGCGGCCTTGCCGCGGATGTCCCAGAGAGCGATGTCGATGGCGCTGATGGCGCGGAGGGCGGCACCGCGGCGTCCGGCCTGGATGGACTGGCGGAACATCTCGGCCCAGAGGCGCTCGGTTTCGAAGGCGTCGGCGCCGAGGAGGAGGGGGCGGAAGATCTGGTCGACGAGGGAGACCATGGCCTGGGAGCCGTCATAGCCGAGGGTGAAGCCGAGGCCGGAGGGGCCGCCATCGGTATGGATGGTGACGATAAGGTGATCGCGATGGGTGATGAGGCGCACGGCGTCGGCCACGGGCTTGGGGAGCGGGATGGAGATGGCGATGGCCTCTATGCCTGTGATCTTCAGCATGGCTACGATGATGGCATGGAATATCTGTGCGGTGGAGGGGCAAAGAGCGTGGCGCTGCTGGCAGGGGCGTGGAACCCGCCGACGGTGGCGCACGTGGCGATGGGACGGGCGGCGCTCCAATGGGCGGAGGAGGTGGTGCTGGTGATTCCGCGGGCGCTGCCGCACAAGGCGTGGGAGGGCGTTGCGTTCGAGAAGCGGGCGGAGTGGATCAGGAAAGTGGCGGCGAGCGAGCCTGGATTCGCGGCGGCGGTGACGGAGGGTGGGCTGTTTTTAGAGATGGCGCGGGAGGCGCGGCAGGCGGGGGCGGAGCGGGTGCTACTGGTGTGCGGACGGGACGCAGCCGAGCGGATTGTAGGCTGGGATTATGGAACGGGCGCCGGGATGGCGGAACAGTTGGATGAGTACGAACTGCTGGTGGCGGACCGCGGCGGTTGCTACGCCGCGCCGGAGGAGCTTGGGTCACGCGTGCATCGCCTGGAACTGGGAGCGGGCTGGGAAGGGATCTCCTCCACGCTGGTGCGGACGCGGGCCGCACGGGGAGAGGATTGGAGGAGCCTGGTACCGGAGGCGATCCGGGAGGAGGTGGCGCGAGAGTTCACGGTCAGGTAGCGGAGGGAGGCGCAGGAATGCAGTGAGGGGGAGTTATTCCTGGGGGCCGTGTTCGAGGAAAGCGCGGAGGCGGTGGCTGCGGCTGGGGTGGCGTAGTTTGCGCAGGGCCTTGGCCTCGATCTGGCGGATGCGTTCGCGGGTGACGGCGAAGTGCTGGCCCACCTCTTCGAGCGTGTGTTCGCTGCCGTCCTGGAGGCCGAAGCGCATTTTGATGATCTTCTCTTCGCGCGGGCTGAGGGTTTTGAGGACCTCGGCGGTCTGCTCGCGGAGGTTGAGATTGATGACGGCTTCAGAGGGCGAGACGACGCGTTTATCGACGATAAAGTCGCCGAGATGCGATTCCTCTTCCTCGCCGACTGGGGTTTCGAGCGAGATGGGCTCCTGGGCGATGCGGAGCACTTTGCGGACCTTGGGGATGGAGAGGTCGAGGCGCTTGGCGAGTTCGTCGGTGGTGGGCTCGCGGCCGAGTTCCTGCTGGAGTTGACGCTGGGTGCGGACCATCTTGTTGATGGTTTCGATCATGTGCACCGGGATGCGGATGGTGCGGGCCTGGTCGGCAATCGAGCGGGTGATGGCCTGGCGGATCCACCAGATGGCGTAGGTGGAAAACTTGTAGCCGCGGCGATACTCGAATTTCTCCACCCCTTTCATCAGG
>JARKQJ010000245.1 GCA_029973955.1 Paludibaculum sp. | reverse complement strand
GTCGTCCATGCGCGAGCCGGTGTCGATCAGCGCCGTGGCGATGATCGTGAGGGAGCCGCCTTCTTCGATGTTGCGGGCCGCGCCGAAGAAGCGCTTGGGGCGCTGCAGGGCGTTCGAATCCACGCCGCCCGAGAGCACCTTGCCCGACGGCGGGACCACGGTGTTGTAGGCGCGCGCCAGACGAGTGATGGAGTCCAGCAGGATCACCACGTCACGCTTGTGCTCGACGAGGCGCATTGCCTTCTCGATCACCATCTCGGCCACCTGCACGTGGCGCTGGGCCGGTTCGTCGAAGGTGGAACTGATGACTTCGCCCTTCACCGAACGCTGCATGTCGGTGACTTCTTCCGGGCGCTCGTCGATGAGGAGGACGATCAGGACCACTTCGGGGTGATTGGCGGTGATGGAGTGCGCGATCGCCTGCAGCATCATCGTCTTGCCCGTGCGGGGCGCGGAGACGATGAGGCCGCGCTGGCCCTTGCCCACCGGCGTCAGCATGTCCATCACGCGGCCGGTGAAGTTGTCCTTCACCGTCTCCTGCTTGATGCGCTCCAGCGGGTAAAGCGGCGTCAGGGTGTCGAAGAAGATCTTATTGCGCGACTGCTCTGGCGGCTCGAAGTTGATCGCGTCCACCTTGATGAGGGCGAAGTAACGCTCGCCTTCCTTGGGGGGCCGGATCTGGCCGGAAACGGTATCGCCGGTGCGCAGGTCGAAGCGGCGGATTTGGGAGGGAGAGACGTAGACGTCGTCGGGGCCGGGCAGGTAGTTGTACTCGGGCGCGCGCAGGAAGCCGAAGCCGTCCGGCAGGCACTCGATGACGCCCTCGGAGAAGATCAGGCCGGCCTTTTCGGCCTGCGCCTGCAGGATCTTGAAGATCAACTCCTGCTTGCGCATGCCGGCCACGCCGCTGATTTCGAGGTCGCGGGCGATCTGGTTCAGGCGCCCGATGGACATCTCTTTCAGTTCGCCGAGGTCGAGGTTGCCGCGCTTGTTCAAGGCGCCCTGGCGCGGAGCCTCGTCGGCCGCGGCCGCATCGCCGGCAGGCGCCGGAGCGGGTTCGGGCTTGGCTTCGACGACAGGTTTCAATTCGGCGGCTGGCTTGGTTTCCAGCGCCGGTTTGGGTTCCGCCGCGGGCTTGGCTTCCGCGGCAGGCTTGGCTTCGCCGTTCTGCGACTTTGCGCCGCCGTTGTCGGCCTTGGCCTTCGCCTCCGTCCTGCGGCGCGTCGGGGGAGCTTCCTTGACGGGAGACTCGGCCGGGCGCGCTTCGGCGCCGTTCTCCGCCGCGGTATCGGCTGGGCTCACTGAGCCGTTGTTTTCCAGATCGTTTGCCAAATCTCTTTCACTCCTTGGCCTGAAAGGCCCGAGAACCAGAGAAGGTTTCCCGAGGGGTATCGCTCGCGGATCGCCTTCTGGCTCGCGTTCTTCTCTTTCTGATTGAGCTTGTCCACCTTCGTCGCGACGACCATGTACGGGCGCTGGTGAAACTCGAGCCACTCTTTGAGCTGGAGGTCGATCTCCATCCAGCCTCGCCGCGCATCCAGCAATAGAACGCACAGCTTCAAACACTTCCGATCGTCCAGCAGGTAACTGTCGATCACTTCCTGCCAGCCCCGCGATACGCTCTTCGGGGCCTTCGCGAAACCGTAGCCGGGCAGATCCACGAAGAGCATCCGCCCGTCGATTTCAAAGAAATTGACGGCCTGGGTCCGGCCGGGCGTGCTGGATGTGAAGGCCAGCTTCCGGCCTATCAGGGTATTCAACAACGTGGACTTCCCCACGTTGCTCCTGCCGAGAAACGCAACTTCGGGCAGTCCCGGTGGGGGGAACTGCGCCGGAGCGGTGGCGCTCAACAGGAACTTTGCCGGGGTGGCCACGGCGTACCAAACCTCTGTACCGGGCCGCGCTTAGTGCGCCCGGTTTTCGTCGCCGGGCAGCTCGGGTGTAATCTCCAGCGGATGAGCCGGAGGCCGCGAGGCCAGCGATTCCAAGTCCCCAATGAGGGCGAGCTTCAACACTTCATCCATCGAATCGACGAAGTGGATCTTCATCTCCTTACGAATGTTTTCGGGGACGTCGGACAGGTCCTTCTCATTATCGCGCGGCAAAAGCGCTTCGTAGATGCCGTGGCGGTGCGCGGCGAGGAGCTTCTCTTTCACTCCGCCGATGGGCAGCACGCGGCCGCGCAGGGTGATCTCTCCGGTCATGGCCAGATCGCCGCGCACCGGCATTCTGGTGAGCGCCGAACAGAGGGTGCTGGCGATGGTGATGCCGGCCGACGGGCCATCCTTGGGGATGGCGCCCTCGGGCACGTGAATGTGAATGTCCAGGTGGCGGTAGAAGTCGCGCGGCAGGCCCAACATGGAGGCTCGCGAGCGCACGAAGCTCATGGCGGCCTGGGCCGACTCCTGCATGACGTCGCCGAGCTTGCCGGTGGTCATCAGGCGGCCGCGGCCTTCCATGATCGTGGCTTCCGTGGTCAGCACCTGGCCGCCCACTTCCGTCCACGCGAGGCCGGTGGCCATGCCGATCTCGTGCTTCTTCTCGGTGGTCAGATCGCGGAATCGCGCCGGGCCGAGCAGTTCGGTCACCTTCGCCGCATCCACCAACGACTTCGGGTAGACCGACGCCGGCACCGGCGCCGCATCTTCCTCCGCGCCGCCTTCGGCCTTCTTTTCGGCCGCCGACTGCGCCACCACGATCTGCCGCGCGATCTTGCGGCAGACGTTGCCGATCTCGCGTTCCAGGTTGCGCACGCCGGCTTCCCGCGTATAGCCCTGCACCAGGCTCAGCAGGCCGCCATCGGCGAATTCGACGTTGTCGTTTTCGAGGCCGGTCGCCTTCATCTGCTTCATCACCAGGAAGCGGCGCGCGATCTCCATCTTCTCGAATTCGGTGTAGCCGGAGAGACGGATCACTTCCATACGGTCCTGCAGGGCGGGCGGGATGGTGTGCATCACGTTCGCGGTGGCCACGAAGAACACTTCGCTCAAGTCGTATTCGACGTCGAGGTAGTGGTCCTGGAACATGAAGTTCTGCTCGGGGTCGAGCACTTCCAGCAGCGCCGCGGACGGGTCGCCGCGGAAGTCGGTGGACATCTTGTCCACTTCATCCAGCATGAACACGGGGTTGCGCGTGCCGGCCTTCTTCATCATCTGCAGGATCTGGCCGGGCAGCGCGCCAATGTAGGTGCGGCGATGGCCGCGGATCTCGGCTTCGTCACGCACGCCGCCCAACGACAGGCGCACGAAGCTGCGGCCGGTGGCTTTGGCGATGCTCATGCCGAGCGAGGTCTTGCCGACGCCAGGAGGTCCGACGAAGCAAAGAATGGAGCCCTTGGGCTGCTTCACCAGCCGGCGCACGGCGAGGAACTCGAGGATGCGCTCTTTGATCTTCTCCAGGCCGTAGTGGTCGGAGTTGAGCACTTCCTCGGCGAAGCGGAGGTCGCGGATCTCCTTGGACTTCTTCTTCCATGGCACGGCCAGCATCCAGTCGAGGTAGTTGCGGGAGACCGTGGATTCGGCCGACATCGGCGGCAGCTGCTCCAGACGCCGGAGTTCGGCCATGGCCTTTTCCTTGGCGTCGGCGCTCATGCCGGCCTGGTCGATTTTCTTCTTCAGTTCATCGAACTCGGACTTCTCGCCGCGGCCCAGTTCTTTCTGGATGGCCTTGATCTTCTCGTTGAGGTAGTACTCTTTCTGGGCCTTTTCCATCTGGCGCTTCACGCGGCCCTGGATGGTGCGGTCGACATTGAGCTTCTCGATCTCGATGTCGAGCATGTCGGCGACGCGGGTCAGGCGGTCCAGCGGCTGGAAGATTTCGAGCAGTTCCTGCTTCTCTTCGATGGTGAGTTGCAGGTTGGCGCCGACGGTGTCGGCCAGCTTGCCGGGATCGTCCACGCGGATGGCGGCGATCATCGTCTCGTAGTTGACGTTCTGGCTGAGCTTGACGTACTGCTCGAACAGCGAAGTGACGCGGGCGGTGAGCGCTTCCAGCGCCGGACCCTGCTCCACCTTGGAGGGCATGGTGCGGACCAGGGCGCGGAAGAAGCCTTCTTCCTCGGAGACAGAGACGATCTTGCCGCGCTCAATGCCTTCGACGAGGACTTTGATGTTGCCGTCCGGCATGCGCACGGACTGAACGATGTTGGCGACCGTTCCGACCTGGAAGATGTCGCCCGGCTTGGGCTCATCCACGCTGGCGTCATGCTGCGTGGCCAGAAAGATCTTCTTCTCCCCGGCGAGCGCGTCTTCGAGCGCCCGCACGCTGGATTCCCGGCCGACGACGAACGGGGTCATCATGTGGGGGAAGATGACCACGTCGCGGATCGGCATCATGGGAAGGCGCCGTGTTTCGGACTTCTCTTTGGGAGTGCTCATCGTAATGTTTTGTGGGGAAATAGCCTGGTTAGATAATAGCGAGTTTTGAAGGAGCGCGCCGCCGCGGCTCCTGGGGTTGTAAGAGCAGTTTGGATGAGCCGGTCTGCCGGCATTCGTCCGCCCGGCCCTGGTTCAACCGGCCCGAGCCGGCTTCTTCTTTACCAGGCCGGCTTTAGCCAGCCTTTTCGAGAAGAGCCCAGTTGATCTTCTGCGACAGAACCATCTCCCGGGTGACCACGAACTCCTTCACCTTCTTATAAGAGGGGAGATAGTACATCAGGTCCAGCATGAGCTCTTCCAGGATCATGCGGAGGCCCCGGGCTCCGACTTTTCTCTGGAGAGCGAGTTCAGCGATCGCCTCCAGGGCATCGTCGCTAAACTTCAGTCTAACATTTTCGTACTCAAAGAGTTTCTGGTACTGCTTGCTGATGGCGTTCTTGGGCTTGGTGAGGATCTGGACTAGCGCGCCGCGGTCGAGGTCTTCCAACACGCCCGCCACCGGCATGCGGCCGATGAACTCGGGGATGAAACCATAACGGATGAGGTCTTCGGGCTGCAGTTGCTCGAGGAGGCTCATGTCGCGGTGCTGCACGGTGCGACGTTCGGACTTGTCGTCGTCGCCCTTGAAGCCGAGGGTCTTCTTGCCGGTGCGCCGGGCGATGATTTTCTCGAGGCCGACGAAGGCGCCGCCGCAGATGAAGAGGATATTGGTCGTGTCGACCGGTGTGAACTCCTGGTGCGGGTGCTTGCGGCCGCCCTGCGGCGGCACGTTTGCAACGGTCCCTTCCAGAATCTTCAGCAGAGCCTGCTGGACGCCTTCACCCGAAACATCGCGGGTGATGGAGGGGTTTTCGTCCTTGCGCGAGATCTTATCGATCTCGTCGATGTAAATAATTCCGGTCTGGCAGCGCTGGACGTCCCACTCGGAGTTCTGGAGCAGGCGGAGGATGATGTTTTCGACGTCCTCACCGACATAGCCGGCCTCGGTGAGGGTGGTGGCGTCGACGATGGCGAAGGGCACATCGAGGATGCGGGCCAGCGTCTGAGCCAGCAGGGTCTTGCCGGTGCCGGTGGGTCCGATGAGGAGGATGTTGGACTTGGCCAACTCGACCTCGCCGACGCGCTGGCGGTTCATCTGAATCCGCTTGTAGTGGTTGTAGACGGCGACGGCCAGTTTCTTCTTGACGGGATCCTGGCCGATGACGTACTGGTCGAGATATTCCTTCAGTTCCAACGGCTTAGGCAGCTTGTTGGGCGCACCGTAGGGTTTCTCGGGACGGTCGTCTTCAAGGATGGAGTTACAGACGGCGATGCACTCGTCGCAGATGTATGCGCGCGGATAATCGCTTGGCGAGGAGATGAGCTTGCCGACGACGTCTTGACTCTTATGGCAGAAAGAACAGCGTAGTGTTTCGTCGTTCGAAGAACGCTTCACTAGATACTCCTCGCGGCAGGGGAGGGGAGGTGTGAGATCGCCCCAAAATCCGCGGAACCTGTGCCCTCATTATCTACCGAAACGGACCGGGGTGGCAATCAGATAACTGAGGCGGGTAGTTCCAGTCCATTAGATGAGGGGTGGGAAGCATTGGTTTCAGATGGGTAACTCCGAGGGCGTTCCCGGCGCCGATATACTAGGGAACGGGCCTCGTTAGTCCTCCCCTTTCCCATATCCAAGAGCAACCAAATGACATTCAAACTCAGACTCGCAGCATGTTTCGTGGCTGTGGCCGTAGCGGCCGCGGCACAGGACCAGATCGACCTAGACACCCTGTACAAGATCAAGCAGGAGGCGGTGCAGAACTCCAAGGTGATGGAGAACCTGTTCTACCTGACCGATGTTCACGGCCCGCGGCTGGCGGGCTCACCGCGCTACAAGACGGGTGCGGATTGGGCGATCAAGACCCTGAAGGAGTGGGGAATCGATAACGCGCGCACGGAGACGTGGGGCGAGTTCGGCAAGGGCTGGGAGAACAAGAAGTACTCGGTTGCGATGACGGAGCCGGCCTATATGCCTCTGATCGGCGCGCCGCAGGCGTGGACGTCCTCGACGGAGGGCGTGATTTCGGCCGAAGCGATGATCGCTCCGCTGCGCACGGAAGAGGACCTGGCGAAGTGGAAGGGCAAGCTGGCGGGCAAGATCGTGCTGGTGGACCAGCCGCGCGAGATCACGCTGCACGAGAAGGCGGAGGGCTCGCGGTACACGGATGCGCAACTGGCGGAGATCGCCACGGCGCAACTCAGCCCGATGTTCCGCCGGATGCAGGCTCCAGGGCAGCCGCCGATCAACTTTGCGCAGATGATGGCGTTCCGGCGGAAGCTGAACGACTTCCTGCGGGAGGAGAAGGTGGGCCTGGTGATCAGCAACGGCCGCGGCGACTTCGGCACGTACTTCACCTCGAACGGCGGCGCGCGCGGTGCGAAAGATCCGCAGTCGCCCCCGACCATCGCGGTGACGGCGGAACACTACAACCGCATCTACCGGCTGCTGGACAAGCAGATCCCGGTGAAGATCGAAGCCGAGATCAAGAACGAGTGGTACGAGCCGGACGTCAACAACTTCAACATCGTGGCGGAGATTCCGGGGACGGGCAAGCACAAGGACGAGATCGTAATGATCGGCGGCCACTTCGACACGTGGCACGCCGGCACGGGCGCGACGGACAACAGCGCCGGCTCGGCCGTGATGATGGAAGTGATGCGGATCCTCAAGAAGCTGAACATCAAGCTGGACCGCACGGTGCGCCTGGGCCTGTGGGATGCCGAGGAAGAGGGCCTGCTGGGCTCGCGCGGTTATGTGACGAAACACTTCGCCGACCGCACGAACATGAAGACGCTGCCGGAGTGGGAGAAGCTGTCGGCGTACTACAACGTGGACAACGGCGCCGGCAAGATCCGCGGCATTTATCTGCAGGGCAACGAAATGTGCCGGCCGATCTTCGAGAAGTGGCTGGCGGCGTTCAAGGACATGGGTGTGACTACGGTGACGACGCGGAACACGAGCGGCACGGACCACCAGAGCTTTGACGCCGTGGGTCTGCCGGGCTTCCAGTTCATCCAGGAGCCGCTGGAGTACGACACGCGGACGCACCACACCAACATGGACGTCTACGACCGGGTGCCGCGCGAGGACATGATTCAGATGGCGAGCATCGTGACCAGCCTGGTGGTGCAGACCGCGAATCTCGAAGAGAAGCTGCCGCGCAAGCCGAAGCCGGAACCGCGGCCGGCGGGTGGGTTCGGCGGATTCTAAGCCGGACATTCCGACAGGAAAGCAGCGGCCGGGGCCTGAGGCTCCGGCCGCTGTGTTTTTTTAGGAAGTTCCAGGCCCCGGAAAGCGAGCGGGGGCACTATAATTCAGGGAAGCGTGTTCTCATTTTCTGGTCTATCCAATGTCGGCTGCGTCCGGCGAAACAACGAAGACTCGCTGTTGCTGGCGCCCGAGCTCGGCCTGTTTGCGGTGGCCGACGGGATGGGCGGAGCGCAGGCGGGGGAAGTGGCGTCGCGCATGGCGGTAGCGGCGGTGAAGGACTGGCTGGAAGGGACGCCGGAGCGGGACGCGGAAGCGCTGAAGGCGGCGGTGGAGCACGCCAACCGGGCGATTCTGGAGGCGTCTTCGGACCCGACTCTGAAGGGGATGGGGACGACGTTGACATGTCTGCAGGAGACCCGGCAAGGGTGGCTGCTGGCACACGTGGGCGATAGCCGGGCGTGGCGCGTGCGGGACGGCCGGCTGGAGCAATTGTCGACGGACCAGACCTGGGTGAACGAGATCGGGCGGCCGCTGGGGTTGAGCGAAGAGGCGTTGAAGCAGCATCCGATGCGGCACGTGCTGACGATGGCGATGGGGGTGGGCAGCACGATCCGGATGCAGGTGGAGCAGATCGATTTCGAGCCGGGCGATCTGATTCTGTTGTCGAGCGACGGACTGCACGGGCCGGTGAGCGAAGAGAAGTTGCTGGAGATCCTACTCCGGCCGATAACTTTGGACGAGCGCGCGCACTACCTTATCGAAGCAGCCAGAGACGCCGGCGGTCCGGACAACATCACGGTGGTGTTGCTGGAGCGGTAGAGGCGCGCGCTGGCTGCCCGGAAAGGGAGCCATGCCGTCCAGACGCCTCATCCTCGGATTTCTGTGTAGCCTTGCGCCGTTGTGCGCGGAACCGCTGTCGATTGCGGTGTCGGAGGGCCAGCACGCGGTGGTGGCGCGGAGCGCGTTTTCGCCGCGGCGGTTCACGGTACAGGTAAAGGATGACAGCGGGCAGGGCGTGGCGAGCGCGACGGTGCGCTTTCGATTGCCGGAGCAGGGGCCGAGCGGCACGTTTTCGAGCGGGTTGCGCACGGAGAGCGTGTTGACGGACGCGCAGGGGCGGGCGGGGGTGTATGGGATCACATGGAACGGGATACCGGGATCGCTGATCCTGATGGTGAGCGCCACGGCGGGCGGGCGGAAGGCCGATGCGGCGATTGCCGTGGAGATCTCGGCGGCGGCCAAGGCGGAGGGCGGGTCGACGAAGGCGTTTGGAGTGAAGAAGGGATCCGCGGCGAAGAAGTGGCTGATCCTGGCGGCGGTAGGAGGGGGAGCGCTGGCGGGGGTGGCGTTTGCGGGCGGATCGGGGGGAGGCGCGGCGGCGGTGGGGCCTGTTCCGCCGATCGTGACGCCGCCGGCGATTGGAGCGCCGTCGATCACCGTGGGGAGGCCGCAATGAGAGGCGTGGTCTGGATGGTTCTGCTGGCCGGCGTTTGCGCGGCGCAGGAGCGGCCGGTGGCCGGGTATTTCTGCGATGGCGCGGGCGCGCTGCGAGTGCTGGAGGGCGTAGAAGGCGCGTGGGTCTCGCGCATGGTGGTGCCGGAAGGGGTGTTGTCGGCGGGGTTTGACGGGCAGGTGCTGTGGTACAAGACGGAGCGGACGCTGCATGTGCGCGGCGGCGAGGGAGAGTGGGTCGAGTTGAATGCGCCGGCGGGCACGGCGGAGGCAGAGCGGGGCTTGGATGGACGGATCCGGCGGTTTGTGTTTCCGGAAGCTGGAGTGGCGGCAGAGTGGCTTGGGCTTGGATTGGGGGATGCGGCGGAGTGGGAGAGAGCAGGCGTGGGGGAAGAGTGGATCTCCGGGAGCCTGCGGCTGCTGCGGCAGGGCGGGAGCCTGTACGCGGGGCGAGCAGGCGAGGCGCCGGCGCTGGTGCCGACGGCGGAGGCGGTGACGTTTCAGTTGTTCCTGCGGAACGGGGGGCAGGAGACGGCGGTGGGGCCGAGTTTCGTGATGCCTGCGGCGGCGCCGGGGGAGACGTCGGAGGCGCGGTTCCGGGTAAGGAATCCGGGCGCGGCGCCGGTGCTGATCAACCGGCTGTCTGTGGATCCGGGGGTGTTTCAGATCTTTGAGCAGTTTTATCCGCCGCGGTTCATCGAGGCGGGGGGCTTCGCGGATTTCGCCGTGCGGTTTGCTCCGGCGGCGGCAGGCGGGTACTCGGCGACGTTGTATTTGAACGACCAGAAGGTGATGTTGAACGCGAGTTCGACTGGAGCATCGGTGGTGGAGATGGAGCTGCAGGGGGGATGGACGGTGTTGAAGGCGGGGACGGCAGTGGAGATGGGAGCCGCGGAGCGGCGATCGGTGCTGCGGCGGGCGTTGAGAGTGACTCCGGCCGAGGCGGCGCAGGTGTCGGGGGAGGGCTTCTCGCTGCTGAATGGGAGCGGGGCCGGGAACTGGGTGGTTTCTTTCCTGGGCGACAAGGCAGGTACGTCGCAGGGATCGCTCGTGGTCGGAGGACGGGTGTTCCCTCTGCGGGTGACGGTGAGCGAGTTCCCGACGCCGCGGCCGGCGCTGGTAATGGTGAGCGAGGCGAAGACGGCGGCGCAGGTGCGATTCAGGGTGAAGCTGAGCGAGGCGGCACGGACGGCGTACACGGCGGCGGTGAGTTTGGAGTTTGCGCCGGATGCGGGGCTGCCGGACGATCCGGCGGTGGCGCTGCTGCCGCAGGCGGTGCGGAGCGTGCCGGTGCGGATTGAGGAAGGGGCGGCGGAGTCCGGGGAACTGGCGTTCCAGACAGGAACGACGGCGGGGCGGGTGACGGTCGGGGTGACGCTGGGGGCGTATTCGGAACAGAGTGTGTTCCGGGTCATCGCGGAGCCGGTGGTGCTGACGGCGGTGAAAGCGTCGGTAGCTTCGGCGAATGCGGAGATCGTGCTGACGGGCTACGATACGACGCGATCCGTGAGCAAGGCGGCGTTTACGTTCTACAGAAGAGACGGCCAGGTGGCGGCGCCGGGCCGGCTGGAGGCGGCCGTGAGTGAGGCGTTCGGCAGCTATTACAAAAGCAACAACGGCGGGGCGTTCACCTTGCGTGCGAACTTTCCGGTATCTGGGACGTATTCAGAGCTGGAGGGCGTTGAGGTGGAGCTGGTGAACTCGGCGGGGACGAGACAAACGGGCCGGCTGCGGTTTGAGTGACAGTAGGCCGTTTGAGTGAAACTGAGAATGTGAAGCGCGTTGCATTGACGATTGCCGGCTCGGATCCGAGCGGCGGGGCGGGGATTCAGGCGGACCTGAAGACCTTCCACCAGTTCGGGGTTTATGGTGAGGCGGCGGTCACGTTGCTGACAGTGCAGAACACGCGGAATGTGTATGCGGTGCGGTGCCTGGAGCCGGAGCTGGTGGTGGCGCAGGTGAAGGCGGTGGTGGAGGATATTCCTCCGCATGCAGCGAAGACGGGCGCGCTGGGAGAGCCGGCGATTGTGGAGGCGTTGGCGGAACTGGCCGGTTCGTTTGTCTTTCCGCTGGTGGTGGATCCGGTGATGATCTCGAAGCACGGCGCGCCGCTGATTGTGGAGGAGGCGCGCAAGGCACTGGCGGAGAGGCTGCTGCCGAAGGCGGCGCTGGTGACGCCGAACCTGCACGAAGCGGCGGCGCTGGCGGGGATGGAGGTGGACTCGCCCGAGTCGATGAGAGAAGCGGCGCGGAGGATCCACGGGGCGACGGGCGCCGCGGTGCTGGTGAAGGGCGGGCACCTGGAGGGGGATGCGCTGGACGTGTTGTGGACTGGGGGCGAGTTCCACGAGTACCGGAGCGCACGGATCGAGACGGCGCACACGCATGGGACGGGATGCACAACGTCGGCCGCGATCACGGCGGCGCTGGCCTTGGGGTGCGAACTGCCGGAGGCGGTGGCACGGGCAAAGCGATATATCACGGAGGCGATCCGGACCAACCCGGGGCTGGGTGAAGGATCGGGTCCGGTGAACCATCACGCGGCGGCGGAGTGATCAGTTTCCGATATCGGACACGACCTTCCAGGAGCCATCGGGCTGGCGGCGCCAGACGGTGAGATAGCGGCCGGAACGCGACTGGACTTCGCCCTTCTCGTTGCGGAAGGAGGTTTCGGCGGAGCCGACGGTGTAGCCGAGAGTGCCGTCCCTGGAGGCTTCGGCATGGAGGGGCTGCCAGCGGATGGAGAACTCCTTGCGGGCAAACATGGCGGAGTAGTAAGCACGGACGGCGGCGCGGCCGTGGATAACGCCCTGTTGGGTGTTGAGGACGGCGTCGTCGGCGAACCAGCTCATCCAGCCGTCGAGGCCGCGTTCGAGGGTGGATTTGTCGAAGGCGCGGTCGGCGGCTTTGAGGGAGTCTTCGAGATCGCCGGCGCAGAGGGGGAGGCAGAGGAAGAGGGCGGCGAGCAGGGGCTTCATTCCGGCAATTTTCGCAGAAAAGAAGAAGGGCCGGGCGCGCCCCGAGGGGAGCGCGCCCGGCCCTGAAGGATCGAACCGGGTTGCCGGCTAGAAGGTGTAGCGGAGGCTCAACTGAACGTTGCGCTCGCTGCTCTTGCCGGTGACCATGCCGAACGACACGGAGGTGGGGTCGGTGTCGACGCCGCCCCAGTTCGGGTGGTTCGGGAAGTTGAAGGCTTCAAAACGGAACTGCACGCTCTGGGATTCCGTGAAGCGGAAGGCCTTGAAGAGTGCGATGTTCCAGTTCTGGAAGCCCGTGTTGTTGAAGGCGATGGAGTTGCGCCACTGATTCGGCAGAGTGCCGTTGGCAGGCTTGGTGGCCCAGGGGGTGCCGTTCGGCTTGGGGTTGAACCAGTAGTCGGTGATGCCGACGTAGTTGTTAGCCGCACTCTCATTGGCGAACTTCAGAGGACGATCAGTTTCGCCGTTGAGGTTCCAGGGCTTGCCGACGGAGGAGCCGGTACCGAGGTAATCGTCACCGCGGCCGATGGAGATCGGAGCGCCGGTCTGGAACTGAATGACGCCCGACAGCTGCCAGCCGCCGATAGTGGTCTTGACCAGCTTGTTGCTGGCGCTGTTGAAGAACGGCATTTCCCAAACGGCGTTCATCACGACGGTATGGCGGACGTCGTTGCCGGACTTGCCCCAGTTGAGCTGCGGGTTGAAGTAGTCGATGAACTCATCGCGGAGGCCGGAGTTGTTGTCCATCGTTTTGCCGTAGGTGTAGGCAAAGCCGTACATGAGGCCCTTCGTGAAGCGACGATTCACTTCCAACTGCATCGCATTGTAGGTGCTGCGGCCGGAGTGCTCGGTCATCATGATGTTGGCGAAGCCCTTGTACGGGCGGAGGTAGTTTACGTTCGCGCCAGCATTTTCGGGCTGGAACAGGGTGCCGGTCTTGAGCTGGTTCATGTCGCGCGAGCGGGCGAGGTAGTTACCCACAGTGCCGACGTAGCCGACTTCGACGGTGGTGTCGGAAGTGATCTGGCGCTGGTAAGTGGCGTTCCAGTTGTAGCTGATCGGGATCTTGTAGACAGGATCAACCGTCTGGAAGAACTGCGGGAAGGCGTTGTTGGAGCCGCCGCCGGGCTTATCCGCGGAGCCATTGGTGATGGAGACCATGGGCTGGAAGGGGGGGTTGCCGCCGAGGAAGGCGTTGTCATAGACGCCCGGACGGGAGGCGAAGCCGCCGACGCCGGCGCGGACGACATCCTTGCCGGTGAACGAGTAGGCCATACCGAGGCGGGGCATCCAGTTCCACTGGTTGTTGGAAGGATAGGCGCTGCCGCCGGTGAGGAGGCGGTCAGAGAGGCCGGAGTCGATGGCCGGGACGCGGCCGCGGCCGGCATCCGGGAAGGAGGAGCCGGGGATCACAACGCCGTTGTAGCGATCGCCGGAGAGCACGTTACCCGTGGCGCGGTCGAGGACAGCGGCCTTGGTGGGATCGTACTTGTTGGCGTCGAAGATGGCGATGTTGCCCCAGAGGGACTTGTAATAGCCGTTCTGCCAGGTGGCGCGGATGCCGTATTCGATCTTCAGTTTGGAGTTGACGCGCCAGGAGTCCTGGCCGAAGAACTCAAACATGTGGCTCCGGTAAGGCGTATAGGCGCGCGGGCCGATCTCGGCGTAGGTGTTGAAGAGGCCGAGGGCGGCGTTGGACATGCCGATATTGGTGCTGGGAGCGCCGGAAAGGGTGTCCTGGAAGATGAAGCGGCCGTTCTGGTTGTTGGTGCCGCCGGGGACGCCAGAGACGTTGATCTGGTCGAAGTCGTTCTGGCCGGAGCGTTCCCACAACACGCCAGCCTTGAAGGTGTGGTTGTTGTGGATCTTGGTGATGTTGTTGGAGAGCTGGTAGATGGGGCCAGCGGAAGAGGAGGGGTACGGACCGCCGTCGATTGTGCCGAGATTCGGGATTTCGATGGTCGGGACTTTGTCGTAGATCTCCTTCTTTTCGGGGAAGATATACGGGTAGTTGATGCCGGACTTGGAGCGCAGGTAGCGCTGGCCTTCCTGGTCGATGCCGATGCGCACGCGGTCCACTGAGCCGGAGGCCAGGAACTCGTTGATCATGGTGGGGCTGATGGTCCAGGTGTGCGCCAGGCTGGTGGTCATGTTGGGGCGATCCCAGGCGGTAATGGCGTAGTCGGCGTAACCGCGGCTGGTGTCAAGGCCCTGGTAGCTGTAGTTGGCGATACGGAACTTGATGAACTGGTTGGTGGTGGGGTTGTAGTCCACCGCGCCGGTGTCCTTGCGCTGGTTCTGCCAGCCGGGACGAACCTTGAGCCAGTTGTTGGTGCCGTAGCTGCCGGTGGGGGTGTAGTAGGTCCTGAGGAACGCCATGCCGTTGGGGGATTGGCGGCTCGCAGGAATGATATTGCCGGCGAAGGGAGCACCGGTGAGCGGATCGTTGATAACGCGGGTGCCGCTATAGAAAATATTGGGCTGGAGCAGTTCGCTGAAGTTGCCGTCGCGCATGAGGTTGGTGGGGACACGGCTCTGGAGGGTGTCTTCCCAACGGCGGCGGACATATTCCTGAGAGAACAGGAAGAAGAGCTTCTCACGGTTTTCGTTGAAGACCTTGGGGATCATCAGCGGGCCGTTGACGTTGAAGCCGAACTGGTTGTACTTGAGGGGCGCGACGAAGTTGGTGGAGGCGCGGCGATTGCGATTCCAGCTATTGGCGTCGAGGGCGTTATTGCGGAAGTATTCGTAGGCGGTGCCGTGGAACTGCTTGGTGCCGGACTTGGTGACCATGCGGATCTGGCCGGCCGAGGAGCGGCCGTATTCGGCGGAATAGTTGGCGGTGAGGACCTGGACTTCCTGGACGGTGTCGAGGTCGGCGGTACCGATGGAGGTACCGTTGGCGCGGGTACGGATGCCGACGGCGCCGTCGAAGGTGATGAGGGAGTCCTGAGAGCGACCGCCGTTGATGGTCATACCGCCGGAGTCAAGACCGTAGCTGAAGCCGTTCATCGGACCGCTGCGGCGGACGCCCGGTTTCAGAACCGCCAGGAAGATCGGGTTGCGGCCGTTGAGGGCGAGATTCTGAATCTGCGCCTGTTCAACGGTCTTACCGACGGCGGCGGACTCGGTATTGAGCTGAGCCGCGCTGGCTTCGACCGTCACCGATTCCGAGATCTGGCCGACGGTGAGGTCGGCATTGACCTGCATGGGGATGGCGGTTTCCAGCCTGTTGCGGGTCTTGACAAAGGCCTTGAAGCCGGTGGCTTCGACCTTCACTTCGTAATAACCAGGCGGGATGTTGGTGATGGTGTAGAAACCGGATTCGTTCGAAGTCGTTTGACGTTCGAAGGCGGTTCCTTCGTTCTTCACCGTGACTTTGGCGTTGGCAACGACAGCACCGGTGGGGTCTTTGACGATCCCCGAGATGCTGGAGTTGTCGGACTGCGCGAAGGCGAGGAGGCCACACAGGGCCAGCAACGCAAACGCGGCGGAAGCTCTACGAAGAGCCTGAAGCATCATGCAATTTCCTTATTGGATTCTCAATTGTCCGGTTGAGTCTGCCGAGGGGACACACCCCCGACAGGCCCTGAGCATGGAAGCATCCTATCATGGAATGCACACGATTGCACTGACTTTATCCTGGGGTTGTGCGAGGCAGAGCCGGACTCGGGAAAAGGCAGCCATTCCGATGCTGCTGCTTGACTTGTCCCATGCCGGCGCATTACCTTAACGGTTTCCTGTACTCTGCCACGAGCGAGTCATGCAAGAGACAAATCCAAACTGGACAGTTCTCGTGGACCAGCGCCTCGAGTCGAGCCTGGAAACGGTGGACGCGTGCGAGGAACTGGCGAAGAACGAGGCGGTGCGGCTGGGTTTCGCCGAAGAGGACGCCTACGAGATCGGTTATGCGGTCCGGGAGGCGGTGGTGAACGCGGTGGTGCACGGGAACCAGTACAGCGCGAACAAGCAGGTGGGTTTCGGCCTGGCCAGCGCGGGCAGGACGCTACGCATACTGGTGGAAGACCAGGGCAGGGGATTCCATCCGGAAGACCAGGCGGATCCGCTGGCGCGAGAGAACCTGCTGAATCAGTCGGGCAGGGGTATAATGATCATCCGGGCCTTTGTAGACGAGCTGCGGATCGAAGCAGCCACGCAAGGCGGAACGAGATTGGTAATGTTGAAGACCGTCAGCGGGGAAACTCCGGGGCCCGATGCGGTGTCCAACAGCTAAAATCCCTCTAGGAGGCTATCCAGAATGAGTGTGAAATTGACCAAGCGCCAGGTCGGCGAGGTGAGCGTGATCGATGCGGCCGGCCGCATTACATTGGGCGAAGGTTCATCCACCTTCCGGGACACCGTGAAGGAGATGGTGAACGCCGGGCAGAAGAAGATCCTGCTAAACCTGGGCGAAGTGAGCTACATCGACAGCTCCGGGATCGGCGAACTGGTGAGCGGATTCACCACCGTTTCCAACGCCGGCGGGAACCTGAAGCTGCTGAACCTGACGAAGCGCATTCAGGACCTGCTGCAGATCACCAAGTTGTACACCGTGTTCGAAGTTTTCGACGACGAAGCCAAGGCTCTGGCCTCGTTCTAGTCCTCAGGGCTTCTCCCGCAGGCTTCGGAAGCCATGCAGCCGCCGTTGACGAGGTCAGTGGTTCTCGCCGAGGATCTCGGACTGCTTCGGGATGGAATAGCCGCAGTGTGTGAATCCAGTGGCCGCTACCGTGTGGTAGCGGCCACTTCATGTGGCGAGGAGGCGTGGAAGTTCATCGTCTCGTATTCGCCGGATGTGGCCCTGATCGATCTCCAGACTCCCCGCCTGCACTCCCTGGAGATTGCGAAGCGTCTGGCTGAGCCGCTTTCCGGGGCGCGACAATACCGGACGCGGTGCGTCATCCTGACATCCCGCACGGACCGGAAGACGGTGATTGAAGTGTTGCGGGCTGGTTCGCAGGGGTTCTTCGCGAAGTCGGGTACGGGCCGGCAACTGGTGGACTGCATGGACCAGGTGATGGAAGGCGGCATTTATGTGTCGCCGAACGTGAACGTGCAGAGCATCTTCTCGCCGGAGGGGCGAGCGGCGGATGATCCGCTGGGATCGTTGAGTGCGCGGGAGTACCAGGTGTTTTCGCTGTTGGTGGAGGGGGTGCGGGCGAAAGAGATTGCGGGGCGGCTGCAGGTGAGTCCGAAGACGGTGGATACGTACAGGGCTAACCTCATGAAAAAGCTGAACATTCATGACGTGCCCGGGCTCGTGAAGTTCGCCATCCAGCAGCAGTTGATTTCCTCCTGAGCCGGGTGATCCCGCCAAGGCCGGGGCCCGTGGTAAAATCAAGGTTTTGCTGACCGGAGTATTCTGTGGATCGTCTCACCAGACACGAGCTTAAGTCCGACAAATTTGTCGAAGAAGTCGGCCAGACCGTACATTTTCTCGATGAGCACAGGCAGCAGGCGATGCGCTACGGCGGCTTTGCGCTGGCGGTGGTGGTGCTGGCCGGGGCCGGATACTGGGTCATGTAGAGCCGGGCGGCTGGGCGGCAGGAAGCGCTGTATGCGGCGCTGGAAACCTACAACGCCCCGGTGCTGCCTGAGACCCCTCCGGAAGGCGTGAAGGCGTACAAGACGGACGCCGAGCGGCAGGCCGCGATCCAGAAGGACCTGGGCGCGCTGGTGGCGAAGTACTCCGGCAGTGAGGAAGCGGCCATCTGCACGTATCTGCTGGGCCTGAACGCGGCGGACCATGGCAATCTGGCCGACGCGGAGAAGTACCTGAAGAAGGCGATTGACGACGCGGGCAAGGACTATGCATCGCTGGCGCGGCTCTCGCTGGCGCAACTGTATGCTTCGCAAGGCAAGGTGACGGAAGCCGACGGGTTGCTGCGTCCGCTGATTTCCAGCCCTTCGTCGCTGGTTTCCAAGGACCTGGCGACGCTGGAACTGGCCAAGATCCTAGGGAAGACCAAGCCGGACGAGGCCAAGAAACTGCTCGAACCTCTGCGCAGCGCCAGCGGACCGATGAGCCGGGCCGCGATTCAGGCCTACGCCGACATCGCCCAGCCGCGCTAGAGCGGCATAGGCCGTGCCACTCTCCCCGTTGCGGTTTCCGTCCGAAGCGATGCGGGGCAGACGCTACCCCGAAGCGCCGCATCCGTATCGCAACGAGTTTCAGCGCGACCGGGACCGGATCGTCCACGCGCGCGCATTCCGGCGGCTGGAAGACAAGACGCAGGTTTTCGCCGAGCGGCTGTCCGACCATTTCCGGAACCGGTTGACCCACACCATCGAAGTGGCGCAGATCTCCCGCACGCTGGCGGCGGCGCTGGGGCTGGATGAGGACTTCACGGAGGCACTGGCGCTGGCGCACGACATCGGCCATCCGCCGTTCGCGCATGCCGGAGAAGAGGCGCTCAACCTGCAAATGCAGGCCTACGGGGACTCCTTCGATCACACTCTGAACGCCCTGCGCCTGGTGGAGAGCTTCGAGCAGCGCTACGCGCGGTTTCCGGGCCTGAACCTGACGTTTGAAGTGCGCGAGGGGATGGTGAAGCACTCGCGGGATTTTGCGCCCGGCGAGCGTCCGGAGTTCGACGAATACCTGCCCGGGCTGAGGCCGCCGCTGGAAGCGCAGTTGATCGATCTGACGGATGAGGTGGCGTACAACACGGCGGACCTGGACGACGGTTATGCGGCCGGCCTGTTCACGATGGAGGAGATCGCCGCGGCCGTGCCGCACTACGGCGAACTGGCCGAGGAGATGGAATCACAGTTTCCCGGGGCGGCGGAGAAGGTGCGATTCCAGGAGGTGCTGCGGCGGCTGATCGACCTGCTGGTTTCGGGGCTGATCGAGGGCACGCGGCAGAACGTGCTGCAGAGCGGTGCGCGGAGCGTGGCCGAGGTGCGGCGGCTGCCGAGGTTGACCGCGCTGGTGGCGCCGGCCGCTGAGACGAACCGGGCGCTGAAGCACTTCCTGTTCGAGCGGGTCTACTCCACGCCTCCACTGCTCGAGGAGCGGAAGCACGCCTGCGACGGGATTGCGGCGCTGTTCGAGTTCTACATGCGCACTCCGGGCGAGCTGCCGGAATGGCAGAGAGAGCGGCTGGAGGAGTTGCCGCTGCACCGGGTGGTGTGCGACTACATTGCGGGGATGACCGACGGGTTTTTCCGTCGCACGCGGACCCGCCTGCTGGGCTGATGGGGATCAGTCGGCGCTGACGTCGTGCAGGGTGGAGACCTCCGCCCGCCGCACGGCATAGACCTTCTTCAGCTGCTTGCAGAGCTCTTCGGCAAACCGCTTGGGGTCCTCGGAGTCCTCCAGGTCCACTTCCACCTTCAAGTACACGTCAATGGCCTTCATCATCCGGATGATACGATAGTCCCGATGGAGCGCGTAAA
>JARKQJ010000235.1 GCA_029973955.1 Paludibaculum sp. | reverse complement strand
GACCTCTATCGCGCCCTGGCCGCCCTCGGCCACGACTGCGCCAAGGCGGTGGTGGCCGACCTCGAAGCCAAAGACGCCTCGGGCAAAACCAAAAGCCGCTGGCGCGCCGCCACCGAAAAACGCAACGCCAGCATCCTCGCCCACGGCGTCTCCGCCATCAGCGAAGCCGGCTTCAACGAAATGAAAACCATCGCCTCGGACTTTCTCGGCTTCGACCTGACCCAGGAGGCGAACCCCATTCCCCCACTCGACCCGCGCTGGCTCGAATAACCTCTCCATCCCATGCCCCCCGCCTGCACCCTCATCTCCTTCGCCTCGCGCCAAATCTGGCCCCAGGTCCTCAGCGTCCTCCACCAGCGCCCGGCCCGCCTCCGCCTTTTCCACTCCGCCGAAGGGGCCGAGTCCAAACGGCCCGCCCAGCGACTCAGGGAGCTCTTGGCCTTCTCCCAAATCCTGCCCCCCGGCGCCATCCTCCTGCACGAGGTGCCCCACGACCGCTTCCAAGAAATTGTGGACGCCCTGGCCGACGCGGCGGCGCAGGATTCGCTCGATGACACCAACTCCATCGTCAACCTCACCGGCGGCAACAAGCTCATGGCGCTGGCCGCCGCCGAATGGTGCCGCCTGGCGGGCGTCCCCTGCTTCTACCTCGAACGCGATTTGCGCGTGTTTCCATTTCTGCCCAAGGGCGGCGACCTCCTGCCGCAGCCCGATTACCAGCTCGATCCCCACCTCGCCCGCGACCTCGACCCCCTGGCTCTCCTCGGCTGTCAGTTGGACAATGCCCAAATCGTCAGCCCCGGCCAGCGCCTCGTGCTCAACGAACCGGGCCGGCAGGTGGACCTCGACCAATTTCCCGCCCTGCTGCAACAGCACCGGGATTTCCGCGAATTCCTCGCCTGGGACCACCCCGCCCCCGAGGAACGCTACGGCGACGGCCTCGAGTTCGCCGTGGCCTTCGCCCTCCTCAAACTGGGCGTGCCCGCCGTCCAGCGCGGCATTCGCCTCTCGCCTCGCGTCCCGTTCAGCTCGGCCCTCGAGGAAGGCGAGCTGGACCTCGTCTTCAACTGGAGTGGCAAACTCTGGCTCGTGGACTGCAAAGACCGCAAAAGCCCGGAAAGCCGCATTAACGCCTTGCGTTCCGACCTGCAAAAGGACACCCCCCTGTCCCCTCAAATCCAGCAGCACCTCGACTGCCTCGCCGAAGAGTTGCGACAAAAGGAACTGCATCCGCTCAAGGAGGATTTGCTGGCCGTCAGCGAAACCGCCGGCCTGCTCGGCCGCGCCATTTGCGTCCGCCGCTCCCCCCTCCCGCAGCAAGCCGCCGAATTTGCCCGCAGCCGAAACCTCCCCGTCGTGCTCAAACACAATCTGCTCGGGGGCCTTCGCCCGCTTCTCTTCCCCGACGCCCCGGCCTCCCTCGACGAGCTCAAAGCCCTGGCCAAAGCCAAAACCAGTGCCCTCCCATGATCCGCACCAACCCGCGCTCCACTTGCCCCGGCCCCCCCGCCGGACGTTCCCCGACGTTCCAACTTGCCCGCTTCCCCCAAAAGCCTGCTAACTTTCCCTCATGAACGACCTGTTGAACATCACCTGTCCCAAGTGCGGCGCCGAATTCCCCCTCACCGAGGCCGTCTCCCACCGCCTCCGCGAGCAAATCCAAACCGAATTTGACCGCAAGCTGAAGGACCAAAACGCCGCCCTCGAGGCCCGCGAACGAAAACTTCACCAGCAAAAACAACAGCTTGAACAGCAGGCGCAGTCCATTCAGACCCTCCTCGAGGAGCGCCTCAAAACCGAGCGCGAACGCCTCTCCGCCGCGGCCGCCGCCCAGGCGCAGGAAAAACTGGCCGTCCAGATGGCCGACCTCCAGCAACGCCTGGCCCGCCAGCACCAGCAGCTCGAAGAAGCCCGCCAGGCCCAGCTCGACCTCCTCAAACAAAAGGCGGCCGCCGAAGAGGCCAGGGAAAACCTCAAACTCGAGCTCGCCAAACAATTGGATGCCGAACGCGCCGCCATCGCCCAGCGCGCCCGCCAGCAGGCCCTCGAAGCCGAGCGCCTCAAACTGGCCGACAAGGAGCAGATCATCCAGGGCCTCCAAAAACAAATCGCCGACCTCCAGCAGCGCGCCAGCCAGGGCTCGATGCAGCTCCAGGGCGAAACCCTCGAACTCTCCCTCGAATCCGACCTCCGTCAGTTGTTTCCCTCCGACGAAATCTCCGAGGTCAAAAAGGGCGAGCGCGGCGCCGACATCAAGCAACAAGTCCGCTCCAACACCGGCCTGGTTTGCGGCGCCATCCTCTGGGAAAGCAAGCGCGCCAAAAACTGGCAGCCCGCCTGGGTCGAAAAATTGAAGGAGGACCAGCGCAATGCCAAAGCCGAACTGGCCGTCCTGGTGGCCACCCGCCCCCCGGAAACCATCCACGGCATGGGCCAGCTCGACGGCGTCTGGGTCTGCGAACCCGCCTTTGCCTGCGCGCTGGCCGCCGCCCTCCGCCAGGGCCTCCTCCACGCCGCCCTCCAGCGCGCCCAGGATTCCGGCCGCGCGGACAAAGCCACCCTCCTTTACGACTACGTTTGCAGTGTCGAGTTCCGCCAGCACATCGAAGGCGTCGTCGAAGTCTTTCTCGCCCTCCGCCAGCAACTCGCCGACGAACGCCGCGCCTTCGAAAAACAATGGGCCGAGCGCGAATCCCAGCTCGAAAAAGCCATCAAACACACCGCCAAAGTCTATGGCAGCATCCAGGGCATTGCCGGCCGCGCCGCCCTGCCCGATCCCCGCAGCCTCCAGCTCCCCGCTGCCTCCGCCCCCTGACCCCTTTTCACCCGTCATCCCGAAACCTCGTGCCTGACTTCTCCCTATGAAATCATCCAAACGCAAAACCACACCCGCGGAACCCTCCCCCCGGCCCGCCTCGCCACCCGAGCCTCCCACGACCCAAACCATCCTCCTTGCCGTCACCGGCATGTCCCCCGCCGTCATCACCGAAACCGTCTGGGCCCTCGCCCACGAAACGCCGCCCGTCATCCCGGACCGCGTCGTGGTCGTCACCACCATCAGCGGGCGCCAGGCCCTCGAGCGCGAACTGCTCACTCCCGCCGAAACCGGCGCCAACCCCCCCAACCTCTGGCAGCAACTCCGCCTCGCCCTCCTCCGCGACGGCGCCGTCACCGACGAACGCCTCATCCTCGAGACTGCCAAGGTGGTCACCGCCCCCAACCCCCACACCGGCCGCGCCGACTGGCTCGAAGACCTCCGCACCCCAGCCCAAAACGAAGCCACCGCCAACTTCCTCCTCGACGAACTCCGCCGCTGGACCGAAACCCCCGACACCCGCCTCATCTGCTCCCTCGCCGGCGGCCGCAAAACCATGGGCGCCCTCCTCTGCGCCTGCCTCTCCCTCCTCGGCCGCGAGACCGACCGCCTCACCCACGTCCTGGTCAACGAACCCTTCGATGACCCCCGGCTCAACCCCAAGTTCTATTTCCCCGGCCAACCCCAGCTCGAACTCAAAACCCCCGGCGGCCAAACCGTCCACGCCAACCAGGCCCTCATCGAACTGGCCGACATCCCCTTCGTCGCCCTCCGCAACCTGTTCGAACGCGACCTGGTCCGCAAACCCGTTTCCTTCACCGAACTGGTTCGCCGCTGCCAGCGCCGCGTCGAGAACATGGCCCGCCAGAACGTCCGCCTCGAGCTCCGCTACAACCGCCGCCAGATGCACGTCAACGGCAAACTCGTCAAACTCTCTCCCGCCCAGGCCGTTGTCATGTTGTTCCTCGCCGAAAACGCCAAAAACAAACGCCGCCCGCCCACGAAATACCGCGTCGCCGCCCGCGAATCGCTCCCGGCTTTTGCCGCGCGCCTGCGCGAGCAGTGCCAGCCGCTTGATTTCAACGACTGGCGCGACCGGGCCTCTCTGCCGAAGGACTTCGATGACCAGGCCCTCCGAAAACTCCTCAGCGAATTGCGAACCAAACTTCACAAAGCCGGCCCTGAAGCGGCCGCCCTGGTGCCCTTCCTCCCCGAAAAAGGCCGCTTCTCCCTCGACCTGAACCCCGATGCCATCACCCTGCTTTAACCCCTGAGCACTCCCACACCTGAACCCCTCAAACCCCTCCCTTCCGCCCCTCCCCACGGTCCAGGGTCGGTTGAATCAGACTGCGAGCCCGCAGACCACGCCGAACACGCGGAAAAAAGCAGCATTTCAGCTTCTTGCTTTCTGCTTTTCAGGTTTCAGGTTTCATCCCTCATCCCTCTCTTCCCATCCCTCCTCTTCCCCTTCTGCGTCCTTCTGCGTGCTCTGCGGGCCTCTCCTCAAAGCCCCCTCTCCACCTTGTCGGGCGAAGCTCACCCCGCCCCCCGCTCCCCCGTCTCTGGTCTCTGGTCTATAGTCCATGGTCTTTCTTCGTCGGATAGTCCGATAGTCCGATAGTCCATGGTCTCTAGTCCATGGTCAGCGGTCTCTGGTCTATGGTCTATAGTCTATAGTCCATAGTCTATGGTCCTTGGTCTTTCTTCGTCCGATAGTCCGATAGTCCGATAGTCCGATAGTCCATGGTCTCTAGTCCATGGTCTGCGGTCTCTGGTCTATGGTCTATAGTCTATAGTCCATAGTCTTTAGTCCATGGTCTTTCTTCGTCCGATAGTCCGATAGTCCGATAGTCCGATAGTCCGATAGTCCGATAGTCCGATAGTCCGATAGTCCGATAGTCCGTCCCCCTTCCCCCTTCCCCCTTCCGGACGTTCCGGAACGTCCTCATTCCCCCGCGCCGCCCTCCTTTCGGTTACCTTCTCTCCAGAAAGGCAAAACTATGAATGCGATCTTGGAACGAGCGGCGGAACTTTTGAAAAGCAAAGAAATGGCCTTCGGGCGGATGCACGACGACCGCGCCCTGGTCCTCCTGATGGGCGGCGAGAACCTGTCGTGGACCAGCGTGCTGTTCTCCGAGGACACCGGCATCCTGCTGACCCTCCTGACCCGCCTCAGCTCCCGCGTGCCCGAGCACCTGGCCGCCCCCTGCGCCCTCCTGGTTGCCCGACTCAACGCCGGCGCCAGCCTCGGCGGGTTCCAGTACGACCCGGCCGAGCGCTCCGTTCATTATTGCGTTTCGCATCCCGTCCACAACCTGGACGACTGCCCCAAAGCCCTGGAAATCCTCCTGGCCGTCACCCACGGCGCCATGGAGGAACAGGCCCCCGAAATCCTCCGCCTTTTGCTGGACCGCGCGGGCCAGCCGGACTCGGCCAAGGCGAGCCCCGGCGTCGCGCCCGCGCCCCAGCGCTTCGACCTCAACTGAACCCGGCCGCGCCGCCCCCCTCAACCGCAACTGAACTCCCATCATTGCTTATGCCCACCGCCTGCGTCCAACTGCCCAACTCCCGCATCCACCTCAAATCCGAGCGCCTCGAAGTCTGGGCCCGCCACCCCGACACCGGCGCCGAGGAAATCGTCCGCGAAATCCCCCTCCGCGACGTCGAGCGCCTCATCCTCGCCGAGTCCGTCCAGATCACCTCCGCCGCCCTGGCCGCCCTCCTCCGCGCCAACATCCCCATCAGCTTCCTCGACTGGACCGGCCGCTTCCTCGGCGGCTTCCTCCCCGCCACCAAACCCCACGGCCTCGCCCGCCTCCGCCACTACCAGCGCGTCCTCGAACCCCCCTTCGCCCTCGACATCGCCGGCCGCATCCTCTCCGCCAAACTCTACAACCAGCGCCGCGTCCTCCAGCGCCTCGCCGCCTCCCGCCGCGACACCCTCGCCCCCGAACCGGACGCCGCCCCCGCCCCCGAAACGCCAGCCCCCGACCCCGCCCCCGCCGCCAGCCCCAACGCCGATGCCATCGCCATCGCCAACGAAGCCCTCTCCTGGCTCGACGGCCTCTTTGCCTCCATCGCCAAAGCCGCCACCCTCGACGAGCTCCGCGGCTTCGAAGGCGCCGCCACCGCCCGCTACTTCAACGCCTGGGCCGCCTTCCTCCCCGCCGACTTCCCCTTCCAGCGCCGCAGCACCCGGCCCCCCCTCAACCCCGTCAACGCCTGCATCAGCTTCGGCGCCACCCTCCTCTACCACGAAGCCGTCGCCTTCATCCATGCCCACGGCCTCGACCCCGCCCTCGGCCTCCTCCACGCCCCCGAAGACGGCCGCTGGAGCCTCGCCCTCGACCTCATCGAACCCTTCCGCCCCGTCCTCGTCGAAGCCCTCGCCCTCGACCTCTTCAGCCACCGCATCCTCGACGCCTCCCACTTCGAATCCCGCGACGGCGGCGTCTTCCTCAACGACCCCGGCCGCAAAAAATTCATCCTCCAATACGAACGCCGCATGGAGCGCCAGTTCCTCAGCGAGTGCGCCGGCCATCGCACCACCCTCCGCCTCCAGCTCGAACACCAGGCCGTCCTCTTCAAATCCGCCCTCGACTCCCCCGACCGCTTCGAACCCTTCCTCATGAACTGATCCCCACCCTCGACCCCGCGACCCCAATCTCAAATCTCAAATAGATATGTGCACCGTTCCCAACCGACCCCCACCCCCTGCCAGCCAGCGGCAAAAAAGCCACCCCAGCCTGCAGTGACCTTAACCCTGCGCACGCGCCCAATCCCCAATCTCAAATCTCAAATCTCCAATCCAATGTCCTGGTGGTTCGACGCCTTCCCCCAACTCCCTTACGAAAAATCCCCTCCCGCCTCCGGCCAAATGCTCACCGTCATCGCCTACGACATCGCCGACCACAAACGCCTCGCCAAAGTCGCCCGCGCCTGCGAAGATTTCGGCGTGCGCGTCCAATACTCCATCTTCGAATGCCACCTCGACCCCGACGCCTTCAACCAACTCTGGCTCCGCCTCCTCGAAATCATTGACGAAGACCACGACCGCCTCGTCGCCTACAAAATTGACGCCCGCTCCGCCAGGGAAACCGAAACCGCCGGAACCATGATCTGCTCCGAAAAAGCCGTATGCTACCTCGTCTAACCCCAAGCCAGGTCGCCAGACCAAAACCCCCTTCAACCCCCATCCCCCGACCTGCACCCTCAAACCACTGCCCCCCAACAACTTGTCCCCATCCCCCACCCCCGGCCCACACCCAACTCGCATACCCCATGCCAACCCTAAAACCACCTCCTGACCTCCATTACCCCTGGCGCCTGGCCCCGCAACCACTTACATTGACGCTGTCGGGAACGCACTGAACGCCGAAAGGCAATGGAGACACACAGGGGTTGTTCGCTGTTGTAGTCCAGCAGTTCGTGTCGGGAACGCACTGAACGCCGAAAGGCAATGGAGACCCGCCGCATTAACCTTTTCTTTTGTTTTATAAACGAAAGAAGGTCGGGAACGCACTGAACGCCGAAAGGCAATGGAGACCTACCTGCCCGGATGGCGGGATTTCTGCCGCTTTACCGGTCGGGAACGCACTGAACGCCGAAAGGCAATGGAGACACGTCGAACCCCCGGCAGCCGACCGGCTGCCCGTTCGTCGGGAACGCACTGAACGCCGAAAGGCAATGGAGACTCGCCGGGACTCACCAAGTCGGTCCGGCCAGGACATGGTCGGGAACGCACTGAACGCCGAAAGGCAATGGAGACTGCGGGCTGGTCAGGAATACCTTGCCCTCCTCCAGAGCGCGTCGGGAACGCACTGAACGCCGAAAGGCAATGGAGACCTACCTGCCCGGATGGCGGGATTTCTGCCGCTTTACCGTGTCGGGAACGCACTGAACGCCGAAAGGCAATGGAGACGATACCCGCTCGATGCGGTCGATTTCCGCGCTGAGCTGTCGGGAACGCACTGAACGCCGAAAGGCAATGGAGACCGCACCGACTACGGTCCGGGTTACTGCCACCCGGGCGTCGGGAACGCACTGAACGCCGAAAGGCAATGGAGACGCATCTCTGCGCCGACCGCCGCCAGGATACGGGCTAGGTCGGGAACGCACTGAACGCCGAACGGCAATGGAGACCCGCCAGACCGTGCACACGCTCACGCCCAGCCGCTCGGGTCGGGAACGCACTGAACGCCGAAAGGCAATGGAGACCGGGGACTGAATCAATTATTGCGATGATTGGCCAGCATTGTCGGGAACGCACTGAACGCCGAAAGGCAATGGAGACCTCTGCCGCGTCCAAGAGAATCATTACATCTCTCTGAGTCGGGAACGCACTGAACGCCGAAAGGCAATGGAGACTTGCTTCAACTCCGCCATAAGTTCAGCAGGAGCGTCACGTCGGGAACGCACTGAACGCCGAAAGGCAATGGAGACAAAAAATCATCATCATCATGACTACTCTGAAGATGTAGTCGGGAACGCACTGAACGCCGAAAGGCAACCCCGATCAACGGCATCGGGATGTCGCTACGCTCCATGGAGACGCCGTCCACTGCGTCCACCGCCGTCCACTGGCCGGCACCGCACTGAACGCCGAAAGGCAACCCCGATCAACAGCATCGGGATGTCGCGGCGCTCCATGGAGAGGCTGTCCACTACGTCCACCGCCGTCCACTGGCCGGCAGCGCACTGAACGCCGAAAGGCAACCCCGATCAACGGCATCGGGATGTCGCGGCGCTCCGTGGAGACGCCGTCCTTGGAAAAAATTCGCCTCCGGGACTTGACGTCCTCACCTAAATGGCTTACCTAAAGCACAGCAGATTTCGACTGCCGTGAGGCCCCGAGCCTCGGAGCAAACTGAAACGCCGCAAGGCGCAGAGTTCGCTCACAGGGTGAGTTTACCCTTTGTCTGAAACGCCGTAACACCCTTTGTTCAGCTCTTTGACAGCGCGGCTCGTCCCGGGCAGGCCCGGTTCGAGATCAGCATT
>JARKQJ010000202.1 GCA_029973955.1 Paludibaculum sp. | reverse complement strand
GCGTCGTCGGCCGCCTCGAACTCCAAGCCACCCCGCCCGTCTGGATCGACCGCGTCCGCCTCACCGCCACCGAAGCCCAAATCACCATCCGCAACACAACCAATCAGACCCTCCACGGAACCCTCCAGGGGACTGTCACCTGTGTCCCAAATCGGCATCCATCTCCAACTCTCCCCTCCCTCGCACGTGGACACAGCGTGACTGTCCCCCTAGGCGTCCACCTCCCACCCGGCGAAACCCAAACCACCCTAACCATTCCTCTCCCCGGAGCCAAGCCCTGGGACGAATACGAAGCCAATCTCTACACCGTCTCCCTCCACCTCACCGCCGGCCCCCACCGCCATGACTGGAAGGGCCAGTCAGGCCACCGCACCATCGCCACCCGCGGCACCCAGTTCACCCTCAACGGCCGCCCCATCTTCCTCCGCGGCACCCTCGAGTGCAACATCTTCCCCCTCACCGGCTACCCGCCCACCGACGTCGAATCCTGGCGCCGCCTCTTCCGCATCGCCCGCTCCTACGGCCTCAACCACCTCCGCTTCCACTCCTGGTGCCCTCCGGAGGCCGCCTTCCAGGCCGCCGACGAGGCCGGCTTCCTCCTCCACGTCGAACTCCCCGTCTGGTCCAACTCCGTCGGCAAGGACAAAGCCCTCACCGACTTCATGGCCGCCGAAGCCCGCCGCATCCTCGACACCTACGGCAACCATCCCTCCTTCACCATGCTCTGTCTCGGCAACGAACTCCGCGGCGACTTCGACGCCATGGACCGCCTCGTCGCCGATCTCAAAGCCAGCGACCCCCGCCGCCTCTACACCTTCTCCGCCGATCACGTCCGCCGCCGCCCCGGCCCCACCTCCGACTACTACGTCGCCCACAACACCGAAGCCGGCCCCGTCCGCATCCACGGCGCCCGCTTCTCCAAGGACAACGACGGCACCAACCACGACCACTCCGCCCACGCCGCTCTCTTCACCGTCCCCATGATTGCCCACGAGCTCGGCCAGTGGGTCACCTTCCCCGACTACTCCGAAATCGGCCGCTACACCGGCGTCCTCAAACCCCGCAACCTCGAAGTCTTCCGCGCCCAACTCGAAGACCGCGGCATGCTTCAGCTCAACCGCGACTTCCAGCTTGCCTCCGGCCGCTTCGCCTGGCGCCTCTACAAGGAGGACATCGAAACCGCCCTCCGCACCCCCAACTGGGGCGGAGTCCAACTCCTCCAGCTCCACGACTTCCCCGGCCAGGGCGAAGCCTTAATCGGCCTCCTCGACTCCTTCTGGGAATCCAAGGGCCTCCTCCCGCCCGCCGTAATGCGCGGCTTCTTCGGCCCCACCACCGCCCTCGCCCGCTTCCCCAAGTTCGTGTACACCAACGACGAGACCTTCACCGCCACTCTCCAGGTCGCACACTACGGCAAGTCCGAACTCAGCGCCGCCAAGGTCGAATGGTCCCTCACCGACGGCGTCACTCTCATCGCCGCCGGCATCGCCAAGCCCGCCACCGCCACCCCCGGCCAGGTCGTCAACCTCGGCCAAATCCAAGTCAAACTCGACCAGGTTCTCCAGCCCAAGCGCCTCCTCCTCCTCGTGAAGATCCCCGCCGCCGAAACCGCCAATTTATGGGATATCTGGGTCTACCCTGCCGCCCAGCCGGCCGATCCCGCCTCCATCCTCGTCACCACCAAATTCGACGAGACCGCCAAACAGAAGCTCGCCCAGGGCGGCAAAGTCCTCCTCACCCTCCCCGCCGGCACGCAGACGCAATCCACCATGCCCATGCAGTTCCTCGCCGTCTTCTGGTCCCTCACCTGGTTCCCCAAGCAGCCCGGCCATCTCGGCATCTTCTGTGATCCCACCCCCCCGGCCCTCGCCCAATTCCCCACGGACCCCGGTAGCGACTTCCAGTGGTACGACATCACCCAAAACTCCGCCGCCTTCATCCTCAACGACACCCCGCCATCCTTCCGCCCCATCGTCCAGGTGATCGACGACTACCACCGCAACTACAAACTGGGAGCCGTCCTAGAAACCAAAGTAGGCCCAGGCAAACTACTGATGACCTCCCTGGATCTGGTCACCAACCTGGAAACCCGCCCCGCCGCCACCCAACTCCGCCGAAGCCTCCTCCACTACATGACCACCCCAGCCTTCAACCCCAAGGAAACCCTCCCCGAACCCACCCTAACCCACCTCCTCCAATAACAAATCTCCCTCGGGGACAGTCCACCTGTGTCCCAAAACAACGACCTCCGCAACCCCAACGAAACGCCCCCGTGGACACAGCGTGACTGTCCCCCTGAGGCGTCCACCCCAACCACCCCCTAGCTGTGAATGCCCTATTCCCCCGAGGCGTCAGCCTCGGGGCCACCGTAAATGCCGTGTGGCCTTTTACCGCTTAAAAAACCAAAGCCAAAAATACTGTTCCCCAGCCCCATGCCGGTACCGCGGCTCAAACCCGCACCGCTCCGCCATTTCCACCGCCTGCTCATCCGAAAACGGAACCCCCAGCCACGTATCATCGGAGTCGGTCTGCAGCGTCGGATCCCCCTGCACCTGGAACTTGAACAGCGCCCCCGGCCGCAGCAACCGGTGGACCTCCCGAACGTAGTTCTCAATCACCTCCCGGCTGGGAATGTGTTGGAACACAATGGTCGAAAACGCGAAGTCGAAGTCCGCCACCGGCACCACCGACAGGTCCATGCCGTTGTTCTGATAGACATGCGCATGAGGTCGTTCCCTGAGCGCCGCCTGAGCCTGCGCCACCATCTCTCCGCTCACATCCACGGCGTGCACTTCCCCAAAGTACCCCGACAATGCCCGGGTCACTCGCCCCGCCCCGCAGCCAATCTCCAGCACTTTCATCTGCTTCGGGTCCCGCCCCTGGCAGATGTTGGTGAGGTCGGTCAGAATCTCCTCGGCGAACGTCCGCTCGCCCGAGGCGAAAAAGTCCTGATCGGTCCAATCGGTCCGTTCGGTATTGACGTAAAAGCGGGCGTTCTCCCGGGCGCGCTCATCCCAGTCGCGCCGCATCTTATCCAAAGTCCGGTCCAGATTCGCGGAATCCATGTACCCCTCCATTGTAGCCGTTGTTGCCCACCCCAACCCCAAACCGCTATACTAAGATTCAGTTGTGCGCCCGTAGCTCAGCTGGATAGAGCAACTGGCTACGAACCAGTAGGTCGGGTGTTCGAATCACTCCGGGCGCACCATCCCCCCTCCCTCCTTCCCCTTCAGCGAGTCCCCCCCACTCAACCCTTACAAACCCAACCCGTTCTACAATTCCCCCATGCCAACGCTCCTCCCGCGCGTTCTCCTGGCCGCCCTCCTCCTCTCCGCCCCCGCCTCCCCACAACTCCTCTCCCCCACCGTCCTCCAAGCCAACCAGCCCAACCCCACCCACCTCAAATCCTTCGCCGATACCATCTGCCGCAATGCGAAAGCGGTCACCCCCCGCCAGCGCGCCGAAGCCATCTGGCGCTTCTTCCTCACCGACGGCCGCTTCGTCGCCCCCGGCTTCTTCTACCACATCGCCGGCTGGGCCTATGAAGAACCCACCGGCGAAGTCCTTGACCCCCTCAAGCTCCTCAACTCCTACGGCTTCGGCCTCTGCTACCATATCGCCCCCCTCCTCGAAGCCGTCTACGAGGCCGCCGGCTTCTCTGACGCCCGCGTCTGGTTCCTCACCGGCCACACCGTCGCCGAAGTCTTCTACGACGGCGCCTACCACCACTTCGACTCCGACATGCTCGGCTACACCACTCTCAACGGCACCCCTCCCCTCTCCGGCCCCGTAGCCTCCGTCTCCCAACTCGCCGCCGACCCCTCCATCTTCCTCAACAAACTCCGCCCCAACGGCGACTCCAACCCCGACCTCGTCCCCTCCCCCTGGTACCCCGCCGACGTCCGCGCCCGCGCCATCCCCGGCCTCGCCGAGCTCTTCTCCACCACATCCGACAACTACCTATTCCCCGAAACCCGCTACCCCCAGGCCCACTCCATGGCTTACCAGCTCCGCCTCGGCGAGACCTTCACTCGCTACTTCCAACCCGAAAAGCCCAGCCTCTTCTACCTCCCCTACCGCCACAACGGCCAAACCTACACCGAATTCCCCCGCGAAATCGCCGAATACAATATCCGCACCTCAGACGGACCCCGCTCCCAGAAAGACGCCCGCCTCTGGGCCACCGGCCGCTTCGATTACCAGCCGCCCCTCTCCTCGGCCCGCCGCCACGTCTTCCCCATTGAAACCCCCTACGTCATCATCAATGCCGAATTCCAGCTCGATCTGAACCTCCCCGCCGGCCACTCCGCCGCCGTCGAAATCTCCACCGACCAGGGCCGCACCTGGCACCTGGCCGGCCGCCGCGAAGGCCCCTTCACCGGGTCCTTTACCGCCTCCCCCGTACCCCTCACCACCACCGCCCACGGCGCCCGCACCCAAATCTCCGGCCAGTACGCCTACCTCTGCGCCATCAACCTCTCCCCCGAAGCCCAGCTCCACCACGCCCGCCTCACTACGCGAGTCCAACTCAACCCGCGCACTCTCCCCGCTCTCCATCCCGGCTCCAACGAACTCCACTACATCTCCGGCGACAACCCCCGCCACATCGTCACACCCGACCCCGCCATCGCCGCCGCCCGCTTCTCCTCCGACGGCGCCCAGGGCTACTGGCTCCCCACCTCCACTGCCCCCGCCACCCTCACTTACCGCCTCACCAATCTCACCGCCTTCGCCGCCGGAGCCCGCTTCCTCGATCTCTCCACCGGGCTCGCCCCCGACAAATTCACCGCCGAAACCCGCAAAGCCCAGGCCCTGCCCCCGCCCGCGCCCAAGTTCGCCACCATCGCCTGGTCCACCAATCCGCAAGGCCCCTGGAAGCGCCTATACTCCTTCCCCAACATCCAGCCCAAGGAACAATCCCTCCTTTGGCCCGAAACCGATCACCACATCGTACTCCCCACCCCGGCCCCCGAACTCTACGTCCAGTACCAGTTCGCCGGCCTCGCCCTGGACTCCGTTCGTCTCGCCACAGAAGCCGCCGCACCCCTCAAACCCTGCGCCCTCCAGATCACCCATCAATACACCCAGGACGGCCAGCCCCAAACTCACACGGAATCCATCCCCGCCGGCCAGGCCGCCCGCGTCTATAGGATCGACACCCCAACCACCGCCAAAATCGAAAACACCGCCCTCATTCTGGAATGCCGCTAATGAAACTCGCCCTGCTCTTCCTGCCCACCCTTCTCCTCGCCCAGTCCCCCGCCGTCCGCTCCTCGGAAGGCTCCATCACCATCCCCACTTACACCCACTCCGGCCGCGAACTCGAGCCTGCCCTCTTCCCCCAGTCCACCGTCTCCGGCCTCTACCCCTATCCCACCTTCCTCTCTCCTTTCCAGCCCGGTGACCCCAAGCCCCACACCTACAAAGCCGTCTACATCGAAAACGAGTACCTCAAACTCACCTACCTCCCCGAACTCGGCGGCCACTTCTTCTCTCTCTACGACAAGATCCGCCGCCGCGAAGTCTGGTACCGCAACGACGTCATCAAGCCCTCCCCCTACAACCCCCGCAACGGCTGGCCCCAATCCGGCGCCGAGCTCACCGGCCCCCACGACCTCCACACCCTCACCCTCCACGGAGAGCCCTTCTGGGCCCACCAGCTCGTCCCCCACCCCGACGGCTCCCTCTCCCTCGTCCTCGGCCAGCTCGACCCCGTCTACCAGATGAAGGTCAACTTCTCCGCCACCCTCCACCCAGGCCTCGCCGCCCTCCAGCTCGACATCTTCTGTTTCAACAACCGCACCGCCCGCATGCCCCAGATGCTCTGGATCAACACCGCCATCCCGGCCACTCCCGAAACCCGCTTCCTCTATGCCATGTCCCGCACCGTCGGCCACACCACCGCCGACATCGCTGATTGGCCCGTCTACAACGGCACCGACTATAGCTGGAACCGCAACAATCGCAACATGCTCGGCGTCTTCGGCATCGACATCTACGCCGACTACCACGGCGCCTATGCCTTCGATCAGGACTACGGCCTCTTCCGCCTCGCCGACCGCCGCCACGTCCAGGGCATGAAGCTCTGGACCTTCGGCACCGGCCCCACCGCCGTCAACCACGAGCACGGCTATACCGACAAAGCCGGCCCCTACGTCGAGCTCCAATCCGGCCGCCACGTCTGGGACGGCCACTACGAGTGGATCCCGCCCCATCACGCGGAATCCTGGTCCGAGTGGTGGATCCCCGTCGCCGGCACCGGCGGCCTCACCGCCCTCTCCCGCGACGTCGCCCTCAATCTCACCGAACAAGCCAACTCCGTCACCCTCACCTTCGCCGCCACACGCCTCCACCCCGCCGCCACCCTCACCGTGCAGCTCGGCAAGCAGAAACTCCTCACCCAAACCATCCGCCTCGATCCCGCCAAGCCCCTCAAGGTCGAACTCCCCAACGCCAAAGCCCCCGGCCTCCACATCACCATCACCGCCAAAGATCAGATCTTCGACTACACTCACCCCACCGCCGACCCCGGCCGCAAAGAGTACACCCCCTTCACCGCCCCCCTCGAAAAGCCCCGCAAAGCCCCGGAGCAGATGTCCGCCGAAGAGCTCACCTTCGCCGCCGAAAACCGCCTCAAGGAACTCGATCCCACCGGCGCCGCCGCCCTCCTCGACAAAGCCCTCGCCCTCGATCCCGGCTACTCCCGCGCCCACCTCCAGTTCGGTATCCATCACTACCTCAAAGCCAGCTACCCCGCCGCCATCGAAAGCCTTCAGAAAGCCATCGACCGCGACCCCTACTGCGACGAAGCCCACTACTACCTCGCCATGGCCCGCCTCGCTTTCGGCGAACCCGCCCGCGCCGAGCGCCAGCTCTACTACATCTGGCCCGGCTCCCCCTTCTACGGCCCCCGCGAATTTCAGCTAGCCCGCTTCGCCTTCTTCCGCAACAACACCGCCGAAGCCAAAACCCATCTCGAAAAGGCCCTCGCCGTCAACGACGGCGATCTCAACTCGCGCCTCTTCCTGGCCCTCCTCCATCGCCTCAACCGTCAGCCCGCTGAAGCCGCCCGCCACTTAGCCGCTGCCGGGAAGACTGACCCCACCAGCCGCATCGTCCGCGCAGAGCGCTACTTCCTCGCGCCCACCCCCGCCGCCAAAGCCGAACTCCTCCGCCTCCTCGGCTCCCAAACCCAGGAAGCCCTCGGCGTCTCCGTCTTCTATCAGGACCTCCGCCAGTGGCGCGACGCCGCCGCCCTCCTCGCCCTCCTCACCCCCACCAACAAAGACCCCTACGGCACCACCCCCGAGTTCTACTACACCCTCGCCTACGCCTACCGCCAGGCCGGTGAAAACGCCAAACACCTCCAAGCCCTCACCCAGGCCCGCGCCTCCGCCAAAAACATCGATCGCTTCCCCTTCCGCCCCGAAAGCGAAGCCGCCCTCCAATCCGCCATCTCCGACAACCCCCGCGACCCCGTTGCCCGCTTCGCCCTCGCCTGTCTCCTCTACTTCCGCGGCCGCCCCTCTGAGGCCATCGTCCACTGGAAGACCGCCGCCGATCTCGATCCCCAAAACTTCTCCACCCATCGCGCCCTGGGCCTCGCCTACGCCGCCCAAAACATCGAACCCGCCCAGGCCGCCGCCGAACTCGAAAAGGCCGTCGCCCTCAATCCCGCCCACATCCGCACCATCAACGATCTCTCCGCCCTCTACGCCCGCGCCGGCAACTTTGAAGCCCAGCTCGCCGTCCTCCGCAAAGCCCTCACCCGCTCCCCCAACGACGACGATCTCGCCGAAGGCGTCTTCACTGCCCACCTCGCCCAGGGCAACTACACCGCCGCCGCCGAACTCATCAAAACCCACCGCTTCGCCGTCCGCCACCGCAGCTACGGCCTCCGCGACAAGTACCGCCTCATGCAGTCCGGCGCCGGCGCCCAGGCCTTCAACAAAGGCGACTACGCCACCGCCCTCGCCCTCTTCACCGCCGCCCTTACGCCCCCCGAATCTCTCGGCGTCGACGACTTCGCCACCCAATCCTCCCCCCGTCTCTCCTACTACATCGGCCGCGCCCTCGAAGCTCTCGGCCGCACCGCCGAAGCCAGACAGGCGTACGAGAAAGCCCTCACCGGCCTCCCCTACCTCACCGGCGATCGCGACAGTTGGAGCAGCGAAAACTTCCACATGATCTTCGCTCTCGCCCGCCTCGGCCGCACCGCCGAGCTCGCCCCTCTCCGCGACAAGTTCGTCCACTTCGCCGAAACTGAGCGCAACGACAAAGCCCCTCATCATCGCGCCGAAGCCCTCTATCTCCTCGGCCTCGCTGAAAAGCAGGCCGGCCGTCCCGAAGAAGCCCGCCGCCTCATGGCCGCCGCCGTCGAGGCTCTCCCGGACTTCCTCCCCGCCCGTCTCGATCTCCGCAACGACGTCCCCTCGGAAAGGTAACCCATGCGCGCCACCATCTTCTTCCTCGCCCTCACCACCGCCGCCGCTGGCGAATTGATCCTCCCCTCCAACGCTCTCGAACGCGACGCCCCCGTTACCGTCATCTACCGCACCTCGCCCCAGGCCGCCGGCAAAGCCACCCTCAAAATCCTCTGGACCGACATCTTCGGCCGCACCGTCGAAGACCGCACCCTCGCCCTCGATCTCACCGACGAAACCGAGATCCGCTTCCCCCTCGATCTCCGCCGTGCCGTCGCCATGTCCAATACCCTCCAGGTCCGCTTCACACTCGACGGCCGCAACCTCAAAGGCACCCCTGACCGCCGCGACGACACCGCCACCATCCAATTCATCGCCAAGCCCCCCACGCGCACTTGGCACGACTACGAAATCATGATGTGGCAGCCCCACACCCCCGAACAGGGCGCCCAGTACATCACTCGCGGGATCACCGGCGGCCAATACAGCGGCCGCTCCAAGAACCCGCCGGACTTCCTTCTCAAGAACAACCTCCGCTGGTACTCCGAAAACATCGCCACGGACTTCTACGCCGAATACCACCGCTACCGCCCCGATCGCATCCAGCACTGGTCCTGGCTCCAGGCCAAGGAACTCTATAAGAAGGACCCCACTTCCCTCGAACCCTTCAAGCGCCGCCCCAGCCTCTCCGATCCCGCCTGGCTCGCCGCCATCCGCCAGCGCCTCATCGATGCCGCCCGCACCTGGTCCCCTTACCGTCCCGTCTTCTACGACCTCGCCGACGAATCCGGCATCGCCGACCTCGCCGCCTTCTGGGACTTCGACTTCTCCGATCACTCCCTCGCTGAAATGCGCCCCTGGCTCAAAGAGAAATACGGCACCCTCGCCGCCCTCAACCGCCAGTGGGGCACGCGCTACACCACCTGGGACGCGGTCATCCCCGAAACCACCAACCAGGCCTTCAAACACACCGACGAAAACTACTCCGCCTGGTCCGACCACAAAGAGTGGATGGACGTCTCGTTTTCACGCGCCCTGAAATTCGGCGCCGACGCCATCCGCTCCGTGGACCCCGACGCCTACGTCGCCATCGCCGGCGCTCAAATGCCCGGCTGGGGCGGCTACGACTACGCCCGCCTCACCCAGGCCCTGCCCGCCCTCGAACCCTACGACATCGGCAACAACATCGAGATCATCCGCTCCCTCAACCCCTCCCTCGTCTTCCTCACCACCGCCTTCGAAAAGGGCCCCTGGGAACAGCACCGCATCTGGTACGAACTCCTCCACGGCGCTCGCGGCAATATCATCTGGAACGAGAACGACGAGTTCTCCGGCCCCCGCGGCCAGGAAGCCGCCGCCTACTACAACGAAATCCGCGCCGGCCTCGGCGCCCAACTCATCGCCAGCCGCCGCCTCTCGGGTCCCATCGCCATCCACTACTCCCAACCCAGCCTCCGCGCCGAATGGCTCCGCGCCCACCGCTCGGAAGGCGAAGCCTGGATCAACCGCACATCCGCCACCGAACGTATGGACAGCGACTTCCTCCGCCTCCGCGAATCCTACTGCCGCCTCATCGAGGACCTCGGCCTCCAATACAACTTCGTCTCTTACCTCCAGCTCGAAGCCGGCGAACTCGCCCGCGGCGGCTACCGCGTCCTCATTCTCCCTCGCTCCACCGCCCTCTCCGCCCGGGAATCCCAGGCCATCCGCGAGTTCGTCCAGCAGGGCGGCCTCCTCATCGCCGACGGCGAGCCCGGCCAATACGACTCCAGCCTGAAGAAGCTCCCCACCCCCAGCCTCCAGGGCCTCCGCTACTCCACCATGGACGCCCTCAACTACCACCAGCAGCGCCTAACCGGCAAAGAGCGCCCCATCCTCCAGCAGATGGCCGCTCTCCTCCAAGGCATCACCCCCGAATTCAAAGTCAGCGACAGCGCCGGCATCGAAACCCACACCTTCTCCAACGGCGGCGTCCGCATCGTCGGCCTTCTCTCCAACCCTCAGCTCCGCGTCAACGAACTCGGCCCCCCCGACTTCAAATCCAACCAGCGCTTCGAAAAGGTCCGCCAGGTCACCCTCACCCTCCCCGCGCCGCTCCACACCTACGACCTCCGCCACTCCAAATCCCTCGGCCTCCAAACCAAACTCGATATCACCCTCGACCCCTACCAGCCCGCGCTCTATGCGTTCTCTGCCACTCCCGTCGAACCCCTGCGAGTCGCCGCACCCAAAGAACTTGAGCGCGGCGCCCTCGCCACCATCGCCATCTCGATCGGAGATCAGTCCCCCGCCGCCACCCACGTCTTCCACGTCGAACTGAAGAACCCCGAGGGCAAACTCGCGCCCCACTACACCACGAACGTCGTGGCCGCCAACGGCAAAGCCTCCTACCAGTGGCCCACCGCCGTCAACGATGCCCCCGGCGCCTGGACCCTCACCGTCAAAGACGCCCTAACCGGCCAGGCCCGCACCCAGCAAATCGCCCTCCGCTAGCGCCAAACCGCCCAGGGGCACTGTCACCTGTGTCCCAAAACAACGATCTCCGCAACCCAAATCAACCCCACCCCGCGAACACAACGTGACCGTCCCGGGGACTGTCACCTGTGTCCCAAAACGCAAAACTTCGCAACCCTTACCAACCCCACCACGTGGACACAGCGTGACTGTCCCCCCAAGGCATCCACCCCAACCTCCCCCCAGCCGTGAATGCCGTGTTCCCCCGAGGCCTCAGCCCATATGCGCTAACTTAATTTTAAATTCATTGCAGGGCGAGCCAAGTTGGTCGGCGTCGGTGGCGTGTGGCATCGCACAGGTGTCGACGATAGCGTTGCTGCGCTAGGCTGGGTAGATGGGCCGGCTGACGGCCTAGAACGGCGTGGCGCAGGCTCTCTGAGAGGTTGCTGTGGATTCGCCAGAGCGAAATGGCCTCACGCTGAACGCAAAGTTTAGCCCCAGGGGGATATAGCCAGGAAATGGGTGGTGAAGTCCTCGACCAGCAGAGCGGCAAGG
>JARKQJ010000187.1 GCA_029973955.1 Paludibaculum sp. | reverse complement strand
ACCAGGCGGGGGCGATCGTGGCGGACTATCGCCTGGCGGACACGGACACGGCGCGGTGGTTCCAGCGGCTGGTCGATGGGTGGCTGCGAGACAAGGCGGCCGGCCGGCCGGCGCCGGCGGTGGGGTTGAGTGCGGTGCCGTGGGTGCGGCTGGGGCCGAAGGGGGCGGATGGGTTGCGGGAGGTGGCGGAGATCGTGGGGGTCGACCAGGTGGATGCGGTGTATAGGCCGGCGGCTGGTGGGGAGTTTGTGCAGGTCCTGGCGGCGGTGGGGTCGGCGGAGTGTCACGCGAAGGCGCGAAGGCGCGAAGATGTTTTGACTGTTGAGGGTGCTGAGGAGGAGGGGTCCATGAGTGAGCGGGAGCAGGTTGAGGTGGCCGAAGAGCTGGCGGAGGTTGGTGAAGTTGCGGTTGCCTCGGCAGCAGCTGAGGCGGGGGCGGCGTCCGAGGTGTCGGGACTGGTGGGGGCGCTGCGGGAGAGTGTGCTTGAGGGGAAGCTGGCGTTGTCGGGGTTGCCCGAACGTTGGCGACGTGTGGTGAGGAGTGGGTTGCCGGAGGTTTGGACGGTGGAAGAGCTGGATGCGGGGATCGAGCGGGTGAAGGTGGCTTTTGCGGAGGAGGAGGCCCAGCGGACGGTGCAGGGGGTGAGGCCGTTGGGGGGCGGGGTCACTGGCATGATGGACAGCCGTGACCAGATCACGGAAGCGCTGACGGCGCTTTTGGAGGGGCGGAGCCCGAATCATGGGGTGAGGCCGCTGACGGGGATTCGTGAGGCGTATCTCCTGCTGTCGGGGGATTATGACATGCGGGGGGTGTTTGATGCGGAGCGGGTGCCGCTGGCGAACGTGACGAGCACGACGATGGCGAGCATCACGGCGAATGTGCTGAATAAGCTGGTGGTGACTGAGTTTCAGAAGTATCCGAAGTGGTGGCTGCCGATCGTGCGGACGGAGGCTTTTTCGACCTTGCAGACGGTGCGTTGGATCACCTTGGGTGGGGTCGGGGAGCTGCCGACCGTGGCCGAGGGGGCGGCGTACACGGAGCTTGCGTGGGACGACGCCTACGAGACGGCCAGTTGGAACAAGAAGGGTGGGTACCTGGGGCTTACCCTGGAAGCGATGGATAAGGATGACGTTGGGCGGCTGAGGCGGGCGCCGGCGGCGCTGGCGCAGGCGGCGTGGCTGACGTTGGGCAAGAGCATCTCGAACATCTTCACGGCGAACAG
>JARKQJ010000186.1 GCA_029973955.1 Paludibaculum sp. | reverse complement strand
AGGCTGAGCCAGGGCAGGGCGCGCTTGTTTTTAAGCACCAGGTCGACCATGAGCAGGAGCAGGGCGGCTGCAACCAGGATGATCTGGGGCAGGATGGCGATGGGATTGAGGGTTGGGATGGTGATCATGGTTGCCTCGCTTGGCTGACGAAATCCAGTTCCTGCGACATGACGGCACCTGACCCACTGACGGCGGCGCCAGGCCCACTGGCGGCGGCGGTGCCAGGCCTACTGGCGGCGGCCAGGGCCTCCGCGGATGGGTTGATTTTGTCGAAGAACAGGTTCGGGAAGAGCCCGATGATAAAGAACAGAATGATCAACGGCACGAGGGTGATGATCTCGCGCCTGGAAAGGTCAGGGAGCCGGGCGTTTTCGGGCCGGGTGAGTGGACCGTGGAGCATGAGGCGGATGGCCCAGAGGAGGTACCAGGCGGCGATGATGATGCCGAGGGTGCCGAGGATGGCGAAAATGGGGCGGGCCTGGTAGGCGCCGAGGAGGATGTTGAATTCGCCGACGAAGCCGTTGAGGCCGGGGAGGCCGGCGGAGGAGAGGGCGACGATGAGGAAGAGGAAGCCGTAGATGGGGAGCTGCTTCCAGAGGCCGCCGTAGTCGGCGAGGAGGCGGGTGTGGCGGCGGTTGTAGAGCATGCCGACCATGAGGAAGAGGGCGCCGGTGGAGAGGCCGTGGTTGACCATCTGGAGGGTGGCGCCGGCGATGCCCTGGGGGTTGAGGGCGCTGATGCCGAGCATGACGAAGCCGAGGTGGGCGACGGAGGAGTAGGCGACGAGGGATTTGAGGTCGGCCTGGACAAGGGCGACGAGGCCGCCGTAGAGGATGCCTATGAGAGCGAGGCCGGCGATCCAGGGGACGGCGGCGCGGGTTGCGTCGGGAAATAAGGGCAGGCAGAAGCGGAGGAAGCCGTAGGTCCCCATCTTCAGGAGGATGGCGGCCAGGATGACGGAGCCGCCGGTGGGTGCGGCGACGTGGGCGTCGGGCAGCCAGGTGTGGAAGGGGAAGAGGGGCACCTTGATGGCGAAGGCCAGGGCGAAGGCGAGGAAGAGCCAGAGCTGCAGGTTGGGCGCGACACTTAGCTTCTGGAGCTCGAGCAGGTCGAACGTGCCACTCTGACCGTAGAGGACCAGGATGGCGACGAGCATGAGGGCGCTGCCGGCGAAGGTGTAGAGGAAGAATTTGAGGGCGGCGTAGATGCGCCAGGGCATGGTGCGGCCCAGGAAGTTGTAGGTTCCGTGGGGGTCACCCCAGCCGCCGATGAGGAAGTACATGGGGATGAGGGTGAGCTCCCAAAAGATGTAGAAGAGGACGAGGTCGAGGGCGACGAAGACGCCGACCATGCCGGCCTCGAGGGTGAGGATGAGGAAGAGGTAGCCCTTCAGATTCTTCTCGACACCTTCCCAGGAGAAGAGGATGACGAGGAGGGTGATGAGGGTGGTGAGGAGGACAAGGAAGAGGCTGAGGCCGTCGACGCCGACGTGGTACTGGATGTTGAATTGGGGGATCCAGGGCTGGCGTTCGGTGAATTGCATGCCGGGTTCGCCGGTCTGCCACCAGGCGAAGAGGAGGCAGGAGATGGCGAAGGTGGCCGCGCTGACGGCGAGGGCAAACCATTTCTGCTGACGCTGGCCGGGGAGGAGGAGGAGGAGGAGGGCGCCGGCCAGGGGCAGGAGGGTGATGATTGTGAGTAATGGGATGGTTGTCATGGGTCTTTTTCTTTCGTTGTTATCGGGTTACCAGCCAGGCGGCGAGGGCGACGGCGCCGAAGAGCATGGCGATGGCGTAGAGGCCGACGAGGCCGGTCTGGAGGCGGCGGACCTGGGCGCCGGTCCAGCTGGTGAGGCCGGCGATGCCGTTGACGGCGCCGTCGAGGCCGCGTTTGTCGAAGGTGGCGGCGAGCCACTGGCCGAGGGCGCGGAGGGGCTCGACGATGAGGAGGTTGTAGGCCTCGTCGACGTAGTATTTGTTTTCAACGAGCCGGGTGAGCGGGCCGAAGGCGGCGCGGGCGCGTTTGGGCAGGTCGCGGTCGGCGATGTAGGCGCGGTAGGCGAGGTAGGCGCCGGCCAGGGCGATGAGCGCGGAGACGGCGAGGAGGATCAGCTCCAGGGTGAGGTTGTGGGTGGCAGCAACCCAGGTGCCCGGCACTTCCGAAGTGCCGGGCACCTTTAGGCCAGCCTTAAAGACGGGTTCTAGCCAGTGGTCTATAGCCGAGATGGAGGGGAGGCCGAGGTAGCCGGCCAGGATGGCGCCGATGGCCAGGAGAATCAAGGGCACGGTCATGACCCGCGGGGATTCGTGGGCGTGGCTGTGGAGTTTTTTGTCGCGCTCTTGCCCCCAGAAGGTGAGGAAGACCATGCGGAAGGAGTAGAAGGCGGTGATGAAGGCGGTGATGATGCCGGCGATCCAGAGTGGCACTGCGTGCTCGAAGGCGTAGAAGAGGATGGCATCCTTGCTGAAGAAGCCGGAGAGGAGGGGGATGCCGGCGAGGGCGGCTGCGCCGGCGAGGAAGGTCCAGTGGGTGATGGGTAGCCTGGTGCGGAGGTTGCCCATCTTGCGGATATCGAGCTCGCCGTGCAGGGCGTGCATGACGCTGCCGGCGCCGAGGAAGAGGAGGGCCTTGAAGAAGGCGTGGGTCACCAGGTGGAAGATGCCTGCGGCATAAGCGCCGACGCCGACGGCGACGAACATGAAGCCGAGCTGGGAGACGGTGGAGTAGGCGAGGATGCGCTTGAGGTCGGTCTGGGTGAGGGCGATGGTGCCGGCGATGAAGGCGGTGGCCATGCCGACCCAGGCGACCCACTCGCCGGTGCTGGGGGCGAGGTCGAAGAGGGGGGCGGAGCGGGCGATCATGTAGACGCCGGCGGTGACCATGGTGGCGGCGTGGATGAGCGCTGAGACGGGGGTGGGGCCTTCCATGGCGTCGGGCAGCCAGACGAAAAGGGGGATCTGGGCGCTCTTGCCGGTGGCGGCGAGGAGCATGAGCAGGGTGGCGGCGCGGATGGCGGTCAGGCCGAAGGTGCCGCTGCTGCCAAAGGTGCCCGGCACCTCCAAGGTGCCGGGCACCTGGATTGCCTTAAAGACTTCCGTGAACTGGAGGGTGCCGAGGCCGGTCCAGATGATCATGATGGCGAGGAGGAGGCCGAAGTCGCCGATGCGGTTGACGATGAAGGCTTTTTTGCCGGCGTCGGCGGCGGATGGCTTCTCGAACCAGAAGCCGATGAGGAGGTAGGAGGCGAGGCCGACGCCTTCCCAGCCGACGAACATGAGGAGGTAGTTGTTGGCGAGGATCAACGTGCTCATCATGAGGATGAAGAGGTTGAGGTAGGCGAAGTAGCGTGGGTGGCGCGGGTCGTCGTGCATGTAGCCGGCGGAGTAGACGTGGATGAGGAAGCCGATGCCGGTGACGACGAGGGCCATGGTGACGGAGAGCTGGTCGATGAGGAGGGCGATGTCGACGCTGAAGGGGGCGGAAAATGTTCCGCCCCTACCGACGGTCATCCAGCGCCAGAGGGTGAGCTCGTGCTGGCGTTCCTCGGGGGGCAGGCGGAGAAGCTCCATGAAGAGGGTGACGGCGACGGCGAAGCTGAGGAAGACCATGGCGGGCGCGAGAATGCCCACTGCGCGGCGGCCGAGCCGGGTGCCGAAGAAGGCGATGATGAGTGCTCCCAGTGCGGGGAAGGCGAGTATGAGCCAGGCGTAGTCAAGCATAGGATACCTTTCAGCAGGGGCGAAACATGTTTCGCCCCTACAGGATTAACCTTTCAGCAGGTTGATGTCCTGGACGTTGGTGCTGTCTTTGTGCCGGACGACGGCCATGACGATGGCGAGGCCGACGGCGACTTCGGCAGCGGCGACGGCCATGGCCATAAGGACGAAGATCTGGCCGTGGAGCTGCAGGAAGTGGCGGGCGAGTGCGGCGAAGGTGAGGTTGACGGCGTTGAGCATCATCTCGACGGACATGAAGATGATGAGGACGTTGCGCCGCAGGACGACGCCGAGCGCGCCCAGGGTGAAGAGGGCGGCGCTGAGGATGAGGTAGTAGGTGGTTGGGACCATATGTCGATTCTCTCTTCTTTGCGTTCAGGTGCCCGGCACCTTGAAGGTGCCGGGCACCTCCTCGAAATCACTCGGCCGGGCGGGCCAGGACGACGGCGCCGATCATGCCGACGAGGAGCAGGATGGACGCGAGCTCGAAGGGCAGCAGGTAGTCGGTGTAGAGGACGCTGCCGATGGCCTGGACGGAGCCCTGGCCGAAGGTGGCGGCATCGCTCTGGATGGGATTCAACTGGCCGGTGATGAGGCCGTAGCCGACGGTGGCGAGGAGCAGGATGGCCAGGGTGAGCGCGGCGATTTGGGGCCAGCGCAGGCGTCCTTCGACTGCGCGACCACCGGGAGTAGGGGCGAAAGATTTTTCGCGCCCACCGGGAGTAGGGGCGAAAGATTTTTCGCCCCTACCGGCGTCGGCGCCAGGCCCGCTGGCGTCGGCGCCAGGCCTTCTGGCGTCGCGAATATCGTTGAGTTCGCCGCCGCCGAGGAGCATGACGACGAAGAGGAAGAGGACGACGATGGCGCCGCCGTAGACGATGATCTGGACGACGGCGAGGAATTGCGCCTGGAGCATGATGTAGAGCGCGGCGAGGGTGGCGAAGTTGACGAGCAGGAAGAGCGCGCTGTAGATGGGCCGGCGGCTGAGGATGACGCCGGCGGCTGCGACGATGGCGATGAGACTGAAGATGATGAATAGGAACATGGCCACCTCTACTCGGCTCTGACGACGACGTTTGGGTTGGTCGGTGCGAGCAGTTGTTCTTTGGTCCACAGGAAGCCGTCGCGGGTGTAGACGGCGGTTTCGAATTCGTGGCCGAGGACGACGGCTTCGACGGGGCAGGCGGTCTCGCAGTCGCCGCAGTAGACGCAGCGCATGAGGTTGACCTCCCACACTCGGGCGTAGCGTTCGCCGGGGCTGACGGGGTTGGCCGGGTCGTTTTCCGCGGCTTCGACGTGGATGGCGCCGGTCGGGCAGGCGGCTTCGCAGAGCATGCAGCCGATGCAGCGTTCGAGGCCGTTTTCGTAGCGGCGCAGCTCGTGGCGGGCGCGGAAGCGCGGGTAGATCGGCGCGGGCTCTTCGGGATATTGGGTTGTGATCTGGCCCCGGAAGAGGTTGGTGAGGGTGACGCGGAATCCTTGGAGGATTTCGACTGCGCCCTTGACGGTTTCAGTGACAGTCATGAGTTATCTCTCCCCATCAGGCCAGCGTGACGATGACGGCGGTGATGGCCAGGTAGACGAGTGCGATCGGGAACAGGATGGTCCAGCAGAAGCGCAGGAGCTGGTCGTAGCGTGGGCGTGGGACGCTGGCGCTGACCCAGATGAACAGGAAGACCATGACCATGACCTTGGCGACGAAGTAGAACAGGCCCAGGATGGGGAGCTGTTCGACGAAGGGGCCGCGCCAGCCGCCGAAGAAGACGGAGACGGCGACTGCGCTGGCGCCGAGGATGTGCAGGTATTCGGTCATGTAGAAGAGTGCGAATTTGATGCTGCCGTATTCGGTGGCGAAGCCGGAGACGAGCTCGTTCTCGGTCTCGGGGAAGTCGAATGGCTTGCGGGTGGTTTCGGCGAGCATGGTGATGAAGTAGAACGGGAACGCGAGCCAGATCCAGAGCCAGAGCCACCAGGGGCGGTTCATGGCGACGATTTCTTTGAGGCTGAGGGTGCCGAAGCCGTCGGCGGTGCCCAGGGTGGTGGTGAGGATGAGGGCGATGAGCAGGATGCCCATGGGTAGCTCGTAGGAGAGCATTTGGGCGCTGGTGCGCAGGGCGCCGAGGACGGAGTACTTGTTGTTGCTGGCATAGCCGCCCAGGATGATGCCGTAGATGCCGATGGAGGCCGCGGCGAGGACCCACAGGAAGCCGATGTTGACGTCGGCGACCTGGAGGGGGATCTGGCGGCCGAAGAGGTTGAGGGTGGGGCCGACGGGCACAACGGCGAAGGCGATGAGCGCGGGTGCGATGGCGAGCGCGGGTGCGATGACGTAGAGCAGCTTGTCGGCGCGGGCGGGGATGAATTCTTCTTTGAAGATCATCTTGAGTGCGTCGGCGATGGGATGGCCGAGGCCGAATTTCCAGGCGCGGTTGGGGCCGATGCGCAGCTGGAAGCGCCCGATCATCTTGCGCTCAAAGAGGGTCAGGTAGGCGAATCCGGTCAGGAGGATCACCACCAGTACGAGAGAGGTGATGCCTGGGATGAGGATGAGGCTGATCCAGTCCATGCGCTACTCCAGCGAAGGGTGATCGGGTGCAATGGTGACGGAGACTGGCTCTCCGCGGCCGGCGCCGAGGGTCTCGGCCGGGTGGCCTGGCAGGCCGTAAGGGATCCAGGCTGCGCCGGTGGGCACGGTGGGATCGGCGCGTAGTTGAAGGGTGACGGTGGCCAGCGCGGATGTGACGGTGGCCTGGGCGTTACTGCTAAAGGAAGAAGGAAGGCTTCCTTCGGAAGCAAGGAAGAAGGAAGACAGGTCGGCCGGGTTGAGTGCGATGTAGGGCGCGGGTATTTTTTGGCGGACCTCGCCGGCGGCGTGCTGCATGAGTGGGCTGCCGTCCCAGAGGACGGGGCCGGAGATGAGGCGGAACGCGCCGGGTTGTAGAGACGTTGCCTGCACGGTCTCTACGGTTGCAGGATCGGATCTTCCTTCTTCCTTTTTCCTTCTTCCTTCCGTCCCGGTCACGGTCCATTGTTGGCCCTGGCTGGTGAGGGCTTCCCAGCGCAGGTTGGCGTAGGCTGGGATGGCTCGGGTGATTTCTTCGAGCACGGACTGGGCGCTGGTGTAGGTCCAGGGCTTGGGCGTGGGGCCGGTTCTGGTGGCCTGGGCGCGTTTTTTGCGTTTCCAGTCGGCGGTCGCGGTGGGTGTTGCGGCGGAATCGGGCGGCGGCGCGGCGAGCCAGCGTTCGGCGAGGCGGGTGAGGATGGCCCAGCCGGGCAGGGCGCTGTCGATGGGGTCGATGCCGGCGGGTGCGGCCTGGACGCGGCGCTCGAGATTGGTGTAGGTGCCGTCGGATTCGGCCCAGGATGTGGTGGGCAGGACGACGTGGGCGAGCCGGGCGGTCTCGGTCAGGAAGAGGTCCTGGACGACGAGGAACTCGAGCTGGCTGAGCGCGGCGGCGATGCGGGGCGATGCGCCGGGATCTGCCTCGATGATGTAGAGGGCTTTGACGCCGCCCTCGAGCATCTCGGTGTAGGAGAGGCCGGGCTGCGCGGGGGGCTGGATGCCCCACAGCTTGCCGAGGCGGTCGCGGACCGCGGGATCGGCCACGGGGAGCTGGCCGGGGAGGCTGTCGGAGGTGAGGCCCATGTCGCGCAGGCCCTGGCCGTTGGGTTCGTGGCCGATGTAGGCGATTTCGCCGCGGCCGAGCTGCGCGGCGAGGTTGCTCAGTGCGGCGACGGTCTGGCGGCCGGTTTGTCCGCGCGCTGCGTCAGGGCCGTAGATGAAGAGGGGCGCTTTGGCGGATGCCAATAACGCGGAAGGAAGAAGGAAGGCGGCGGCCGAGCCGCCGGGGGAAGAAGGAAGATGTTCCTTCGAGGGACGATTTTCCTTCTTCCTTTTTTCTTCTTCCTTTTTTCGTTGGATCTGCGTCGCGATTTCGTCGAGCGCGGTGGCTGACTCGCCGGGGCGGACCGGGATGTAGGCGCCTTTGTCGCCGGTGGTGTAGCGGGTGAGCTCGATCTGGCGCGGGTTGATGATGATGAGTTTGGCGCCGTTGCGGCGGATCGCGCGCTTGATGTGCAGATCGAGCACGGGTGCGGCCTCGCTGGGGTCGAAGTCGACCAGGACGATGACGTCGCTGCGGCCGATGTTGGCGATGGCGGAGAGGCCGGCGGGCTGGGCGCGGACGGCGGAGCCTTCGGAGAAGTCGATGTTGTTGGAGCCGGTGAACGCGCGGATGAACTTTTGGAACAGGTAGGCGGTTTCGTTGGAGACGCGGCCGCCGGCGATGCCGCCGAGGGTTGAAGCAGGGCGACCGCCAGGGTCGCCCCTACCCTCCGGGTGCGCGGGACCTTCGACTATGGACTCCAGTCGATCGACGATGGTGGCGATGGCTTCGTCCCAGGTGGCTGGGCGGAGCGCGCCGTTCTCGCGGATCAGGGGGGTCTTCAGGCGGTCGGGATGGTCGACGTGCTGGTGGAGGAAGCGGCCCTTGTCGCAGATCCATTCGTCGTTGACGGCCATGTTTTCGCGTGCGACGATGCGGCGCAGGGTGTGGACGCGCTCGTCGAGGCGCAGGTTGCAGCCGACGGGGCAGTGGGTGCAGATGCTGGGCGTCTTGCGCAGCTCCCACGGCCGGTATTTGAAGCGGGCGACGCGGTTGGTCAGCGCGCCGACCGGGCAAATATCGATGATGCTGCCTGAGGTTTTTGCGTCCACCGGCTGGCCGGGGAAGACGTCGATGACCGTCTCGCCCCCGCGCTCGAACAGGCCGATCTGGGGCTTGTCCTCCCACTCTTCGAGGTAGCGGATGCAGCGCCAGCAGAGGATGCAGCGCTCCTGGTCGAGCATGATCAGGTCGCTGATGGGGTAGTGCTTCTGCTTGTGCCGCTTGGCCTCGACGAATTTGCTCGCGCCTGGGCCATATTCCATCGTGTTGTCTTGCAGCGGGCACTCGCCGCCTTTGTCGCAGATGGGGCAGTCGAGCGGGTGATTGATGAGGATGAAGCCGAGGACGGCCTCGCGCGCCTCCCGCACTGCCTGGCTGTTGGTGACGACGGCCATGCCTTCGCTGACGCGGACGGTGCACGCTGTATCCAAGCGGCTTCCGCGCGGGCTGGGAAATTCGACCAGGCACATGCGGCACGCGCCCAAGGGGTCCAGCTTGGGGTGCGAGCAGAAGATGGGAATGTCGATGCCGGCTGCCTTGGCCGCGTCGATCACCAGGGTTCCTGCGGGGACCTGGACTTTGATGTCGTCGATGGTCACATTGACCGGATCAGGCATAGGTTTCCTCTAACTTGCTGATACGATGATCGGTTCGCGATTCATCCTCACCGCTTCACTGGCGGCACGTTGTACTGTTCCTCGAGCGGCAGGGCCGGCTCGGTCACGCCGGAGGGCGCGCCCGGGTCGGGCCGGTAGATCGGCCGGATCGGGATGACGGGCGGCGCGGCTGCGGCTGCGATCGCGGATTCGAACTCGGGCCGGAACCTGGCCAGATTGCTCTGCAGGCCCCAGACTGCTGCGTACGAGAAGGGGCAGAAGCTCTTGCCCGCGATCATGTCTGCGATGTAGAGCATGAGCGCGATGTCGTCGGTGCGGCCTTCGCCCCGCTCGACGCGCTCGAGGATGTGCTCCAGCCAGCCGGTGCCTTCGCGGCAGGGCGTGCATTTGCCGCAGCTTTCCTCGCGGTAGAACGCGATGGTGCGCCGCGCGATTTCGACCATGCTTTGGTTCTTGCCGATGACGATGACCGCGGCTGCGCCGAGGCTCGATCCGGCCTGGCCGATGCTGTCGAAGTCCATGGGGACGTCGAGCTGGCTTTCGTCGAGGAGCTGCATGGACAGGCCGCCGGGGATCACTGCCTTGAGTCCCTCTGCGTCTTCGGTCAGGCCGCCGGCCCAGTCGTAGATCAGCTCGCGCAGGGTGACGCCGTGGGGCAGCTCGTAGAGCCCGGGCTTCTTGACCTGGCCGCTGATGCCGTAGATGCGGAAGCCGGTGCTGTTGGGCGTGCCCCACTGCCGGTACCAGTCTGCGCCGTGAGCCAGCACGTGGGGGACATTGGCGATGGTTTCGACGTTGTTGACGATGGTGGGCTTGCCGTACAGGCCGGAGACGGCTGGGAAGGGCGGCTTGAGCCGCGGATGGCCCCGGTAGCCTTCGAGGGAGGTCAGTTGCGCGGTTTCCTCGCCGCATTCATACGCGCCTGCTCCGCGATGGACGACGACCTTGAGCCGCTTGCCCGTGCCGAGCACGTTGTTGCCCAGGATGCCCGCGGCCTCGGCCTCCGCGATCGCGCCTTCGAGCCGCTCGGCCGCGAAATAATACTCGCCGCGCACGTAGATGAAGGCGTGCTCGGCCTCGATGGCATAACATGTGAGGAGGATGCCCTCCAGCAGTTGGTGGGGGTCATACTCCATGATGAGGCGGTCCTTGAAGGTGCCCGGCTCGGATTCGTCGGCGTTGACGACGAGGTAGCGCGGGTAGACGCCCGCGGGGATGAAGCTCCATTTGACGCCGGCGGAGAAGCCGGCGCCGCCGCGGCCGCGGACGTTGGCTGCCTTCATGACGTCGATGACGCCGGAAGGAAGAAGGAAGATGGAAGAAGGAAGATCTTCCTTCTTCCTTTTTTCTTCTTCCTTTTCGCTCGGGGCGCCCATCACTGCGCGCGCGGTCTGGTAGCCGCCGGCGGCGAGGTAGGTCGCGAGGCGGTGCGAGTCGGGTTTGTCGATGTTGGCGAGGAGGAAGTTGGTGTCGGGGCGGCCGCCGTGGCGGAATGGGCCAGCGGGCCAGCGCTCGGTGCTGTCGAAGCCGTGGCCGGATGCGAGAAGGGCCAGCGCTTCGGCGATCTTTTCGGGCGTTTCGAGCTCTTCGAAGTAGCGGATGCGGCCGGTCTTCTTTTCGGTGGCCATGAACATGGGCGCGGTGGCGCAGGCGCCGAGGCACTCCACGTGGCCGAGCGTGAACTTGCCGTCGGGGGTGGTCTGGCCGAAGGGGATGCCCAACTGTTCTTCCAGGCCGCGGGTGAGCTTGCCCGCGCCGCGCAGCATGCAGGGGACGTTATCGCACACCTCGATGGTGATGTCGCCCGGCTCGCGGTGGACGTTGTACATGTGGTAGAAGCTGGCGAACTCGCCGACCTCGGCCGCGTCGAGGCCGAACAGCGCGCCGACCTCGGCGAGCGCGGCGGGGGGGAGCCAGCCGTATTCGGCCTGCGCGACATAGAGCGCGGGCCCCAGCGCGGAGCGGGGGACGGGATAGCGGGCCTGCAGGGCCCGGATTTCGGTTATGGCTTTGTCGGACAGCACTCAGGCCTCCATGTTTACCGGTCGACGTCGCCGAGGACGATGTCGATCGTGCCGATGTTGATGATGAGGTCCGCGATGAGGCGGCCCTGGGACATGGTGTTCAGCGCCTGCAGGTTATGGAATGATGGGGTGCGGTAGCGCAGGCGGTAGGGGATGGCGGTGCCATCGCTGACCAGGTAGAAGCCCTTTTCCCCGCGTGGGCTTTCGACGCACTCGTAGATCTCGCCCTTGGGCGGGACCATCCCCTCTGTGTTGAGCTTGAAATGGTGGATGACGGCCTCCATGCTGGTGTCGAGCTCCTGACGGGGCGGGAGGGCCATCTTGCGGTCCGCGGTCCACACGGGGCCGTCGGGCAGGTTGGCGAGGCCTTGCTCGACGATGCGCAGGCTCTGGCGCATCTCTTCGATGCGGACGAGGTAGCGGGCGTAGGAGTCGCCGTCGGTCGCGGTGACCATCTTGAAATCGAAGTTCTCGTAGCCGCTGTAGGGGCGCAGCTTCCGGTAATCGAGGGGCACACCGGATGCGCGGGCGAGCGGTCCGGAGAGTCCCAGGCCGAGGCACTGGTCGGCGCTGAGCTTGCCGACGCCGATGGTGCGCGCCTTCCAGACGGGGTTCTCGGTCATGAAGCGCTCGTACTCGTCGAAATGGGCGGGGAAGGTGCGCAGGATGTCCCGCACGCGCTCCTCGAAGGAGGGGGGGACGTCGCGCCAGATGCCGCCTGGGCGGATGTACGAGGTGGTGAGGCGGGCGCCGCTGACGAGCTCGAAGATGTCGAGGAGTTGCTCGCGCTCGCGGAAGGCGTACATGAGCATGGCGTGGCTCATGCCGGCGGCGTCCATGACGCTGGTGCCGAGCCAGAGGAGGTGGGAGGCGATGCGCTGGAGCTCGGCCATGATCACGCGCAGGACCTGGGCGCGCGGGGGGATGTCGACGCCCATGAGCCGTTCGACCGCGAGGGAGTAGCCGAGGTTGTTGCACATGGAGGAGACGTAATCGGAGCGGTCGGTGTAGGGCAGGAAGTCCTTGTAGCGGATGGTCTCGCCTTGCTTCTCGAAGCCGGAGTGCAGGTAGCCGAGGTCGGGATAGGCGGCGACGACGGTTTCGCCGTCGAGCTCGGCGATGACGCGCAGGACGCCGTGGGTGGCGGGGTGGTGGGGCCCCATGTTGAGAATCATGTGGCGGTTGCCGTCGGCCTGCTTGGGCGGGACCTGGGGGACGGCGCGGGCTTCGATGATCTGTTGGCCGAAGGACTCGAACTCTTCATCTTCCCAGGTCATGGAGAAGGGGACGGTCTCGCCGCCGCGCGGGATGTCCTTGCGCAGGGGGTGGTTGGGCCAGTCGTGGGGCATCATGATGCGGCGCAGGTCGGGGTGGCCTTCGAAGCGGATGCCCATGAGGTCGTACACCTCGCGCTCGGGCCAGTCGGCGCCGGGCCAGAGGGGGGTGAGGGAAGGGACGGAAGGAAGATGGAAGAAGGAAGATGGGGTGGCTGCACCACCGGAGGTGGCGGAGGAGCCAGCCTCAGGATCATTTTCCTTTTTTCTTTTTCCTTCTTCCTTTGCGCCGCCGCCGGCGGTGGCGGGGACCTTGAGGGTGATGCGGGCGGTGGTTTTGGGCGAGAAGAGCTGGTAAATGGTCGTAAAACGGGC
>JARKQJ010000169.1 GCA_029973955.1 Paludibaculum sp. | reverse complement strand
TCCACCACCAGCTCGCCGATGGCGGCCAGAAGGAGCGGCGTTGCCGCCGTGATGATGGTGAGGATGATGGCCTCAAGCATGGGCGCCCTCCCCCTCGCGAGCGGTGACCAAGCGCACCTTGTAGAGGATCAGGGTGTCGGCCGCCAGAACGAAGAACAGCAGCACGCCCTGGATGACGGTGGCGAGTTTCGACGACATCTGCAGGGAGGTCTGAATGGCCTCACCGCCAAGGTAGGACGAGGCGATGACGAGCCCCGCGATCAGGATGCCCACCGGATTGAGGCGGCCGAGAAAGGCGACGATGATCGCCGTGAAGCCGTAACCGGGTGAAATCACCGGCTGCAGCTTGCCGATCTCGCTCATCACCACCATCATGCCGGCAAGCCCGGCCAGAGCGCCCGACAGGGCGAAGGCGAAGGCCGTCATGCGGCGGTTGGAGAAGCCGGCGAAGGAGCCCGCGCGCGGGCTCTGGCCCAGAACGCGGATTTCGAAGCCCTTCAGCGTCGAGCGCATCACCACCGCCAGGACGATGACGAGGAGCAGCGCGATCGGCGCGGAGAGATTGATATAGATACCGCCGACGTCGACGGCATTCAGCACCGCCCATTCGTGGAAGTCGATGGTGATCGGGAAGTTGTAGCCTTGGGGGCTGCGCCATGGACCGCGGACCATCCAGTCCAGGAACAGGTTCGAGCAGTAGACCAGCATCAGACTGGTCAGGATCTCGTTGGTTCCGAAGATGGTCTTGAGCTTGGCGGGGATCAGCGCGAACAGCGCGCCGCCGGCCATCGCCATCAACAGCATCAGCGGCAGAACCACCGGGCTGACGAAATCCGGGAACAGGATCGGCAGGATCGATCCGGCGATGGCGCCGATGGTGAGCTGCCCCTCGGCGCCGATATTCCAGTTGTTGGAGAGGTAACAGACCGAAAGGCCGAGCGCGATGATGACGAGCGGCGTGGCCTTGGTGATCAGTTGCTCGACGCCCCAGAGGGAGGTGATGGGCTCGAGGAAGAAGTACCAAATGCCGGTAAGGGGGTTATGCCCCTGCGCGGCAAAAACGATCCCGGCGAACACCACCGTCAGCGCCACGGCGATGACAGGTGACAACACGCTCATCAGACGGCTCTTCTCGGTCCGCTTGACCAGTTCCAGGCGC
>JARKQJ010000143.1 GCA_029973955.1 Paludibaculum sp. | reverse complement strand
GCCAGGGCCAGGACCAGAACCTTCTTCATGGGTCATTCCTCCCTGTTCAAATGAATGGTCGGCCAAAAGGCGAACCTCCCGGCCGGTCATACCAGTGATTGTACACGTTTCGCGCGCAAAACGCAACCGCTTTGGCGCAGGTTTTACGGCGATTTATCGATCGATCCGGCCGATCCGAACATTCGGCGCGGTTCACTGTGCGAACAGCTTCCAGAGGCTCTTCTGGTCCTTGCGCACCAAGTAGCCGAGGCGGCTGTAAAACGCGTGCGCTTTGGTCCGGTCCGAGCCGGACGTCAGGCGCACGCCGATCGCGCCCTCGGCCCGCGCCCAGTCCTCGCAGGCGGTGAGCAGCGCGCGGCCGACGCCCCTTCCCTGAAAGGCGGGGTCCACCGCCAGCGCGATCACGTACTTGAGCGGCCCGTAGAACAGCGCGTCGTAGGCGCAGGCGTGGACGTAGCCGATCGCGCGGCCGTCCGCGTCCGCCGCCACCCTGAGGAAGTGGGAGGGATTCGCGAGCACCGCCGCGAGGCGCGCCGCCGTGGCCTCCGGCGTCCCATCGTAGCCCAGCGCGTCGCGGTCGATCTCCCAGAGGCGAAGCGCGTCGCCCGGCCGCGCTTCGCGAAGCGCCGCGAGCGCGGCGGCAGGGCTCCCCTTTGGCGTCACCTGAGCGCCTCCGGGTTGAGGCATTGGAGCGATTCCGGCACGAACAGGCCGTCCTTGCGGATCAGCTCGCCGTCCAGCCAGATCTCGCCGCCGCCGTACTCCGGCGTCTGAATGCATACCAGGTCCCAGTGGATGGCCGACTTGTTGCCGTTGTCGCACTCGTCGTAGCAGCTTCCGGGCGTGAAGTGGAAGGAGCCGGCGATCTTCTCGTCGAACAGGATGTCCTTCATCGGGAAGGTGATGTAGGGGTTGAGGCCGAAGGAGAACTCGCCCACGTATCGCGCGCCCTCGTCGGTATCGAAGATGTGGTTGATGCGGGGCGTATCGTTGGCCGTGGCTTCGACGATCCTGCCGTCCCTGAAGGCGAGCGATATGTTCTCAAAGGTGAAGCCGTCGTGGGGGGAGGGCGCGTTGTAGGCGAGGCGGCCGCTCACCGAATTCCTGACCGGCGCGGTGTAGACCTCGCCGTCCGGGATGTTGGCCTCGCCGGCGCACTTGATCGCCGGAAGCCCCTTGATCGAGAAGGTAAGGTCCGTGCCCGGCCCCACGATGTGCACCTTGTCGGCGCGCTCCATGCGCTTAACCAGCGCGTCCATCGCCCGGTCCATCTTTCCGTAGTCCAGGCAGCACACGTCGAAATAGTAGTCCTCAAACCGGCGGAGGGACATGCCCGCGGACAAGGCGTAAAACGGCGTGGGGTAGAGCGCCACGCACCAGCGCACCCGTCCCTCGCGCCGCCGGCGGTTGACCGGATGGCCCACGAGACGCGCGTAGAGCGCCAGCTTTTCGCGGGGCACCTCGCCCATCTCCATGGGATTGTCGGTGGTCACCACGCTGATGGAGGCGTCCATCCCCTCCATGCGGGTCGCCTCCCACGCCGCGTCCACCCGCGCCGCCTCCTCGTCGTAACCGAGCAGCACTTCCTTTTTCAGCGCGTGGTTCTGGATGTCCAGGTGGGGATAGCCGCCCGCCTCGTAGGCGCAGCGGATAATCTCCACAACCAGCGGGTTTTCCGCGCCGGTTGAGCTGACGAGCAGATGCTCGCCCTTCTGAAGCGCCACCGAACGGTTCACCAGCTGCCGCGCCAGGCGCCCAAGCCGCTCGTCCCGCATGGGTCCACCGCCCTTCCGTTTCCTTCCGAACGCCCGCGGCGCGGGGGCGGCACGCCGCCCCCGCGCTCCGGATGGGGGTTATTTTTCGATGCTGACGCCCTTGATGTAGAGCGTACCGCTGGCGGAGATGAACCAGTCCTTTACGGAATCCTGCATCATGATGGAGCCGGCCGGGAACGAAACGGGCACGATGGGGCTCTCCTCGATGAGGATGTGCTCGGCCTCGATCATGTCCTCCAGCGCCTTGGCTTCGTCGGTTTCGGCGCGGGCGGCTTCGATCAGCGCATCGTAGTCCGGGTTGCCCCAGCGGGTGCAGTTGTCGTAGGCGGTGGAGGTGAAAAGCTCCAGGAACGTCATCGGGTGCACGTAATCGCCGCCCCAGCCGCCAAAGGCGATGTCATACTCGCCGTCCACCATCATGGGGAAGTTGAGCTTGGCGTCCACGGGCTTGATCTGGGTTTCAATGCCCAGGCTGGTCTTGAGCATCTGCTGCAGGATCTCGGCATTTTTCACCGCGGACTGGGCGCAGTGCAGCCGGTACACGGGCAGGCCCTTGCCCTCGGGGAAGCCGGCCTCGGCCAGGAGCGCCCGGGCCTCCTCCAGCTTGGCGGTGTCTGCGAGGCCGTTGTCGCCGGAGGCCGCGCGGAAGTCCTTGCCGTCCAGCACCAGGCCGCCGGGCACGCTGCCCAGCGCGGGGGTGGAGGTCACGTCGCCCAGGCCGTCCAGATAGCTCTTGCGGTCAAAGGCCAGGCTGATGGCGCGGCGCACCTTCTGGTTGTCAAGGCCCTCGCTGGCGGTGTTGAGCCGGAGGAAATTGAAGGCCAGTTTGTCGTAGACGTAGAGCCGGTTGTCGCTGGAGAGGATGTTGACAAATTCCGCCGCGGGCACGCCGGCGATGCCGTCCACCGAGCCGGCCTCAAAGGCCGCGTAGGCGGTGTTGGGCTCGGCGATGAAGGAGAACTTGACTTCGTCCAGCTTCACATTGGCCGCGTCCCAGTAATTCTCATTCTTCACGGCGGTGATGTAGGCGCCGATCTTGTACTCGGTGAACTTGAAGGGGCCGTTGGAGATGAAGGTGTCGGCGCTGAAGACCCACTTCTCAGGATCGGCCTCCACCACGTCCTGCCGGACGGGCAGCCAGCAGCCCTGCAGCAGGGCCTGCAGGAAGTAGGCGGCGGGCATGTTGAGGGTGACTTCCAGCGTCCTGTCGTCCAGGGCCTTGACGCCCACTTCCTCCGCGCCCACCTCGCCCTTGGCGAAGGCGCCGCCGTTTTTCAGGAACATCTCGACAAACCAGCTGTAGGTGGAGGCCGTCTCCGGCTTCAGCACCCGCAGCCAGGCGTATTCGAAGTCCTTCGCGGTGAGGCTCTGGCCGTCCGACCACTTGAGGCCGTCGCGCAGGTGGAAGGTGTAGACCGTTTTGTCGTCGCTGACGTCCCAGCTTTCCGCCGCGGCGGGCACCACGTTGCCGGCCTCGTCCGAGGTGACCAGGCCCTCGAAAAGCGCCGCGTAGAGGGTGGACTGGGTGCCGCCCTGGGAGATGCCCGGGTCAATTCCCGGAGGTTCGTCGAGGAAGCCCCAATGGAAGGAGGCCGTGCCGGCGGACTCCGCCAGCGCCACACCGGCGGGTACCATGCCCAGTGCGAGGGCGATGGCCAGGATCAGAGCGAAGGCTTTCTTCATGTTCTTCTCTCCCTTTCCAGGTTTTCTCCGGAGGCCGTCCGGAAAACGAAAATCAGATCAGATGGCAGGCGGCCATGTGGCCGGGGCCGACCTCGCGCAGCGCCGGCGATTCCGCCCGGCACCGGGGCGTCGCGTAGGGGCAGCGGGTGTGGAAGCGGCAGCCCTCGGGCGGGTGCAGCGGGCTGGGGATCTCGCCTTCCATGGCGATCTCCTTTTTGCGGGCGGCCTGCTCGGGGTCGGCCAGCGGGATCGCGCTCATCAGCCCCTGGGTGTAGGGGTGCAGCGGGCGGCGGTAGATTTCCGCGCTGGGGGCGGTTTCCACCAGGCGGCCCAGGTACATCACGCCCATGCGGTCGGAGATGTACCGGACCATCGCCAGGTCGTGGGCGATGAACAGGTACGTCAGCCCCAGCTTCTGTTGCAGGTCCCGGAGCATGTTGACCACCTGCGCCTGGATGGACACGTCCAGCGCGGATATGGGTTCGTCGCACAGCACGAACTCAGGGTCCGTGATCAACGCCCGGGCGATGCCGATGCGCTGGCGCTGGCCGCCGGAGAACTCGTGGGGATACTTGCCCAGATGGCTCCTGTCCAGCCCCACCAGCTCAATCAGCCGCGCGGCGCGCTCCGCCGCCTCCCGCCGGTCGCAGCGGCCCGACGCCATTAGCGGCTCCTGGACGATGCGGCGCACGTCCATCCGGGGGTTCAGCGAGGCGTACGGGTCCTGGAAGATCATCTGCATCCGGGTGCGGAAGGGCGAAAGCGCCCGTTCCGAAAGGTGGGTGATGTCCGCGCCGTCCAGGCGGATCTCGCCTCCATCCGGTTCGTAGAGCCGGATGACCGCGCGGGCCGCGGTGGACTTGCCGCAGCCGGATTCGCCCACCAGCCCGAAGGTTTCGCCCCGGGCGATGGAAAAGGATACGCCGTCCACGGCCCGCACCGTCTCCAGGTTGCGCATCAGCCTGCTGCCGGAGGTAAAGTACTTTTTGAGGTCCGTCACCCGGACCAGCTCGTCCCGCGTCATGCCAGCGGCTCCCCCTTTCCGGGGCAATCCGGGTGGTGCAGCCAGCACATCGCCCGATGGGTGGGCGTCAGGTGGTACACGGGCGGAAGCGCCTCGTCGCACACGCGCATGGCGCGCGCGCAGCGCGCCGCGAAGGGGCAGCCCGCCGGTGGGTTGAGAAGGCTGGGCGGCGAACCCGCGATGGAGAACAGCGCCTCGTCGCGCTTCTGGTCCACCCGGGGGAGCGACTTTTTCAGCCCCGCGGTGTAGGGGTGGGCGGTTTCGTAGAAGATTTCGCCCACCAGCCCCTCCTCCATCAGCTTGCCGCCGTACATGACGGCCACCCGCTGACAGGTTTCCGCCACCACGCCCAAATCGTGGGTGATGAGCAGGATTGAGGAGTCGATCTGGTCCCGGAGGCCGCGGAGCAGCCGCAGAATCTGGTTCTGGATCGTCACGTCCAGCGCGGTGGTGGGCTCGTCCGCGATCAAAAGCCGCGGGTTTGTGGAAATGGCCGCGGCGATCATCACCCGCTGCCGCATGCCGCCGGACATCTCAAAGGGATAGGCGTGGACGCGCTTTTCCGGTTCGGGGATCTTCACCTGCCGCAGCAGTTCCACCGCCCGGCGCCACGCTTCGTCCCTGGATACGCCCCGGCCGAAGGCCAGGATGCGCTCGGCAATCTGGGTGCCCACCCGCAGCGTGGGGTTGAGGGAGGTCATCGGGTCCTGGAAGATCATGGAAATGCCGCCGTTCAGGATGCGGCGCATGGCCTTTTCGTCCTTTTTCAGAAGGTCCTCGCCCTCAAAGAGCACCTCTCCGCCGGTCACACGCCCGTTTTCGGGCAAAAGGCGGGTGACGGACAGCGCCGTCACGCTCTTGCCGGAGCCGGACTCGCCCACGATCCCCAGAATTTCGCCGCGCCCGACGGCGAGGCTCACGTCGCGGACGGCCTTCACTTCCCCCGAAAAGGTGAAAAAGGACGTCTCCAGGTTTTTGATTTCCATGAGGGGTCCGCTTGAGGCCATGGTACGCCCTCCTCTCACTTGCGCTGCCGGGGATCGAGCGCGTCCCGGAGGCCGTCGCCCATAAAATTGAAGGAAAACATGGTCAGACTGATGGCGATGGAGGGCAGCAGGATCTGGTAGGGCGCGGAGCGGATGGCGCCGATGCCCTCGTTGCTCAGAATGCCCCAGGAGGGCATCGGCGGCGCGACGCCCAGGCCGATGAAGCTCATGAACGCCTCGGTGGCGATGGCGCCCGGGATGGACAGCGTCGCCGATACGATGATCGGCCCGATGCAGTTGGGCAAAAGATGCTTTACGATGATGGCCAGCGGCTTTACCCCCGCGCACCGGGCCGCCAGCACAAATTCCTGCTCCTTCAGCGACAGCACCTGCGCCCGCACCAGCCGCGCCATGCCCAGCCACGAGGTGGCCGCCATCGCGATCAGGATGTTGGTGATGCCCTGGCCAAAGTACACCATCAGGAGGATCACGTAGATGGTGGAGGGGATGGCCATCAGGATCTCCACAATGCGCATCATCACGATGTCCACATTGCCCCCGTAGTAGCCGGAGATACCGCCGTAGATCACGCCGATGGCCAGCGTGAAAAACGACGTGACGAACGCCACCAGGAGCGATATCCGCCCGCCGTAGAGCAGGCGCGTCAGGATGTCGCGGCCCACGGAATCCGTGCCCAGGCGGTAATTCTGGTTCCACACGGTTTCGCGCCCGGGGAGGGGATCGCCGTTTTCATCGAGAAACTTCAGGCCGTCGCCGCCGAAGGTCAGCTGATAGGCCCGGCCGTTCACCGTATAGTCGTACCGCTTCTTCGCCAGCTCTTTTTTGGAAGGCTCCAGCGCCTCGCCCACCAAGCCGCGCTCATCCGCCAGAAACACGCGAAGCTCCGGATGCACGTAAAAGCGCGTGCCGTCCGCCGCGGTCAGGATCTCGATCCGGGGCGGCATGTTGCGCAGGTTGAGCTGCTGCGCGTCATAGCCCTTGCCCGTCAGCGCCGGGCCGAAAAAGGACGCCGCGAGGATCAGAAGGATCACAAACACCGAGGCCACCGCCAGCTTATTCTGGCGGAACCGGCGAAGGACATCCTCCAGGTAGGAAATCTCCGAGCCGGTATCCTCGGCGCGCTTTGCGCTCCGGGCCAGCGGGCTGAAATCAATGCTGCTCACGGCCGCCTCCTATTTGTCATAGAGCTTGATGCGCGGGTCGATCACCACGTAGATCACGTCGATCAGGAAGGACATGACCACCATGATCACCGAGGAGAGAATCGTAAGGCCCATGACGGTGGTGTAGTCGCGGTTTGAGATCGAGTCCACAAAATAGCGCCCGAGCCCCGGAATCGCAAAGATCTTTTCGATGACAAAGGTGCCTGTCAAAAGCGCAGCGAAGGTCATCCCCAGCGACGTAACCACCGGAATCAGCGAATTGCGCAGTACGTGCACCCGCAGGATGCGCCCCGGCGACAGCCCCTTTGACCTGGCGGTGCGCACGTAGTCCTGCGAGAGGGTGTCCAGCATGCTGGAGCGGGTCAGCCGCGCGATGGCGCAGACCGACCCCACCGCAAGGCATATTACCGGCAGCACGTAGCCCTTCCAGGTGTCGTTGCCAAAGGCCGGCAGCACCTTCAGCCGCACGGAGAAAAAGTACAAAAGGAACGTCGCCAATACGAAGGAGGGCACGATGATGCCCACGGTGGAGATCACCATGATCACCCGGTCGGAGAGGGTGTTGCGCTTCAGCGCCGATATGATGCCCAGCGGCACCCCCAGCACCAGAATCAGGACCGTCGCCCACACGCCGATGACGGCGGAGGGCGGCCAGCCCGCCTCGATCATCTCGTTGATGGTCTGGCCGAAGTAGACGAAGCTGGGGCCGAAGTCAAAGCGCAGTACGCCGCCCAGGTAATCCAGGTACTGCTTCATCAGCGGCTGGTCCAGGTGGTACTTGGCGTTCAGTGCCGCCTCGACGTTCGGCGGCAGCACCCGGTCAAAGGAGAACGGCCCGCCGGGAATGGCGCGCATCAGAAAGAACGTGGCGGTGATGATGACAAAGAGCGTCGCCAGCATCATCAAAAGCCGCTTGATCACATACCGGATCATGCAGTACCCCTCGCAATCTGATAGGTCTGGCCGGCCTTTGCCATCAGGATGATGGTGTCCTCGCCGGCCTCCGCCCGGGCGTCCCCGCCGGAGAGCGCAAAGCCCGCCATGCCCGCGAGGCGGATCTCGCCGTCCACCCGGGGCGTAAGCCGCGCCAAGGTCAGCGCGCCGCCCTGCCAACGGGCGTCAATCTCCACGTTTC
>JARKQJ010000142.1 GCA_029973955.1 Paludibaculum sp. | reverse complement strand
AATGGAGCCTCGCCGCTCCCTGTCAAATCTCGCACCAGAATGGTTACCTTGCCAGGCTGGACTTTCAATTCGCTGGGTTCAAATCCTTTCCGGGTCAGTGTCAGGATGTGCACTCTTCGCCTCTCTCCTGCCGGAAGTCCTCCAGTTACCGGACCCAGCACCTGAGCATCGGCTTGCCATCCGCCCAACAAAACCAGTAGTGCCAGCCCTGCTAGAATTGAATGCCGCATTCAGATTCTCCTTCTCCCGCGTGCGGCCCGCATCCGCAAGCTCGCACTCGAATGCTCACCACAACCGAACATCAATTTCCTGCCCCCTTCTCCACCTTGAACTTGTATTTGATCGGACTGCTGCCTCTGGCCAATGTCATTTCGTCTGCCACCACCTTCTGCCCGACGTTCGCATCCTTGCCATCCTTCAACGTCATCCCGGTCACATTCACCTCCAGCCTCATTGGGATATTCGGCGGCGCGACCAGAACATAGTGAGACCCCGATGCCGAAGTAATCCACCCCGCTCGGCATCGCCGAGTTTGCGGTCTCGGCGTCCCTCTCCTTGCCGGCAAACCTCACCTTCTGCGGATTCCACCGCGCCGCCACCTCCAACTCATACTTCATCGCCTCCGTCCGACCGCTCCACCCCGCCGGCGCCTCCTCCCCAAACGGCACGTAGTCGGTCCGCTTCTCCACCGTCCCATCGCTGGCTGCCACGGTCCGCGTCGACCCCCAATGGTCCACTTCGTAGTACCACGTCGTGCACGTAATTCTCGTCGGCGGCAGAGCCGCCACTTCCCACTCCACCCGCAACTGCCCGCCTGCCCCGTACCCATACACCGTCTCCCGCCCGCCCGACGACCTCCTCACCCGACGCCCCTCGCCGTCGTAGAAGCCGTTTGAGTTTTGCCCGGCCAACGGCAACAGAAGCAGCAAGCACACCAGGGCCCTGCGGCAATTTCTCCCGCTGCTTGACTTCCCACTCAGTATTCGCATCATCGAATTCCCTCCCGGCTCCTCGCCCGATCCTTCCATCTCTCGTCCACCTCGATTGCGATGGGCTCTTCTATTTCCGCGTTGGTGAAAATGCGACATGGCACTCCAAAAGATCCGAACATACTCCCCCTCGCGGTTGTCGGATCAGATGCAGTGGAGCCGCTCCGCTCGCCGTCATCGCCATCCATCGCTACTCTGCCCTAGCGTCCTCATGGCTTCACCACCGGCGCGGCCCGCCCAGTCAAGTGCTTCTTTGTTACTCCCCCAACTTCCAGCCAAGTCTCTGCGCCAAGTTCTTTTCCCAACTTCTCCCACGTGTCCTGCAGGAGCTTGGCCCGCGCCCTGTAGAACTCCCTAACCTGCTCATCCGTCGGTTCCTGCTTGCCCGTGCCCCGGACCTTCAAGTCTTCAAATTCCGCACGGAACTTTGCTAGGATCTTTGCAGCCTTGGATTTCTCTCCGTCAGCCACCCGTAATGCTGCGGATGGACCTGCGCTATTCACTCCTGACTCACTCGCGGCTCTCTCCAGTACCAACAGCGCAGACAACATCCGGTCGGTTTCTGAAATCCGAACCTTCGCCGCTTCGGTTTGCCCCGCCGCCATTCCCATCGACATCCAGAGGCCCATTGCCAATATCGATTTCGTCATCGCATCCTCCTTATCGCGTCACTGAGATTTCATCCCAGTAGATGGCCCCAGCTCCGCTCACGCGGACCAGGTGAATTCGCACTTTCCCGGTGGAATTCGCGGTATAGTTCATTCGGACCCGACGCCACTCGTGATCATCGCCGTAGAGGTTACTGGACAGCGCGGAATTTCCCCCCCACGTGTCGTCCAGCCGCATAACCCCTATGTCCTGCGAAGGTAGTTCGCCTCTGATGTAGGCTTCGATCTGATACGTCACACCCGGCGTCAGGCCCTCCACGTCAGTCCAGGCGCTCGTCTCCGGACCGGGACCGATTTTCAGGCTATAAGTCCCAGCCAAACTCTGTGTGCTACTGGCTGAAACCAGTGAAGGATTGGCAGGGACAGTCCATCCAGTCAGGTCACCAGTCTCCAGCCCTGCATTCCGCGCCACAGGGCCAACCACGGCAGCGTCATCCCAATACACGACCCCTGCCGCGTCCGGTTTCGCAAGATCCATCCGGACCACCCCCAAGTTCGTCGCCGTGAACGACACACTGACGTACTGCCACGCAGTTGTCGCTGTCACATTCGTGCTGACACTGTTTCCTCCCGTGCTGTCGTGCGCTGACACTCTCGCATTCGCCGTGCCAGACTCCGACCTGACCCATGCCGACACCGTGTAGCGCTGCCCTGGCAAGAGGCCCTTCACATCCTGATACACCCCGCCATCACCCGACCATTGCCGCATGGACTTCGTCCCCGTGTGTCCCGTCGTACCGACGGACTGTTGTGTGTTGCCAAACACAAGCCAGTCCGTCAGTTGACCTGCTTCCCACCCAGAATTCTTCACCGCACCACCGCCGGTGGCGAGCATCGTCGATTGCCGTCGAAAATCGCCTGCTCCCAGGAACACGTGTTTCAGTGTTCCCCCTTCTGTCCACTGCATGTAGCAATGCACGTAGATCCGGCCGAAATCAGGAGCTCCCGCCTTGTGATTAGCGAGATTGATGGTCGCAGCCCACACGTCTCCTCCATAGTAGGGATCTGGCCCCACTTTCGTCGCCGTGTACCACACAATATCATCTTGGTCGTTCATTAACGACCAGGTTGGGAAGACAACCCCTGTCGCCCTCCGCACGCCGCGGGCGTATATTTTCAAGCTTCCTGTTGTTGCGCTTACTACCGGATCCCGGTAGCACTCGTTTGCCGCATCCACTGTTCTTTCGTTGATGCAGACGTTCCTGCCCACAGGCGGCGTTGGATTATTCACCGTAAAGTTGACACTTGCACTCGCCAGTTGGGCCGGCACGTCAGCATCCTGCGCATACACGGTCAGTGTTACTGGGCCATTGGACCATTCCAGCGAGTCATAGGTGAGGTTCCATCCCACTTTAGGGCATCCCATTCTTCCGGGGTAGGCGGCGCACACATCTGGGCGATCCGCTTCACGTAAGGGCGTCACATATTGGGCCGGCCACGCATAGAAGAACACGTTGTTAATGGGTCCTTCGGCTGTGGTGCCGTTGTCGATCGCCCACCCGCCCACCAAAATATCACCAGTTACGGTCGAATTCGCAGACGGGTAGTCCACATTGATCGTGGGAGGAAGCGTTGGCAGCCCCTGAACGACTGTGTAGGTATATCCTGCGATCGTTGCAGTTCCGGTTCGTTCTCCGCCGGAGTTTGGTGCGACAGTAATTGGGACATTAAATCCATATAACGCCTTCGTAGGCGTACCGACGGTGATCCACCCAGTGTTTGTTGATGCACTGATTTCGGAGCAAGTTGACGTCACATTCACCGTCGCCGTTCCCCCCGCGCCGGAGGCTCTCGAATACGCAGGATTGATGCTGCTGCTGCAACCATCCTGGTTGACGGTGAAAGTCGCCGTGGCCCCCGCGCCCCTCACCCGGATTGTTGCGCTCCGCAGTCCGCCGTCGTTGGCGTTCACGCTGTAGCTTACCGTTTCGGGTTGGCCGGTTCCGCTCCCGCTTGTTGGTTCCTGGACAGTGATCCACGGAACCGACGGTTCAAGAACTGCAGTCCATGCTCCAGTCGCCTGGACTTGGAAACTGAACAGATTCCCCCCGGGCTGCCCGATAGTGCTCGATCCCGGGCTCAGTGTAATCGGATAGCCTTGAACTGTGAAAGTTCCTTTCGGGGACCAACCGCTCACCCCGCCGCCCAGATCCGATACGTATCCGAATACCGACTTCACGCCACCGAATACTGGCCTCAATTCCAAATCGTAAGACACGATGAGACTGTCCCCGCTGGGCACCGCACCCGAATTCTCCCGCCGAAGAATGCACCTCGAGTTCTCCAGAAACGCTTGCGCTCCGCTTCCCAGTAAACTCTCCAATCCGTTGTCGTCAACCGTCAGATAAAACTCACCCGTCGGTCGTTTGTAAACCACCTTGCAGCCTCCACTGGCTTGAGGGGCCGTGTTAATAGCGATAGCGGCATCGCTTAGATTTCCGTAGCCGTTGGGGTCAGAATAGGTCACCGCGAAAGTCTGCCTGTTTCCACCTCCTTTGTCAGGACTTACGGACGCCGGTACTGGCATCGAATTCGCGATCGCGCTCCACGTCCCCGCTTCCGTCCAGGGCCAGTCGTCACTCTCCATCGCAGAGTCTCGCCCGACCACCCACGTGCGCTGGCTACCCGCTAACGCCCCCAGCATTGTTACCGTTGCGGTGATCGTCACATCAAACCCGTTTACTGTCTTTCCGGCATTGCGGACCTGACAGTACTTCGAATTCAACGTAGTAACTTGGTCGCCGATCGCCAGCGTCCCTACTTTTACGCCATCATCGTACAGCTCCACTCCATTGGCCGCCTTGTCATATAGCCATAAGCATCCGCCGTAACTCGTGCTTCCGGTCCCCGTCACTGCTCCCATCTGTGCGATGTCATCACTCCCGTTCAAATCGCGGTATGTGAGGCTTTGACTGATCGTGCCCGTTGTTGGATTCGTCGGGCTCAATGCCACGAACGTCGGCGTCTGATTCGTCGTCGGAACTACCTGAATCGTGGCGGTCTGCCCCGCGATTGCTCCGAACCATCCCACCCCCTCCTGCACCATCTGCCAACTGAAGGGGTAGATCCCTGGCACTGAAGGCGCTTCTGCTTGGAATACAAAAGTCGCAGTACTTCCTGGCATCACTGAGGAGGATGGTAGTTGTACCCGACCGAAGCCCCACCGGCTGTTGTCTTGTTCGTTCTGAGAGCCGAGTTTGTGCGGTGTCGCACTGTCCATTGACGGGTCTTTCCATGTCCGGGTTCCCGTGTTCTTCATCGCCACGCTAGCGTTGAAAACCGTCCCTGCGACTACTTGCGCTGGAAAACTCGTATTCACCACCTCGGCATTGTTGGTCGTCGGTACTGGCGCGGGATACTCCACCGCAGCAACACGTCCGCCCAGGTATATGTATTCCTTCGTTGGAGCGCTCTGGCACAGCGCCGCGCACACAGTCACTAGAGTTACGCACAATATGCGCGCGATTTGGCTACCAGCTTTGTCGCTCATCCGGAAACTCCCTTTTCCCGCTACGGCTTACTTTGCCTTGTTCCCTTTGACAACCAATCGGTACACTTGCCGGGTCTCCCCCTTCGCGATCGTGCCGTCGATTGCACCCAGCCCGGATGCTTCCGTGCCGTCGGGACTTGCGATGGAGAGCTTTTCGCTCGTTGCACCGACGCTCAGCACCACTTCGTATGGCACGAGTAGTTCATATTCGCGGCCCTTTGAATCGAGCTTGGTCTCCCGCGCTTCGTGAAAGAACCTGCCCGGCCCCCATACTCCAACTCGCATCGCCGGCTTGGCCGTCCGTCCTTCCGCTTTTGCTGCTAGCCCCTGAGGATCCTCCACCTTGATCTTCACCAGATATCCTTGGGTCAGAGTGATCGGCGCTGCGGTAGCGCTCCCTGCGGCCGCTACCTTTACTCGAACAACTCCTTCACTCCACTGGCATCCATTGATTAGGTCGGAGCCGGGGACTTGAGCACAGATCGAAAACGTGCCTACTGGTACAGCGTCGAATCCATACGCTCCGTCCGAGCCCGTTTTTGCCGTCGCTACAAAGGGCTTCCAGTTAGTGGCCAGCTTCTCCTTCTGAAGATCCGGCAATTCCTGGCTGATGATCACAAAAGCTCCCGCCACTGGGCCCCGGGCGGATTGCACACTCCCGAAAACCTTCGCTGTATCTGCAGCCTCTGCCAGTGTGCTCATCAGCAACAGCGCGCCAATCATGCCCATCAGACGAATCCACATATCCCTACTCCTGCTTCACCACTCCTGCGGCCTTCCACTTCGATGTAGCGACGCACACGGACTCCACTGCAAGGCGCCCAATGACTCATGCGGACTTGTCGCTGCCGTCCGTGCTCCATTCAATGACAGCGGCTGTTCGCAGACAGGGACAGTTAGACCTGATGCTCTGATGTGCTGGCCGTCAGCTCCCACCGCTTAAGCCACTGCTACACGAAGCTTGCGTGCGTTCATGATTGCCTGGTCATTCGACCATTCGTTTGTACCCCTGAGTGATCTACGAAATCGAAGCCTAACATGTGTGACAAAGCGCCGCAATGCGCAAAGCACTAACTTTGAATTAATTCTATTTAATTCACAAAGAGGCTCAAGTAAACGGTGTTGCAGTAGCCATATGTGCTGATCCGGCGACCTCCTCAGACCGCACAAGCCAGTTCTCACACCGGTGGTTTGCCTGAGCCAACTCTGCAATTGTCAGCTACGCACTTTGTGCCCGCAGTTCCGGATGTCCATTGGTGTATTCACCAATATGGGGACTGTTCTGCTCCACTCCCGTGCAAATTAGCTGCGCGCCACCGGCTTGAGGTGTAGGTGGCAGGCGGGGAGCCCGCTCTGGTAGGTTGACTCAGGTTTCCGGCAAAAGACTGAGGTCCAATACCAAGGAGCGCCCCGCCATGAATCGAGTATCCTGCATTTTCATCCAGCTGTTGCAGTTCTTCCCCCGTCTGGAGTTTGAAGCCGCCGTCCGCCAGAACCAAGCCGAACGCCACGCCCGCGGCTTCACCTGCTGACAGCAGTTCGTCGCCATGCTGTCTTGCCAGCTCGCTTACGCCCAGAGCCTCCGCGAAATCTGCGGCGGTCTGGCTGCCCTCGAAGGCACGCTCCGCCATCTCGGGGTGATGGATTGCCCCAAAACCACCACGCTGTCCTACGCCAACGCTCATCGCCGCTGGCGGCTGTACGAGACGTTGTTCTACCAGACCCTGGCCCGTTGCCAGGCCGAGGCTGCCTTCCGGAGCAAACGCAAGTTCCGGTTCAAGCACAAGCTCCTCAGCTTCGACTCCACCCTCATCCAGTTGTGCGCCGAGACCTTCGACTGGGCGCACTACAAGCGCACGAAAGGCGCTCTGAAACTCCATCTGCTTCTCGATCACGATGGCTGCCTGCCTTGCTACGCCGTGCTGACGGACGGCAAACGCGGCGACATTCAGGCGGCCCGCCAAATCGCCTTCGCCCCCGGCACTCTCGTCGTCTTTGATCGCGGTTACTCCGACTCTGCCTGGTGGCTTCAATTGACGCGGACGCACGTCCATTTCCTCACCCGCCTCTGGGATGATGCCGGCTACGGCATCGTCGAGAGCCGCTCCGTTGCTGCGGGTTCCCACATTCTGCGCGATGCGGTGATCCTGCTCTCCAGCCAGCAGGAGGTCGGCCCCGAGGCCCAACGCCGACGCATTGAGGTGTGGGTGGAGGAGAAGCAGGACACGGTGGTCTTCGTCACTTATCACCTCAATCTGGCCGCCAAAACCATCGCCGCAATCTACCGCGACCGGTGGCGAATCGAGACCTTTTTCAAGGCCCTCAAACAGAGGCTGAAGGTGAGGACTTTCGTCAGCACCACACAGAATGCCGTGCAGATCCAGATCTGGACCGCCCTCATCGCCATGCTGGTCCTGCCCTACCTCCAGCTAAAGAGCAGTTTCAACTGGAGCCTGTCGAACCCCGTCGCCCTGTTGCGCCAACAGCTTTCCGTGTACAGCGACCTTTGGACGTGGCTCAACAACCCGTTCCAATCGCCACCTCCGCTGGTAGCGGCCCAGCCGCTTCGCCTGGATCAGCAATTTGGATAGCTGGATGCCGATGGCGAGAAGGAAGCCGAGGAACTCGACCCATTTGTCCATCCAATTTGGACAGCATCCGCCATCCCCGGGCGGTACACCTGGCACCGGTGCTCATACCACCGGGCCCCGCTCAGCCGGCCATCAACTCGGCTATCACTCCTGCTTTCAACACGCCATCGAAGCGCTGCCGGTTAATTTGCACAGCACTGGTTCCATTCCCCGCGAGTTCAGCACCTTCGTCGCTTGCGTGGTCTGCATCACCAGGCCCGCTGGGTAATATACATCAGCTTTCCCCACCTTCTCCATCAAGCCCTTCGCATCGCCCCTCTGCCCGAGGCTCGTGACGGAGCGCCTTCCAACTCCTCCCCGCGGCAAAAGTCAGAAGCCAACGATTCGGTGGTCACCGCTCTTCCAAAAAAATCGACACCGGCTTTTCAATCACTTACACCTTTCTTTGCCTTTTGTTCTCATTTTCGCCTGCAACAATCTGGCCAGCGAGAAATCCTATGCAACTCTACAACTCCGACCCATCCCTCCCCTCCGTCCGCCCCACGGACTCCGTCCCCGTCCCTCCCAACCCCACCCACCTCACCGCAACGCCCGAAAATACCCTCACCTTTCTGGAGAACATCGATCAATTCACCCACGTTCAGGCCGCCGTCCATCAGCAGTTCTGTCCAACCAACGACTTTCAACGCCTCCTCGCCGACGACCTCGCCGAATGCCTCTGGGTCAGAAACCGCTTCGGCGCCATCGCCAACCAGGCCCTCAACTTCGCCCTCCAAACCACCTGGGACGACATCTCCCAACGCTACCCCGACGCAGATCCCGCCCTCCGCACCCACCACGCTTGGCGCCACATCGCCGCCGACCCCGCCCAAATCCGCGCCACCGACATCCACTCCCGGGCCTCCCGCCGCATCCACTCCGACATCCGTCTCCTCTCTTCGCTCGCCCGCTCCAAGTAGCCCCCATGTCTCCTCAACGCCAGGCCGCCAATCGCAACAACCCCCGCAAGCACGGCCTCTATGCCGCCAACTTCGAACTCCCCGAAATTCACAGAAACCAAGCCGAACTCGACGCCGCCCGCGCCGCGGCCTGCTTCAACGATCCAGTCCTCCAGGCCCTCGCCGCCCGCCGCGCCCGCCTCCGCGCCATCAACCGCTACTGCACTCAACTCATCGCCGATCTCCTCGCCAAATTCGCCGCCGCGCCTGACCCCTTGGCCTTCCTCCACGATAACCGCGCCCGGTTCACCGCCATTGACCGCTTCACCGCCCACTACGCCCGCCTCACCAACCAGTGCAACCAACAAATCATCGCCGCCCTCAAAGCCGCCAATTCGTCTCTCCCCCAGCCCCATCCTCAAAGAGCAATGGCGGCCAACGGCATTTTTCACAGAAACGAACCCGGCTTCCTTCCGCAACCTCACCACGGCGCAGCACGAATGCCGGACTCCCCCGGATGCCGGTCCGGAGTAGCGCATCAGCCCGTCTCCCCCGTGTGTGAACCCGGGGCCCAATCCGGCCCCACCACCGTTTTTCACACAAACGAACACCCCAACCCACCCCACGGCCCGCCCCGCGTTTGCTCCTCCCCTCCGCCCCGCGCGTTTACAATAGGAAGACCTGATCCAACCATGAGACTTCGCGCGCTCGTCTTGTCTCTCCTCGCGGCTCTCCTCGCCGCGCCCGCTCCCGCCGAATTCCGCCGCGCCTCCGGCGCCCCTCAGCTCTATCAGCAGATCCAGCGCCTCCGCACCGTCGGCAGCGTCCTCATGATCGCCGCCCACCCCGACGACGAAAACACCGCGCTCCTCGCCTGGTGCGCCCAGCGCCGCATGCTCCGCACCGGCTACCTCTCCCTTACCCGCGGCGAGGGCGGCCAGAACCTCATCGGCGACGAGCAGGGCGACCTCCTCGGCGTCATCCGCACCCAGGAACTCCTCGCCGCCCGCCGCATCGACGGCGCCGAACAGTTCTTCTCCCGCGCCATCGACTTCGGCTTCTCCAAAACCGCCGACGAAACCCTCGCCAAGTGGGGCCGCCAGCAGGTCCTCTCCGACGCCGTCTGGGTCATCCGCCGCTTCCGCCCCGACGTCATCATCCTCCGCTTCTCCGGCACCCCCCGCGATGGCCATGGCCACCACCAGGCCTCTTCTCTCATCGGCCAGGAAGCCTTCAAGCTCGCCGCCGACCCCAACGCCTTCCCCGAGCAGCTCAAGTACGTCCAACCCTGGCAGGCCCGCCGCATCCTCTGGAACGGCTTCAGCTTCACCCGCCAGCAGGAGCAGGAACTCGACAAAACGCCCCAACGCCTCATGATCGACACCGGCGAATACAGCCCCGTCCTCGGCATGAGCTACGGCGAACTCGCCGGCCTCTCCCGCAGCCAGCACCGCAGCCAGGGCTTCGGCTCCGCCGAACGCAAGGGCGCCCTTCCCAACTACCTCTTCCACTACGGCGGTGAAAAGGCCGAAAAGGACTTCTTCGACGGCGTCGACACCACCTGGAATCGCATCCCCGGCGGCGCCGCGGTCGATCGCGAACTCGCCGCCGCTGCCGCCGCCTACTCCATCGACGCCCCCGAACAGACCCTCCCCGCCCTCCTCCGCGCCCGCACCCTCATCGCCGCCATTCAACACCCCGACGCCGCCCGCAAACTAACCGAAATCGACGAGACCATCGCCCTCGCCGCCGGCTTCTGGATCGACCTCAGCGCCGCCCGCCCCGCCGCCACCCCAGGTTCCTCCGTCAACATCTCGCTCACCGCCGTCCTGCGCGGCCGCGCCGCCGCCCGGCTCGAATCCGCCTCACTGGAAGGCATCCCCGGCGCACCCACCTTCCCCGCAGCCGACCTCCAGCCCAACCAGCCCCTCACCGCCCAGGCGGGCCTTAAAATCCCCATCGACCAGCCCCTCACTCAGCCCATTCAGCTCCGCCACCCGCGCCAGGGCAATCTTTATACGATCCCCGATCCCAACGACATCGGCCTCGCCGAAGCGCCCCCCGTCCTCAGCGCCCGCTGCCGCCTCACCATCGGCGGCGCACCCATCGAGATCATCCGCCCCGTCGAAAACCGCTATGTCGATCGCGTCCGCGGCGAACTCACCCGCCCCTTCATCGTCGTCCCCGCCGTCTCCCTCCGCCTCTCCGACACCCCGCTCCTCTTCTCCACCGCCAATCCCCGCCAGGTCTCAGTCGAGATCAAAGCCAACTCGGGCGCCGCCACCGGTTCCGTCACCCTCTCCGCCCCCAATGGCTGGACCATCACCCCCGCTGAAGCCTCCTTCTCCCTCGCCGAATCCGGCCAGGTCGCCACCGCCGCCTTCACCGTCACGCCCCCCTCGGCTTCTTCCCAGGGCGATCTCCGCATCACCGCCCGCACCAACGGCCAGACCTGGACCTCCGCCGCCACGCAGCTCACCTACGAGCACATCCCGCCCCAAACCATCTTCCGCCAGGCCGCCACCCGCGTCCTCCGTAACGACGTTCACGTCACCGCCAATCGCGCCGGCTACGTCATGGGCGCCGGCGATCTCGTCCCCGAAGCCCTCCGCGAACTCGGCCTCGAAGTCACCCTCCTCGACTCCTCCGCCCTCGCCCAGGGCGACCTCTCCCGCTTCGACGTCATCGTCACCGGCGTCCGCGCCTGGAACGTCCGCGAAGACCTCCGCGCCGCCCACGCCCGCCTCCGCGATTACGTCGAACGCGGCGGCACCCTCGTCGTTCAATACAACACCCTCGACGGCATGCCCGGCGCCCCCGCCAACGATACCCTCAAGAACATCGGCCCCTGCCCCATCACCATCTCCCGCGACCGCACCACCGTCGAAGAGGCCCCCGTCACCTTCCTCCTCCCCGGCCATCGCCTCCTCCAAACCCCCAACCGCATCACCTCCACCGACTTCGACAACTGGGTCCAGGAACGCGCCCTCTACTTCCCCTCCCAATGGGCGCCTCAGTATGAAGCCATCCTCGAGTGCCACGACCCCAATGAACCCGCCCGCAACGGCGGCCTTCTCTACACCCGCCTCGGCAAAGGCGCTTACGTCTTCACCTCCTACGTCTTCTTCCGCCAGTTGCCCGCCGGCAACCCCGGCGCTTATCGCCTGTTCGCCAACCTCGTGAGTGCCGCAAAATGACGACGCCTGACGAACGCCCGCCCTTCCTCCGCTCCTGGCAGCGCATCTACTCCGCCGTTGCCCTCTACCTCGCCGCCCTCATCGCCCTCCTGTCCTGGTTCACCCATAGTTGGAATTGGAGTTGGAACCGGTGAGACCCGTTGACTGGCTCGTCCTCGCCGGCTCCCTCGCCGTCATCGTCGCCTACGGCATGTACCGCGGCCGTGGCAGCGATACCACCTCCAAATACCTCCTGGCCGGCAAGACCATGCCCTGGTACGCCATGGCGCTCTCCATCATGGCCACCCAGGCCAGTGCCATCACCTTTATCTCCACCACCGGCCAAAGCTACGCCGACGGCATGCGCTTCATCCAGATGTACTTCGGCCTCCCCATCGCCATGATCGCCATCGCCGCCATCGCCGTCCCGCGCTTCCACAACAGCGGCGTCTACACGGCCTACGAATACCTCGAGAAGCGTTTCGACGCCAAAACCCGCGCTCTCGTCAGCGTCATCTTCCTGCTCTCCCGCGGACTCGCCGTCGGCGTCTCCCTCTCCGCCCCCGCCGTCGTCCTCACCGTCATCCTCGGCTGGCCCAGCCAGTACACCACGCTCCTCATGGGCGTCCTCGTCGTCGCCTACACCGTCAGCGGCGGCATTCAGGCCGTCACCTGGACTGACTTCCTTCAGATGATCGTCATGACCGCCGGCCTCTTCGCCGCCCTCTTCACCGCCATCTACCTCCTCCCCTCCGGCGTCCACCTCTCTGACGCCCTCTCCATCGCCGGCGCCGCCGGCCGCCTCAACCCCGTCGTCTGGAGCTTCAACCTCTCTGACCAGTACAACGTCTGGAGCGGCGTTCTCGGCGGCACCTTCCTCGCCCTCTCCTACTTCGGTTGCGACCAGAGCCAGGTCCAGCGCTACCTCACCGGCCGCGACATCACCCAGATGCGCCTCTCCCTCCTCTTCAACGCCGTTGCCAAGATCCCCATGCAGTTCTTCATCCTCTTCACCGGCGCCATGGTCTTCGTCTTCTTCGTCTACGTCAAGCCGCCCGTCAACTTCAACCCCGGCCTCAACGCCACGCTTGAGCGGCAGTCCGCCTACCCCCAGGTGAGCGCCCGCTACGACGCCGCCTTCGAACAGCGCCGCCTCGCCGCTCAGTCGGCTGATCCCTCTGCCTTCCGCTCCGCCAATCTCGAGTTCGAAGCCGCCCGCGCCTCCGCCGCTAAACTCGCCGCCCAGGCCACCGGCCAGGAGTCAAAAGACACCAACTACATCTTTCTCCACTTCGTCATCCGCTATATGCCCGCCGGCATCGTCGGCCTCATCATGGCCGCCATCTTCGCCGCCGCCATGTCCACAGCCTCGGCCGAAGTGAACTCCCTCGCCACCGTCAGCGTCATCGATGTCTACCAGCGCTTCCTCAAGCCCGGCGGCTCAGATCCCCACTACCTCTCCGCCTCCCGCTGGCTCACCGGCTTCTGGGGCATCTACGCCGTCATCACCGCCTACTACGCGCAGGGCCTCGGCTCGCTCGTCGAGGCCGTCAACAAGCTCGGCTCGCTCTTCTACGGCTCCATGCTCGGAGTCTTCGTGCTGGCTTTCTTCATCCGCCGCGTACAGGGTACCGCCGCCTTCGTCGCCGTCCTCGCCGGCGAGGCTGCCGTCTTCATCGCCTGGACGTTCTCGAGCGTCGCATTCCTCTGGCTCAACGTCCTCGGCTGCGCCGTGGTCGTCTTCACCGGCCTCCTGCTGTCGCTCAGATCAGGCCCTGCTACACCTCGATAGAAGACACCAGCACCCTCGATCGGCGCCCTTCCACCACCACAATGCCGCTCTCCGTCACGTGGTACCGCTGCTTGTCGGCCTCCAGGTCGTAGCCGATCACCGTCTCCTCCGGCAGCGATACGTTCTTGTCCAGAATCGCTCTCCGGATCTTGCATTTCCGCCCGATGTTGCAGTTGTCGAAGACGATCGAATCCTCCACCACCGCGCCCGAGTGGACCTTCACCCCGCGCCCGATAATCGAGTTCTTCACACTGCCGCCCGATAGAATCGAGCCCGACGACACGATCGAATCGATCGCCTGCCCGCGGCGGTCCTGCTCGTCAAACGTGAACTTCGGCGGCGGATCGTCGTACCCTGCCGTGCGCAGCGGCCACTGCCGGTTGTACAGGTTCAGCACCGGCGTCACCATCCGCAGGTCCATGTTCGCGTCATAGTAGGCGTCGATCGTTCCCACGTCCCGCCAGTACACCGGCGCCCCAATCGGATCGCCCGGAATCCGGTTCGTCTGGAAGTCATACGCGAACACATCCCCGCGCGCCACCCACTGCGGCAGGATGTCCCGCCCAAAGTCGTGGCTCGACTTCTCGTCCTTGCCGTCCTCGTACAGGAACTTCAGCAGCGGCCCCGTCGAGAATACATAGTTCCCCATCGACGCCAGCACCATCTCCGGATTGCCCGGCATCGTCGGCGCGTCCGCCTTCTTCTCGTGAAACGCGATGATCCGCCCGTCCGGAGCGATCTCGATCACCCCGAACTCGCTCGCATACTCCTTCGGCACCGGAATCGCCGCCACCGTCGCCTGCGCCCGCTTCTGCTCGTGGAACTCAATCATCTCCCGGATGTTCATCCGGTAAATGTGGTCCGCGCCAAACACCGTCACCACGTGCGGATCGCTCTGCTCGATCAGGTTCAGGTTCTGGTAGATCGCATCCGCCGTGCCCCGGTACCACGTCTCCCCGGCCGACCTCATCTGCGCCGGCACCGGGATGATGTAGCGGTCCTTCAGAATCCCTGAAAACTCCCACCCATCCTGCAGGTGCTGCAGCAGCGACTGGCTCTTGAACTGGATCAGCACGTAGATCGAGTGAATCCCCGAATTCACAAGATTGGAAAGTACGAAGTCAATGATGCGGTACTGCCCTCCAAATGGAACCGCAGGCTTCGCCCGCTCCTTCGTCAGCGGATACAATCTGGTTCCTTTGCCCCCGGCGAGAACGAACGACAGCACGCGCAATTGCATACCACTTCACTCCTTGTGCTGGCATAATACCACCAGCCCGTTTCAAGTCGCTGAACGCATTTGCCGGGCTCTATGGGTGGCAGGCCGCCAGCAGCGCCTGCCTCAACTTCTCCGCCTCTTCCGGGCTCATCTTCTGCCCGTCCTGCGTCACGTGAAATACGTCCAGCGCCTTGTGCGCCTCCGTATCCACCAGCACCACCTCGATATTGCAGCGCGCCCGTGAAATCGCCGACGCCAGGTGATACAGCAACCCCGGACGGTCCTGCGCCACCACCTCGAACACCGTCGCCAGAGTGGACGCCTCGCCATCCACGCTCACTGTTGCCTCCACCGCACCCAACCTGCTCGGCGGCGGCTTCACCGGACGGTGCTTCAACAGATCCTCTACCCGCAACTGGCCTAGCGCCACGCGCTTCAACAGATCCCTCAACCGCTCCTGCTCCGGCGGATTCAGATCCAGCGAACGGTTCGGATCGGTGAACGCGAAGCTGTCCGCCACAAACCCGTGCCTGTTCGCAAACGCCTCCGCCTTCAGAATGTTCAATCCGAACGACGAGATCGTCCCCGCGATCGAGGCCAGCAGGAAAGGCCGGTCTGGCGCCACCAGCGTCACGTTCCACGCTCCGCTCTTGCGCTCCAACCGCACCTCCGCGCCGCGCTCCTTCGCCCCGTCATACAGCCCCGCGTGCGTCTCCGCTTCCACCGCCGTGTGCGTCCACATATAACGCTGCGGCAGCCCCTCCAGAAACTCCGCCGTCTCCGGCTTCACCTCCCCAAACGCCCGCGTCGGATCCGCTTCAGTCGCCGATGTCAGCGCTCCCGTCAACTCCCGGTACACAATCCTGTACGCGCTCCACAACTGCTCCATCCGCCACGGCGTCATCGCCGAAGGATTCACCGCGCTGATGTCGGCAAACGTCAGCAGCGCCAGCAGCCGCAACTGCTCCACCGTCTGCATCTCCTCCGCCAGCGCCGCCGCCACCGCCGGATCTGCCAGATCCTTCGACTGCATCGCCGCCGACAGCGACAGATGCTTCTCGATCAGGAACAGCACCCGCCCCTGGTCCAGCTCGCCCATCCCGATCCGCTTCAGAAAATCGCCCGCCAGCCGCACCGCCTCTTCGCTGTGGTCCCGCCCCGAGCCCTTCCCGATGTCGTGCATCAGCAGCGCCAGCTTCATCAGCCAGCCGTCTTCCGCGCTCTCCTCCAACAACTCCGCGAACGGCTTCTCCGCCGTCTCTTTCGTCCCCTTCAATCCCTCCAGAATCTCCAGCGTCACATTCGTGTGCTCATCCACCGTGTATTGGTGGTAGAAATCCCGCACCACCAGGTGGTCGATCCGCTCCCACTCCGGCAGAATCACAGCCAGGAACCCCGTCGACCTCATCGCCCGCAGAGCCGACGATGCATGCGGCAAATCCAGAAACTCCCGCCAGAACGCCACCTGCGGCGGCTTCTCCCGGAACAGCCTGCTCCACGCCATGACATGGTCCACCAGGCGCTGCTCCGTCTCCCGCGACGGCGGCAGCCCGTGCCGCGCCAGGAACAGGAACAGCCGCAGCGGAAGTTCCCGATCCGTCTCCAGATCGTGAGGGTTCCTCAGAAACACCATGTCCCGCGACACCGTGAACTCCGAGTTCGACAGCCTCGATCGCCAGTCGCGGAAATTCGCCAGCAGCGTCCGGTCCTGCGCTTCCGCCGCCTCCACCTTGGCCTGCGCCGTCTTGAATATGCGCGATGCGTTCCGGTAGTACGCCCGCATCCAGTGCGCCGGATCGTGCCACGGAGAAAACGGCGCCGACGCAATCTCGTCCTGCGACTCAAAGTTCAACAGGTTCTGATCCCGCCCGGCCCGGAAATGCAGGAAACACCGCACGGAACTCAAAAACGCCCGGTGGCGCGGGTCCACCAGCGCTTCCGAATCTTCTTCCTTCAACAAGCCCAGCCAGTGAATCGTCTGCAGGTCCCGCATCCCGCCCGGCGCTTCCTTCACGTCCGGTTCCAGGCGGAAAATCGTCTCCTGGAATCGCCCGTGCCGCGCTCGCGTCATGCGGCACATCCGCTTCACCAGTTCCCTCCGCTCTGTCCCCAGAAACTTCCGGAACCGCTCCTGCAGCATCGCATGCAGTCCGTGGTCTCCTGCCAGCAGCCGCTGGTCCAGCAGCGACACCGTCAGCTCAAAGTTCCCTTCATGCAGCGCGCAGCACTCCTCCACCGTCCGCACAGAATGAGATACCCGCAGCCCGCTGTCCCACACCTGCCTCAGGAACTCGCTCAGTTGGGCCTTCCCCGCCGCCGTGTCCGGCGTCCTCCTCACCAGCAGCAGCAGATCCACATCTGAATACGGAAACAGCTCCCGCCGTCCGTAGCCGCCCACCGCCAGCAGCGAAACGCCTTCCCCCCACGCCTCGGCCAGCGTGTGCGAAAACGCCCCCACCACAAGCTCGTCCACAAGCCGGGTTCGATCCCTCAGGACGGGCTCTGCTTGCCCGCCCTGTAGGAATCTCGCCGACCAGGCGCATAGCTCGTCGCTACAGCGCTGTTTCGCCGCGGTCGTCATTGCGGATCCGGATCGCTTCCTCCACCGGCAGGACGAAAATCTTCCCGTCGCCGATCTTGCCGCTCCGCGCCGCTTCGCAGATCGTCTTCACAATCTCCTCCACGCGCGCTGACGGGACTACCAGCTCCACTTTCACCTTCGGCAGCAGGTCCACCTGGTACTCTTGCCCGCGATAGACCTCCTTGTGCCCTTTCTGCCGGCCGTGGCCGCGCACTTCCGTGATGGTCATGCCGTCCACGCCAATGCCTTTCAGCGCTTCTTTGACGTCTTCCAATTTGAATGGCTGGATTACCGCTTCAATCTTCTTCATGGTTTACCTCGCTCAGGCCTCCAGATTGTAGCCTTCTTCTCCGTGCATCGCCAGATCAAGACCTTCCGTCTCCTGCTCGCCGCTCGCCCGCAGACCGCACAACAGGTCCGCGATCTTCAGGCAGACATAGCTGCCCACCGCGCCAAGCACGATAGCGATGCCGGCCCCGATCGCCTGGTTCACCACCTGCATCGCGTTGCCGTCGACCAGCCCCAGCGGAAGCGGCTGGCCGTTCGCGCCCTTCAGTGCATTGTTTACCGCATTGGTCGCGAACACGCCGGTCAGTACCGCACCCAGCGTCCCGCCCGCTCCGTGTACGCCGAAGGCGTCCAGCGAATCGTCATAGCCCAACTTCATCTTCAGGATCGCCACCATGAAGTAGCAGAAGATGCCGGCGGCGAATCCGATCAGCAGCGCGGGCATCGGCTTCACGAAGCCCGACGCCGGCGTAATCGCCACCAGCCCCGCCACGCAGCCCGAAATCCCGCCCAACACGCTCGGCTTGCCCGACTTTATCCATTCCGCCAGCAGCCAGCCCGCCGCGGCCGCCGCCGCGCCAAAGTGCGTCGCCACGAACGCCGACGAAGCCAGCCCGCCCGAGCTCAGCGCCGATCCGGCGTTAAACCCGAACCAGCCAAACCACAGCAGCCCCGCCCCAATGAAGCTCAACACCAGCGAGTGCGGCCGCATCGGCTCCTGCAGATATCCCTGCCGCGGCTTCAGATACAACGCCGCCACCAGCGCCGAAACCCCCGACGTGATGTGCACCACCGTGCCGCCCGCAAAATCGAAGCACGGGATCTTCCCGCCCAGAAACGCGTTCAGCAATCCACCCTTGCCCCACACCATGTGCGCCATCGGGAAGTACACGATCAACAGCCACAGCGTCGTGTAAACCAGCATCGCGCTGAACTTGATCCGCTCCGCGTACGCGCCCGAGATCAGCGCCGGCGTGATGATCGCGAACATCATCTGGAACGCCATGAACGTCAACTGCGGAATCGTGGCCGCATAGTCCGCATTCGGCTCCATTCCCACTCCATTCAGAAACAGATACTGGAGGCCGCCCACGAACGAATTCCCCTCCCCAAATGCCAGGCTGTAGCCAACCGTGCCCCACAGAAGTGTCGCCACCACCATCAGAATGAAGCTGTGCATCATCGTGCCCAGCACATTCTTCCGCCGCACCAGCCCGCCGTAAAACAGCGCCAGCCCCGGCGCCGTCATCAGGAGCACCAGCGCGCAACTGGCCAGCATCCATGCGTTGTCACCAGCCATCTGCGCCGACGCCGTCGCCGCCTGCAGCGCTTCGACTTTCTTCTCAAGACTCTCCGGCGCTTGCGCCAATGCCGCGCCTGCCGTCAGCAGGGGGAGGAATGGAATTAGCTTTTTTGACACGGTCTTCTTTCTCTCCGTTGAGTCACCCAATAAGGGTGCGAGTTGGTTGGGGCCTGACGGGGGAGTGCGGCTTGCTCCAGCTTGCCGCCTGAAACCGGACTGGGGTTTGGTATTTCATGCTACAACGCCCAACCCGCACTGGCTAACAGAAAAAACTTCTCGAACCCAATCAAAAAGTTGATAAACCTAAAGCCACGGAAATAAACCTCTTGGCTCGCTTCTGCCCCGTCGGTTACCTTAGAGGAACATGCAGGCCATGCCCCCCATGCCTCCCCTTCTCGCCTTTCTCTCCGCCTCCACCGAAGGCGCTCAACTGCCGCTCCAGATGCTCCTCGTCTTCGGCTCCGCCAAGCTCCTCGCCGAACTCTCCAAGCGCCTCGGGATGCCGGGTATCGTCGGCGGCCTCCTCGCCGGCATCCTCCTCGGCCCCTCACTCTTCAACCTCGTTCAGTTCGACCACCTCCTCCACGCCCTCGCCGAACTCGGCGTCATGTTTCTCCTCTTCCAGGTCGGCCTCGAAGTCAAAGCCTCCGAACTCATCAAGGTCGGACGCGTTGCCATGGCCGTCGCCATCCTCGGCGTCATCCTTCCTTTCCTCTTCGGCTGGGCCATCATGCTCGGCGCCAAACACCCTCAGATCGAATCCATCTTCATGGGCGCCGCCATGGTCGCCACCAGCGTCGGAATCACCGCCCAGGTCCTCGCCGCCCGCGGCATCCTCAAGCACGAAACTGCCCGCGTCATCCTCGCCGCCGCCGTCATCGACGACGTCCTCGGCCTCCTCGTCCTCGCCGTCGTCTCCTCCATGAGCTCCTCCGGCGGCATCGACTACACCGGCATCGCCACCTCCTCCGCCGTCTCCATCGCCTTCATCGTCGCCGTCGTCAAACTCGGCACCCCCACCGCCAACTACGTCCTGCCCAAGCTCCGCCGCCGCCTCAAAGTGGAAGAGGCCGAGTATGCCGTCGCCGTCTCCTTCCTCTTCTTCATGGCTCTCCTCGCCACCCACTCCGGCGTCGCCGCCATCATCGGCGCCTTCCTCGCCGGCATGGCTCTCGCTGAATCCGCCTCCCCTCGCCTGCATACTCTCGTCCACGGCTCCGGCGAACTCATGATCCCCTTCTTCCTCGCCTCCATCGGCCTCCAGATGGACCTCCGCACCATCCGTGACGGCTCTACCATCGCTCTCGGCCTCGCCATCCTCTTTGCCGCCATCCTCTCCAAGGGCGTCGGCTGCGGCATCGGCGCCTACCAACTCGGCCTCAAAGGCGCCGCCCGTGTCGGCGCCGGCATGATCCCTCGCGGGGAGGTCGGCATGGTCATCGCCCAGGTCGGCCTCAACCACGGCGCCATCTCTCAGCCCGTCTACGCTGTCGCTGTCTTCATGTCCGTCGCCACCACCATCCTCGCTCCCCCACTCCTCAACTTCGTCTACCGCGACATCCCCCCCGAACCTCTTCCTGAAGGAGTGGATCTTCCCCCCTCGCTCGATTAGTGGCCCCCGGCGCGCTACAATCAACTTCACACTGAAAGGAACCCACTCATGCCAGACACCGTAGCTCTCGTCCCCTACTTCACCATCACCGTTCCCAACAAAACCGGCGAAGGCGCCAAAGTGCTCGCCGCCCTCAAGGATGCCGGCGTCAGCCTCATCGGCCTCTGGGGCTATCCCGTGAAAGGCAAGAAAGCCCAACTCGACCTGGTCCCGGTCGATCCCAAGGCCTTCACCAAGGCCGCCAAGAAACTCAAGCTCGAAGTCGGCCCCAAGCTCACCGCCATCGCCTGGGCCGGTGAAGATCGCCTCGGCGCCGCCGCCGACGCCGCCGCCAAGCTCTCCGCCGCCGGCATCGGCATCCTCGCCGTTCAGGTCATCTGCTCCGGCGAAGGCCGCTTCGGCGCACTGGTCCAGATCGCCCCCTCCGACGTCAAAAAGGCCGCTAAACTCCTCTCCGCCTAAAACCCGTTTGCCGGCAGATACTCGGGCGCTTCGGCATATGCTGCCGTTGCGCCCGATGCCACTTCATAGATCCTCTCGTGGCTCGCCACCGCCGCTCGCCCCATCTCCTCATACGCCCGCTGGCAGATATCCAGAAACCCGATATTGTAGTTCTCCCCGTCAAACCGCCCCAGAGCGCTCTCATCGTACATCGTGAACCAGTGCGCCCCCACGCAATACGGCCCCGCCGCCGCATCTTCCACATACACCCGATACGCCTTCGCCCGGTCCGCCTGCGTCCGGACGTGCATCAATCCCGTCGACGGCAGCCCCACATCCAATGCCCCGAAATGCCACTCCCCCACCAGCACTGGCATCCGCAGCATCGAGTGCACCTGCTCCGCCGTCTCCCGCGGCAGCTTCTGCCGGTAGCAGTTCAGACTGAACACGTCGAAGCTCTTCATCCCCCGCACCGCCCACTCCGGCGGAATCCCCGCCCACCTCATCCCCAGGTTCAGGTGATTCGGATCCACCTGCTTGCAGGCCTTCGAAATCCCCTGAAAGTACCGCTCCGCCATCACCACGCTAAACTCCCGCAGATCCTCCTGCGCCTCCTTCGTCAACACCCCCTGCCACTTCCCTCGCGCCACCCGCTCGAACGTCGTCTCCAAGCCCCACGCCTTCGACAGCGCCGCATCCCCCTCCCGCCGCGCCCGCAGCCACTTCGCCAGTTCCACTCTCGACGCGCAAACATCCGTGCCGTACAGCATTCCCGCCGCCGGTAGTTCCGAGCTGAACGCCCACGTCGGCTCGTTCATCAGGAAATACCCCACAAACGCCTTGTCTTCCGCCGTCTCCTTCAATGGCGCCGCATACTCCGCCGTGTCCGCCTCAAAGCCCGCATGGAACACATCCGGGAAATCCCGGTACACCGTCCCGCACCGCCGCCCGTTGAAACTCATCGGACGCACGTACGGAAACTGCGCCTTCGCCGCGTACTGGTAGTCGCTCCAGTTGCCCACCGTGTTGAACCGAAGGCGCTTCATCTCCCCCAGCGCCACCTGCGCCCACTTCTCCTTCCACCCCTCTCTGCCGAACACCCGGATCATGTTCGCCGCCAGGTAGTTCACATACTTCGCGCTGGTGCGCCGCCCCTCCCCGCGAGTCATCGCGTCGGCATACTCCGGCAGCTCCGGCAGCCACTTCAGCGCGCTCTCCAGCCCGTCCACCCTCGCCTCACAATCCACCCGCACGCAATCCAGTCCGGTCGACCAGAACGCATACCCGTCCGGATCCACCAGCCACCATCGCCCACCCTCTTCTCTCTTTCCAAAGAACCCCGTCCCCTCTCCCAGCTTCATCGCTTTCCACCCACCCCACTTCGAAAACCCCTCCGGCCACGCCAGCTTCGGCGCATTCTCCAACTGCCCCGTCACCCTCGCCTTCAGCTCTGCCACCGACCGAGTCTTCCCCGGCCAATCGTGAATCGCGCTCTGCCCAAACTCGTCCAGCAGCGGCCCCTTCGGCAGCACCAGTTCCGTCAGCAGCGGCGGCATCGCACCCACCGCAGTCAGCGGCGTCATGCACCACCTCGACGCCTTTGGCCCCTTCCGATGCACCGTGAAAGTCATCCGATCCACCTTGCTCAGGTCCACTCGGTCCCCACCCACCATCGGCTTCAGAAACGCGCCCTCCCGCCCCGCCTGCCACATCCGCTGGTCCACCAGGCTCAGATCCAGCCTCACCCGGAACGACACCTGATTCAGCCCGCCAAACGTGAAACGGAACGCGCGCCCCTTCTCGCCTTCCCGCAGCGTGATCTGCCACGCCGTCAGATCCTTGCCTTCCAGCAGCATGTCCGTCGTCAAACACCGCACCCTCGCCAGCGCCCCCGGAGCGAATGTGAATGCCATCCCATCGCCCGTCTTCTCCGCCGAAAACCACCGCGCCCCCGCCAATGGCGCCGTCCCGTCTTCTTCCTGCAATCCCCCTACCGTCGTCCACACTTCCAGCTTCTGCCCCGCAAGCTCCGCCACACTCCCCGCGCTCAGCGCGGCCACCGTCACAAATGTTCTTCGTCTCATCGCGCGCTCCAGCTTCTTCACTATCAGACCCGGCGCGCGAATGACAACCCACCCTGCGGTATCATGTCCCCCAGAGCGCATGCCGGGCGTCTACTCCATCCTCGAACGCCTCCACCTCATGAGCCCCGCCACGCGTTCTCTTTTCGAGCAGTCCCACTCCTTCCTCGACGCCATTCACGGCTACATCTACGCCCGCTACACCCAGCCCTATATCAACTTTCTCCTCAAGCCCCGCCCCTCTCAATCCGGCAAAGACAACTCCACCTCCCGCTGGCTCGCCGATCACTACCACGCCAAAGTCCTCACCCCGGACCACGCCCGCTCCATCGTCGTCAACGAGCGCGTCATCCGCAAGGACCTCGAACAGGTCGTCCCCTACCCCACAGCCCGCGAAATCGTCCTCAACGGCCCGCCAGACATCGCCGCCTACGAATGCGTCTGCCGCCACGCCCGCCCCTCGCCCTGTCAGCCCACCATGGTCTGCATGGTCGTCGGCCAGCCCATGGTCGACCTCGTCCTGCAGCACCATCCCACCACCAGCCGCCGCCTCACCCAGCCGGAAGCCATCCAGCTCCTCGAAGCCGAGCACGCCCGCGGCCACGTCCACACCGCCTGGTTCAAGGACGCGGTCCTCGGCCGCTTCTACGCCATCTGCAATTGCTGCTCCTGCTGTTGCGGTGGCATGCAGGGCCATCGCAACGGCGCGCCATTCCTCACCAGTTCCGGCTACATCGCCGAGTTCGACTCCGAAACCTGCACTCTCTGCGGCGCCTGCATCGAAGCCTGCCCCTTCGACGCCTTGCAGCTCGGCGTCGCCGAAATCGAACTCAACTGGGGAAAGTGCCTCGGCTGTGGAGTCTGCGAGGCCCTCTGCCCCTCCCACTCCGCCGCCCTCATCCGCGACGAGCGCAAAGGCCTCCCCCTCGACGTCCGAACCCTTTAGCGCCCCGCCAGCCGCCTCGTCTCTACGATCCGCCGCTCCAGATCCGGATGCGACGACAGCCACTCCGGCGGCGCCCCACTCTCCCGCGTCGCATCTCTCAGCACCACCAGCATCTCCGAAACAGCACGCGGATCGAACCCCGCTCGCGTCATCAACAAAACCGCCTCCCGGTCGGCCTCCTCCTCATCCCCGCGCTGGTAGTGCAGCGCCGTCACCCCACCCACCACCTGCGCCCCCAAGCTCGAAACATCCCCCAGCAACACCGCAAACAGAGCCTGCAACGCAAAGCCCCGGAACACCGCCCGCATCGAATGCCGCTTCAGCACGTGCTGCATCTCGTGCGCCAACACCGCCGCCGCCAATTCGCGCCGCCCCATCCTGCTCCGGATCCCCTCAAACACCACAATCGAGCCACCCGGCGCGGCAAACGCATTCACTTCTTTCTCCGCCGCACACCGCACATCAAACCGGTACGGGTTCCCTTCTGGCAGCCCTCCCTCCAACTGCCGCACCACGTCTCCCCAGCACGGCTGCGCCCCCGGCGCCACCGACGTCATCATCGCCTCCCCCAGCTTCTGCTCCCACTCCACCGGCACCACCCGCGCCGCCGCGTCCGCCACCCACGGCAGCCCCCACGTCCAGATCCCATACACGCCAAACCCCGCCGCGCCAACCAGCGCCCCCAGCGCCAATAACACAGCCCGGTTCGCGTGCCCTGACAATCTCGAAGCCCTATTCCGCCCGGATGTCGATCTCGCCCACCCCGCCCTTCACATTCAAACGGATCGTCACCTTCGACTTCCCATACGCCTCATTCACCCACCGGTTGCCGTCCCTCTTCATGCCCCGCACATTGATCTCGCCGATCCCACCCGCCGCTTCCGCCACCACGCCCACTTCCGTCGGCACAATCACCGTCGCCTGCCCCACGCCGCCCCGGATCTCCACGTCGTAATCGTGCTTCGGATTGTTCCGCAGATCCGCCTTCACCTCGCCCACCCCAATGTTCATCTCCACGCTCCGCAGCGTCAACTCCCGCAGGTCCAGGTTGCTCTCGCCGGCTCCGCACCGGATCGCCAGGTCCAGCGGCAGATCGCCCGCCAGCTTCACTTCCCACCGGTTCACCATCTCTCCAATGAGCTGCGTCCCGCCGTCCCGCTGCGTCACTGTCAGCTTTCGCCGGAATCCGCTCTCGTCGAACCGCACCTCCGGCTGATACTCCGGCACGTTGTAGGCGAACTCGCCCTCCATCATCTCCTTCGCCCCGCCGGAGACCTTCAACTCTCCGGCCGCCATCGAAATCTCCGCCCGGATCATCTCCGCCCCCGCCGCCTTCGACTTCTCCACAATCCGTGTCTGCCGCTCCGTCGCGCCCACCCGCACTCGCCCGTTCCGCCCGTCCCCCACATGTACGCCACACCCTGCCACCAGCAACAAGCAGCCCGCCGCGGCCAGCCGCCACCGTCGATCAGTCATGGGACTCAATCCCTCCCTCATGTACTTACGCGATCAACAGGTTTGATGTTCCAGAACTCACTCCACCCGATGAGCGTATTCTACCGCCCCCTTAGTCTCGCCGCCCGATATAATCCGGATTGGAGATTCCCCCCATGACCACTCCTCGCCGCGCTTTTCTCCGCACCGCCTCAGCCGCCATTGCCACCACGCGCTTCCCCATCCTCGGCGCCAACGACCGCGTTCAGGTCGGCATCGTCGGCCTCGGCGGCCGTGGCCGCGACCACATGGATTACTACGGTCAGATCGAAACCTGCCGCATCGCCTCTGTCTGCGATGTCAACCAGGCCGCCCGCGAACGCGCCATCGCCTCCATCGACAAAGCCCGCGGCTACAAGCCCACCGAGTTCGCCGACATGCGCGAACTCTTCGCGTCCAAGGACATCGACGCCGTCTCCCTCCCCCTCCCCAACCATTGGCACGCCCTCGCCACCATCTGGGCCTGCCAGGCCGGCAAGGACGTCTACGTTGAAAAGCCCGCCTCCCACAACGTGTTCGAGAGCCGCAAAATGGTCGAGGCCGCCCGCAAGTACAAGCGCATGGTCCAGGTCGGCTCGCAAAGCCGCTCCACCCCGCACAAGATGAAGGCCATCCAGCTCCTCCGCGATGGCGCCATCGGCAAGGTCTTCGGCGCCCGCGCCCTTTGCTTCCGCCGCCGCTTCTCCATCGGCCGTACTCCGGACCAGCCCGTCCCCCCCGGCGTCGATTGGGACAAGTTCCTCGGCCCCGCTCAGATGAAGCCGTACAGCCTCAACAAATTCGACTACAACTGGCATTGGTTCTGGGACACCGGCAACGGCGACCTCGGCAACCAGGGCGTCCACGAAATGGACATCGCCCTCTGGGGCCTCAACCGCACCGACTGGCCCAAACAGGCCGTCAGCTCCGGCGGCAAGTTCATCTGGCAGGACGACCAGGAAACCCCCAACATGCAGAACGCCGCCTTCACCTGGGCCGACGGTGAACTCACCTTCGATGTCCGCAACCTCCCCACTCCTCCCGAGGCCCTCGCCCCCATTCGCGGCCCCAACTTCGTCGGCAACATCTTCTTCGGCGACCTCGGCTTCATGGTCCTCGACGGCGCCGGCTTCCAGGTGTTCAAAAGCGCCGCCGGCTACTTCGTCGGCGCTCGCGGCGCAGGCGCCGGCAGCCGGGAACGCTACGAAAAAACCCACGAAGAGAAATCCGCCGGTGACGCCGTCGTCGCCCATGTCCGCAACTTCCTCGACGCCGTCAAATCCCGCGACTCCTCAAAACTCAACGCCGAAATCGAGATCGGCGCCCGCTCCGCTTCCTTCTGCCACCTCGCCAACATCGCCTACCGCGTCGCCCGCCCGCTCAAACTCGACGCCAACGGCCGCTTCCTCAACGACGACGAGGCCAACGCGCAACAGACCCGCAAGTACCGCGCTCCTTACGTCGTCCCCGACCGCGTTTAGTCAAGTTGAATAACTTCACCGCCTGATTGCATCCAAAAGGTAGGTATTGAACTCATGCGAAACGTCATCATCATCGGCTCCGGCTGCGCCGGCAACACCGCCGCCATCTACGCCGCCCGCGCCAATCTGAAGCCCCTCGTCATCGTCGGACACGAGCCCGGCGGCCAGCTCTCCATGACCACCGAAGTCGAGAACTTCCCCGGCTTCCCCGACGGCATCATGGGCCCCCAGTTGGTCGAAAACATGAAGCAGCAGGCCATTAAATTCGGCGCCGAATACATCTTCGGCAAGGTCGAAGTGGCGGACCTCGGCAAACGCCCCTTCCGCCTCAAAATCGACGACGAATGGCACGAGTGCAGTACTCTCATCATCGCCTCCGGCGCCTCCGCCCGCTGGCTTGGCCTGCCCAACGAACAGAAGCTCATCGGCCACGGCGTCAGCTCCTGCGCCACCTGTGACGGGTTCTTCTACCGCGGCAAGAAAATCATGGTCATCGGCGGCGGCGACTCCGCCATGGAAGAAGCCAACTTCCTCACCCGCTTCGGCGAAGAGGTCACCCTCGTCCACCGCCGCGACGAGTTTCGCGCCTCCAAGATCATGATCGATCGCTGCAAGGCCAACCCCAAAATCAAGTTCCTCACTAATACCGTCGTCGATGACATCCTCGACGTCGAAAAGGGCTTCGTCTCCGCCGCCCGCCTCCGCAACGTAAAGACCGGAGAAACCTGGACCCAGGAGGTCGACGGCTTCTTCCTCGCCATCGGCCATATCCCCAACACCAAGCCCTTCGTCGGCCAGCTCGACCTCGACCCCGACGGCTACATCATCTCCCACGGCGGCGCCCGCACCAACATCCCCGGCGTCTTCCACGCCGGCGACGTCGAAGACCGCACCTACCGCCAGGCCATCACCGCCTCCGGCGCCGGCTGCAAAGCCGCCATCGAAGCCGAACGCTTCCTCGAAGCCGAAGGCCACTAACCCCAAACGGGGCAGGTCGCCCTCCTCCGCCGCGGCTTCAGCGCAGGCGGATGACCTGCCCCCAATCGCCCTACTGCGCCGCCTTCACCCAAATATCCTTCGGGTGACTGCATATCCCCTCCTGCCCCGGCACCTGCCCGCACACCATCACCGCCGTTGACATCGTCGGGAAATACTCCGGCACCGTGATCCGGATCACATCCACCCCAACCTCTCCCGAAGCCTGCGGCGTCTCCTGCGTCCACACGTCGTGGATCTTCACCCACACCGGCGGCACCGCCAGACCCAGCCCGGTCACACGCAGCTCCACCGTCGACCCCACCGCCGCCGGCGCCGCCTCCCCATTCCTCTCCCCGCCCTCATTCACCATATAAATCAGCCCCGGCGAGACCGCCCACGTTTCCAGAGACCACGGTTGGCTGAACCGGTCCAGGTTGAACACCTGCACCAGCGCCCGGCCCAGCGGCACGTCCATCGGCACAATCGCCGTCAGGCTGTCCGCTTTGATCCCCAACACCTGAGCCGTCTTCCCCCCAATCGTCACCGTGCTCTCCGCCAGGAAGCTCGTCCCCTTCACCACCACCTGCGCCCCAGGCGCCGCCGGCGTGATCCAACCCGTCGCCGGACTCACCACTTCCGCAATCGTCGGCGAGGGCAGCGGCGGCGGCAGCGGCGCAGTCACCACCAGCCGCACCGGAATCACCTGCGACGCGTTCGTCCCCAACGGCGCGTTCACCTGCTCGTACACCAGGTCCGCTTCATACGTCCCCTCGTTCATATACTTGGGATTCACGTCATACCGCATCGAAAGCGTATTGAACCCCGACTCCCGGTCCACCGTCAGCCACCCCGTCGTGCTCCGGTACCGCACCGTCACCTTCCACTCCAGCAGTCCGCCGCCCTCGTTCCGCACCGTCACGTACCCTGCCTGGTTCGGCCCGCCCGAAGGTCCCGAGTACGACGGCTCCTGCACCGGGGTCACCGTCATCTTCGGCCAATACGAGGCCGTGCAGTCGTTCACCAGCACGCAATCCTGACCCACCGGCGAACCCCGCCGGAACCTCGGCAGCGGCGCACCGGATACCGAGCCCGCCTGATCCGATACCGGCGCCAGGCTCACCGCCGGCCGCACCACCGTCTCGATGTTCGGCCGGTCCAGCGGCGTGAAAATCCAGATCGGGATCTGCGCGTTCTCCACCAGATTCTTGTTCTGGTCCTGCACCTCGTACACCCCCCACGCCGTCCCGTCCTGCACCAGCAGATCGCTCGCCGTCAATGGCACCATCGGCCCCGGCGACGCCACCCACGATGCCACCCCTCCAGCTCCATTCGCATCCGATCCCTTCACCCGCACCAGCAACAAAGACCTCGCACCCGTCGGATCGTACAACCCCGGCGCCGTCCCTCCACCCAGGTCCCCCGACGTCGTCGGTTGCAGCGCCGACGATCCCGCGATCGCATCCGGCGCAATCACCCTCGATCCCTGCGGCACCCCCGTCAGCTTCACCAGCACCCGCGTCCCGTTCGTCACATACTGATCCATGCTCCACGGCACGAAACTCGCCCCAAATCCCTCCGTCACTCGCACCGTCACCGTCGGCGCGTGGCTCGCCACCAGGTTGCTGAAATCCAGATAAGTCGGCGGAATCGGCCCCGACATCGCAAGCACCGCCGGAATCAGCGTCGCCGTCAGGCCCGGCTGCGAAAACGCCACCGTCACCGTCGGCGTCGCCACAAACATCTGCTCGTTGCCGTAAAACTGCAGCGAGCCCAGCGTCGTCCCCCCTCCTTCCGCCCTCACCCCGCTCACCCTCAACCCGAACATCCCATACGCGTCCATCGTCACGCTCAGGTTCTCGAAGATCACCTGGCTCTCCTGCAGCCGGATCGTGACAGGCAGCGACACGAACATCCCCGGCGCATACTCCTGCATCAGCGCCAGCCCGCCGTAGAACGGAAACGTCGTGCTGATCACGTTCGCCAGCCTGTGCCCCACCGAAAATTGCAGCGTCCCCTTCACTACCCCGCCCGGCTGCCCGCCCGAGCACCTCAGCATCACATCGCCCACCGGCTCCGCCAATCCCTCCGTGCTGACCTGTAACGGCACCGCCGACAACGTGCACTGGATGATCGCCTTCGCGGGCATCGTCAGCAATCCCAAAATCGCCAGCACCGGAATCAGCTTCATTTTCGTCTCCAGTTTCCTTCCTTCTCCCAGCCTACATCTCTTGCTGGATTTGTTTCACCCTGTTTTCTGCCATCCCCCTACGCCCCCTCTTCCGGGCCGCCCCCCATCCCCACGCTACAATAGAAAATTGATGTCGCAATTGCTCAAAGACAAGACCACCCTTGTGCTCGGTCTGGCCAATCGCTGGTCCATCGCTTACTCCATCGCCCGTTCTTTCCGCCGCGAGGGCGCCCACCTCATCCTCACCTATCAGGGAGAACGCCAGAAGGACACCGTCGAGGAACTCGCCAAGGAACTCGGCGCCTCCCGCGTCCTCTCCTGTGACGTCACCCAGGAAGCCGACATCCAGCACCTCTCCGAAATGCTCCGCGCCGAAGGCGAACAGCTCCACGCCGTCGTCCACTCCATCGCCTTCGCCAATAAGGAAGACCTCGCGCGCCCCTTCTCCGAAACCTCCCGCGACGGCTTCCTCCTCGCCCAGGAAGTCTCCTGCTACTCTCTCGTCGCCGTCGCCCGCGCCGTCGCCCCGGTGATGACCGATGGCGGCAGCATCATGACCCTCTCTTACCTCGGCAGCCAGCGCGTCATGACCAACTACAACGTCATGGGCGTCGCCAAGGCCGCTCTCGAGGCCAGCGTCCGCTACCTCGCCTCTGAACTCGGCCCCCGCAACATCCGCGTCAACGCCATCTCCGCCGGCCCCATCAAAACCGCCGCCGCCCGCGCCATCAAGGACTTCAGCAAGATCCTCGACGTCGTCACCACCTCTGCCCCCCTCCGCCGCCCGACTGACCCCGAAGAGGTCGCCGACACCGCCGTCTTCCTCGCCTCCAATCTCGGCCGCGGCGTCACCGGCAATGTCGTCTACGTCGACTCCGGCTACCAGATCATGGGCCTCTAGCCCCATCCCCATCCGCCCGGCCTCGCTACGCTCTTCCTCGTCGAGATGTGGGAGAGCTTCAGCGACTACGGCAGACGGGCCATCCTCGCCCTCAATTGCGTCGCCCCCGCTCGCTGCGTCAGCCTCATGACGTGCGCCTGGTTCTTCGCCACCAGCCTCGGCGCCACACTGCAAAGCCCGGATTCCCCCGACACAAAGTGTCGGGGCCACAGTACCAAGCCCGGAAGGCGAGGCTCCCCCCAACACAAAGCCCCGGCGCCACACTGCAAAGCCCGGATTCCCCCGACACAAAGTGTCGGGGCCACGGGGCCAGAGCGAAACGAAAAGACACCCCGGCCGTCCTACCCGGGAGGCCGCTCCTGGAAACTCGCTCCACCGACCCCGTCCAACTCATCGGCTGCCCGCTCCCGCTAGCCGCCCTGCATCGCCCTACCCGTACCGGCAACTCCGCGCCGTCGCCGTCTGGACCGCCCTCCTCCCAATCCCACCCCTACAGCAGCCCCTCCACCCGCTTCACCTTGTCCTCCATCGTCTGCTCTTTATCCACACGCGTCCCCGCGCGCAGATTCGTCGAGATCCGCGGTACACCCATCTCATGCAGCCGCTCGTGGCACTTCTTCAGCGCCGCGAAGACCTCGTCCCATTCCCCTTCGATATTGGTTCCGTAAGCGTGCAAGTGCGTCTTCAGCCCGCTCTGCCGCAGGATGCGTTCGCACTCCGTCACTTCTTTGGCGACTGACGTCCCCACGCCGATGGGGACAATGCAGATATCGGCAATCACTTTCACTTCAGATCTCTCCTCTGAAGCAATTGTCGCCAATTCCGCGCTGGATGGTTAGTGCTGCGCCGCCGCGTCCAGCCGCGCCTGCGCCCGTTTCGCCGCGTTCAGCGCACGCGCCACGTCCAACCCTGGAGTCGGATGCAGCAGTCTCTCATTGGCCCGCAGCAGCGCCGCCTCCGCCCGCTTCACGTCGATGTCGGTCGATGCCTCGGCCCGCATCGCCAGCACTCGCACTAGCTCGGGACCCACTTCCACGCAGCCGCCGCACACCGACATGTACTTCGTCTGCCCGTTCTCCAGCTTGTACGACAACGGGCCGCAGCCCAGTTCCGACAGAAGCGCCGCGTGCTCCGGCAGGATTCCCAGCGCTCCGTCCAATCCCGGCACCTGCGCCTCGGTCACCTGCTCCTTCAGCAGCAGGCGCTCCGGCGTGGCCACCTCCAGTCGCAGAGTGGCTGCCATGGCCCTAGCTCACCTTCTTGATCTGCTCGGCCCGCTCCAGCACGTCTTCGATCGTGCCCTGCATGTAGAAGGCCTGCTCCGGCACGTCGTCGTGCTTGCCGTCGCAGATCTCTTTGAAACCCTTGATCGCTTCCGCCAACTTCACGTACTTGCCCTTGAAGCCCGTGAACTGCTCGGCCACGTGGAACGGCTGCGACAGGAAGCGCTGGATCTTGCGCGCCCGCGCCACCGTCTGCTTGTCCTCTTCGCTCAACTCGTCCATGCCCAGAATCGCGATGATGTCCTGCAGGTCCTTGTACCGCTGCAGGATCTGCTTCACCCGCTGCGCCGTGTTGTAGTGCTCTTCACCCACCACCAGCGGATCGAGAATGCGCGAGGTGGAAGCCAGCGGATCCACCGCCGGATAGATGCCGATCGCCGCGATGTCGCGCGAAAGCTGCGTCGTCGCGTCCAGGTGCGCGAACGTCGTCGCCGGAGCCGGATCCGTGTAGTCGTCCGCGGGCACGTAAATCGCCTGCACCGACGTGATCGAACCCTTCTTCGTCGACGTGATGCGCTCCTGCAGTTCGCCCATCTCCGTCGCCAGGTTCGGCTGGTAGCCCACCGCCGAAGGCATGCGCCCCAGCAGCGCCGATACTTCCGAACCCGCCTGCGTGAACCGGAAAATATTGTCGATGAACAGCAGCACGTCCTGGCTCTCGTCGTCGCGGAAGTACTCCGCCACGGTCAGCCCCGACAGCGCCACTCTCAGACGCGCCCCGGGCGGTTCCGTCATCTGGCCGTAAATCAAAGCTACCTTCGACTTCGTCCAGTCCGTCGGATCCAGCACGCCCGACTCCTGCATCTCCAGCCAAAGGTCGTTGCCCTCGCGCGTGCGCTCGCCGACGCCGGCAAACACCGACACGCCGCCGTGCTTCATCGCGATGTTGTTGATCAACTCCATGATCACAACCGTCTTGCCGACGCCCGCGCCGCCGAACAGTCCGATCTTGCCGCCCCTCAGGTACGGCTCCAGCAGGTCGATCACCTTGATGCCCGTCTCGAACATCTGTGCCGTCGTCGACTGCTCGTCGAACGCCGGCGCCTCGCGGTGAATCGGGTACCGCTTCTCCGTCGTCACCGGTCCCTGCTGGTCCACCGGCTCGCCCAGCACGTTTAACACGCGCCCCAGCGTCTGCTTGCCCACAGGCATCGTGATCGGCGAGCCCGTCGAGATGCACTTCATCCCGCGCACCAACCCGTCGGTCGGCTGCAGCGCCACCGTCCGCACCCGGCCTTCGCCCAGGTGCTGCATCACTTCCACCGTGATGTTGATCGGCTCCGGCACGTCGTAGCCTTCGCTCGTGATCACTACCGCGGTGTAAATCACCGGAATCTGGCCTTCCGGAAACTGAATGTCGACGGCCGGGCCGGCCACCTGAATTACTTTCCCAATCGCTTGCTCTGTCGTGGCTGTGGACATGATCGCTTCCTATTCCAGCGCGCTCGCGCCGCTGACAACCTCAATAATCTCTCGCGTAATGCTCGCCTGCCGCACCCGGTTCAAATGCAACGTGAGCTTGTTGATCACGTCGGTGGCGTTGGTCGTTGCCGAATCCATCGCCGTCATTCGCGCCGCCTGCTCCGCCGCCGAAGACTCCAGAAACGCCTCCAGAATCTGCAGCGTGATCGATGCCGGCAGCAGCCGCGCCAGCATCTCCTGCGGCGGCTGCTCGAAGATGTAATCCCGGCCCGCCACTCCTTCCGGCGCCGGAATCGGCAGGATCTTCTTCAGCACCACTCTCTGCGAAAGGATGCTCTTGAACTCGTTGTAGAGCAGGTACACCGAATCGGCCTGCCCTTCTTCAAACTTCCCGATCACCTTCTTCGCCAGCGCCTCGGCGTGCGCCAGGCCCGCGCTGTCGCTGATCCCTGTCACTTCGCCGCTGATCTGCACTGGTCGCCGCACCCAGAAGTCCCGGCCCTTCCGGCCATACAGCTCCATCGAAACGTCCTGGTCCGCATGATCCGCCAGAAACTGCTGCGTCGCCTTGATCAGGTTCGTGTTGAAGGCGCCGGCCAACCCGCGGTCCGCCGTCACCAGCACCAGTTGGATCTTCTTCTCTTCCCGCGCGGCCAGCAGCGGCAGAGCCTCGGCCAGGTCGCCCGCGCCCGATACCGCCGCCACTACGTTCTGCAGCACTTCAGCCGACATCCGCGAATACGGGCGCGCGTTGATAACCCGCTCCTGCGCGCGCCGCAGCCTCGCCGAAGCCACCATCTTCATGGCCTTCGTGATCTGTTGCGTGTTCTTGACCGAACGGATTCGCCGTCGGAGATCGATCAAACTCGGCATGGCGCGCCTACTTCTGCAGCTTGTGCTCGGTCACGAAGCGCTGCTTGAATTCCTTCAACACCGCGTCCATCTTGCCCTTGAGTTCGTCGCTCAGGGCCTTCTTCTCGGCGATCTCCTTCAGGATCTCCGCGTGGCCGTTCTCCACCGCCCGGTACAACTCGGCTTCAAACGTCCGGCAGACCTCCACCGGCAGATCGTCCAGATACCCGTTGCCGCCCGCGTACAGGATCAGCACCTGCTTCTCCACCGGCAGCGGCTGGTATTGGCCCTGCTTCAAAATTTCCGTCAAGCGCCGCCCGCGGTTCAACTGCGCCTGCGACGCCTTGTCCAGGTCGGAGCCGAACTGCGCGAACGCCGCCAGCGCGCGATACTGCGCCAAATCTAGTCGCAGCGAGCCGGCCACCTGCTTCATCGCCTTGATCTGCGCGTTGCCGCCCACGCGGCTCACCGAAATGCCTACGTCCACGGCCGGGCGGATGTTCGAATTGAACATATCGCCCTGCAGGAAGATCTGGCCGTCCGTAATCGAAATCACGTTCGTCGGAATGTAGGCCGAAACGTCGCCGGCCTGCGTCTCGATGAACGGCAGCGCCGTCAAAGATCCGCCGCCCAGCTTGTCGCTCATCTTCGCCGCCCGCTCCAGCAGCCGCGAGTGCAGATAGAACACGTCGCCCGGGAACGCCTCGCGTCCCGGCGGCCGCCGCAGCAGCAGCGAAATCTCGCGGTACGCCGCCGCCTGCTTCGAAAGATCGTCGTAAATGCACAGCGCGTGGCCGCCGCGGTCGCGGAAGTACTCGCCCATCGCGCAGCCCGCGTACGGAGCGATATACTGCAGCGCCGCCGATTCCGACGCCGTCGCCGCCACCACAATCGTGTAGTCCATGGCGCCGTGGTCGGTCAGCGTCTTCACCACCTGCGCCACCGTCGAGCGCTTCTGCCCGATCGCGACGTAGATACAGATGACGCCCTTCCCCTTCTGGTTGATGATCGCGTCCAGCGCAATCGCCGTCTTGCCCGTCTGGCGGTCGCCGATCACCAGCTCGCGCTGCCCGCGCCCGATCGGAATCAGCGCGTCAATCGCCTTGATGCCCGTCTGCAACGGCTCGCGCACCGGCTTGCGGTCGATCACGCCCGGCGCCATGCGCTCAATCGGACCGTACTCTTTCGCATCGATCGCGCCCTTGTCGTCGATCGGCTGGCCCAGCGCGTTCACCACGCGCCCCACCAGCGCCTCGCCCACCGGCACCGACATGATGCGCCCGGTCCGGCGCACTTCGTCGCCTTCCTTGATCGCATGCACTTCGCCCAGCAGCACCGCGCCAACCTCGTTCTCGTCCAGGTTCATCGCGATGCCCGACACGCCGTGCGGGAACTCAATCAGTTCGCCTGCCATCACCTTGTCCAGGCCATGGACGCGCGCAATGCCGTCGCCCACCGTCACCACGTATCCCGTCTCGGACACCTGGACTGCACGGTCGTAATTCTCGATCTCCTCGCGTAGCACACGCGCGATTTCATCGGCACGGATCTGAGCCATACGTTCTCTTTAACCTTTCACCCGGCGCTTCGGGCTAGCTCTCACTCGTCAACCGGCGGCGGATCCCTTCCAATTGCCCGCGCACCGATCCGTCATAAACGGTCGAACCTACCTTCACGGTCACGCCGCCCACCAGGGCTTCGTCCACCGTATACCCGCACCGGACCTGCTTGCCCGTCACCCGGTTCAGGCTAGCTTCCAGCGCCGACTTCTCTTCTTCACTCAACGGCTGCGCCGCTGCAATCCCAGCCCGCAGCAATCCCGCTGCTTCGTCCAGCAACGCTTGATACCGCTCCCGGATCTCGCCCAGCAGCCCCAGCCGCCGGTGCCGCGTCACCACGAACAGAAAGTTCTTCACATACCCGTGCAATCCCGCCAGATCCCCCAGCCTTGCCAGCAGCTTCTGCTTCTGCTCGTGCGGCACCGCCGGGTTCAGCAGGATTCCACGCAGTTCATGCGAACTCTTGTAGATCTCCTCGAATTGCCCAATCTGGGTCAGGGCGGCTTCCGCCCCGATGCCCGATGCCGGCTGCGAAACCGCCTCCAGCAGGGCCTTCGCGTATTGGTTGGCTACGGCGAGATTCGACATCGTCGTCTCCTAGTGCTTCTCACCCAGCCGCGTCGTGAACTGCGCCACCAGCGCCCGCTGCCGCTCCGGCGTCACCTGCGACTTCAATTTCTTCAAAGCCAGCTCCAGCGCCAGCGCCGACGCCGCCGCCTTGATCTGCTGACGCGCGTGCTTCTCGGCCGAAACTATCTCCTGCTCCGCCGACGCCCGCACTTTCTCCAGCATCTGCGCCGTCTCGGCCTCGATCCGCTTCGCCTCGGCTTCCATCTCCCCGGCCGCCTTCTGCCTCACCAGTTCCACTTCCGCGCCCAGGTTCGATACCTTGCGGTCGATCTCCGCCGCTTCCGCCGCCGCTGCTTCCGCCCGCTTCGCCGCCGCGCCCAGTTGATCCAGAATCCCTTGCTGCTGACCCTTCAGCGCCGGTCCGCCGATCTTGATCGCCGCATACCCCAGGCCCGCCGCCAGAATCGCAAAGTTCACCCACTTCGCCGCCAGAAACGGATCCCCGCCTTCGTGGCCCGCCGCTTCATGGCCTCCCGCTTCGTGACCGGCTTCTTTCGGCTCGTGCCCTTCTTGCGCCCACAGCCCGGCCGCCGCCAGCACCATCAGTATCCCTATCCGGCGCATTCCTGTACCCCTCCCGCCAGCACCGCTCCGGCGATCTGCTCCGCCAGCCGGTCTGCTTCCGCCGCCAATTCGTCCGAGGCTCTCTTCGCCTCCGCCGCAATCCCTGCCTTCGCCTCGGCTACTCGCTCGGCCGCCTTCGCCCGCGCCGCTTCCACCGCCTGCGCCTGCTGCTCCGCCAGACTCTTCCGGCCCTCTTCCTGCTTCGCGTAGATCTCAGCCCGCGCCGACGCCAGCGCCTGCTCGTAGCTCTCCATCTTCTGCGCCGCGGCGGCCACGCTCGCTTCGCTGGCTTCTACCGATCCTTGCGTCCTCTGGCGCCGCTCCTCCATCACCCGTTCCAGCGGCTGGAACAGTACTTTCTTCAGGTACCAGTGAAGAAGTATGACGAGAACAAAGGTGGGTATTGCTCGGACAAGGATGTCCTTCAGGAATGCTAAATTCTGTTCCATGCAACGCAGCCGGGTCGAACGCGTCCGGGACGCTCCCCCGGACTCTGGAGGCGGCGCAAGCCGCACCCGTCTCAAAGGGCAAGCCTATCATGGCGGAGTTCCAGGGGTCAAACCACCTTTCTTCCACCTTCTTCTCTAAGGCTTCCCACCCCATTCATACTAATGCCCAAGCTCGTTTCTGCCGAAATGTAGCGCGTGGCTTCTCTGGACCCACTGGGCCCGGAAAGCGTATGATTTGATGAGCCGTTGATCATATCCGGCTTCATGCCGGGGCCTGACTCAAACTACTGGTTCGCTCACCGCTTCGATTGGAGACCAAAGCCGATGACCCTTCTGAAATCCCTTGGGCTGAGGACGTTTGCGGCCTGCGCCGCACTGCTTGCCCTCGCCTCCGTCCCGGCCTCGGCACAGTACGGCGGCTACGGCGGCTTCGGCGGCATGGGCAACGGCCTCGGCATGGGCACTCCGGACTCCGCGGGCTCCTCCGGCGGCTCCTCCCCCCGCCTCTCTTTCGCTCCCTGGATCTCCGCCAACGGCACCTACACTGAAACCTCCGCGTCCGCCTCAAACATCACTCCCGCTACTCACGGCTACGGCTACGGCGGCGCCGCCGGCATCAGTGGCGGCAAGGCCTGGAACCGAACCTCCTTCGGCGGGTTGTATACCGCCAGCTACCAGCACTTCAGCGGCAACTCTGCCTATGCCGGCCTCAGTCACGCCGGCGCCGTCTCCGTTCAACATCGCGCCACGGATCGCCTCACCGTCTTCGGCTCTGAGTTCATGGGCTCCAGCAACGGCGGGTACGGCTACGGCGCCCCCGCAGGTACCTTCGGAGGCTGGGGCACCGTCGGCTCCGGAGTCCTCTCTGACCTCGCTCCAGGCGGCGTCGGCAACTGGAATCTCGGCTCCAACGGCCTCGTCGACAACGAAACTTTCGGTACCCGCGTCGGTTACTCCGGCACCAGCGGCGGCATCAGCTACCGCGCCAGCATGCGCTCCAGCTTCAGCGCCGTCGGCAGCGCCTCCTTTGTCCGGCGCAAGGGCTATGCCCTCAGCGACCTGAACTCATACTCCGGTGGCGGCCAGTACTCCTACTCCCTCAGCCAGAGATCTCAAATCGGCCTCTTCTATCAGTACGGCCAGTTCTCTTACCCTCAGCTCTTCGGCGGCAATCGCGTCAATCAGACCGGCATCACCTATCAGGTCAAATTCACGCCTCAAACCACCCTCACCGTCTCCGGCGGCGCTTACCAGTTCCGCAGCACCTATGTCGGCTCGGTCGTCATGGACCCCGGCCTCTCCGGGCTCCTCGGCCAGTCTTCCATCCTGTCCGTCCAGGACAGGAAACAACTCGGCTGGATCGGCTCCGCCAACGTCACCCGGTCCTGGCACCGGTGGTCGGCGCTTGCGAACTACGACCACGGCGTCAACCCCGGAAACGGCTTCATCCTGGCCTCCCGGCGTGACAATGCCAGCGCCAGCCTCTCCACCTCCTTCGGCCGCATCAGCCTCGGCGCCTTCGTCGCTTACTACAGGCTCTCCGGCATCCTCCAGCAGGGCGCCAGCACAGAGGGCGCCTCCGCCGGCGGCAACGTCGGCGTCCGCCTCGTCAGCGATATCTACATGGGCTTCGGCGCCGGCTACTCCAACTACTCCACCAACGCCTCCGCCCGCCGCTCGGCCCGCTTCGCCTCCGTCAACATCACCTGGTCGCCCTCCGAGGCCGCGTTCCGTTTCTAGCGGACCGCGCTTCGCACCATCTCCACCACTCGCTCCGCGTTGCGGCGCCACAGATAGCCGCGCCGCTCCACCGCCGTCCGCGCGCCCGCCTGTAGCCGCGCCATCTCCTGCTCGTCTCCCATCACCCGCCTCAGCGCCCCACTCAGTGACTCCATGCTCCCCGCCTCGAACAGGGCCGCATCCACGCCCTCTCCCACCAACTCCTCGATGTTCTCCTGCGCCGGCGCAATCACCGGCTTGCCCACCGCCAGGTACTCGATGATCTTCATCGGACAGCAATACTGGTTCGCCGCCGGCTGCACCGCACAGTCGAACAACGCGACATACTCCGGAATCTCCCCGTGCCGCACCGCTCCCGTGATCACCACTCTCCCCTCCAACCCCCGCTCCGCCACCGCCTCTCGCAACGACGGCAACGCCGGCCCGTCTCCCACCAACAGCACCGAAACTCCTTCCTCCGCCAGCCCCGACTTCTCAAACGCCTCCACCAGCATCTCCAGCCCATGCCAGGGCCGGAACCACCCTACAAATCCAATCACCCTCCGCCCCTCCAGCCCGAGCCTCCGCCTCAACCCCTCATCGCCCTCTCCCACCCTGAACTTCGCCGGATCCACGCCGTTCGCCATCACCTGCACCCGGCCCTCTTCCACCCCTCCCTCCACCAGCATCCGCTTCAACACCGACGTCACCGTCACCACCACCGCCGCCCCATTGCAGATCGCCTTCTCTGACCAGGATCCGAACCGCTCCAGCCGCAGCAACCCCTCTTCTTTCATCTCGAACGCCAGCGGCGAATTCACCTCCAGCACCAGCGGCACCCCATACCATTTCGCCGCCAGTACGCCCGAAAAGTTCAGCAGCGAATACCGCTCGTAGATGAAATCCGGCCGGAACCGCCGCACGTGCCTCGCCACCATCCAGAACCCGACGATGTTGTACCCGACATGGATCGCCTCGAACAGGAAAGGCAGTTTCTCCACCAGCCGCTTCCACAGCGGCACCCCCGCCTTCACCTCCGGACCGCTCTTTTCACCTCCCCCCTGCACCAGCGCCGCCATCTCCACCTCATGCCCCAGCCCCCGGAACGCCGCCATCATCTCTTCGATGTGTACCCCCTGCGCGTCCGCCGCCCTCGTCCGATGATGGTAAAGAATCTTCATCCGATTTGTCTTCCCAGTATGTCACACCGCTCCTGCCGCACCGCTGAAATATAATCCCTGGATTCAGCAGCTTGCAGCCCTCCCGCGGCAGCCGCCCAACCCCTCTCCGCGCCCCGCCTATACTCCACCCCCCGCCTGCTATACCATATCCCCAGCGAGGTTCTTACCATGAAGTTCGGCATAAATACTCTTCTCTGGACCGCCGGTTTCGATCTCGACCACCTCAGCCTCCTCCCCCGTATCAAACAGTGGGGCTTCGATGGTGTCGAAATCGCCCGCTTCTCCTTCGATGGCTTCCCTGCCCGCCTCATCCGCGAGGCCGCCCACAACGAAGGCCTCGAAGTCACCTTCTGCTCCGCCCTCACCGGCGACACCAGCCTCATCTCCGCCGAGGCCGGCATCCGCCAGCGCGCCTTCGACTTCATCCGTCAGGGCGTCGAAACCGCCGCCGAAATCGGCTCCCCCGTCTTCGTCGGACCCTTCCTCGCCCCCGTCGGCCAGCTCCCCGGACGCCGCCCCAACCCCGCCGAATGGCAGTACGCCGTCGAAGGCCTCCAGCGCCTGGCCCCCATCCTCCGCGAGCACGACGTCACTATCGCCCTCGAACCCCTCAATCGCTTCGAAACGTATTTCATGACCACCGCCGCCGACGCCCGCCGCCTCTGCGACCAACTCCACGACCCCTACATCGGCGTCTTGTTCGATACCTTCCACTCCAACATCGAGGAGAAGCACGCCGCCGAAGCCATCCGCACCCTCGGCGCCCACATCGCCCACGTCCATACCTGCGAAAACGATCGCGGCATCCCTGGCTCCGGCCATGTCGCCTGGGATCAGGTCTTCCCCGCCCTCCTTCATGCCGGCTACGACGGCTGGTGCGTCATCGAGTCCTTCGGCTCCCGCATCCCCGAAATCGCCGCCGCCGCCTGCATCTGGCGCGACCTGGCCCCCTCCGCCGACGACATCGCCAGCCACGGCCTCACCTTCCTGCGTGACGCCGCCGGCCGCGCCATGGGCACTCCCGCCGCCCCGGCCATTTAACTCTTCTTCGCTGCCTGCGCTATCATTCCTCTGGTGCCACCAGAAGTCTCGCCCGCCGAAGAACCACAACGCCCCCGCGTCTCCATCGTCATCGTCTCTTACAACTGCGCCGAGGCCCTCCGCCGCTGCCTCACCGCCCTGGAGGCCGCCAACGATCGCGAGCACTTCGAAATCCTCACCGTCGACGCCGGCAGCTCCGACGCCTCCCCCCGCATCGACGCCGAATTCCCCCGGATCACCGTCCTCCGCCTCCCCCGCAACTTCGGCCGCACCCGCGCCCGCAACATCGGCATGCGCACCGCCCAGGCCGACCTCATCTGCTTCCTCGACCCCTACGTCGAACTCTCCCCCAACACCCTCCACCTCCTCGCCTCCGCCCTCGAAAGCCATCCCGAGGCCACCGCCGCCGCCCCCTCTCTTTCCACCCCCGATGGCGCGCTCATCCCTTCTACGTTCCTTCTTCCCACCCCCGCGCAACTCGCCGAAACCGCCTTCTCCGCCACCCCGCTCCCCGCCGCCCCTCCCGTCGACGCAACCGCTCAAGCCGTCGATGAGGCCGTTCTCCTTCTCCGCCGCGGCTTCGTCGCCGGCATGAACTACCTCGACGAGAAGCGCTTCTCCGAATACTGGAGCCTGCTCGAGGTCTGCTGGCAGATCCGCAACGCCGGCAAGAAACTCCTCTTCCTCCCCGACGCCTCCGCCACGCTCCACCCCGGCCGCGACCGCGACTCCCTCGATAAATCCCACATCGCCGACCGCGTCGCCGGCGCCGCCGCCTATATCGCCAAACACAGCGGCCTCTCCGCCGGCATCTCCTTCCGCCTCAAGTGCTTCTTCTCCGCCCTCGGCTCCTTCCGCCTGCCCCTCGCCTTCTCCATCCTCCTAGGGCAGCGCATCGACCCGACTCAGTAGTTCACCTGATTTCAGCCTCGCTCTAAAGCTCTCCTCCCCCACCGCCGATATCAGGTTCAGGTGAACTTATGACCGCGATGCTGTGGATTCTCCTCCCCCTGTTCGTCGCCGCTGGCAGCGCCTTGCTGAGCTTCTACATCATGCAGGCCCGCCTCGAAGTGGCTGTCGCCAAAGAGCGCGAAAGCCTCGCCGAGGCCAACGCCACCATCAAGAACCAGGAGAAGCTCATGGTGGAAAAGGTGAAGTCCGCCGAAGAGTCCACCATGCGCCACGCCTTCGACCAGTTCCTCGGAGACTTCCGCGTCGAAGAGCGCCACTACATGCGCGAGAACAAGTCCATGTTCGTCAATCGCAAGGCCCTCGTCCTCCAGGAGCGGCTCTTCTTCCGCAATATTCCCCTCTCCAACTGGGTCGAACATGAAATGGTGGTCGAAGAGGGCAGCGACGTCAAGCAGCTCGCCCGCGAGGCTTCCATCTTCAGCACCCGCACCCTATCCAGCGACGACAAGCACCTCAATTCGCGCCTCCTCAAGGCCCGCGAATCCAAGACCGCCTGACCTACTTCCCCATCAGCATCTTCGCCGCCACCACGATCAGAAACACCGCATAGGCGCGCCGCGCCGTCTCCGGCGACAGCCCCATCGTGATCTTCGCGCCAAAGTAGAATCCGACGAACAGCCCCAGCGCGATCAGCGCGGCGTACTTCAGATTCATGTGCCCGTTCCGGTAATACTCGGAAGCCCCCAGCAGCCCCACCGGAGGGATCAACGCAGCCAGCGAAGTCCCCAGCGCATCCAACTCCTTCATCCCGCAGAGGAAGATCAGCGCCGGCACAATCACCAGCCCTCCCCCCAGCCCAAACATCCCCCCAAGCACGCCCCCCACCAACCCTATCGCCAGCATCGTCCAGTGAATAGTGCTCACCCCGCCAGTCTACCGAACCGCCCGCTTATGATAGGTGAACACCGTCCTCCCCTCCCGGTCGATGTACTCATACTTCTGCCCATCGAAGACATGCGCCAGTCCCAACCTGAACTCGCTTGCCCGGCTGAATCCCCTCCCGAATAGCACGTTCCCCGCTCTATCGATGAACCACACCCGCTCGTATTGCTCGCCCACCAAGGCCGCTCCATCCGAGAAGTCGCCCGCCCATACAAACTGCGGCCGGATGACCAGATCCCCCTTCCTGTCCACAAAGCCCCACCCCCGTCCGACCTGAACCCGGGCCAAACCCTCGTGGAACGATCCGGCGCTTTCGAAGCGCAAGGCGATCTTCAATGCGCCCGTCCTGTCGATATACCCCCATCGATAGCCATCCCCCACCGCAGCCAAACCTTCGGAGAAGTCGAGAGCGTCCCTCCAGGTCTGAGGAAACAGCCGGCCGCCCCGCCGGTCGATGAAGGTATAGCGGCATGGCGGGTATCGGTCCAGGTTGAAACGCCGCTTGAGCGCTGCCCCCAATACGACCGGATTGAACGCTTCGCATGGCCCGTATCCCGTGTACACACACGGGCCGTCCGCCACGACCCTCGCCGCGTTCTCCGAAAAACTCTCGCCCCGCAGAAACCAGGGCGGGACCGCCATCTCTCCGCTGCGGTCGATGTAGCCCCATTTGCCGTTCATACTCACTGCCGCCAACCCCTCTGAGAACTCCGCTGCACCGTCGAACTGCGCGCGGATCTGCAAGCGGCGCTGGCGGTTTGCATAGCCGATCAGTCGCGGGTTGCCGCCTGAAACCTCCGCTGGCAGGAACCCCTGCGAAAAATGGCCCCGAGGGATGAGTCCCTCTTCCAACGGAAAGTCATCGCCCCTCATGTCGATCAGCCTCGTACTGGGCCAGTAGCCCACCATCTGCGCCACGCCCTCGAAGAAGTCGTCGAAGCCGTCGTTACGCGACACCGGGAACTTCGGGGGGATCACCACCTTTCCCCTCCGGTCGATGTAGCCCGCCTTCCCGTCCACTTCAAACCGGAACAGCGCGATGGTGGATCTCGCGTCCTTCGGCCAGATGGGGCTGTCCCACGAACAACTGAACGCGATGCCCACCACTGCCAGAACTGCGCCCGCCTGAGAAACCACGATCCTCGCCGGCATAGTTAGGTCGGACTCCAACCGATCCCCCACGGTTCCCACCCTTGCTGGTCATCCAGTTGCCTCCAAACCCAGGAATCTCCGCCGAACACTGTAAACCTATGCGGCAAATCCCCGTCATGAGGATTAGGATGAGCATGATGGCAGACCAGATCGTCGCCGCCGCCCCCGGAGCCAGCGCTGTCACCGACTTCTCCGGCTGGATGCTCGCTGAACAGCGGCGCATCTTTCTGCTTTGCCAGCGCATGCTGGGCGAAGCCGACGAAGCCGGCTCGGCCACGCAGGACTCGTTCCTGAAGGCTTTCCGGGCCTTGGAGTCGAACCCCAACCCGCCCGACGAGCCGTCCAAGTGGCTCACCCGGATCGCCGTCAACACCTGCCTGGACCGGCTGCGCTCCCGCCGCTGGCAGTTCTGGCGCAAGCGCCCGGCCCAGGAAGACGAACAACTGATCCTGGCCATGGCGCCCTCCAGTTCGCCCGACGCCGAAGACTACGCCTACGCCCGCGAGATCGGCCTGCGGCTGGCCGCGGCGCTCGACAAGCTCTCCGCCCGCCAGAGGGCCGTGTTTACGCTGCGGCACTACGAGGACCGCAGCCTCGATGAGATCGCCGGCATCCTGGACCTGGACACCGGCACCGTGAAAGCGCACATGGCGCGCGCCGTCGCCAAACTGCGCGAGGAATTGATGGACTTGTACGCCATGCGCCGCGGAGGCACCCAATGAGCACACCCCACCGCCATATCCCGGATGACGATCTGTTGCTGAATCTCTACTCGGCGGAGAAGCCCGGCGGCCTGGATGGCTGCCCGGATTGCACCGCCCGGTGGGAGCGCCTCTCCGCCCGCCGCAACACTGTGCTCGCCACCGCCGCCAACGCCGCCTGCTCCGATGAACGCCTGCGCGCCCAGCGTCAGGCCGTGTGGCACAGGATCGAGCACCCCGCGCACGTCCGTCTGTTGCGCGCTCTGCCGGCCGCCGCTACCATGTGCGTGCTGCTGGTGGCCGTCGTGCTGCAAAGCCCCGCGCCGCAGCCGGCCACGAAACAGGTGGCCGCCGCCGTGAGCGACGAACAGCTCTTCAATGACATCGCCAAAGTGGTGAACGATTCCGAGCCGCGCGCCGTCGAGCCGATGCGCGGACTCTTCAACGAAAGCACCTCAGTGGAGGTTCGATAACACCCATGCTTCGATACGCACTCGCGTTCCTCATTGCCCTGCTGCCCGCGCTGGCTCAAATGCCTCGCGGAGTCTTCAACTGGTGGGATTCGCCCATCGCCAGAGACCTCAACCTGACCGACGATCAGACTCGCCAGATCCGCTCCATCGTGAAAGAGCACCGAGGCAAGCTGATCGACCTCCGCGCGTCGGTGGAGAAGGCCGAAGCCGAGTTCGAAGACGTCTTCAGCGAGGATGCCTTCGACCAGCGCCGCGCCAACGACTACCTGGAACGGCTGGTCACCGCCCGTTCCGAGCTGATGCGCGGCTTCTCGCAGATGAGTCTGCGATTGCGAGCCGTCCTGACCCCCGAGCAGTACCGCGAATTGCAGAAACGCCGCCCGCGCCTGCTGCAGCCCGATGAACGCCGGATGCGCGGCCCCGGCGGAGCGGGCGCCCAAGGCGGCCCCGGCGGACCGGGACCACGCCCCGCGCGGCAAAACCCGCCGCCTCCGCCGCAAGGCCAGGAATAACTCCGACCCTCCAGGAGCCCGGGCAACCGGGCTCTTCGTGTCTCTGGCGGCCGAGAGTGCCGCCCCCGCCCCGCCTCACCCGGCGCGCCAATCCGTCTCTCCCAATGCTTGCGCCTCAGGGCCGCGGTGGACGCAAGGCGCTCGGCCCCCCGGCGAGCCCCAGTCCGTCTCTCCCAATGCTTGCGGCACAGGGCCGCGGTGGAGGCAAGGCGCCCATCTCACCCGGCGTGCCAGTCCGTCTCTCCCTATGCTTGCGCCACAGGGCTGCGGTGGACGCGAGGCGCCCGGCCCCCCCGGCGAGCCCCAGTCCGTCTCGCCCTATGCTTGCGCCACAGGGGCGCGGTGGACGCAAAGCGCCCGGCACCCCCCACGTGCCAGTCCGTCTCTCCCAATGCTTGGCGCCACAGGGCCGCGGTGGACGCAAAGCGCCCGGCACCCCCGGCGCGCCGGGCTGCTGTCTTGTGCGGCCGACACGCGACCAGACTTGCTTGTCATCGGCTTATCGCCCGAGGCCCCCCTCGCTTCGGTCGGGGTTTGGCGGGTGGCGCGGGGGTGGATGGGCTGGGGAGCTAGTTGTTGTCCTTGCGCTGGTAGGGGTTCTGGAGGTACTTGGCGGCCTCTTCCTGGGCTCCCTGGGTGTTGTCCTTGGTGCGGAGCGCTTGGGTGTATTCGTTGCGGGCTCGCTCGCGTTGCTGGGTGATGTCGAAGATCTTGCCCATGTTGATGCGGCTCCAGACTTCAGTCCACTTGGGTTCGCCGTCACCGTTGAGGGCTTCGCGGAATTCGTTCACCGCCGATTGATAGTTGCCCTGGAGGAAAAAGACCTCAGCGACGCGATAGTGGGCCAGCGAGCTGATGCGGCTCACTTCGAGGGCCTTCTGGTATTCCTTGAGGGCCTCATTGTATTCGTTGATTTCGGCGAACTGCTCGCCACGGCGGATGGCCACAGCCACTCGCATATCGGGGCTGAGGCGGAGCATGCGGCCATTGGGGTCGATGACGACTTTCTTGGGCTTGCCGAAGGTTTCGACGGAGAAATCGGTGGACGGACCGACAACGTCGACGCGCTTGAACTCGGGGTTGCCTTCGGTGTCGATGCGGAGTTCCACGGGCATGCGGAAGGTATCGAGATCCTGGGTGATGCGGCCCATCACGCGGAAGCCCTTCTGGGTCCGGTAGATGGTGTACTCCATTTTGAACTCGGGAGCGCCGGTGGATTCGAGCCACTGAATGAAGAAGCCCTGCAGTTGCTGGTTGCCGGCGGATTCGGCGATCCTGCGGAGGTCGTCGGTGGCGATGGCCTTATTGGCGAACTGCTCGGTGACGGTTTTGAGCATCTTGACGAAGGCCTCTTCGCCGATGATCCAGCGAAGCATGTTGTAGGTGGCGGCGCCTTTGCTGCCGGTGACGGCGAAGAACTCGGGGGAGTAGTCGTCGTAGCGGGAGGCCTGGCGGACGGGGGCATCGGTGACGGTGAGGGAATCGATGTAGAGGTCGCGGATTTCGGCGTCGAGGACGGAGGGGCCGTTGACCTGGGCGAGGTAGAGCAGCTCGGCGTAGCGGGCGATGCCGTTCATGATCCAGATGTGATTGCGATTGACGGGCGTGATCATGCAGCCGAACCACTGGCGGGTGATCTGATTGGCGAGGAGGCGCTGGGAGGGCTGGCGGCCGATGCCGGAAGGAGCGATGAAGATGATGCCGGGGGCGGCGTAGCCGTTGGGGGCGCCTTCGCCGGATTCTACGAGGGTCAAATTCCTGGTAGGAGGCAGACCGTAGAGGGAGGTGAGGAAGTTCATCACCTTGGCGGTCTCCTCGCCGTAAGGTTTCGCGAGGTTCTGGTGTTCGCCGCGGAAGAAGACGCTGGTGGAGACGCCCTCGGCGTCGATCTTCTGGCCGGCGCCCTGGACGAGGGCGAGGCTGCCGTGGATGCCGGAAGAGGTGGAGCGGAAGACGTTGCCGTTGGGGGTGGGGACTTCGAGTCCACTGGTAACGACCTTGAAGCCGGCGGGAGCGAGGACGGTGAGTTCCATCTGAAAGCGGTCGACGGTGTAGCCGTTGACGGGGAACCAGCGCGCCGGATAGAGCAGGTAGGCGTGATCGGACTTGATGGCGGCGAAGTTGATGCCGTAGACGGGAGACTCCTCATCTCCGCCGAGGCGGCCGCTGTAGGTGAAAGTGATGGTGACGGGCTGGCCCTTGGGCAGCGGCTGGGGGAAGTTGACGCGGACGGTGAAGTCTCCGACGCCGCGAGTGGTTTGGAGGGTTTGGCCGGCGGAGTCTGTGACGCCGGCGAGGTTGAGGGCGTTGTTGAGCTCGAAGGTGGCAGTCTGGACTTTGTCGTCGAGGGGGGAGAAGGTGACTTCGGCCTTGGCGGCGAGGGACTGCTGCGCGGGATCGATGTGAGCTTCGATGCGATAGCGATCGACATCGAGAGAGGCGCGGCGGTCCTGGGCGGGAGCGGGCAGAAGGGAGAGGAGGAGGACGGCGGCGGCCGCGGCGGTGGAGTGAACAGCGCTTCTCATCGTGATTCCTTTTCGATGAAGTGGAGGATCCGGCGGGCGGATTCCTCATAGGGATCCTGGCCGGCCTCGAGCGACTGGCGCACGGCGGCGAGATCCTGTTTCATCTGGCGGGCGGCCTCCGGTTGGGAGAGGAGGCGGAGGGATTCGGAGGCGAGGTTTTCGCCGGTCATGTTGTCTTGGATGAACTCGGAGACGATCGGCTTCTGCGCAATGAGGTTGACCATGGAGTAGAAGGGGACGTTCACGAGGGGCTTGCCGACGGCGTAAGTGAGGGGAGAGACGCGGTAGTAAGTGACCATGGGGGCGCCGAGGAGGGCGGCCTCCATGGTGACGGTGCCACTGGCGGCGAGAGTGATATCGGCGTGGGCCATGGCGTCCCAGGTATCTCCTTCACAGTATCGAACGCGCCCGGCGGCGAGCAGCGGGGCGAAGAGGCCTTCGCCGAACCGATCCGCGGTCCCGGAGGGCGCGGCGGCCAGGAAGGTGCAAGCCCGTTGGGCGGCGATGCGTTCGACGGCCTCGGCGAGGACCGGCAGATGGCGGCCGATCTCGCCGCGGCGGCTGCCGGGGCAGATGGTCACCAGAGGCCGGTTTGGATCGATCCGAAGCCTGGCGAAGAAGTGCGCGCGATCCCAGCGGGGGTGGACAACACGAGCCAGCGGGTGCCCAACGTAGAAGGCGTTGACTCCCCGCTGACGGAAAAAACTCTCTTCAAAGGGAAAGATGCAGTGCAGTTCGTTCACGTTTCGCCGCAGATTGCGGACGCGGTACTCGCGCCAGGCCCAGGCTTGGGGGGCTACGAGCTGGAAGACGGGGATGCGGAGCTTCCGGAGGGAGCGGGCGACGTGGGCGTGGAAGCCGGCGCTATCGGTGAGGATGGCGAGGGCGGGGCGCTCGGCGGCGGCGGCGGCGATGAGGCGCCGGTATTCGCGGTAGATGCGGGGGATGTGCTGAACGACCTCGGCGAGGCCGAGGACGGAGAGGCTGGCGGAGTCGACGACGGTGCGGACGCCGGCGAGGCGCATTTCGGCGCCAGTGCAGCCGAAGAAGTCGATGCCGGGGTGGAGGCGGAGGAGGGCGGATGCGACGCCGGCGGCGTAGCGGTCGCCCGAGGCTTCCCCGGCGGAGATGAGGATCTTGAGCGGCACTCTCACTAGTATTGTGCATGTGGGGGAGGGACGTGCTCTGGCTACGGTGGCCCTGGGACTTCGTCTCGGGGGAATACGGCTCGATCTCGGGGGAAAACGGGTTCGCACTGCTGCACTGTGGCCCCTGGACTTTGTCTCGGGGGAATACGGCTCGATCTCGGGGGAATACGGCTTCGCACTGCGGCACGGTGGCCCCGAGACTTTGTCTCGGGGGAATACGGCTTCGTCTCGGGGGAATACGGCTTCGCACTGCTGTACGGTGGCCCCGAGACTTT
>JARKQJ010000136.1 GCA_029973955.1 Paludibaculum sp. | reverse complement strand
GAAGTCTCGGGGCCACCGTGAAGCCATATTCCCCCGAGACGAAGTCTCGGGGCCACCGTGAAGCCGTATTCCCCCGAGACGAAGTCTCGGGGCCACCGTGAAGCCATATTCCCCCGAGACGAAGTCTCGGGGCCACCGTGGAGCCGTATTCCCCCGGCCGCCCCTCTCGCGGCCACCGTGGAGCCGTATCCCCGGCCGCCCCTCTCGCGGCCACCGTGGAGCCGTCCCCCCCCGGGATGCGTCTGTCTACCGGCAGGCTTGCCCATCGAAACCAACACCAGGAAACGTGTAAACCCGTTGCCCCCGGCGGAGGCCGCTCCGCCCCCGTTCAGTAGCACCCTATCCAATCCCCTCCGGACACCCCACCCGCCTCGCATTCATCACACCTACCGCATCCGGCGGCGCGCCGACCTCACCAGTTGCCCCGGCAGCATCCCCATCCGCTCCAGCTCGAACGCATACTGCAGGTGCCGCGCAAACCCCGGCAGCCTCACCCACGGCGACGCGCCCCCCAGCGATCTTCTCCAGCGTCCCCAGAACGCCAGCAGATCATTCCAAGCCGACCGCGCCGCGAACGGCTCCATATCCCTTCCGAACTCCGCCATCGTCCCCACGCCTCTCCGCGCCTCCGACAACGCCTTCAGCGCATCCTCCGGCACCCGCACATCCCACTTCGCCTGCAAATAGCTCAACGCCGCTTCCAGATGCGGCGCCAGATCCAGCTTCTCCCCCAGCGCAGCCAGCCGCGCCCAATCCACCCTCTCTTGGCGCACCAGCAGCACCGCATCCGCCACCCAGCGCGCGCTCGGCTGCGGACTCCACACAATCCCGTGTACGCAAATCTGCAGCAACTGCTCCGTCGCCCCGGGCGTCAGCGTCTCCATGCCCATAAACTCAAACCGCTCCGCGTTGTTCCAGAACGGCTCATCCGCTCCCGCATGACAGCACTGCACCAGCGCGTGCCAGTGCAGGTCCATCAGACATCCCTCCTGCGACTCGAAATCCATCGCGTGCGTGTACGAGAAAAACGGCGCCCCCACCTCCGCCGGCCGCCACCTCTTGCTCCGCCAGCCCCGCCGCTCCAGCAGCGCGAAGACCTCCGCCGCGCTCGCCCGCGGAATCATCAGATCCACATCCTGCATCGGCCGCGCGCCCACATCCGGGTAGACCCGCGCGCTAAGCGCCGCGCCCTTCAACATCATCGGCCGGATCCCCATCTCCGCCAGCTCCTCCAACACCGGCCGCACGCGATGGAACAGCCACTGGTTCCGCCCCCACGCCCTCCGGTAGATGCCCCGCAGCTTCTCCCACTCCGGCCACGGTCCTCCCGCGCTCCGCTCCACGTTCCGGAACACCAGCGGCAGCAGGCGGAACGATCCCTCGTCCGGCGCCTCCAGCCCGTACTCCGCATACCACTCGCCCCACGCCCGCCCCGCCTCTTCCGGCCCCAGCAGCGCCGCCCGCAGCAATCTCTCCTGGCCCGCATTCGGCGGACCGCCCCGCCGCGCCTCACCCATGCGCCACCTCCAGCCCCGGCAGCCTCCAAATCCGGTCCGACCGCCTGATCAGCTCCTCGTCGTGGCTGATCAGCAGCACCGCCGGCCTGCTTCGCGCCGTCGCCAGGTTCCCCAGCACTTCACTCAGCGCCGCCGGATCCAGGTGGTTGCCCGGCTCATCCAGAATCAGCAGCTTCGGCCGCCTCAGCCACGCCCGCGCCAGCATCAGCCGCTGCCGCTGACCGCCCGAAAGCTGCAGCCCGTCCTCCCCGATCCGCGCCTCCAACCCGCCCGCCAGCGATCTCAACCACGCCCGCGCCGCCGCAAACTCCAGCGCCTCTTCAATGCTCCTCTCGCTCGCGCTCGTCATGCCGAATGTCAGATTCTCCCGCACCGTGCCGGAAAACAGCAGCGCCTCCTGCGGCACCACGCCCATCTGTCTCCTCAACTCCTCCATCTCGATCTCCTCATACGGCTGCCCCGACGCCCGCACTCTGCCCGCGCCCGGCCGGTAGTAGCCCAACACCAGCCGCGCCACTGTCGTCTTCCCGCACCCGTTCGGCCCCGCCAGCGCCGTCACCCGACCCGGCTCGATCCATCCGCTCACATTCCGCAGCACCAGCCGCTCGCCGTAGCCGAAATCCACTCCTTCCAGCTCCACCCTGCCGTCGAACCCGCACGTTGCCTTCCCTCGATAGGGCGGCTCGGCCGGCTTCCTCATCAGCTCTTCCAGACCCGCCAACGCCCGCAGCCCCATCGTCACCCGCGGAATCGCCGCCAGCGCCGCATGCGTCGCGCTCCGCAGCAGACCCAGCCCCGCATAGAACGCAATCAGCTCGCCGATGCTGATCCTGCCCCGCATCGCCAGCACGCCCCCACCCACCAGCACCGCCAGCGCCGCCAGTAGCGCCAGATTCGCCTGCATCAGCCCGTACAGCGTGTCCAGCCACGCGAACCGCGTGCTCGCCCGCCGCAGTTGCTCGATCTCTTCTTTCCGCCGCTTCCGTGCCGGCTCCTCCGCCGTCTGTATCCGGATCAACTCCAGCTTCTCCGCCAGGAACAGCACCCCCGCGCTGAACGCGCCGAACGCCTCTCTGAACTGGTCGGCGGACCGCTTCAGCCGCGCCGCCACCGCCCGGTTCGCCCCATAGTTCAACAGGCCGCAAACCACGAGCAGCGCCCCCAGCGGAGGCGAAACCCACGCCAGCAGCGCCAGCAGCGCCGCCCCGGACGCCGCCGCCGGTAGCAGCTCTGAAAGCAGCGCGTTGCTCATCACGTCCACACGCTCCGTGTCCTGCACCAGTTGGTCGTGCAGCTCCGCCCGGGCGCTCTTGTCGTGCCATGCCCGCGGCGCCTGCTGCACCCGCTCCAATAGCTCCGCCCGGTACTCCGACACCACGCTCTTCGTCGCTTCCAATGTCTTGCGCCGCGACCACAACGACAGCGCCGCGCCCCCCAGCGACAGCCCCGCAATCGCCCCCGCCGCGGCCGCCAGTCCGCCCACATCTCTCGCCGGCAGCGCCCGGTCGAACAGGTACTTCACCAGCAGCACCACCGGCGCCGCCAGCGCCGTTTGCGCGGCTGCCGCCACCACCGCCCATCCCACACTCCACGCGTGCGGCCTGAACCGCCTCGCGTAGCTCCGCCAGCTCTCCCCGCTATTCAACGCTCCGCCCTCGTCTCCTCTGCAACGCCGCCCGCACTACCATCGTGTAATCCAACCGGTTCGCCGCCGTCCGCCCCGTGTTCTCCTCGTGCAGCCTCCGCCTCAGACACACGCCCTCCAGCATCTTCATCCGCAGCCCCGCTTCCCGTGCCCGCACCATCCAGTCGATGAACTCGCCCACCTTCACGTCCTCGCGGAACAGTCCCACCCTCCAAAACGACTCCATCCGGATCAGCGCCGTCCCCGGCAGCATCGCCGCCTCCGGCGCACTCTCTCCACCCTCTCCCCCAAACTCCACCGCCTGCCCGAACACCATGTCCACTCCCGCGTCCGCCTCCAGCGCCCTGCGCTGCGCCGCCAGCTTGCCCTCCGGCCACACATCGTCCGCATCCAGAAACGCCAGCAGCTCGCCCCGCGCCGCCTCCACCCCCCGGTTCCGCGCCGCGCCAATCCCCCCATGCTCCCGCCGCAGCACCCGCACCCCCATCCTCTCCGCAATCTCCGCCGTGCCGTCCGTCGATCCGTCATCCACCACAATCGCTTCCACCGGCCCCCCCTCCTGCGCCAGCGCGCTCGCCAGGGCCTCCTCCAGGAACCGCGCCGCATTGCGCGCCGGAATCACCACGCTCACCAATGCCTCACCCATCGCTCTTCCGGCGCTCCTCAAAACTCGACCACCCCGGCAGCTCCGCCGCCTTCCCCCCCATCGCCCGCCGCCGCTGCAAACTCTTCCGCACCACTTCAATCAACTCCAGTGACTCCGCCGTCGCCCCCCGCGTCATGTTCGTCCCATGCAGCCGGTAGTGCAGCGTGATCTCCTCCAGAATCAGAATCCGCAGCCCTGCCTCCCGCGCGCGCAGCCACCAATCCTGATCGTCTCCCACCCGCAGACTCTCATCGAATCCCCCAATCCGCTCAAACGCCCGCTTCCGGTACAGCGCCGCGCCCAGGTGAATGTGCGACACCGTGTTTTCCTCGTTCTCAAACCGGTACTCCTGCCACTCCGCTCCGTCCATCCGGACATACTGGATCCGCCCCGTCACAACGTCCAGCCCCTCATCCGCCAGCAGCCGCGGCGCCAGCACCGCCAGCTTGTCCGCCGGCCACAGGTCGTCCGCGTCCAGCATCGCAATCCACTCGCCCCGCGCCTCCTTCAACCCGCAATTCCGCGCCGACGCCGCCCCTCCGTTCTCCTTCCTGACCAGCCGTACCCCTTCCAGCCCTTCCGCCACCGCCGCCGTTCCGTCGGTCGACCCGTCGTCCACCACCAGAATCTCCAGCGGCTCCCACCTCTGTGCCCGGATACTCTCAATCGCCTCTCCCAGAAACCGCGCCGCGTTATACGCCGGGACAATCACACTGATCAGCGGTCCGCTCATGCTCTCTCCTCCCCGCGCAGCAGCTTCAGAATCGCCCGCGGGATCCCTGCCATCTCTGTCCCCAGCTCCAGCCGGTACGCCGGCGCCTCCCGCACAATCGCCCCCAGCAGCTCAAACGACGCCGGCCCCGTTCCCGGCAGTTGAAATAACGTCGTCGGCGCCAGCGCGCGCAGCGCCTCCCCTCCGCCGCACCGCACCAGCCGCGTCTCCCGCTGCCCCGTCACCTTCGGCACCAGCAGCGCTTTGATCGGGAACCCTTCGATCAGCTTGCCCGGCGCCCACTGCTGCACGAACAGCAGCGCCTTCTCGTCTTCGCTTCGCTCCCGGTTCGATACCGCCGCCGCCAGCCGCGGAAACCACCCCTCCGCCTCTCTCGTCAGCTTCGCCGTGCTGTACAGGCAATGCGCCCGCAGCGGCGCCCTCCCCAACAGCACGAAGTCGTCCCCCGCATACCGCAACTCGCTCTCCAGGCACGCCACCGCCGTCGTCGATTTGCCCGATCCGCTCGGCCCCGTAATCAGCACGCCCCCCTCCGGCAACCCCACCGCCGCCGCGTGCGCCAGTTGCAGACCCCGCCCCGCCAGCCACCACTGCATCATGCTCCGCAGCGGAAAACTCGTCTCCCAGAACGGCACCCGCGCATGGTCCGGCGTCCAATACAGCCCGCTCCTCCGCTCCGCGTCGTAAAGCAGCAGAACATCCGAGCCGGGCTGGTACACCGTGCGGAACCGCTCGCTGTTGTAGCCCTCGATCACCCCCCTCGGCCCCTGCGCCTCCGCTGCCCATGGCGGCGGAACCGGCGCCTCCCCCGTGCTCTTCGTATCGAACAACGTCACCGTCAGCGCCGCCTCGCCCCCCGCGCCGTTCTTCAAATGCTCGATCGCCGGCATCAGCAGCCGCTCCAGGCTCTCGCCCGCAAACCGCAGCCGCACCGCCTCCCCCGCCACGCTCAGCCAGTGCTCTTTCACCCCAGCCGACTCGAGCGCCGCCGCCGCCCGGGCGCCCATCCGCTCATGGAACTCTGCCGCCGCTGCCTGGCTCATGCTTTCGAATCCGGCGGGGCCGGCATCGTCGAAGGCCACCCGGACTCGTCTACATCGTGTACCGGATCCAGCTTGAACAGATCTTCCATATCGGCGTAGGCCGCTATCTCCGGCATCGCCGCCAGCTTCACCGCCTGCGCCGCCGCCGGCGCCTGCTCGCCCGGCGGCGCCGGACGCACCAGCTTCGCCTCCACCAGCTTCGTCCACGTTTGGGTGATTCCGGCCGCCAGTCCGTCTCCCCCGCACGCTTCTATCGCCTCTTCCAGCGTGTGGCCGGCGCACGCCAGCCCCCACACCGCCGCCGCCGCCGGATTCAAACTGTAGTACGTCCCCGTATCCAGATGAATCACTATCGTTTCATCCGGAAACTCCTGGGACACCACTCCCGGCCCCGGCGGCCGGTGACGCATACTCACACCTGTGCTCGACACGTTGGAAACTGACTCTCCTCCCCCACTTCCATACCACTTTCCCTATCTTCGGATCAATGTTTCAACTGAGTTTCAGCTCTCCGCCAGGATCCGCCGCGCCAGCCCCGCATTCGCCCCCACTTCGTCGGAGAAGATCGGGAACATCCCCACGATCAGCCCATCGCCCGCCTTGATGTTCCCGTACGCGAACCGCATCGCCTTCTCCATCTGCGCCTCGCTCCCGCACAGCCGCCCCGCCGCGAACACCTTGAACGCCAGGCACGGCCGCCGCACCTGCCGCACCACCTTCAGCATCTTCTCCGGATCGTGCGCCAGAAACAGCTCGTCCACCGGCACATCGCCCAGCCCCGCCTCCAGCTTCGCCGGCTGCCGCACCACGTTATACAGGCACGTCATATAGATGTCCTGCTCCCACCCCGCGTCTTCCAGCCGCGCAATATGTTCCGGCACGTGCGAACTCACCCCCGCCATCAGCCCCAAATCATGGGCCTTCTTTAGAAAGTCCCGCACCTTCTCCTGCTGCCCGCCGTAGAAGAACCGGTCCGTCACCCCGCCGTGGTGCACCACCGCCACCGGCTTCAGCTCCGCAATCTCCTTCCACGTCGCCGCGTCCTCATCCCGCATCAGGCAGATGTGCTGCAGCTTCGATCCACGCTCCTTCGCCGCCCGCAGCGCCCCGAACACCTTCCGGTCCACGCTCACCTGCCACGTGTTGATCCCGTTCCGCTCGCACTGCAACGCATACTCGAGCGTCCGCTCCTCCGTGAACCAGTCCTTCATGATCCGGCTCAGCTTCGGCACCGCATGAGAGTGCCCCCCAATCGGGTTATACCCCGCCACCAGCCGCGTCACCCGGAACCGCCCAATCTCCACCGCCGGCAACGCCGCTTCGCGAACCGCCGCCGCCGCGCCAAGCGCGCCCACCATCTGCCGCCTGGTCAGGTCCAACGCCATCGCGCACCTCCAGCGCGCCCAGTATACTCCCGCCGGCTAGCATCGTCGTCTTTGCCCCATTCTCATGCTTCCGGGTGAAGCAAGAGCTGCATCCATCCCCGCTGTCACCCATGTTCGCCCGTTTCCCCCGAGGCGTCAGCCTCGGGGCCACCGTGCATGCGGTGACTCTCCTGAAAATCTTCCGAACCCGCAGCTTGCAGGGCGACGGTGTGCCCGAGTTGTTCTAGGCGGCCTACGAGTGCCTTGGCGAGCTGGTCTTGTCCCATTCTCATGCTTCCAGTTGAAGCAAGAGCTTCATCCATCCCCGCTGTCACCTGTATTCGCCCGTTTCCCCCGAGGCGTCAGCCTCGGGGCCACCGTGCATGCAGTCACCTGTGTCCCTACGTGGACCCAGCGTGCCCCGCCCCCCTACCGGTACCCGTGCAGCAACGGCCCCACCTCGTTCGAGTAGTTGTACCCCGCCCGCCTGTCCGCATCGATCGTCCAAAACATCGCCCCCAGCATCCCCGGATACCCGCCCTTCTTCCTCAACCGGTACTTCGCTCCCGCCGGAGCCTTCCCCGTAATCAGGTAATCCATCGTCTGCTTCACAATCTCCGGCGTCGTATCCCCATTCAGGAACCCCACCGCCACCTGGCTCTCCCTCAGCGGCGGAAACATCATCTTCGCATCGCCCCCCACCGCGAATCCGTGCAGCACCAGCTCCGTCATCGCCACGTGGTAATCCACCGTCCCCGGCTGGTAGATCTCTCCATCCAGACCGAGCAGCGGCGGCGTGTTGTAGCTCTGCGTATCCGAGAAATACACCACGTCCCGCAGCGCGTGCAGGATCGGCAGATACGACCCGAACTGCCCCCCATAGCTCGGATACCCCGAAGGAACCTGCGTCCCCTCCGGTACCAGCGTAATCAGGAACTTCTCCCCCAGCCGCCCCCGCAGCTCCTTCAACGCCGCAATCAGGTTCACGATCGAAGGCGTCGTCGGCTTCCTAAAATCCGTATCCCCCGGAGCGATCGACAGCGACGGGCTCTCAAAGTCGATGTCCACCCCGTCAAACCCGTACTCCCGCACGATCCGCTCCACCGACTCCACAAAATTCGGCACCCTCTTCGCATCCGCCAATGTAAAATGCTGCCCGCCCCCACCCAGCGAAATCAGCACCTTCTTCCCCCGGCTCTTCAACCACGCGATGTCCGCCTTGAACTGCGCCGGATCCTGCCCCCCCGGCGTCCGGAACTGCATCGTCCCTTCCGGCGCCTTGTGGTCCGGCGTCGAAAACGCCACCAGAATCACGTCCCACTGCGGCGAAACCTCTCTCAGCGGAAACGTGCTGCCCGGCCCGCCATACCCCGACCAGTACCCGATCAGCAGATGCCCGTTCTCCCGCCCGTTCCGCGCCGCCGCCTCCACCGTCGGCTTCGGAGCCGCCCCGCCCCGCCCTCGCGCCGGACACGGCGCCGCCTTCTCCTTCAATGCCGCCCCGTCCGGAAAACTCAACTGCGTCCCCAACCCCGCCGCCGGCCCCACATACCACGGCAGCAATGCCACATTTTGCAGGTGGTAAACCCGCCGCCCCGCCTTCGCCTCATACGCCGGCGATGCCGGAAAATTGTTCTTCGCGTTCGTATTCGTCGGTTCCAATTGAAAATACGTCGATCCCGCCCCCGGCCCCCCGCAACTGTTCGCAAATCCCGGCCGCATCCACGCCGGAAACGCATTCCCCGCCGACTTCGCATTCCGCCCATACACCAGCGGATCGTTCAGCGGATCTTTGAAAAACTGCGCCAATTGCTGCGTCAGCGGCTGCAGGTCCCGGTCCTCCACCGCCGCCGGAGCCCCATCCAGATACGTGCTCAATACAAAGGAATTGCCCGTCGTTTTGTCCACCCCGTGCACCCCCCACGAGCAGCAAACCGTAGCGTCCCCCAACGCATAAAACGCCGTATTCAACGCGAAAGCCACAACCAGCTTCCCGTCCTGTCGGGGCATCTGCTGGAACAGCGCCCTCTGCACAAACTCCGCGTCCGCCACCGCGATGCTCCGCCCCGAAGCCTTCGAAGTCAGCACATACCCGAACCCCACCGGCACCCGCACCGTCACCGGCCGCACCTCCGGCTTCCCCAGCAGAGTATGCCAATCCCCCTCAGCCCCAAACGTCGTCCTCAGCATGGCATCGACATACTGCGTCCGCCCCCCCGAAGGAAACTCAAACGCCTCAAACACCGGCGACCCCAACACCGCCCCCACATGCTGCCCCGCATCCATCACAAACGCCCGCCCGCCGCGCCCCTTGTGCTCAAACACCAGGTTCACCGGCGCCAAAACCGTACCAACCGTCGTAGTCCCCCCCTTCTCCGGAGCCCCGCCCGCCACCACAAACCGCCCCGCCCCCGCCGTCACCGCAAACGTCCCCACCGTCCCCTGTCCAAACACCAGCCCCGCCGCCATCAATCCACCCAATATGATCCTCATCGCGAATCCTCCGGCTCCCGGCATTCCACCCCAGAATACTCCCGCCCGGAAATCCCGGGAAGCGCCCCTGCCTCAATCGCCCTTCAACGCCGGGCCGTCTTCGGTCCCCTTCCGGCTGGCTGCCACCATGTCGAAAGATGGGATAATGGACGCTCCGATTGCGATCTTCGGATCTCGTACTAGGAAGGAGTGTCAATGAAGACAGAAGCCCATGTCGAACAGGTGTTCGAGACGGTCAGGAAGCGAAACGGCGGTGAGCCGGAGTTTCTTCAGGCCGTCACCGAAGTGTTCCATTCTATCGTTCCCGTCCTGGATCGGCATCCTGAATACATCGAAACCGGAATCCTCGAACGCATGGTCGAGCCCGAGCGGGTCGTCCTGTTTCGCGTTCCTTGGCAGGACGATCAGGGCCGCTTCCAGGTCAACCGGGGCTTTCGCATCCAGTTCTCCAGCGCCATCGGCCCTTACAAGGGCGGGCTCCGCTTCCATCCCACCGTCTACCTCGGCATCCTGAAATTTCTCGCCTTTGAGCAGGTCTTCAAAAACTCCCTCACCACCCTGCCCATGGGCGGTGGCAAGGGCGGTTCGGACTTCGACCCCAAGGGCAAATCCGACGGCGAAGTCATGCGCTTCTGCCAGAGCTTCATGACCGAGCTCTTCCGCCACATCGGCCCCGATACCGATGTGCCCGCGGGCGACATCGGCGTGGGCGGCCGCGAAGTCGGCTACATGTTCGGCCAGTACAAACGCATCCGCAACGAATTCACCGGCGTGTTGACCGGCAAGGGCCTCGCCTGGGGCGGGTCGCTCATCCGCCCCGAGGCCACCGGCTACGGTTGCGTCTACTTCTGCGAGCGCATGCTCAGGACGCGCGGCGAGGATTTCCGCGGCAAAACCTGCCTCGTCTCCGGCTCCGGCAACGTCGCCCAGTTCACGGTGGAAAAGCTCAACGAATTCGGCGCCAAGGTCCTCACCCTCTCTGATTCCGAGGGCACCATCTATGATAAGGACGGCATTAATCCCGAAAAGCTCTCCTGGGTCATGGACCTCAAAAACAACCGGCGCGGGCGCATCCGCGAGTACGCTTCGCAGTTCCCCGCGGCCGAATACCTCCCGGGCCGCCGGCCTTGGCACATCCCCGCGCAATGCGCCTTCCCCAGCGCCACCCAGAACGAAATCAGCGGCGAGGAAGCTGCCGGACTTGTCAAAAACGGCTGCTACCTCGTCGGCGAAGGCGCCAATATGCCTACCACTCCCGAAGGTGTGGAACACTTCCGCGCCGCGAAGATCCTCTACGGACCAGGCAAAGCCGCCAATGCCGGCGGCGTGGCCACCTCCGGCCTCGAAATGGCCCAGAACTCCATGCGCATCTCCTGGAGCCGCCAGGAGGTCGATGGCCGCCTCAAGGAAATCATGACTTCCATTCACGATGTCGCCTGCGAGACGGCCAAGGAGTATGGCCACTCCGGCGATTACGTCATCGGCGCCAACATCGCCGGCTTCGTCAAAGTCGCCGACGCCATGCTGGCCCAGGGGTTGGTGTAAGGACCCGCCGTCCTCACTTGCTCGGATCCGGGCTGCGGCCGCCTCCTCTTCATCGCGCCCGCCGCCCGGATTCACCTTCCAGACCCCGGATCTTCAAACCCTTCCGCAGGAGGCGCCCATGAAGCCGCCCGACCTTAGAGACCAGCTCCACTACGCTTACGACCCCCAATACCGCGGCCTCCACCACCTCATGGCGCGCCGCGTCCGCACCATCCTGATGGTCTCCAACCCCTACGAGTCCTTCAGCCTCTCCCGCGATTCCTCCCTCACCCAGGACATCTACGGCGCCTCCCAGTTGCTCCACCTCCAGAACGTCCCGCAGATCGTCACCGCCCTCTCCGGACAGGAAGGCCTCGGCATCCTCGCCACCGAGCACTTCGACCTCGTCCTCGTCTCCGCCAACCTCCCCGATATGGAAACCCCCGAGTTCGGCCGCCGCGTCAAAGCCCTCCGCCCCGAACTCCCCGTCGTCATGATCGTCTTCGACGGCTCCTGGTTCGACCAGGCCTACCAGGGCACCGAGCCCGAAGGCATCGACCGCACCTTCGCCTGGCGCGGCAGCGCCAACGTCCTCCTCTCCATCACCAAACTGGTCGAAGACAGCCTCAACATCGACCACGACCTCGGCATCTCTTCCATTGGATCCATCCTTGTCATCGAGGACACCGTCGAGCATTACTCCCTCATCCTGCCTCACCTCTACTCGATGCTCATGCAGCGCACCTTCCTCCTCGTGCCCGAGGGCATCAACGAGCGCGAGCGCCAGTTGCGCACCCGCGTCCGCCCCAAAGTCGTCCTCGCCCGCACCTTCGGCGAAGCCTCCGCCCTCTTCCGGAAATACGAATCCTCCCTCGTCGGGATCATCTCGGACCTCCACACCTTCCACGACGACCGCATCGACCCCGAGGCCGGTCCCCGTTTTCTCCAACACGTGGCCGCCTGCGCCCCCGGCATCCCCCTCCTCGTCCACTCCGCCGACCCCGGCGCCGCCGCCGTCGCCGACGCCGTCGGCGCCCGCATGCTCGGAAAACGCGGCGCCAACGTCCGCGCCGGCATCGAACAGTTCGTCCTCGAGGACGTCGGCTTCGGCGATTTCGAGTTTCGCCTCCCCGACGGCGAATGTATCCTCCGCGCCGAAAACCTCTGGGAAATGGAACAGGCCCTGCGCACCGTCCCCGACGACTCCTTCGTCTTCCACGCCCGCCGCAACGACCTCTCCCAGTGGTTCCGCGCCCGCGGCGAAATCGCTCTCGCCGCCGTCCTCCGCCCCGTCACCCTCGCTGACTTCCCCACCGTCGACGCCCTCCGCGACTACGTCATCAACGCCATCTCCATCGCCCGCCGCGAAAAATACCGCGGCGCCATCGCCGACTTCCGCCCCCCTGAGTTCGACCCCGAATACCCCTTCCTCGTCCTCGGGCGCGGCTCTCTCGGCGGGAAAGGCCGCGGCCTCGCCTTCGTCTTCCGCCAGCTCAGCCAGTGGACCAGGGACGACCGCATCGATGGCGTCAGAATCCGCCTCCCCCGTACCCTCGTCATCGGCGCCGAGGAGTCCGATGCCTTCCAGCTCAATAACGGCATCGACATCACCGCCCTCGATGGCCTCCCCGACGCCGAAGTCCAGCGCAGATTCGCCTGGGGCGAATTGGACCAGCGCCTGCGCGACTCCCTCGAACTCTACGTCGACCACGTCACCGTGCCTCTCGCCGTCCGCTCTTCCGGCCTCCTCGAAGACTCGCACCGCCAGCCCCTCGCCGGCCTCTACGCCACCTACATGCTGCCCAACAATCACCCCGATCCTGAAGTGCGCCTCAACCACCTCATGACCGCCGTGAAACTCGTCTACGCTTCCGCCTTCCTCGAACGCCCCCGGCGCTACCTCGAGGCCATCGGTCACGACCTCGCCGAAGCCCGCATGGCCGTCATCGTTCAGGAGGTCGCCGGCCTCCGCCACGGCTCCCACTTCTACCCCGCTCTCTCCGGCGTCGCCCAATCCTATAACTACTACCCCGTCTTTCAAATGAAACCCGAGGACGGCGTCGCCACCATCGCTCTCGGCCTCGGCAAGCAGGTCGTCGAAGGCGGCGATGCCGTCCGCTTCTGCCCCCGCTACCCGCGCGTCCTCCCCCAGTTCCGCTCGCCCGCCGAAGTCATGCGCGTCGCCCAGCGCGAGTTCTTCGCCCTCGACTTGACCAGCGGCGAGATCGATCTCCTCCGCGGCCAGGACGCCACCCTCGTCCGCCTCCCCCTCTCCCACGCCGAGGCCGATGGCACCCTCGCCCTCGCCGGCAGCGTTGTCGACGTCGAAGAGGACCGCATCTACGACGGCATCGGCCGCCGCGGCTGCCGCGTCGTCACCTTCGCCCGCATCCTCAAACACAACGCCTTCCCCCTCTGCGGCATCCTCGACCGCCTCTTCGATGCCTGCCGCCGCGAACTCGGCTTCGCCGTCGAAATCGAGTTCGCCGCCAACCTCGATGACCCCAGCCCCGAGTTCTTCTTCCTCCAGATGCGCCCGCTCGTCGCTCTCCGCGAACGCTGCGATATCCCGCTGGACTCCATCCCCGGCGAAAAACTCCTCTGCCGCTCCCAGCGCGTCCTCGGCAACGGCCTCATCGAGGGTGTCCGCGACATCGTCTATGTCGACCCCCAATCCTTCGACCGCGCCAAAAGCCCCGAAGCCGCCGCCGCCGTCGCCGCCATCAATGAACGCCTCACCCGCGAACGCCGCCAGTACGTCCTCATCGGCCCCGGCCGCTGGGGCTCCTTCGACCCCTGGATCGGCATCCCCGTCGGTTGGCACCAGATCTCCGGCGCCCGCCTCATCGTCGAAGTCCCCGCCCGCGACCTCCCCATCGAGCCCTCGCAGGGGACCCACTTCTTCCACAACATGACCTCCGCCGGCATCGGCTACTTCTCCCTCTCCGATCCCAACGGCTCGGAGTTCGTCCGCTGGCAGATCCTGCGCTCCCTCCCCGGCTCCGAAATCGCTCCCAGCGTCTGGCACGTGCGCCTCCCCCAGCCGCTCTCCATCATCATCGACGCCCAGGCCCAGCGCGGCGTCGTCGCCCTGCCATGACATCCCGTGGGCCTGCGATGATATGAAAAACTCACCCATGTCCCCTAACCCGCCGGCACCCCCAGCCCCCCATGCCCCCCGGTAACCCGCCCCCCAGTACCGGTCTGCCCGCGCTCGACCTCATCCTCGAACGCCTCATCCTCGGCGACAACGTCGTCTGGCAGGTCGCCTCCATCGAGGACTACCTCCCCTTCGTCCGCCCTTACTGCGAAGAGGCCCTCCGCCAGGGCCGCCCGCTCCTCTATATCCACTTCGGCCGCCACGAGGAACTCCTCCCTCCTCTCCCCGGCCTCGAAGTGCACCGCCTCGACCCCGCCGCCGGCTTCGAAACTCTCACCGCCGAAATCCATCGCATCATCGCCCGCGCCGGCCGCGGCGCCTTCTACCTCTTCGACTGCCTCTCCGATCTCGCCGCCGGCTGGTATAGCGACACCATGCTCGGCAACTTCTTCAAGGTCACCTGCCCCTACCTCCGCGAGCTCGATACCATCGCCTACTTCGCCCTCCTCCGCCGGCGCCACTCCTACCGCACCGTTGCCGCCATCCGCGATACCACCCAGCTCCTCCTCGACGTCCACCGCCACGCCGGCGCCCTCTACGTTCATCCCCTCAAGGTCTTCGAACGCTACTCCCCCACCATGTACCTGCCCCATGTCTGGCGGGACGGCGGCTTCCATCCCGTCACCGAAAGCGCCGCCATCACCGGCATCTATGAAGCCCTCGCGCACGCCGAAACCGGCCGCTATGACCTCTGGGACCGTACCTTCGACGCCGCCCGCGACACCGCCGCCGCCCTCCGCCGCGATGAATCCTCCTCCGCCGCCGCCTCCGCCCAAGCCACCCTGCGGCGCCTCCTCCACATGGCGGTCAGCCGCAACCCCCGCATTCTCGAACTCGCCGAACGCTACCTCACCCTCGACGACCTGCTCGCCCTCCGCCGCCGCATGATCGGCACCGGCCTCATCGGCGGTAAGGCCGCCGGCATGATGATCGCCCGCGCCATCCTCCGCCACGCCGGCCCCCGCTGGCAGCGGATCCTCGAACCCCACGACTCTTTCTTCATCGGCTCCGACGTCTTCTATTCCTACCTCGTCGCCAACGGCTGTTGGCGCGCCCGCCGCGATCAGCGCGATAGCGCCCGCTTCCTCGAAGGCCAGCCGGCCGCCGCGGAGCGCATGCTCTCCGGCTCCTTCCCCGAATTCGTCCTCAACCAGTTCGCCGAAATGCTCGAATACTTCGGCCAGGCCCCCATCGTCGTGCGCTCCTCCAGCCTTCTCGAAGACGGCTTCGGCAACGCCTTCTCCGGGAAGTACGAAAGCGTCTTCTGCACCGGCCAGGGCTCGCCCCAGGACCGTCTCGACGCCTTCCTCGCCGCCGTGCGCCACATCTACGCCAGCGCCATGGGCCGCGACGCCCTCCTCTATCGCGCGCAGCGCGGCCTCCTGGATCGCGACGAACAGATGGCCCTCCTCGTCCAGCGCGTCTCCGGCGCCGCCCACGGCCCCCTCTTCTTCCCCCCAATCGCCGGCGTCGGTCTCTCCTACAACCCCTTCGCCTGGTCGGAACAGATCGACCCCCGCGCCGGCGTCCTCCGCCTCGTCTTCGGCCTCGGCACCCGCGCCGTCCGCCGCTCCGACGACGACTATACCCGCATCGTCGCCCTCAATCAGCCCTTGCGCCGCCCCGAATCCGCCGCCGCCGATGTGCGCGGCTACGCCCAGTGGCGCGTCGATGTCCTCGACCTCCAACGCAAACAACTCGCCTCCCGCTCCTTCCAGGAAGTCGTCGAATCCTGCGGCGAACTCCCCGTCGAAATGGTGGCATCGCGCGACCCCGAACTCATGCGCCGCGCCCGTGAAACCCGCCGCCCCGCCTTCCCCTGGGTCCTCACCTTTCAGCGCCTGCTCGCCGAAACCCCCTTCCCCCAGGATCTGCGCGACCTCCTGCGCACCCTCGAGCAGGCCTACGACTATCCCGTCGATATCGAGTTCACCGCCAATCTATTGCCCGGCGGCGGCTACCGCATCAACCTCGTCCAGTGCCGCCCCTTCCAGGTCAAGGGCGGCGGGCACGTCATCCCTCCCCCGCCTCCCGCCCCCGAATCGGACATCGTCTTCCAGAGCCGCGGCGCCGTCATCGGCCCCAGCCTCGTCCTCGACGTCGGCCGCCTCATCTATGTCGTGCCCCGCGTCTATGGCGCGCTCCCGCTCAACGACAGATACTCCATCGCCCGCCTCATCGGGCGCCTCACCCGGCTCCACCCCCAGCCTCCCGGCGCCGTCGTCCTCGCCGGCCCCGGCCGCTGGGGTACCGCCGAGCCCGCCCTGGGCGTGCCCGTCTCCTTCGCCGAAATCAGCCGCGTCGATGCCCTCTGCGAGATCCTCGAAATGCGCGAGGGCCTCCTGCCCGATGTCTCCCTCGGCACCCACTTCTTCAACGACCTCGTCGAACGCCAGGTCCTCTACCTCGCCCTCGTCCCCGGTAAGGAAGGCAACCGCATCCACGCCGGCTTCCTCGACCAGGCCCCCAACCAACTGCCCGCCCTCCTCCCCGAAGAGTCCGCCTGGGCCGCCGCCGTCCGCGTCATCGATCCCTCCTCCCTACCCGGAAACCGCCCCCTGAAACTCCACGCCGACGCCCTCCGCCAAACCGCCCTCTGCCACTTCGACTCGCCATAACCCGCCCCCCCGCGCTCAGCTCACGGATGATACTCCGCCTCCGTGTGCCCCTTCAGCTCCTCCCGGTAAAAGTACACCTCCCGCAGCGCCCCCCTCGCATACCGCTCCGCCTGATCGTTGAAATGCTTCGACCCCGGATGCCCGCTCTCGCCCCCCGCCGTTACCGCCCGCGCCCGCACCCGGTCCTTCCCGAACTCCACCACCGCCACAAAGCTGTTCCCGCTCGTTCCATACCACCTCTTCGTCCCCGGCCACGGCCGCGCCGCGAAACTCGCCAGGCTCCCCACCATCCCCGACCCAAACCCCACCGCCGTGCTCGGCTTCGCATCGTCGAACGGCTGCTGCAAATCCCCCGTCAACCGCTGGAACCGGTTGATCTCTCCCCACGCCGTCTGCCAGCTCCCGAAATCCTCCGTCAACTTCCGCGCCGCCGCCTCCAGCGCCCCCAATAGCTCATCGGCCGGCCGCGGCTCCGGCAGCGACCGCCCCGGCCGCAGTTGCGTCGCCCAGTACATCGCCAGCGACGTCGCCGTCGAATCCACCCCATACCGCAGATCCCACCCCCGCAGCGCCGCCACCTGCGCCCGCAACCTCTCCTTCCGCGCGTCCGTCTCCGGCAGCGCCTCCCACGCCGCCGCCACCTCCCGCACCGGCTGCTCGAACCACGGCAGGTAGCTGTCGTACGCCGCCGCCATCAGCGACTCCAGCGTGAACTCCCGCCGCTTCTCCAGCACCCGGATCGCGTGCAGCCCCCGCGCGTTCTCCCGCCCCTGCTCCACGTACGCCGGATACTCCGCCTGCTTCGGGCTGCTCTCACCCGCCGCCGACCACGGCCAGTTGTTCGTGTTGTAAAGCCACCCGCTCGCCGGATTCAGCAAATGCGGCACTTCCGCCACCGCGTGCAACCCCTGCCAGTCCGTCGCCGGGTTCCACCCCTCCACCGGCTTCGTGTAGTCGAACCTCACATCCCGCCGTGGCACGAAATTTCCGTGGAAATACGCGATATTCCCGTCCGCATCCGCGTACACCGTATTGTTCGACGAATTCGCCCTCAGCTCCATCGCCTGCCAGTACTCTTTGTAGTTCCGCGCCTTCGTCCGCAGGTACGACTCTTCCAGCGCCTCCACCGGCTTCACCATCAGCCCCACCGCCACCCACCGCCCTTCCGCCGTCCGCCGGACCACCGGCCCGTGGTGCGTCCGGTACACCGGGAACGTCCTTTGCCCCAGCCCGCCCTCCGCCAGCCGGTACGCGATCGTCACCTTCTTCTCCTCCACCGGCCGCCGCTCTTCCCCATACCGGTAGCTCCACCCCTTCTCGCCTCTCTGCACCTCTTCCAGGAACTCGTCCACCGCATCCACGTTGCTCGACGTGTGCATCCACCCCACCCGCTCGTTGAACCCTTGATAGAGGAAGAACTGCCCCCACGTCGCCGCCCCATATGCGTTCAACCCCTCCTCGCTCGTCATCTGCAGTTCAGACCGGAAGAAGAACGTCGTGTGCGGATTGATCAGCAGCAGCGCTTTCTTTCCCGCCGTGTTCGCCGGCGCGATCGCGATCCCATTGGACCCCGTCGGCTCCGGAGGAAACGCCCACCGCTCCGCCGCCGCCACCTCGCGGCCCTTCTCTGTTCCCTGGTAAAACGCCCGCAGCGGCTCCAGCCTCACCCGCTCCAGATCCCCCCCAATGCTCCCCTCCGTGAAGCTCAATGCCATCCAAGGCTCGAACCGCCGCAGCACCCGCGGCTGCACCGCCGGATGCTTGGAAAGGTAATAGTTGAGCCCGTCCGCCCAGGCCACCATCAGCGTCCGCAGCCAGGCCGGACTGGCCGCATAGTGCTTCTGCATCTCGCCCGAATCCAAAAACATCCGAGCCCGCAGATCCTGCCAGATCCGCCCCTCCCCTTCCGCCTCCGCCATCCGCCCCAGAGCCGTCAAATAGTTCGTCTCCACCCGGAAAAAATCATCCTCCGCCTGCGCATAAATCGCCCCAAACACCGCATCCGCGTCGCTCTTCCCGCGCACATGGGCGATCCCCCAGTCATCCCGCGTAATCGTCACCGCCGCCGCCCGCGCCTTCCATCGCGTCGCCTCCGCCGCATCCGGCCCCGCCGCCGCCGCGGCCAATCCAAAAACCAAACACACAAGCGTTCTTCGCATAGCTGTTGATCCCCCGATTCTACCGCCCCACGCGAACAAGGCCGGCCACAGCACCTTCCATCGGAGTCAGGCGCCGCTGACGAGGCGTCACCCGAGTATCGCGCTCACGCGGCAATTCCGCAAAGCCTCCTCTCCGAGTACCGCGCATCGCCCTCGCGGATATTTAGGACTCGCTCTATTGAGTTTCAATACGCGCGCCCCGCGTGGGGCGTGACTCACGAAGGAAACCAAATTCGGCGAGCGCACCATGTTTCAATCCACGCGCCCCGCACGGGGCGCGACCTCACGATTCTGGGGCTGACGAACCCCGAAAGGAAGTTTCAATCCACGCGCCCCGCACGGGGCGCGACCTTGTCGCTCGCGGTCATCCATGTGATGTGGTCTGTTTCAATCCACGCGCCCCGCACGGGGCGCGACCTTCAAATCCTGATTCGGGTACCGTTGTCTCTGATGTTTCAATCCACGCGCCCCGCACGGGGCGCGACGAGCGGGTCGGCCTCACCGTCCACAATGAGGGTGTTTCAATCCACGCGCCCCGCACGGGGCGCGACACTATATCGACAGTGGAAGGAGAAACTAGATGGAAGTTTCAATACACGCGCCGCGCACGGGGCGCGACGTACATCGGCACAAGGGAATCGGCCGGAGCGGTGTTTCAATCCACGCGCCCCGCACGGG
>JARKQJ010000089.1 GCA_029973955.1 Paludibaculum sp. | reverse complement strand
GGCCGAACGCACCGGCTACGCCTCCGCCAGCACCTTCACCATCGCCTTCTCAAGACACGTGGGGGTGCCGCCGGCCAGGTATGCGCGCGGCGAGGCGGCGTGAGAGCCGTCTCCTCCCCTCGGGGAGGCGATGCTATGCTGGCCGTGCATCACGTGAGCGAGGATCACCATGACCGACAAGGACACGCCCTCCGCCCGCATCGACCTGAAGCTCGAAAGCCTCGGCGACTGGCGCGGCGAAACGCTGAAGCGCATCCGCGCCCTCATCCACGAGGCCGACCCGGAGATCGTCGAGGCCGTGAAGTGGGCAAAACCCACCAACCCCTCCGGCGTCCCCACCTGGGAACACGCCGGCATCGTCTGCACCGGCGAAGTCTACAAGAGCTACGTGAAGCTAACCTTCCCCCAAGGCGCCGCCCTGCAAGACCCCACCGGCCTCTTCAACGCCGGGCTAGGCGGCGGGACCAGGCGGGCGATCGATATCCGGGAGGGGGAGATGGTGGATGCGGAGGCGTTCAAGGCGTTGGTGAGGGAGGCAGTGGCGGTGAACGTCGGCAGGCAGGGGAAGCGCTCTTGAGCGCCGGTCACTCCACGTAGACCAAGCTGTAGACATAGGATTTCGGGCCTTTCCGGCTCACCCAGTCTCCTTCCGGAGGATGGTCGGCCTGTTGATCCGGAAGCGTGTTCCATGGCCGCCCCATGCACGTGTTGCTGGCGTCATCCCAGGCAACCCACCCCCAACCCGGGCGATGGACAATCCAGAGGTCCTGATCCTGCCGCCTGTAAGCGGCGCTCCCGTCGTCAAGCCGTTCGCGCACGAACGTGTAGACGAGGTCATCGCTTTGGCGCCGGAGCTCAAATCGCTCCCAACGGGAGAACTGCCCAACCATACCCGCCCCCCTGCTCGCTCGATGCCGCCACTCGCCCCATGATACACCGTCGGGAACTCCGGCGGGTCCGACGGATACGGCACCGCATGCTCCGCCACCCCGCCCATCGCCTCGACGACCGCCCCTGACGCGAGGTCTTCGGCGTTGCAGGGGATCGGCAGCTCCTCGAACCCTTGGGCTGGCATTGCTTTGGTCTGATTGTATCTAAACCAACTATGCAAACCT
>JARKQJ010000088.1 GCA_029973955.1 Paludibaculum sp. | reverse complement strand
CGCCTCCGGGCTTCGGTACGGCCAGAGCAGCGCCTGGAACGCGGCCTTCATGGCGGCGTAGGCGGCGGTGTCGTCGCTCTCCCGGTGGGTGTAGTGGTAGCCCGCGAACAGCAGCACCGCCAGCCGCGCGGGCTCCGGGGCTTCGGAGAACGGCTGCCCGCAGAAGTCCGCCGCCGCGGCTTCCGCCATGCGGAGCAGGCCCTGAAGGTAGCCGTCCTCCTCGTCCGTCTCAATGCGCAGGTGCGCCTTCAATTCTTCCAGGGTCACCATATCAGGCGGATTTCTGCTGGAGCGCCTGCACGGCCTCGGCCAGCACGAGTTTTCCGTCCACGCGCTCGGAGGCCAGGAACCCCACCTGCCCGGTGGCGGCGTAGAGCTCGTTCAGGCGCTTGAAGCTGCGGGTGGTGCGGTCCGCCACCCAGTAGTAGGAGAAGTCCCCGAACACCACGGATTTCGCGCCCGCCGCCATGACGGGCATGTAGGCGGAGGTGTAGATGGGGCGGTTCAGGATGGTATCGGGCGTGCCGGCGGTGACCGACGGCGCCCAGAGGTACTGGCCGGTGGTGTCCTTGAGCTTGCGAAGGGCCTTGACCGTCGCGTCGTTGGTCAGAAACACCGCGCGCTTTCTGTACGGGGAGCGCAGCGCGTAGAACAGGTCCATGACCTCGTCCAGCGTGACCGCGGTGGCGCTCGCCGCCGTGACGCCCACCTGCGCCCCGCCCGCAGCGTTGAGAATGCCGGTCGGACGCCCGGTGCCGTTCCCGGAGAAGAAGGCCTCCTCCTCGGCAGAGCCGATCCTGCGGGCAAACTCGGTGGCGATGTAGGAGGGCAGGTCGAACACGGAATCGTTCAAAAGTTCCTCCGACACGCGGATCATGGTGCCCAGCTTGTACGCCCCGATGGACACCTGGCCGAAGGTGTCGTCGCTCTCCACATACGCGCCCTCCTCGTCAATCCAGGCCGCGGAGCCGTGGGTGGCGACCACCGGAATCTTGCGGTCGCCGGTGCTGGTGGTGATCACGTGCGCCAGCTGGCGGAAGATGTTCTGCTCCTGCAGCGCGTCCACGAGGGTGCGCTCGAACTCGTCCGGCACGAGGTAGCCGCCCTCGGTGTCGGTGCCCGCCTGCAGCGCGTTCTGGATGTCGAAGTTCACGCCCTTCCGGCGCATGGACTTCCAGAACGCGCGGGCGTACTCATCGGTGGCGCGGCCGGTCTTTTCGGAAGCACCCGAACCGGGTTTGCCGGTGATGGGCGCGGAAGCGGGCGCGCTCAGTTCCCGGTCGATGGACGCCTGGCGCTCCAGCCGCTCGATCTCTTTTCCAAGGTTCACCACCTCGGCCTCCATCCGGTCGTAGGTTACGGCGTCCTCGGCGGAGATGAGCCCGTCCGAGCCGCGCTTTTCATCCAGGAACGCTTTCGCCGCGTCCCAGGCCTGGGCGCGCTTCTCGCGCAGGGAAAGAATCTGATTCATGGGATGTCCTCCTGTTCGTTTTAATGGGAAAGCAAAAGGAGCCGCTTTTCCAGCAGCTCCGCGGGGATGCCCTTGGGGTGTTTGTCGGTTTCCGCGCCGGGCGGCTTGGGGTCGAGTTTTGGAGAGACCGGTTCGGTCATCCGTGCCCTCAGCTTGGTGAGCAGGCAGTTGGTCACCGCGCGGCGGGAGAAGGCATAGCCATCTTCAACCAGCGTGTGCCCTTCGTCGATGTTTTCCTCTTGCCGTTCGAACAGGATGCCGTCCGCGAAGCCCAGATCCACAGCCTTTCGGGCGTTGATCCAGGTCTCCCCGTCCATGAGATGGGAGAGCTTCGCCCGGGAAAGCCCGGTCTTGATCTCATAGGCGTTCAAGATGCTCTCTTTGACTTCTGAAAGCATCGCGATGGCCTTCTCCATCTCCGCGCTGTCCCCAATGGCCAGCGTCATCGGGTTATGGATCATG
>JARKQJ010000023.1 GCA_029973955.1 Paludibaculum sp. | reverse complement strand
CTACTACCAAGCCGAGCGGCCGGTCATCCGCGCGATTCAGCAGCGGCTCATCGCGAAGGGCTACGTCCCCGGCATCACCCGCGTCAGCGACGGATGGGCAGACGGCCTCTTCGAGCAACCAACAGCCACCGCCGTCGCCGCCTTCCAGCACGCCGAAATGCCAGGCACCCAGTATTGGGGCCAGGTCTGGTCAGACGACTACGCACACCTCGCGAAATGAGTCCTGATGATCTTCACACTCAAGTTCTGGCGCGGGGCAGGGGAGCGCGCTATCAAAACCGGCGCCCAAACCTTCACCGCCGTCTTCTCCCTGCAAGTCCTCAACGTCATCACCCCGGCCACCGCCGGCCAGCTCCCATGGGCCACCGCCGCGATCACCGCCGCCGTCTCCGCGAGTCTCTCCATCTTCACCAGCATCGGAAACGCCGACTTCACCGCCGGAACCTCCGCCCGCCGCGCCCTCGAATCGTAGAAGACCTCACGCGGGTCATCTCCTGGCCGACCGCCGCGCCCTGGCCCACCATCCTGCCGGGCACCGGCGTGGCTTGAGGCGGACTACAGTGTCTCGACGGATGCCGATTCGCCGCCAGTGACAGCGGTCACCTTGTTGAAGCTCACGGGCCCGTCCTGCAGAAAGTTGCGGAACCCCATCGCGACCCCCTGAAGCGTGGTCTCACCGGTCTGGGACAAGGTGACTGTCAGCACTCCGTCCGCCAGTGTGATGATCTCGACGTTACACACCCACGGTGTGCCGGCCTGGCATGCCTCGGCCAGCGAGCCGGCCTCGAGCTCCGGCGCGATGTAGGCCTCAACCTCTGCCGTCACGTCCTGCCCGGCCGGCGCTGCCACTGTCGTCTCGACGGCGCTGGTCTCCGGAACCGTTGTGGTCTCGATGGCCTCACCGCCACCTCCACACCCCGTAAGCAAGACGACAGCGACAATGCTCAATAGTCTCTTCACAGGCAGCACCCTACGCGGCCCACGCTGCCGCCGCTCTCATCGCATCGTCTGGCGGACGCACGTAGGTGCGGGTGGTCTCCGGCTTCGCATGGCCCAGGAGCTCCTGGACCGCGATCAGGTCACGGCTTCCGGCGTAGGCCTTCGTCGCGAACCGATGCCGCAGCGTGTGCGCCGTCCAGGTGCCCGCTAG
>JARKQJ010000032.1 GCA_029973955.1 Paludibaculum sp. | reverse complement strand
TGGCGAAGATGCGCAGGAAGTGGCCGTGGGCGAAGAGGGCAATGCGGCCGGATTGGGGGAGGAGATCGGCGAGGACCTGGCGGGCGCGGGCGGCGATGGCTTCGATGGATTCGCCGTTGGGGACGGGGCCGTCCCAGATGGCCCAGTTGGGGGAGCGCTGGGCGAGTTGGGCGCGGGTGAAGCCGGTGCAGTCGCCGTAGTCCCACTCCTGGATGCGGGGGTCGAGAGTGGCTTCAGGAAGGAAGCCGGCGCTTTCGCAGGTGCGGCGGGCGCGCTGGAGGGTGCGGCAGAGAACTTGGTTGAAGGACACGCCGTGGAGGAGTTGGGCGGTTTGGCGGGCCTCGTCCTCGCCGTGGGGGGTGAGGGGGAGGTCGTGGCGACCGCTGTGCCGGCCGGTGAGAGACCAGGCGGTTTCGCCGTGACGGATGAGCCAGAGTTCGAGGGATTTCGACATGAACTTCTCACCGGGGCGTGGCGCCCGGCAGAGAGCATTGGCCGAGCTGATGCGGCCACTGAGCTGCTGGAGTTGGGCTGAAGCGATCCCCTGGTTTCCATGTTCCCCTGGTTTCCATTGACAACATGCTCGCCCCCGGGCATACTATATCCGATTTTGTACTAATCATGTCCCAAGAGAAGCATTCAGACGCGGTGAATCTGACGCCGCTTTCACCAGCGGTCTTCCACATCCTTCTATCCCTCGGCGAAGGCGAACGCCACGGTTACGCACTGAAACGCGAAATCGCCCTGCGTACCGGCGGCAAGCTGAAGCTCGGCCCAGGCGTGCTTTACGGATCGATCAACAAAATGCTGGAGCTTGGGTTGATCGAGGAGTCCGATGAGCGGCCCGACCCGCACCTTGACGACGAGCGCCGCCGTTACTACCGAATCACGCCTTATGGCCGCAAGGTAGCGCAAGCGGAAGCGGTTCGCATGCAAGAGTTGGTGCAATTGGCCTCAGCGAGGTTTGGAGTGCCCAAGCATGCGTGACGAACCCTTCTCGTTGCGGCTGTACCGGTGGCTACTGAAGCTATATCCAGCCGGTTTTCGCGAGCAGTATGCGGAGCCGCTGGTGCGCGAGTTCTGTGACGAGCTCCGTGAATCGACCGGTGCGGCTGCCCTATTCATGCTTTGGCTTCGCCTGGTTCCGGACCTGGTGGCCTCCGTTGCCAGCCAGCTTGCTCGCGAAGTGGCCCAGGACGCCAAGCACACAGTTCGACTGTGGATCCGCCGTCCTTGGCACACCGCCTTTGCGATGCTTGCTCTGGCCATCGGAATCGGAGCGACCACCGGTGTTTTCAGCGTGGTGAACGCGCTCCTGTTGCGCTCCCTGCCTTTCGAGGATCCCGGACGGCTGGCCTATCTCAGCAACTTCTGGATGGTTCCCCATGATAGTACGGCACAATTTCACGAATGGCGCAGGCAGAGCACGTATCTCGCCGATACCGCGCTCTTCGAGCAGTTCGATGTCAATTTAGACGGAGCCAGTGAATCGCGCAGGGCTTACATCGTTCAGGTGTCCTCGAATTTCTTTTCGGTCCTTGGTACACAGCCGATCCTGGGGCGCGGATTCGCCCAGGGGGACGACGTGGATGGACAAGGCTGGGGAGCGTCGGGCCGCAACGCCGTGGTGGTTATCGGCTACGGACTCTGGCAGGCGCTATTTGGAGGAGACCCCAAAGCCCTCGGTTCCACGATTCGGGTAGACGGGATCCCACTCACGGTTGTTGGAGTGGCGCCGCCCGGGTTTGACTATCCAGGCAAAGCCGTTCTTTGGAAGCCCGCGGCATTCAGCCCTGGGAATAACGGATGGGAGGTGATCGCAAGGTTGAAGCCCGGAATCACGTGGCCGCAAGCCCGCCAGGCATTCGCGGCCGAAGCCGATCGGCTCTGGCCGGATCGCACCCCACTCCAGAAGGCGCAGTTCCCATCCCGAATAACCGAGCTGAGAGACCAGCTCGCCGGGCCGGCGAGGAACGCCTCGCTGCTGCTGTTGGCCTGTGTGGCGCTGATCCTGCTGATCGCCTGCATAAACGTCGCGAACCTCTTGATGGCCCGTACCGCGGATCGCACGATGGAGATCTCCATCAGATCCGCCCTTGGAGCCAGCCGGGCGCGGCTCTCTCAACAGTTGTTGACCGAATGCATCCTGCTCTCACTGGCGGCCTCCATCGCGGGCGGTTTGGTCGCGTTGTGGACAACGTCCATCGCCGCGAAGGTTCAGCCCGCGCCGATCGCCACACAGGCGTACTTGATTCTGGATGGCCGCGTGCTGTCCTTTGCGATCGCGATCTCGGTTCTGAGCGGGCTGCTATTCGGCGTCCTACCCTCGTTCTACTTCGGCCGCACCCACACATTTCCGGGACGCGGCTGCCGCGACAATCGCGGCTCGCGGCTGGCTCGCGAAGTATTGGTCGCGGTACAGGTCACACTCACGATTGTGCTGCTGGCTTCCTCACTTTCAGTGGGGCGGGCATTTCTCCACCTAATGCGGATCAACCGGGGGTTTGTTCCCCAAGGCCTGGTCACGGTGAACGTGTCGCTGGCGGGAACGGCGCATCAGGGCGACGGTCGCAGCCTCGCCTATTTCCAGGAGGCGCTGGCCCGCGTGCGCCGGCTCCCTGGGATTCGGAGCGCCAGTGCAACCGAGTTTCTCCCGTTGTATGCCACTGCTGGCATTGGAGGCAAGTTGGCGATTGACGGCCAAGCGACTAATGTGCGCAGTGCCGTCATTCCGGTGTTCCCTGACTATTTCCAAACCATGGGCGGCCGGATTGTGGCGGGACGCGAGTTCACCTCCGAGGAAATATCGGGCAACGCCAAAGTCGCGGTCGTGAGCGAGCGGATAGCAGCCGAATTCGGTTCAGCGGCCGAGGCTCTCGGTCATCAAATCTTTCGCAACCCACGGAAGATTGTCGGGGTAGTGAAGGGGATGGATTACATGTCGAGCGGCGAGCCTGATGGCGCCTACCCAAGCCAGGTATTCATCCCGTCCAGCACGCCAGGCGGCTTCTTCTCGACCTTTGTAGCCCGCGTCGACGGCCGCGCCGAAGCTCGCATCGCCATGATTCGCGACGTGATCCAGTCAGTGGACCCGCGAGTTCCAGTGTTTGGAGTGAAGACGATGGAGCAGCGGCTGGACGATGTCCTGGTCCGGCCGCAGTTCTATCGGACGGCGGTCCTTGGCTTCGCCGTCTTCGCCTTGCTGCTGACGACGATCGGCATTTATGGCATCGTTTCGCACACCGTTGCGCGTCGAACCCACGAGATGGGCGTGCGGATGGCGTTGGGGACCACGCCCGCAGGGCTCCGGCTGTCCCTCCTGCGCCAAGGCTTACTCACGATTGGTGCGGGGGCAATTCCGGGGATTGCGGGGGCGATCGTCGCCGGACGATTCCTGGAAAGCCTGGTCGAAGGCGGAAGGCCCACGAACACCGCAACCTATGCGGCCTCGGTGATCCTTATCGCCTTGGTGGCGGCGGCGGGCATTGGGGCGGCGACCCGGCCTGTGGCCCGGCTTGACATCGCGGAGATCCTCCGAGCCGAGTAGCGAGCCAGCACTGACGGGATACCCAGCCAAACGATGGCGGCGCAGCAGTGGTTGCCCGTATTAGTTGCCCATGGCACTGACTCAGGTGAGGGCGGGCGGGAGCCCGGTGGAGCGCGCGGAGAGAGGGCGCTGCGTTTATCGCCTTGCCCCCCGCAACGTCGCACTTGTGGAACCGGGAAAGCGAACCGGCAGTTGCGGCGGAACGGAAGACCGTTCTTGTCAGGCCGACCGATTCCAGGCCTGGATGGCGGGGTAGCCGTCGTCGTAGCCGAGGATGGAGACGGAGGCTGTGTGGAGGGCGAGGTGGCGGCCGTGTTGGGGCGGGAGGCCTAGGAACTGGGTGGCGAAGATGCGCAGGAAGTGGCCGTGGGCGAAGAGGGCGATGCGGCCGGATTGGGGGAGGAGATCGGCGAGGACCTGGCGGGCGCGGGCGGCGATGGCTTCGATGGATTCGCCGTTGGGGACGGGGCCGTCCCAGAT
>JARKQJ010000022.1 GCA_029973955.1 Paludibaculum sp. | reverse complement strand
GCTACTATGTGAGTACAGTAGGCTTCAACGAGGCAACAATTGCCAAGTACATCCGTGAGCAAGACAAGCACGATCAGATGATGGATAAAATAACCACGAAAGAATTAGAAAATCCCTTGAGGGATCCAGTAAAGTAATCGGTGCTCGATGGCTTGAACGAAGAGAAAAGCCAGCGTCATTTAGGCGCTGGCGAGTATTATGCCCTTCTAGGGCTCGTGCAAGCCACCCGTTAGACGGGTGGCGCTGACTTGGCGCGGCGATTGAGTTTGTTTTTTCACAAAATTCCAGTAGCGGAGAGGAAAAAAATAGTGTATAATTACAGTATATATACCCCTCCCCCTGGGGGTGGTGTCCGTGCCGGGGGCGGGGGGCATAAGGAGGACTCCTATGAGACAGCCGAAGGCGGTTTGGGGGCTGCTGATCGCCACGGCCCTGCTGGCCGGCGCGCTGGCCGGCTGCGGCGGCGGACCCGGACAGGGGACAGGCGAACAGCAATTGAAGCCCGCCGCTCTCACCGTAAACTCTTTTGAACTTCTGCAGGCGGAGACGGCCAAGTACCTCAAGCAGAGCCGTCCGCTGTCCATCGAGCCGCAGGCGGTGATGGACAAGGTCGTGACCGGCGGGGACCAGGGCTATTTCCTCGTCGACATCCGCAGCGACGAGCATTTCGCCGCCGCCCACATCCCAGGCGCGGTGCACATCTCCTACGCCGACGCCTGGCGGGAGGCGAAGACGGCCTACCTGCCCAGGGACAGGAAGATCGTCGTCATCGATTATTCCGGCCATACCGCCAGCCAGGTGGCCGCATTCTGGAGCATGCTGGGCCTAGACGCGACGGCGATGAAGCACGGCATGGCCGGCTGGTCGAAGGAGCGCGAGGTGGTGGGCGGTTCGCCGCTGGCCTGCGCGCCGCAGAACTTGCCGGTGACGACCGCGGTGCCGGCGGCGGCGACCTACGAGCTGCCGAAGCTGGATACCAAAGCGGCGACACTGGCCGAGCTGCTGGCCGCCCGTTCCAAGGAGGCGACCGAGACGGCGCCGGTGGTGCAGCCGGCCGATTTCGCCGCCAAGCGGGCCGACTACTTCGTGGCCGATATCCGCCGCGCCGAGCATTACCGCGCCGGCCATATCGAAGGGGCGATCAGCATCCCCCTCGCCGGGCTGGCGGCGACGGAGAATCTCCGCAAGCTGCCCCCGGACAAGCCGATCGTGCTGGTCGACTACGACGGCCATGCCGCCAGCCAGGCGGCGCGGCTTTTGAACCAACTGGGCTACCACGCCACCGTGCTCAAGGACGGGATGAGCGCGTGGACGGCGGACGCGCAGGTTATCGGCGCGCCGGCCGTGGCCTGCAACGTCGCCGAGAAGCCGACGGTGAAGCTGAACGCGCCGCTGAAGCCCGGCCCGTCGACGGCCGCCACCTGAGGGTAGCAGCATTGGCAGCCGGTCCGGCTGCAGAAAAAAGAACTAAGGTTCACGCGAACGGTTGTCGAGAAGGCCCCAGATGCAAGGCGGCTCCGAGGACGCGCAGCGACGCGTACACGATAGTACGCTAGCAAGCGCCCGCAGGAACAACACAGCAGATGGGGCGTTATCGGCAACCGCAAGGAAGGTGAGCACATGCAAATAAGCAGAAGGACTTTTCTAAAGGCCGGGGCCCTGGCCGGGGCGGCGTGCGCCGCGCCTATGGCTTTCGACTTCGCGTCGTTCGTGAAGGGGGCGGCCGAGGCGCCGGTGACGAAGGTCCCTTCCACCTGCAACGGCTGCTCGACGAACTGCGCGCTGTGGGTGTACGTGAAGAACGGCCGCCTGTGGAAGCTCGAAGGCGTAGAGAAGGCGATGAAGAACGAGGGCAAGCTGTGCGCCCGCGCGTACGGCGTGGCCGCCGACGTCTATAACCCCGACCGGGTGACGCAGCCGATGAAGCGCACGGGCGACGGCCAGTTCGCGCCGATTGGCTGGGACGAGGCGTTCAGGGAGATCGGCGAGAAGCTGACGAAGATAATCGACAAGGACGGCGCCGACAAGGTGGTGTGGATGGCCCACGGCGGCAAGGAGACGTATGCCCAGATGCTGCTGGACGAGATCGGCGCCGCCACCTACATAACCCATTATTCGACCTGTTTCACGTCCAAGACCAACGCCTGGGAGAAGATGGCCGGCGCCCAACTGACGTCCGACATAAACCGGGCGAAGTATATGCTGTTCTGCGGCCGCAACTACGGCGGCGGCATCATGCCGGGGGCGATGCGCAAGATCATGCGGGCCAAGGACCGGGGGGCGAAGATCGTGGTCGTCGACCCGCGGCTGTGCGAGCTGGCGAAGGTGGCCGACGAGTGGCTGCCCATCCGTCCCGGCACCGACCTGGCCTTTTTCCTGGGAATCGCCCACACGCTGGTGAGCGAGAAGCTGTACGACGAAAAGTTCGTCAAGGATTACGTGTTCGGGTTCGAGGAGTTCTGGAACGCCAACCGCCATTTCACCGCCGAGAAGGCGGCGGAGCTGTGCGACATCCCGGCGGCCAAGATCCGGGAAATCGCCCGCGGCCTGGCGAAGAACGCGCCGGCGGCCTTCCTGGAGCCGGGCTACCACGGCCTGCACAACCACTACGCGGCCAGCACGCAAATCGCCCAGGCCAACGTGATCGTCAACGCCCTGCTGGGCAACTTCTATAGACACGGCGGCCTGATGCCGGCGGCCAGCCCCAAGTTCGGCCAACTGCGGCTGCCCAAGCGCCTCCAGCCGGAGAAGGGGCCGCGGGCCGACGGCGCGGGGGAGGCGAACGAGTATCCGACGGTGGAGACGAACCGCGGCATTGCCCAGCATATGCCTGACCGGATCGCCGCCGGCAAGGTCAAGGCGCTGTTCATCTACCATTTCAACCCGCTGAGGACGGCGCCGGACCCGGAATACCAGAAGCGGATGGCCAAGGCCGAGCTGGTGGTGTCCATCCCGGTGGACTGGAACGAGACGTCGGTGCATACCGCCCATTATATCCTGCCGGAGCATTATTACCTGGAGCGGATGGACGCGCCGAAATCGACGGGCGGCAACATCGCCCACGATTACCCGCAGGCGGTGATGCGTTTCCCGGCGCTGAAGCCGCTGCACAATACGAGACACCTGCTCGACATCCTCAAGGGCCTGACCAAGGCGATGAAGATCGACGACCTGTACCCGTTCACCGTCGAGGAAGAGGCGGTGGCGATGTTGGGGGGCCTGGGAACGACGGTGGCGCAGATGCAGGAGACGGGCTGCTGGGAAGGGCCGGTGGCGGTGAAGGCGGAGTTCCCGGTGAAGGACGGCCAGCCGGCGCTCACGACGACCACCGGCAAGGTGGAGTTCTCGGTCGGCGCTTTCAAGCTCCACGGGCGGATGGGGGTGCCGGTGTGGATCCCGCCGCTGGTCAGCCCGAAGGGCGACAACGAGTTCCGCCTCATCCACGGCAAGCAGCCGTGGCATTCCCACTCGGTGACAAGCAACAGCCCCTACCTGATGGCGATCACGAAGAGTTACAACGGCAGCCGCATGTGGATGAACCGCGGCCGCGCCGACAAGCTGGGCATCCGCGACGGCGACACCGTGACGGTGGAGGCGAAGATCGAGTACAAGGGCGAGAGCAGGCCGGTGCGCAAGACGGCCGCCGTGAAGGTGACGGAGATGCTGCACCCCGAGTGCGTGTGGCTTCCGAGCGGCTACGGGAATTTCTCGCCGAAGCAGAAGACGGGCTACCAGCAGGGGATAAACTACAACGATTTCGCCCCGGCCAGGGTGGAGCCGCTGTCCG
>JARKQJ010000255.1 GCA_029973955.1 Paludibaculum sp. | reverse complement strand
GCTCTACTGTGGCCCCGAGACTTCGTCTCGGGGGAATGGGCTCTACTGTGGCCCCGAGACTTCGTCTCGGGGGAATGGGGCTTCACGGGGGCGCCGGCAGATATGATGAATCCTGGTTATCCTGATTGAGCGCATGTTAGGAAAGACATCAGTTACGGCGATCCGGGCGCTGCTCCTGCTGGGGCAGAAAGATGCGGAGGAGTACTGGTCGCCGCGGCGAGTGGCTGAAGAGTTGGGGGAGTCGCCGACGTACATGGCGAAGATCTTCCGGCAATTGGCGAAGGCGGGGATTCTGGAAGCGGAGCGCGGCGCAAAGGGCGGTGTGCGGTTAATGGCGAAGGCGGAGAAGGTCACGATGCTGGACATCGTGCAGAGTTGCCAGGGGCTGATTGTCGGTTCCTACTGCCGATCCTCGCGGCCGGCACAACTGCACTGCAATTTCCACGTGGCGGCGCTGGAACTGCAAACGGCCATCACGGAAGTGTTGGGGCGGTGGACGCTGGCGGCGCTGCTGGAGAGGACGCACGCGGGAGGTCCGGGCGAGGACGGGGCGCCGTGCCTGATGAAAGGCGACAAGAACCCTTTCCTGCCGCTGGTGGAAGTGGCGGCCGCCCGGCGGGCGGGCAGATCCCGCAAGCGCTGAGGGGGTGAGCCAGCGAAGCAGAGTTGACGCAAGGATGCTCACTTAGGTCTTGATTCGCGGATAATTCGGATATATAGTATCCGTATTGTCGTTTTTCTCATGTTGGGCAAGACCTCCATCTCGGCGATCCGCGCGCTGCTTTTGCTGGCGCAGAGGAGAGGTGGAGAGCGCTGGACACCGCGGCGAATCGCGGAGGAACTGGGGGAGTCTCCGACATACATGGCGAAGATCGTGCGGCAGTTGGTGAAGAGCGCGATTCTGGAGGCGGAGAAGGGAGCGAAGGGGGGAGTCCGGTTTGCGAGACGGGCGGAAGAGGTGACGCTGCTGGCGGTGGTGGAGTCGTGCCGGGGAACGATTGTGGGGGACTTCTGCCGGTCGGAGCGTACGGAGGAAGCGTGGTGCGGCTTTCATCTGGCGGCAGCGGAGCTGCATGCAGCGGTAAGGGGAGTGCTGGCGTGTTGGACGGTGGCGCGGTTGCTGGAGCGGCGGGGTGGGTCATGCGATCAGGAGGATGGAGCGCCTTGCCTGATGGGGTGCGTTGCGGCGCAGAGTGAGGCGTTGGGGCCGGGAGACAAGAAGCCACTGCTGCAATTGGGAGGCAGGGCATGACGCCGCTGCGAGTGGATGTGCCCGGGGACGGGTATCACCAGAATCTGATTTCCTGCCAGGTTGCGTGTCCGGTACACACGGACGCGCGAGGCTATGTGCGGGCGATTGCGGAGGGCCGGTTTGAAGAGGCGTATCTGATTGCGAGGGGGCCGAACCCGTTCGCCTCGATCTGCGGGCGGGTGTGCGGGGCGCCGTGCGAGACGGCATGCCGGCGAGGAAAGGTCCCGCGGGTGGATGACGACGGGCAGTTTGTGGCGGTGGACCGGCCGATTGCGATCCGGGCGTTGAAGCGGTTTGCGTGCGAGTTGCACGGGCCGGAGTCGAGCGGAGCCGAGGCGGTATTGGGGAAGGTGGAGAACTTCGAGCCGGCGGTGGCGGCGAACGCGGAGGAGATGGCGGGGCTGCTGCGGGCGACGCTGGATGGACGGATTGAGCGAGCCAACGGAGAAAGAGTGGCGATTATCGGGGCAGGTCCGGCGGGACTGTCGGCGGCGCACGATCTGGCGCTGCTGGGCTTCCGGCCGGTGGTCTTCGAAACAGAGCCGGTGGCGGCGGGGATGCTGGCGGTGGGCGTGCCGGCGTACCGGTTGCCGCGGCGGGTGATCGAACGGGAGGTTGAGGTGATCCGGGCGCTGGGCGTGGAGATCCGGTGCGGCGTGACGGTGGGGAAAGACATCACGTTCAGCGAACTTCGGCGGGACTACCCGGCGGTGATCCTGGCAGTGGGGGCGAAGTCGAGCAGAGGATTGGGCCTGCCTGGAGAGCAAGGGCCGGGGGTGTTCGGCGGGGTGGACATTCTGCGGGCGGTGTCGTTGGGCGAGGCCGTGGCGACGGGGCGCGAAGTGGTGGTGATCGGCGGCGGGAATGTGGCCTACGACGTGGCGCGAACGGTGTTGCGGCAGATCGCCTATGACACGGCGCGGACGGCGGCCCGAATGCCGGCGACGTCGCGGGTGCGGCTGGTTTCGCTGGAGGGGCTGGAGGAGATGCCGGCGGACACGGTGGAGATAGTCGAGGGGGACGAAGAGGGGATCGAGCGCATGAACGGGTGGGGTCCGCTGGCGATTGAGCGCGGGCCGGACGGGGCAGTGACGGGTGTACGATTCCGGCGCTGCCTGCGAGTCTACGACGAGAATCGGCGGTTTTCGCCGGTGTACGACGATGAGGACCAGATCACGATCGCGTGTGATTCGGTGATGCTGGCGGTGGGGCAGGCGCCGCAGTTGAAGTTTCTGGAAGACGGCGGGGCGGATGTGGAGCAGTTCCGGCCGGGATGGCCGAAAGCAGATGCGGCGACGCTGGCGACGACGGCGCCTGGAGTGTTTGTGGCCGGCGACCTGGCGCATGGAACGCGGCTGCTGATCGACGCCGTGGCGTCGGGCAAGGCGGCGGCGCGATCGGTTTACCGCTTCGTAACGGGCCGGGGGTTAGCGCCGCATTCGGTGACGGCGCATCTTGTGCAGGAGGGGTACCGGCGGGAGCGCGGGTATGAATCGCTGCGGCGGCAGGCGGTGCCGCTGGCCCATCCCGAAGAGCGGCTGGAGCATCCGGAAGCGCTGGTGGAGAAGGGATTCACGGCGGAACTGGCGATGCGGGAAGCGTCGCGGTGTCTGGATTGCGGCGTGACGCCGGTATTCGACGGAGCGCGCTGCGTGCTGTGCGGGGGGTGCGCGGATGTGTGTCCCACGCTGTGCCTGAAGCTGACGCCGTTGAGCGAACTGGCGGAGACGCCGGAGCTGCGGGCGGCGATGGAGGCGTGTTTGGGGGAGGGCGAGGATTTGACGATGCACTCCGCGATTTTGAAGGACGAAGACCGCTGCATCCGTTGCGCGGCGTGCGTGATGCGCTGCCCGGCGGATGCGATTGCGATGGAGCGGGTGACTTACACGACGAGCTGGAGCAACGAATGACGACGAAACCGAAAGCTGCCGTTTCGCGATTGGATCCGGAGCCTGTGCCGCGGCGGGACTGGCTGGGGCTGGGGTCGCTGTGGGCGATGGGCGGCGCGATGCTGTTCGCGACGCTGGGAATGTTGAAGCTGCCCAAGGCGGCGGTGCTGGCTTCGCCGTCGAAGAAGTTCCGTGTGGCGTTGCCGGAGACCTTACCGTTGGGGGAGGCGTATGTGCCCGCAGGTCGATCTGTGGCGATCTTCAAGGATGAGGAGGGTATTTTCGCGGTATCCACCATCTGCACGCATTTGGGCTGTGTGGTGAAGCCGAACGCGGAGGGATTCGAGTGTCCGTGCCACGGGTCGCGATTTCACGCCAATGGGGAAGTGGCGAAGGGGCCGGCGCCGCGGCCTCTGCCGTGGCTGAAGGTGAGTGTGAGCGGCGGGGCGATTCAGGTGGATGAGGGGACTGTGGTCCCGCAAGGAACGAAGGTGGCAGGATGAACCCGGCAGATTCCCGGAAAGACGCGTTGCGCGAGTTTGTCGAGCATTTGAAGAGTTTCCCGCGGCGGATTCAGGAGACGGCGTTCCGGACAGGGCCGCCGACCACGGACCGCACGCGCTCGACGTTCGTGTTCGGGAACGTGTTCCTGCACCTGCATGCGGTGCGGACGCACCGCTGGAGCCTGCGCTGGAGCACGACGATGGGGCTGGGGATTATGAGCGTTTCGGCGTTCCTGATCACGCTGGTGACGGGTGTGCTGCTGATGTTCTATTACAAGCCGTACCCGGAAGCCGCCTACCAGTCGATCAAAGACATCCATTTCGTAGTGCCGACGGGGCGGCTGATTCGCAACCTGCATCGATGGGCGGCGAACGTGATGGTGGTGGCGGTGATTCTGCACATGGCCCGGGCGTTCTATACGGCGGCGTACCGGCGGCCTCGGGAGTACAACTGGCTGATCGGGATCGGCCTGCTTGTCGTGACCTTGGGCCTATCGTTCACGGGGTATCTGCTGCCCTGGGATCAACTGGCATATTGGGCGATCACGATTGGGGCCAATATCGCGCAATCTCCCCGCGAAGTGACGGACGCATTGGGGATCACGGAGCACTTTGATCCGGGCGGGCTGCAGCGGCTGATCCTGCTGGGATCGGACCAGGTAGGGGCGGAGGCGTTGACGCGCTTTTATCTGTTGCACGTGATGCTGCTGCCGCTGGCGTTGGCGGCGCTGATGGGCGTGCATTTCTGGCGCATTCGCAAGGATGGCGGCATGGTGCGGCCGGCCGACGCCGATGAGATTCTGGCGCGGCAGCGGCACGAGGAGACCTACCCGGTGTTTACCGAGGCGCCGGCGAAGACCTATCACCTGGCGGCGATTGTGCGGGGGCGGACGGCGAACGTAGGGCGGGGTCCGGAGCACACGGTGCCGTCGATGCCGCATCTGTTTTACGCGGAGCTGGGCGTGTTAATGGTGACGGTGCTGGTGTGCCTGGGGCTGGCGCTGATCTCAGACGCGCCATTGAAGGAGCTGGCGAATCCGAGCGTACCGGAGAACCCAGCGAAAGCACCGTGGTATTTTCTGGGGCTGCAGGAGATGGTGAGCTTCAGCGCGTTCATGGGCGGGATGGGGATTCCGATGATCGTGTTGATCGGGCTGGGGCTGATTCCGTACTTGGACTGGGAGACGGAAGGGACCGGAAAGTGGTTTGGGGGGCCGGGCGGGTGGCCGCTGGTGCGGTTGTCAGCGGTGGTCGGGTTGTGTGTGCCGATCGTGCTGGAGTCGATTGCGATTCGATTTGGGTGGCTGCGGGAGTGGTTTCCGAAGATCCCGCAGTTGATCGTGACGGCGATCAATCCGGGCACGCTGTTGACGCTGGCCTATGTGCTGTTCTCGATCTGGTGCATCAGGCGGTTTCAATCCGTGCGGGCGGGGGCGCTGGGCCTGTTCACCTGTTTCCTGTGCGGTTTCATCGTGCTGACGATCATCGGCACGCACTTCAGGGGCCCGAACTGGATGTTCTACTGGTCGCCGTCGGATTGGCCGAAGCACTGACGCCATGAAACGAAACAAGTATCTACTCCTGGGCGCGAGCGTGGCGGTACTCTTTCTGCTGGGTTGGGCCGCGGTTTCAGAAAACTATCTGAAGGAATGGCGCCGCATCCAGGCCACAGCGCGGGGCGAGGAAGGCCCGATCGCGGTGCAATTGCGGCAGGTGGTGAACAACCAACTGGGCGTGGCGGACCGCTGTGTTTCGTGCCACGTGAGCATGGGTCCGGGCGAGCAGGGGGTGCGGGGCGCGGCGGTGCTGATGCCGCACAAGCCGGTGGTGCATGATCCGGCGGAGTATGGCTGTACAGTGTGCCACGGGGGACAGGGGCAGGCGACGGAGAAGGCGGACGCTCACGGAAACGTTCATTTCTGGCCGGAGCCGATGCTGGGGAAAGAGAGTTCGTATGCGGGGTGCGGCACGTGTCACGCCACGCTACGCGTGCCTGCGCAGGCTCATTTGAAGAGTGCGACGCTGGCTTTCGAACGGTTGGACTGCTACGCCTGCCACCGGCTGGATGGCAAGGGCGGGACGGCGAGGCCGGACCGGGGCGGGATGGAGGGGACGGATCTGTCGCGCGTGGGGATGACGGGCTGGGACCAGGAGTGGCACGCCAAGCACGAGGCGAAGTCGGCGGCGGCGGCGGAGGGGCCGTGGAAGACGGCGTTCCGGCCGGTTTCCAGCGAAGATCAGGCGCTACTGGCGGTATTCCTGAACACGCGGGTGGCAGCGCCGAAACTTGTGGAGGCGAAGAGCGTATTCCATTCTTCGGGCTGCCTGGGCTGCCACAAGGTGAGCGGTGTGGGCGGGGATGAGGGGCCGGAGCTTTCGAAGGCCGGCTATAAGGATCCGGGCCAGGTGAGTTTCGAGCACGTGCCGGGCAAAGGGGAGATGAAGGACTGGCTGGCGGAGCACTTCCGCGCGCCGGCTTCGGTGGTGGTGGGGTCGCAGATGCCGCCCGCGCCGCTGGAGGAGGGTGAGATACAGCAACTGACGTTTTATACGCTCTCGCTGCGCAGGAAGGAGTTGCGGGAGGTGTACCTGCCGAAGGACAGAATCCGGGCGGTGAAGTTCCGGGAGCGGGAGTTCGCTACGGACGGCGAGACGTTGTATGGGGCGTTCTGCGCGGGTTGCCACGGGCGGGACGGGTTAGGCAGGCGGCTTCCGGGGCTGGTCTCGTTCCCTTCGATCGCAAACCCGGATTTTCTGGCGATTGCGCCGGAAGCGCTTTTGAAGGCGACGATCGAGCAAGGACGGCCCGGGCGGCGGATGCCGGGGTGGAAGCGCGAGGACGGGCTACGCGGGGAGGAGTTAGCGGCGGTGATCGGGTATCTGCGCGCGATGCCGAAGGTGACGGTGGAGACGGACAGCCGGCCGGCGCGGTGGGTGAGCGCGGATTGGCGCACCGGCAAGAGGGTATTCGATTCGATTTGCGCGGGGTGTCACGGCCAGGACGGCAAGGGTGGGGCGGGCCCGGCACTGAACAACAAAGTGCTTTTGGCGGCCGCCACGGACACGTACCTGGTGGAGACGATACGCCGCGGGCGCCGCGGGACGGCAATGAGCAGTTTTCTAGAGTCCTCGCCGGTACGACCGGCGCTGACAGCGGGTGACATCGAAAGCGTAGTCGCCTGGCTCCGCACGTTGGAAGGAGGCAAGAGATGAAGAAGGGCATGGAGCGCCGAGATTTTCTCGGCATTCTCGGCGCGGTCGGCTTTGGAGGACTGGCGGCTTCCACGCGCGAGGCATGGGGACTGGAGGCGATCTCGAATCCGCTGGCTGCCTATCCCGAGCGGGGCTGGGAGCGGGTGTATCGAGACCTGTGGAAGTACGATTCCACCTACACGTTCACATGCGCTCCGAACGACACGCACAACTGCATTCTGAACGCCTATGTGAGAAACGGCGTGGTGGTGCGGATCGGCCCTTCGATGAAGTACGGCGAGGCGACGGACCTGCTGGGCAACAAGGTGACGCACCGTTGGGATCCGCGGGTGTGCCAGAAGGGGCTGGCGCTGACGCGGCGGTTTTACGGAGACCGGCGGGTGATGGGGTGCATGATCCGGAAGGGCTACAAGGAGTGGCACGATGCGGGGTTCCCGCGCGAGGCCAACGGCTTGCCGCCGAAGAAGTACTTCAACCGCGGCCGCGACGAATGGATGCGGATCTCTCATGACGAGGGTGCCCTAATCGCGGCCAAGGTGTTGAAGAACGTTGCCGAGACGTACAGCGGAGCGGAGGGGAAGCGGCGGCTGAGCGAGCAGCACTACGATCCGGTGACGGTGGAGGCGACGGAGGGGGCGGGCATACGGACGTTGAAGTTCCGAGGGGGGATGCCGCTACTCGGCATCACGCGAGTGTTTGGCCAGTACAGGCTGGCGAACTCGATGGCGCTGCTGGACGCGAAGATCCGGGGCGTGGGGCCGGACAAGGCGCTGGGCGCGAAAGGCTTCGACAATTACTCCTGGCACACGGACCTGCCGCCGGGCCATCCGATGGTCTCCGGCCAGCAGACGGTGGAGTTCGACCTTCACGCGGTGGACCACTGCAAAACGCTGGTGGTGTGGGGGATGAACTGGATCACCACGAAGATGCCCGACGCGCACTGGTTGACGGAGGCGCGTCTCAAGGGCACGAAGGTGGTGGTGATTGCGTGCGAGTATTCGGCGACGGCGACGAAGGGCGACGAGGTGCTGGTGGTGCGGCCCGGGACCACGCCGGCCCTGGCATTGGGACTGTCGAACGTCATCCTGCGAGAGAAGCTCTACGACGCGCAATACGTGAACCAGTGGACCGACCTGCCGGTGCTGGTGCGGATGGACACTTTGAAGTACCTGCGGGCGAAGGAGGTGTTTGGGGGTGAGCTGGCGGAACTGAAGAAGACGAAGGTGCTGGGCAAAGGCGAGAAGGAGCCGCCGCCGATCCAGCACACGCAGACGCTGGTGTCGGAGCAGATGCGGGCGGAGTGGGGGGATTACGTCTGGTGGGACCGCGCGTCGAATGGGCCGAAGGCACTGACTCGCGACATGGTGGGCAAAAACTCGAACGTGCAGAACCCGCTGCTGGAGGGCTCAGTGGAGGTGAAGCTGGCGGACGGCAGCAAGGTGCGATGCCGGCCGGCGTTTGACCTGGTGCGTGAGTACGCGGCGCACTTCGATGCGAAGACGACGGAGGAGATCACATGGGCTCCGGCGGCGGCGGTGAAGGCGCTGGCGCGGCATCTGGCCAAAGAACCGGGAACGACTCTGTTCGCGATCGGCATGGGGCCGAACCAGTTCTTCAACAGCGACAACAAGGACAGGGACACGATGCTGCTGGCGGCGCTGACGGGCAACATCGGGAAGATCACGGGAAACATCGGCTCCTACGCGGGGAATTACCGGGTCGCGCTGTTCAATGGATCACCGCAGTGGATCAACGAAGATCCTTTCGACATCGAGCTGGATGGGGCGAAGAACGCCAGGGTCAAGCAGTATTGGGCGGCTGAGTCGGCGCACTATTACAACCACGAGGACCATCCGCTGCGAGTGGGCAACAAGTTATTGACCGGGAAGAGCCACATTCCGACGCCAACCAAGACAATGTGGTTTGCCAACGCGAACTCGATCCTGGGCAACGTGAAGTGGCATTTCAACACGGTGGTGAATGTGCTGCCGCGGATTGAGATGGTAGCGGTGAACGAATGGTGGTGGAGCGCGTCGTGCGAGTGGGCGGACATCGTATTCGGCGTGGACGCCTGGTTTGAACTGAAGCATCCGGACATGACGGCTTCGGTGACAAATCCGTTCCTGGTCACTTTCCCGCGGACGCCCATGAAGAGGGTATTCAACACGATAGGGGACATCGAGGTGCAGGCGCTGGTGAGCGCGAAGCTGGCCGAGATCACGGGAGACAAGCGGTTTATCGACTACTGGAAGTTCGTGCGCGAGCATCGTACGGACATCCACCTGCAGCGCATCCTGAACAACTCGACGAACACCAAGGGCTACCAGTTTTCCGATCTGGAGGAAAAAGCGAAGCGGGGGATTCCGGCGCTGATGAACAGCAGGACGTCTCCGAAAGCCGTGGGCTATGACCAGGTGACGGATTCGATGCCCTGGTACACGAAGAGCGGCCGGCTGGAGTTCTACCGCGAAGAGGACGAGTTCATTGCGGCGGGAGAGAATCTTCCGGTGCATCGTGAACCGGTGGACTCGACGTTTTACGAGCCGAACGTGATTGTTGCGCCGAGGCATGAGGCTCTGCGGCCGGAGGGGCCGGAGAAGTACGGCGTGAAGCGGGACGATCTGTCCTGCGAAACGCGCTGCGGCCGGAACGTTGTATTGACGTGGGAACAGACGAAGCAAACGAAGCACCCACTGATGAAAGACGGGTTCAAGTTCATCTTCCACACGCCGAAGTACCGGCATGGGTCGCACACGACCCCGATCGACACGGACATGATCGCGGTGCTGTTCGGGCCGTTCGGCGACCTGTACCGGCATGACAAGCGGAGCCCGTTCGTCACGGAAGGCTACGTGGATATCAACCCATCGGACGCGAAGGAGTTGGGCGTGGAGGATGGCGACTACGTGTACATCGACCCGGATCCGGAGGACCGTCCGTTCCGAGGGTGGCAGAAGGACAAGAAGAACATGGAGTTCGCGCGCCTGCTGTGCCGCGCGCGCTACTATCCGGGCACGCCGCGCGGGGTGACGAGGATGTGGTTCAACATGTACACGGCGACTCCGGGTTCGGTGGAAGGGCAGAAGAGCCGGGCGGATGGATTGGCGAAGAACCCGCGGACGGGGTATCAGGCGATGTTCCGCTCGGGCTCGCACCAATCGGCGACGCGCGGCTGGCTGAAGCCGACCTGGATGACGGACTCGCTGGTGCACAAGGCGATGTTCGGGCAAGGGATGCGGAAGGGGTTTGAGCCCGACATTCACTGTCCGACCGGCGCGCCGCGAGAGGCGTTTGTGAAGATCAGCAAAGCCGAGCCTGGCGGCATGGAAGGCAAGGGCTTGTGGCGGCCCGCGGCGATGGGCATCCGGCCGAAGTATGAATCCGAGGCGATGAAGCGGTATCTTGCGGGCGGCTTCATTGAGAAGAAAGGGGAGAAGGCGTAATGGCACGTGTCTTCAACTGGCAACTGGGCAGGGAGATGTCGTATTGGTATCCGGAGTCCCGGCCGCAGCGGCAGTTCGCCGCGGTATTCGACACGAACAAGTGCATCGCGTGCCAGACATGCACGCTGGCCTGCAAGACGACGTGGACGTCGGGCAAGGGCCAGGAGTACATGCTCTGGAACAACGTGGAGACCAAGCCATACGGCTCTTACCCGCTGGCATACGATATCAAGCTGCTGGAGATGCTGAATGGCCAGCAGTGGAGCGGGTCGAAGTATGACGGGCAGACGCTGTTTGAGTCCGCGCCGGCCGGGGAGCGCGTGCTGGGATGGCGCCCCGAGCAGAAGGACTACGCGTATCCGAACGTAGGAGAAGACGATTGCGCAGGACAGGTGGACCATGGCGAGTTCCTGTCGCTGCCGCACATGAACTGGTTCTTCTACCTGCCGCGAATCTGCAACCACTGCACGTATCCGGCATGCCTGGCGTCGTGCCCGAGAGGCTCGATCTACAAGCGGCAGGAGGATGGAATCGTTCTGGTGGACCAGGGCCGGTGCCGCGGCTATCAGGAGTGCGTGCGGGGCTGCCCGTACAAGAAAGTGTTCTTCAACCCGATGACGGGGACTTCGGAGAAATGCATCGCCTGTTTCCCGAAGATGGAGCAGGGCATCACGCCGCAGTGTTTTGAGAACTGCATCGGCAAGATCCGGCTGTCAGGCTACCTGTCTCCTCCGGGCAAGGCGAGGCAGGACAACCCGATCGACTATCTGGTGCACATCCGGAAGATCGCCCTGCCGCTCTTCCCGCAGTTCGGGCTGGAGCCGAACGTTTACTACATTCCGCCGATTCACGCGCCGGTCTCGTTCAACCAGCAGCTCTTCGGGCCGGGTGCAGGGGGAGGCGATGAAAGCCTATCGCAACGCGATGAACGATCCGGATCTGGCAAGCCTGTTGTGCCTGTTCGGATCGACGGAGAAGGTGATCCACCGCTATCACCGGCAAGGCGAACTGGCTGTCGCGGGTGACGAAAAGGGCGCTGAACTGGTGCGCGTGCCGATGCGGGAGCCGGTACACATCCGTCCGGCAGTGGATCAGAAGAACCAACTCATTCGCATCAATTGCCCGTAGAGAGATCTGTCATGAGATACACGATTCTGCTAGTTGCTCTGTTCACAGCGGCGTGCTCCCGGGCTCCGAAGACCGCGAGCGAGGTGGTGGCGGTTGCTTCGACGAAGCTGCCGGCGCAGCCGGACGACCGGGCCTGGGAAGAAGCGCCGGAGTACACCGCGAAGCTGGTGGTTCAGGATCTGGTGGAGCCCCGGCTGATGAAACCGTCGACGCCGGAGGTTCGGGTGCGATCCCTGACGAACGGGACGGAGATCGCTTTCCGGCTGGAGTGGGACGATGCCTCGAAGAACGACATGCCTGGTCCGTCGAGGATGGTAGATGCGTGTGCCGTTCAGATCCCGGAGAAGATGGAGAAGGATCTGCCAGAGCCGCAGATGGGACAAGAAGGCAAGCGGGTCCAGGTGACGTATTGGCGTTCGGACTGGCAGGCGACGGTGGATGGCCGGGGGGACACGATTCGAGACATCTATCCCAATGCCACGGTGGATCACTATCCGTTCCAGTCGAAGGCACTGGAGAAGGGCTCGGACGCAGAAAAGGAGATGGCGCGGCGCTACGCACCGGCGCGCGCGCTCGGCAACATCCGCAGCGGGCCCCGATCGCAACCGGTGGAACAACTGGTGGCGAACGGTCCGGGCACGCTGTCACCCGGCGAGTCGCTGGGCGCGGCGGGCAAGGGCGCCTATGGCAAGAAGGGCTGGGCTGTGGTGATCAGCCGCAATCTGCCCGAGGGGCTGAGTGTGAATCAGCGCACGCATATCGCGTTTGCGGTTTGGCAAGGCCAGCAACAGGAATCCGGCGCGCGCAAGATGCGCAGCGGCTGGATTCCGCTGCTCAGGAAGGGGCAATAGATGTTGCCAGATGAGGTTGTGAGACTGTTGAGCGAAGCCGCGGAGTGGCGCCTGTACGGGCTGCTGTTTGAGTATCCCGGGGAGGAGTGGCGGGCACAGGTTCTGGCCTTGCTGCCGGATCTGCGCGAGGATCGACTGAGAGCACTGGGCGAAGCGGCGCTGAAGCATGCGACTCCGGGGCTGCACATTGCCCTGTTTGGTCCGGCGGGGAGCGTGCCGGCGCGGGAGGTGAAGTGGCAAGGCGGGGTGCAGTTCGGGTATTTGATGGCGGAGTTGAACGCCTATTATGAGGCATTCGGCTATGCGGCCACGGCAGAGGAGGCGGCGGACCACTTTGCGATCGAGTTGGGATTTGTCTCGTATTTGAAGATGAAGCAGGCGCTGGCGGTGAGTGAAGGGGCGGAGCAGCGGGCGGCGGTGGCGGCGGAGGCGCTGGCGCAGTTCGTGAAGGATCATATCGCGGTCTGTGCGGAACCGGTCTTCAAGCTGCTGGAGAACTATGGTCCGGAATACCTCATAGAAGCGGGGGGGCGTATCGTGCTACTGGCGGGGCCGTCGCCGCGCAGTGCGTACCCGCTGGCTCTGCCGGATGAGATTGACGATGACTCGAGTGAAATGACGTGCGGACCGGGTGGTGGTGGCGAGGATCTGATTCGGATCCAACCCTAGGT
>JARKQJ010000234.1 GCA_029973955.1 Paludibaculum sp. | reverse complement strand
GGGGGAGATGTGCTTTCGCGCCGGGGGCGACCGGGGGGCGGCCGCGCTTCCACTGTGGCCCCGGGACTGGCGTCCCCGGGGAGACGGGCTTTCGTGTCGGGGGGTGGATGGCCGGCTAGAGTTCGGCGGGTTCCCAGCCGGGGCGGTATTGGCGGCTGAGGTATTGGTTGGCCTCGGGGACGTTGGTGATGCGGAGGGCGGTGGGGTCGTAGACCAGGCGGCGGCCGGTGCGGAGGGCGACGGCCCAGAGGTTGACGGTTTCAGTGATGGGCCAGGCGTTGAGGAAGGAACCGGGGGACTGGGCTCCTCCGCGGGCGGCGGTGATGAAGTGCTGGAGGGCGGGGTTCGCTTCGGTTTCGGCGCGCTTGCGGTTCTCCGGCGGCGGGATGGGGGTGGGCTTTTTGCCGTTGGCGAAAAGACGCGGGGATTCGCCCCGGAAGCCGGCGAGGATGAAACCCTTGTCGCCGCGGAACATCATGGCTTCGATGGGGAGTTCCTTGGGCTCGATGTCGAGTTCCTCGGGCGTGGGGGGCTTCATGCCGCCGTCATACCAGAAGAGATCAACGGCGCCGCGGCCGGCGGCGGCGGGATAGCGGAAGCGGGTGATGGAGGCGGTGGGGAAGGCGAAGTCGTTCCTGATGCGGAAGGCGGCGTTGTCGCGGAGGCCGCAGTGGTGGGAAACGAGGGGTTCGATGACAGTGGGGCCGCCGAGGTTGAACGTGTTGAAGACCTGCCAGAGGGAGTAGTGGCCCATGTCGGCCATGGTGCCGGCGCCGAAGTCGTACCAGCCGCGGAAGACCATGTGGGTGTAGTTGCCGTGGTAGGGGCGAGGGGATTCGGGGCCGAGCCAGAGATCCCAATCGAAGCCGCGCGGGACATCGGGGCGGTCGGCGGGGAGGGTGGTGTATTGAGGCCAGACGGGGCGGTTGGTCCAGTTGTGGATTTCGCGGAGGGTTCCGATCTCGCCGGCATCGATCCACTGTTTAATCTGCGGGATGCCGAAGCCGTTGTTCCAGGCGAGGAAGTGGGTGGCGACGCCGGACTTGCGGGCGCCGTCGATCACCATCTTGCCCTCCAGCAGGCGGTTGGCGACGGGCTTGTGCATCATGACGTGGAGGCGGGCCTTCATGCAGGCGAGGGAGGCGACGCCGTGGATGTGATCGGGCGTCATGATCTTGACGGCGTTGAGGTCCTTCTCCTTGGCGAGCATTTCGCGGTAGTCGGCGTAGGCGGTGACGCCGGCGGATGGCTCGGATTTGTAGAACGTGTCGACGAGGTCCTTGGTGGCGTCGCGGCCGCCGGGAATGGTGGATTCGGCGCCGGCGAGCCAGTTGGGCTTGTCGATGAGGCGGCGCATGGATTTGAGGAGGCCGTCAGGGGACCAGTCGCGGTAGCCGGAGGCATATTTGTTGGGATCGCAAACGGTGACGATGCGGATGTCGGGACTGCGCAGGAGAGCGGAGATTTCGTTGAGGGCTTCGGTGCCGCAACCGAGGCAGGCGAGGGTGATCTTATCGCTGGGGGCGACGAAGGCGGAACCGCCAAGAACGTGGCGGGGGACGATGGTGAAGGCGGAAGACTGGAGGACCTGGCGGCGGTTGGGGTGAGTGGACATGGATGGGGTCTCGCGCGCCAATATATGCCCGGAGGGGAGGAAGAGTCAAGGATCGGCAGCCGGATGCGCAGCGGGCACACAAGCAAGACGGCTCCCCGCGGGGAGCCTTGCTGCTTGAAACGAGACTGGGTTGTTAGCGGCGGCGGAACCGATACGCGGCCAGGAGACCGAAGCCGCTGGCGAGAAGCGCGAGGGTACCGGGTTCAGGGACCTGGCCGACCGGAGGCGCGGCGCTGCCCAAACCGACGTCATAGCCGCGCCAGGTGCCACCCGCCTCGTCGACAACCCAGACCATGCCGTTGGCGAAGGACAGGCTGAAATTCGAGTCAAAACTGCTGCCGCCACCATTCAAGGTGGTTTGATCAACCCGGGCGCCGGTATTTGGATCCCAAGCCGAAAGCAGGCCATTCACATAGGTGAGGTAATAGCCGCCGGCGGCAGCGATACCCCGGTTTTGTGGATATGAGTTCTCGTCCCCGGCGCCGAAAGCCGAAAGCGCCAAAGAGCCGAGGTAGGTGCCGGAAAGGTCCCAGCGGCTCACCGATCCCTCGGTCATGGCGATATAAGATGTGCCGGCTGTATCCAGGACGACGGACGATTGATTGTCCAGGCTACCGCCGGAAAGCGTCAGCAGCGGCGAAAAGACGCCGGGGGCGGTCATCTGGTAGATCGTCGAGTTAGCGTACTCGCGGGCAAACACCGAGCCGGAGCCATTGGTAAAGACCGAGCGGAAGTCCAACCCCGGTGAAAACGAGGAGAGCAGGGCGCCGGCACCTGAGTATTCCGCCAGTCGCGTGCCGATGGTACCGCCCCCGGAAACTGACCAATAGTTCGCTCCATCGTAAGCCATCGCCATCGTTGTGGAGTTCAGCCCGTCAGTAAAGGTGACGGCGGCGTTGTAGCTAGAGACGAAAATCGGGCCGGCGGAAGCCGTGGCCAGAGCCAGGACAGCCGCGGGGCAAAGTTTGGAAATTCTCATTATTTCTCCTCCAAACCTGGATTGGAAAGTCCAGGACTTCCACTACATTTTCGTCATGATACTACAAAGATCCTATGGGTACAATCACTGGCGGTGCGTTTTGTCCGGGCATTTCTACCCCGGACAGGAGTTGATGGCCGCGCCACGAGCGGGCCCAAAGGCGGAGGCGCGACCAGGCCCGGATCGATGCCGGAGCGATGAAGCTCGGGACGGGCTGCGATCTCATCACTGCCTGAGGGAGACAGTGGGGTCCATTCATTCCGCACCTGCCCGAGTAGAAGTTCCGCCAGCTTGCGCGGCGCAGGCCGCCCGCCTGGAGGCACGGCCATTCCAGGAAACTTGAATCGGGCTAGCATGAGAGACATGATGACACCGAAACAGGACTCGAGAGTGGATTGGAGCCGGGTGGCGACTTACGAGGACGCCAACCTGCTGCTGCGGCTGTATGAACTCCGGCGCGAGGAGAAGCTGAGAAAGGCGCGGGCCTGGTTTGTGGCCGAGTGCAAGCCGAAGACGAAGGAAGAGTGGGAGCAGTTGTGTCCGGTGGGTTCGGAGAACAACGCCTACTACCGGATGGTGACGACGTACTGGGAGATGGCCTGCAGCATGGTAACGAGCGGAGTGCTGCATCCGGAGCTGTTCATCCAGAACTCGCTGGAACACCTGCTGGTGTGGACGCGCGTGCGGGGATTCGTGCCGGAGGTCCGGAAGTCGTTGAACGCGCCGCAGCAGTTGAAGAACCTGGAAGCGGTGGCGGGCATGGCGGCGGAGTGGCTTTCGAAGCAGGGAGAGGGCGCGTGGGAGAGCTTCGAGGCGCGGTTTAAGCCGTAATCAGGGAGCGCAGGAGGCGGGCGCCGAGGAAGAGGGCGGCGGCGCCTGGCGGGGTGATGGAATCCGCGGTGAGATGGAGCGCGTGCACGAGACGTGTGTCCGAGGACAGGGGCACGCGGAGCAGGCCGGGGAGGAACTCGTCGTTGAGAGAGAGTGGGCCGGGGTCGTCGAGGACGAAGAGGGTGCAGATTTCAGGGCGCAGGTTGAGGTGGTTGACGGCGGCGCCGGAGAGGTAGAGGCGGCCGGCGTGGAGGGGCAGGCCGAGTTCCTCGCGGAGTTCGTTGGCGACATTGGCGGCGATGGAGTAAGGCGGAGCGAACATGCCGGAGGGGACGACGTGGAGCTGCCCGGCGCGGTGAGGCATGGCCTTAGCGGCGACGCGGCCCAGCAGGAGGTGGTAGTCCGGGCCGGTTCGGAGAGCCACTAAGGTGGCGATGCCGATGGCGGCGGTGCGCGATCCGCCTCGGAGGGGATTCTGGATGGCGGGCTGAGGGCGGCCGGCGAGGTGGTCGAGTTCGCGGGATTCAGAGGAGTTGAGGGAGTCGAAGTACCAGGCGGCGCGTGCGTCCAGGGTGAGCTGGGGGCGCGTGCGGAGGCGGTGGAGTGCGTAGACGGGCCCGTTGAAGAGGCAGGGCGCCTGGAAGCGGGGATCGAGCGGAGATTGGGATGGAGGCGTGGGGTCGATGCGGCCGAGGATCGACTCGGGTTGGAGCGCCTGCAGCGGGGAAGCAGGGAAGGTGGAGACGGGAAAGGCGATGTGTGCGCGGCGCAGGGGCCTCATCTGTGAGCTAAGCCTGACTACCAGATTGACCTAAGTGTCTCTGCGTACGCCACAAATCAGGCGAAATTCCAACTCTCCGGGAGAGGCCGTCTTGCCGATGGTGTGAGTGAGGACGGCGCTGTTGTCTCACCCGAAAATTTCTGGAGCCTTGCTGCTCTGGCTGATCCTCCTCCGTGGCCAGGCAGCGAGTGCGGGCCAGGAATGGGTTGAGGTAACGGGAGCCGGAATCGACTTGCTGACTACAGGCAGCGCGGCGGAAGCCGAGGTTGCACTGGGTGAGTTGGAAAGACTACGTATTTGCTTCCAGAGCGCAATACTTCCGTCCGCGACAACGGGGGTTCGGCTTCGGATCGTAGCTTTCTCCTCTGAATGGGAGTTTCGCGAGTTTCGTGTGAACTCCCATTCTCCCGCGTACTTCGCCGGTGGCCCGGAACAGGCAACGATTGTTCTGGGCCGTCTGGCGGAGGATCAGCGGACGGCCTTGCGGCACGAGTACGTGCATTATCTGATGCGGGCGGGCGGCAGGAAATGGCCGGTGTGGCTGGATGAAGGGATGGCGGAGTATTTCGGCGGGGTAACGGAATCGCGGGCGAAGGCGCGAATGCGCAGGCTGCGGGGGCGGGGCTGGATGGAGTTGGAAGAGCTGATGAGCGTGGGCCGGCAGGCGGCCCTGTCGATGGGGACGGAAGAGGCGGAACGGTTCTATGGCGAGAGCTGGGCCCTGGTGGGTCTGCTGATGGAACGATGCGGAGCGGCGTGCGGCTGGAGCGATGTGGAGCGCTGGGCGAGCGGAGATCTGGGAGAGCGGAGTGAGTTGAAACGGACGCTGCGGCGGGGCGTAGAGCATTTGAGCGGCCGGGGCGGCGGGGGTGTAGAGAGAGTGGAGGCGCGGGTGAGGCCGATGGCGGAGGGAGAGGTGCGGGTGGTGCTGGCGGCGGTGCGGATGCAGGTGGGGGATCTATCCGGAGCGCGGGCACGGTTGAGCGAAGGGCTGGAGGGGTCGGCGGAGGGCTGGGGGCTTCTGGGGGAGGTGGAACTGCGGCAAGGGCGCAGGGAAGAGGCGCGGAAGGCATACCGGGAGGCGGTGCGGCTGGGATCGATGGAGAAGCGTGTCCTGTGGCAACTGGCGGTGCTGGAGCAGGACGCGGGGGGCGAGATGGTGCCGGTGCTGGAGAAACTGGTGGCGGTGGATCCGGGCTTTGACGAGGCGCGGCTGGCGTTGAGTTCGCAGTACCTGCGGCAGCATCGCTATGCGGAGGCGCTGGCGCAACTGAGGAGTGTGCGGGCGGCATCGAGGGAGCAGTCGGACTACTATCAGCAGGCGATGGCCGCGGCGGAGTGGGGCGTACAGGTGGGCTGGCACGGGGACGCGGGGCGGGGCGCGCTGGAGTAGCGGCCAGGCTTCGCTGGAGTAGCGGCCGGGCTTCGAATGATATTGTGGGTCTAGGGCGACTCACGCGCGCATGGCATATTCACTGAGAGATCGTGGATCCGGTTCACCGACGATGTTCCGCATGACCCCTGGGGTCAAGTGGCTGCTGATTGTGAACTGCGTGATGTTTGTGGTGTATTTCCTGGCGGCGGGCACACGCCTGGGCCAGTTCCTGATGCCGCTGGGCCTGATGCCGAATGCGGTGCTGATGGGGGCGATCTGGCAGCCGTTCACCTATCTCTTCCTGCACAGCCCCTACGGGTTCAGCCACATTCTGATGAACATGCTGACGCTGTGGATGTTCGGCACGCCGCTGGAAGGGGTGTGGGGCACGCGGCAATTCCTGAAGTACTACTTCTTCTGCGGAGTGGGCGCGGGCATCTGCGTGGTGGTGTTGAATCTCCTGGCAGGGACGGGGCACCTCAGGACAATCGGAGCGTCGGGGGCGATCTATGGATTGCTGCTCGCGTTCGGGATTCTGTTCCCGCGGGCTACCATTTACTTCTTCATGATGTTCCCGATCGAGGCGCGCTGGTATGTGCTGATCATGGGGGCCATCGTGTTTCTGAGCGCGTGGGGCGATGCGGGCGGCGGCGTGAGCCACTTCGCGCATTTGGGCGGGATGGTGTTCGGGTACGTGTGGCTGCGGATGGAGCTGGGCAAGAAGAAGACCAGGGGGCCGCGGCGGGGGTGGGTGGAACAGATGGAGCAGGCCTACAAAGACTGGAAGTTCCGGCGTGCGAAGAAGAAGTTCCAGGTGTATCTGAAGAAGCAGGGGTCGGACAGGAAATGGGATGACACGGTGCATTGATGGGGCAACCCGCGAAGCGGCGTGTGCATCAGAATGAGAGTGTAGAGGGAGACTGCCCATGAAGATTCGCCGAATGCTGGGACCGTTGATGTTGGCTGGGATGGTGCTGGCGGGAGCGGGCGTGCTGTACTCACAGGCCGGCCCCAAGAAGGAAAGCGGCGACACGGTGGCGCGGCCGAAGAAGAAGAGCGGCGAAGCGGGCACGGAGGCGGCCAAGGAACAGGAGTTGCCCAAGATCCCTTCGAAGATGCAGAAGAAGGGCGCCGAAGGCTCGCCCGAGGGGCCGACGTTCCGCAGCGACACGCTGACGGTGAACGTGGACGTGGCGGTGCTGGATAACCGCGGGAGGTTCATTCCCGGAATTCCGGCGGGTAATTTCCGCGTGATGGAAGACGGGCAGCCGCAAAAGATCACGAATTTCAACACGGGCGAGACGCCGATCACGCTGGCGATGGTGATCGAGTTCAGCAATCTGTACCAGCAGTACTGGTCGTACGGCTGGCAGGAGACGCTGACGGCGTGCTACGGCTTCCTGCAGACGCTGCGGCCGGAGGACATGGTGGCGGTGGTGGCGTTCGATCTGCGGCCGGAGATCCTGAGCGATTTTTCAACCAACCGGCAGGACACCTACAACGCGCTGGCGCGGCTGCGGATTCCCGGTTTTTCGGAATCGAACCTGTACGATGCGTTGACGGACACGGCGGACCGCATGAGCGACATCGAAGGGCGCAAGGCGATCCTCTATATCGGCAGCGGCATGGATACGTTTTCGAAGATCACGTTCGACACGACGCGGCGGAAGCTGCAGACGGCGAGCGTGCCGATCTACGCGCTGGGCACGCTGCAGTCACTTAGGGAGTGGTATGACTCGCGCGGCGCAATGGGTCCGCTGGCGCGGCTGGACTTCCTCCAGGCGGACAATCAACTGCGGACCTTCGCGCGCGAGACGGGCGGGCAAGCGTGGTTCCCGCGGTTCTTTGGCGAGTACGGCGGCATCTTCCGGCAGGTGAATGAGGCGCTGCGCAACACGTATTCGATCGCATATCAGCCGACGAATGTGGCGCGCGACGGGAAGTTCCGCAAGATCAAGGTGGACCTGGTGGGACCGGACGGCACGCCGCTGAAAATCACCGACGAAAAGGGCAAGCCGATGAAGTACCAGGTGATCGCGAAGACCGGTTATCAGGCGCCGCGGGAAGTGGAGTGAGGCGAACCACAGAGAGGGGTGGAAGTCAAGAAGTGGATCTCGCCGCAGATGAGTGCATTACAGAATCGTTGACATCGTATCGAGCCGTCTGCTAATTTCGGCTTGGTCTTGGCAATGGTTTCTCGTTCAAGCGCAGCTACAGTGAAAGCCGCACGGATCCTCCTGGTGGACGACAACCGATCGGGTCTGCTGGCCCGGCGCGCGGTTTTGGAAGAGTTGGGTTACTCGACCGAAGGTGCGGCGGATGGCGCAACGGCGCTCACCCTGTTCGGCAAGCAGCACTACGATCTGGTGGTGACGGACTTCCGAATGCCCGACATGGATGGGGTGGAGCTGATCTCCAAGCTGCGGGAGATGAAGCCGGAACTGCCGGTGATCCTGATCTCAGGCTTCGTGGAAGCGCTGGGCTTGAGCGAGCAGACCACGGGCGCGAATACCGTGATCATGAAGAGCTCGAATGAAGTGCAGCATCTGGTTCGCTCGGCGAACCGGCTTCTGCGGCTGCCGAGGAAGCCGGCGGCCAGCGAGCGGGTGTTCAGCCGGACGAAGCGCAAGGCTTCCAACCAATAACCTTCAAACCGATCAGCACCGGATGCTAGGCTGTGGGAGATGAAGCTCCGACTGGCGTTGGCGATGGCAGTGTGCGCGTGGGTGGCGCCAATCGCGCCGCAGACTGCGAAAAGAATCGCGCCGCAGGCGGTGAAAAAAGACGCGCCGCAGGCGGTGAAAAGCGACGCCCCGCAGGCGGCGAAGACGAGCGCGCGCGCGGCAGCAAAGGCTCCGGCGGCCGCGACACCAGCGAGCAGCGGACAGGCGCGGCATTGGCTGAACGCGATGACGCTGCGGGAGCGGGTGGCGCAACTGCTGATGGTCCCTTGCTACGGCGATTTCCCGAACACGGAGACGCAGGCTTACAAGGATTACGCGGCGCTGGTGAGAGAAGTGCGCGTGGGCGGGCTGATCATCTTGAACCGCGTGAAGTTCGGGCAGGTGCAGAAGGCGGATCCGTGGCAATCGGCGGCGTTCCTGAACCGCATGCAGCGCTTGTCGAAGGTGCCGCTGCTGGTGGGCGGAGATTTCGAGCGCGGGGCGTCGATGCGGATGACGTCCACGGTGAACTGGCCGCACCTGATGGCGTTCGGCGCGGCGAACGATGTGGAGCTGTCGCGGGCGCTGGGGGCGGCGACGGCGCGCGAGGCGCGCGCCCTGGGCGTGCAGTGGGTGTTCGCGCCGGATGCGGACGTGAACAACAACCCCGAGAATCCCATCATCAATTTGAGGAGTTTCGGAGAGGACGCACAGCGGGTGTCGGCACACGTGCGCGCCTTTGTGGAAGGCGCGAAGGGCGAGAAGACGCATCCGGTGCTGACGACGGTGAAGCACTTCCCGGGGCATGGCGACACAGCCACTGACAGCCACTTTGGGCTGGGCGTGGTGACAGCGTCGAAAGAGAGGCTGGAGCAGGTGGAACTGCCGCCGTTCGCGGCGGGCATCGAAGCGGGCGTGGACTCTGTGATGACGGCGCACCTGGCGGTGAAGGCGCTGGAGACGGAAGAGATTCCGGCGACTGTGTCCAAGGCGGTGTTGACGGGCGTGCTGCGGGAGCAGTTGAAGTTCCCGGGCATCATCACGACGGACGCGATGGATATGGCGGGCCTGGCCAAGATCTTCGAACCGGGCGAGGCGGCAGTGCGGGCGCTGGAGGCGGGCGCGGATCTGCTGCTGATCCCGAGGGACCCCAAAGCGGCGGTAGACGCCGTAGTGGCGGCGGTGAAGAGCGGGCGCCTGACGCAGGCGCGGATCAACCAATCGGCATTGAAGCTATTGGAGGCGAAGGTTCGCGTGGGCTTGCACCATGGCAAGCTGGCCGACCTGGAAAAGATGGGCGCGGAGTTGAACGTCCCGGAAGACGAGGCGCTGGCCAGGCGGGTGGCGCGGCAGGCGGTGACGGTGGTGAAGAACGACGCTGGGCTGCTGCCGCTGCGCGCGGGGAACGGGTCGTGCTGGTATGTCATGGCGGCAGGGCGGTATTCGATGCAAGGGCGCGAACTGCAGGCGGCGGTGCAGGCGCGGGCGCCGCGGGCCAAGGTGGCGCTGCTCGATCCGCAGTTGCCGGCGGCGGAGTTCGACGCCCTGACGGCAGCGTCCCAGGGGTGCGGCGGCGTGGTGGCCGTGATGTATTCAACGGCGGCTCCGGCGGCGGCGTATGCGAAGTTTCTCGAGGGGCTGATCGAGAGCGGGCGGCCGGTGGCGCTGGTGACGCTGGGGAACCCGTATCTGTTGCGGCAGTTCCCGAAAGTGGCGGCGTACCTGGCCACGTTCAGTTGGGCGCCGCCTTCGGAACTGGCGGCGGTGGAGGCGGTGTTCGGTGAAATTGAGATTCGGGGGAAATTACCCGTTTCCATTCCAGGACTGGCTGTTGTAGGATTTGGGATCGATATAGGGAAGCTCAGAAAGTGACAAGGAGGCTCCATGGCGTTCCGAGTTCGAGTGCTGGCCTTCGACGAGGGTGCGGAGATTCCGCGCCGGCACACGGGGGAGGGTGAAGATCTCTCGCCCGCGCTGGAGTGGGAGGACCTTCCGAGCGGAACACGCAGCCTGGCGGTGTTGATGGACGATCCGGATGCGCCCGCGGGGGTTTGGACGCATTGGATGCTGTGGGACATCCCCTCCGGCGAGCATGGGATTCCGGAGGGATTCGTGCCGGGGCGAGTGGGCACGAGCGGGACGAACGATTTCGGCAAGGAAGGCTACGGCGGACCGATGCCGCCGCAGGGCCACGGGCCGCATCGCTACTACTTCAAGGTGTACGCGCTGGACATGTCGCGATTGAACCTGCACGCCGGAACGAAGCGGTGGGAGTTTGAGAAGGCGCTGCGCGGGCACGTGATCGAGGAGACGTGGGTGATGGGGCGCTACGAGCGGCGGTAGCCGTTAATCGTCCACTCCACATTCCTGAGCGGGCTCGGACACACGCGCCGGCAGCAGACCGCCTCGGGCAGCAGTGCAAGGAGTATGAGGACTGTGGCGTGAGTGCGGCGCATCTCTCTGTTCCCGCGCGTCCGCCGGCAGTAGACCCCGGAGGCGCAGGAGGCGCAGGAGAAGTTCCGCGGCTGGCGGCGCGCCCGGGGGGGTGGGTCATCGGGCCACCGTCCAAGGCATAGAATAATCCACATGATTGAGATCCTCTGGCTTGGACATGGGACGTTTCAGTTGTGCCTCGAAGACGGGCAGACGGTGGTGATCGATCCCTGGGTGAAGGACAACCCGGCGTTTCCGAAGGAGCACCACTTTGCACGCATCGACACGATGCTGGTGACGCATGGGCACTTCGACCACATCGCCGACGCGGTGCCGCTGGCGCGGGAACACAAGCCGCAGGTGATCGGCAACTACGAACTGTGCGCGTGGCTGGAATCGAAGGGCGTGGAGAACGCGTGCGGGATGAACAAGGGCGGCTCGCAGCGGGCCGGCTCCATGCGGGTGACGATGACGCACGCGGTGCATTCGTGCGGGATCTCCGATGAAGGCAGGATCCTATACGGCGGCGAGGCCTGCGGCTTCGTGCTCCATCTGAGAGACGGACGGCGGATCTACTTCGCCGGCGACACGGCGGTGTTCAGCGACATGGCTCTCATCGCGGAGTTGTACAAGCCGGACCTGGCGTTTCTGCCGGTGGGCGATCTCTTCACGATGGGTCCGCTGGAAGCGGCGATGGCGTGCCGGCTGGTGAAGGCCAAGCAGGTGATCCCGATGCATTTCGGGACGTTCCCGCCGCTCGCCGGCCGGCCGGACGAGCTGAAAGAGATGCTGGCCGGGCATGTGGAGTGCGAGGTGCTCGAACTCACCATCGGGGCGCCGTTCGAGTGGTGAGGCGGCCTACTCTCCGGTGCCGGCGGCCGCGAAGTAGGAGCAGTCGGGGTGGTGGAAGACCACGGCGCTGACTGACGCTTCGGGCTCCATCATCATGCCGTCGGTGAGCTGGATGCCGATCTCTTCGGGGCGCAGCAGTTCGAAGAGCGGCTGCTGGTCGTCCAGGTTCGGGCAGGCGGGGTAGCCGAAGCTGTAGCGCTTGCCGCGGAAGCGCGAGGTGAAGCGCTCCTGCATGGTCATGGTGGGGGGATCGGGGAAGCCCCAGTCTTCGCGGATGCGGCGGTGGAGCCACTCGGCGGCGCCCTCGGCGCTTTCGATGGCGAGGGCTTGCAGCGCGTGGGCGCGGAAGAACTGGCCGGCCTGTTTGGCTTCCTCGGAGAGTTGGCGGATGCCTTGGCCGGCGGTGACGGCGAACAGGGCGATGTGGTCGCGGCGGCCGTCGGGCCCGGGGTCGAGAACGTAGTCGCTCAAACAGAGTCCGTCGATTTTGTTCTGGCGCCCGAAGGTGAAGATGTGGCGCGGCGAGGCGGCGCCGGCATCGAACAGGGCGATGGAGTTGCCGTGGCGCTCGGCCTCGAAGAACTGCCAGACCGCGCGGATCTTCATCGAGGCGGAGGCAAATTGCTTGACGTCCTCGACGTCGTGGAAGAGGTTGAGGGCCTTTTCGTCGCGGTCGTGCAGCGCCTTCTCGAAGTTGCCTTTGAAGCCGAGATGGCGGCCGTAGAGCATATATGGGTTGATGTAGCCCCAGACCTCCTGGAGGTTGGGGATGAGGCGCAGCTTGCGGTCGAGGTAAGGCGCGGCGGGGATGGGCAGATCGATGCGGACTTTGGAGGAGCGCGCGGTGGAGAACGGCACGGGCTCGGCCACGGGCGCGGCGGGCGCCGCCTCGGCGGCGGCGGTGGCGGTGTGGGCGGCCAGCAGCGAATCGCGCGAGGAAGGATCGGCCAGGCCGTTCATCAGCGCGAGTCCCGTCATGGCGTCCTTGGCGTAGAGCGTGGGCGCGGAGTAGGCCGGCGCGATGCGGGTGGAGGTGAAGCGCTCACTGAGGGCGGCGCCGCCGACAAAGAGCGGGACGTGGATGCCGGCATCGCGCAGGTCTTCGGCGGTGACCACCATCTGCTGCGCGCTCTTCACCAGCAGGCCGGAGAGGCCGATGGCGTCGGGCTTGTGCTTGTGGAACGCCTTGATGAGGTCTTCCGGCGGCACCTTGATGCCGAGGTTGATCACGTCGTAGCCGTTGTTCGAGAGAATGATCTCGACCAGGTTCTTGCCGATGTCGTGGACATCGCCCTTGACGGTGGCCAGCAGGAACTTGCCGCGGGCGGCGGTATCCTGCTTCTCCATGAACTGCTGCAGGTGCGCAACAGCGGCCTTCATCGCTTCGGCCGATTGCAGCACCTCCGCCACGATCAGTTCGTTGTTATTGAAGAGGCGGCCGACCTCGGCCATGCCGCCCATGAGCGGGCCGTTGATGACATCCAGCGGAGCGGCGCCCTCTGCCAGCTTGCGGTCGAGATCGTCCACCAGGCCGTCTTTGCTGCCTTCGACGATGTAGCGCGCCAGCCGCTCATCCAGCGGCAGATCCGCGGCGCTCACCTTCTCCTTCACCTGCGCGCCGCGGAAGTGCTCGGCGATGGCGGCGATGTTGAACTGGTTGACGGCGATCTTCTCTTCGCGGGACTGCTGGCGCCAGTCTTCGGGCACGGCGGGGAACTGGGCCGGGTCGGGCGTATTGAAGAGCAGATGCTCGGCAAGGCGGCGCTCGTCTACAGGGATGGAGGCGAAGCGCTCCAGCTTCTCGGCGTTGACGATGGCGAGATCGAGGCCCGCCTTGGTGGCGTAGTAAAGGAAGACGGAGTTGACGATTTCGCGCGCGGCGGCGGGCAGGCCGAAGCTGATGTTGGAGACGCCGAGCACGGTGCGGACGTGCGGAATGCTCTCCTTGATGAGGCGCACGCCTTCGATGGTCTCCACCGCGCCGCCGATGTAGTTTTCGTCGCCGGTGGCGCAGGGGAAGACGAGCGGGTCGAGGATGAGATCTTCCGGCGGCAGGCCGTACTTGGTGGTGAGGAGATCGACGGAGCGCTGGGCGACGGCCAGCTTGCGCTCGCGGGTGAAGGCCTGGGCCTGCACGGGATCTTCATCGATGGTGCCGACGACGAGGGCGGCGCCGTAGGCCCTGGCGACTGGGCAGATGCGCTCGAACTTCTCTTCGCCGTCTTCGAGATTGACGGAGTTGATCAGGGCCTTGCCCTGGCAGTAGGTGAGGGCGAGTTCCACGGCGCGCGGATCGGTGGTGTCGATCATGATGGGCGCCTTGATCTTGCGGATGAGCTGGTCGTAGAAGGGCGGGACGTCGTTGGCTTCGTCGCGGTCCGACGTCTGCAGGCAGACATCGACGATGTGAGCGCCGTTGCGCACCTGGCGCCGGGCGATCTCGGTGGCCTCTTCCCACTTCTCTTCGGCGATCAGCTTCTTGAAGGCTCGGGAGCCGATCACGTTCGTGCGCTCGCCGACAATGAGGGGGCGTGTGGAGTCCTCGGCCTCGACCACGTCGATGCCGGAAAAGAACGTGCGATGGGCGGATTTCGGAGACTTGCGAGGCGCCTTGCCCTCCACCATCTGGGCGATGGCCTGAATATGGGCTGGCGTGGTGCCGCAGCAGCCGCCGACGAGATTGAGCCAGCCGTGGTCGGCGAACTTCTCCAACTGGCGTGCCAGCGATTCGGGAGATTCGAGGTAGAGGCCGTCTTCGTTGGGCAACCCCGCGTTGGGATAGCAGGAGACGTGCGTGCTGGCGAGTTCATGGATGGTGCGGATGTGATCCGTCATGAACTCGGGGCCGGTGGCGCAGTTGAGGCCGACGGCGAGGAGGTCGGCGTGGGAGACGGAGACGTAGAGCGCGTCGGCGGTCTGGCCGGCGAGCATGGTGCCCATGGGCTCGATGGTGCCGGAGACGACAACGGGGATGCGGATGCCGAGTTCGCTCGAGAGCTGATGGATGGCCAGCAGCGCGGACTTGATATTGCGGGTGTCCTGGCAGGTTTCCACCAGCAGCAGATCGGCGCCGCCGTCGATGAGGCCTTTCGCCTGGTGGTAGTAGCCGTCACGCAGTTGGGAGAAGGTGACGCCGCCGGTCACGGAGATGGCCTTCGTCGTAGGGCCCATGGAGCCGGCGACAAAGCGCGGGCGGCCTGGCGCGGCGAACTCTTCGGCGGCCTCGCGGGCCAGCCGCGCGGCGATGGCGTTCACTTCGTGGACCCGGGCCTCGAGCCCGAACTCGGCCAGCGTAACGGTGGAACCGCCGAACGTGTTGGTCTCCACCATGTCGGCGCCGGCGCGGAAGTAGGCGCGGTGGACGTCGCGGATCCACTCGGGCCGGGTGAAGAGCAGGTTCTCGGAGCAGTTCTCGAAGGCGGGGCCGCCCCAATCCTCGATGGTCGGGTTGCGCTGCTGCAGCATGGTGCCCATGGCGCCATCGAGGACGAGGATGCGCGAAGCCAGCGCGTCGGCCAGCGCCTGTTGACGGATATTCCAGTTGTTCATGAAGCGGAAGGGGTTACTACCATGGTAGCCGCTAACGGTAGAGACTGTGGGCCTGGATGTAGGCCAGGACCTGCGGGTGCAGTTCCGGCACGGCGCCGCCGGATTCGAGCATGCGGCGGATTTCCGAAGAGGAGATGACGAGGGCGAGGGTTTCCAGGCGGTGCACGCGGGCGTTGGGAGGAATGGGGTAGTCGTAGCCGGGGCGGGAGACAACGATGAAATCGACTGCGGTAAGGACCTCAGCGGAGCGGCGCCAGGAGCCGATTTCGGCGAAGGCGTCGGCGCCGATGAGGAAGAAGAGTTCGCCGCCGGGCGGGATCTCCGCCTTGACTTTGAGAATCGTGTCGATGGAGTAGCTGACGGCGGTGCCCTCTTCGAGGCGCGAGGGCACGAAGCGGGGATCGGCGGCGCAAGCCAGTTCGACCATCCGGAAGCGGTGGGCGAAGGCCGTGGTTTGTCCGGCGGGCTTGTGCGGCGGATTGGCGGAGGGGATGAAAAGGACGCGGTCCAACGCGAACCGATTGGCCGCCTCGGCGGCTACGCGGGTGTGGGCGGTGTGGATGGGATCAAAGGTCCCTCCGAAGATGGCAGTGCGCAAGCGAGTTCCTTGCCGGCCCCCAAGGCGGCCGGTTTCATTCTAGTTTCACTCGAAAAGCGGGCGGCGTGGGTGCGCGAAGCCGCGAAAAAATTCGCGGGGCGGGCGAGTCGAATCCAGGCAAGGGGGTCTGCTATGCTGAAGATGAGCACTTCATCCCTACTTTAAGAGAGGATACTCCTGTAATGGCCGTGAAAGTAGCAATCAACGGGTTTGGCCGCATCGGACGCAACGTCCTGCGCGCCGGCATCAACAACCCTGGCGTTGAGTTCGTGGCGACGAACGACCTCACCGATACGAAGACCCTGGCGCACATGCTGAAGTATGACTCCGTGCTGGGTCCCCTGGACGCGGAAGTTTCCGCCGGTCCTGACTCCATCACCGTCAACGGCAAGGCGATCAAGGTTTTCTCGCAGAAGGACCCGGCCGCCATCGACTGGTCCAGCCTCGGCGCGCAAATCGTGATCGAATCCACCGGCCGCTTCACCGACGCCGAGCAGGCGAAGGCCCACCTGCAGGGCACGGTGAAGAAGGTGATCATCTCCGCTCCGGCGAAGAACGAAGACATCACGCTGGTGCTGGGCGTCAACGACGACAAGTACGACGCCGCCAAGCACAACATCGTCTCCAACGCGAGCTGCACCACCAACTGTCTGGCGCCGTTCGTGAAGGTGATCCACGACAAGTGGGGCGTGGAGCGTGGTTCCATGACCACCATCCACAGCTACACCAACGACCAGAACGTCCTCGACTTCCCGCACAAGGACCTCCGCCGCGCCCGCGCCGCCGCGATCAACATGATCCCCACCTCCACCGGCGCCGCCAAGGCCATCGGCCTGGTGATGCCTGAGTTGAAGGGCAAGCTCGACGGCTACGCCATGCGCGTGCCCACCCCCAACGTCTCCGTGGTCGACCTGGTGGTCGAACTGAAGACCGCCGCCACCGCCGAAGAGATCAACGCCGCGCTGAAGGCCGCCGCGGAAGGCCCCCTGAAGGGCATCCTGGCCTTCACCATGGACCCCGTGGTCTCCACCGACATGCTGAAGAACCCGAACTCCTCCATCGTCGACGGCCAGTTGACGAAGGTGATCGGCGGCAATTTCGCCAAGGTTGTCTCCTGGTACGACAACGAGTGGGGCTACTCCAACCGCGTGATCGACCTCTGCATCCTCATGGACAAGAAGGGCCTGTAATCGATCCCAGCATCGGATCAATGCCAAGCCCCGCGAGGTGCAAGCTTCGCGGGGCTTTTTCCATTCCGGAGCTGCATCGGCATGCGTGCACACTTCGCGCTGACTTCCATCAAGCTGCTGCACACGCTCATCTGGGCGTTCTTCGCCGGCTGCATTGTGGCCATTCCGGCCGCCGCGCTGGCGGGCCGCTTCGGCTGGGCAGCGGCGCTCAGCGCCATCGTCTCGCTGGAGTGCGCCGTGGTGGCGGCCAACCGCATGCAGTGCCCGCTCACAAACTGGGCGGCACGCTACACCGAAGAGCGGACCGACAACTTCGATATCTACCTGCCGCTGTGGCTGGCGCGTTATAACCAGCGCATCTTCGGCACGCTCTACGTACTCGGCATGGCGGCGGCTCTCGGCCTCTGGCTGGCGGCCTGAAACGCAGGGGTTACTGCACGACGGTGACCGGCAGCTCCACCTTCACCGTGCGCGGCGGCAGGCACTGCTTGTCGTCGCAGGCCTGGAAGCGGGCGTTCACCGTGAGCGTGGCGGCGCCGGGCCGGGCGTCTTTGGCGGCCTCCACCGGCAGGCGGAACGTGGCCGCGTAGGAGTACGATTCGACGTCCATCTGAAAGGTCTCGTCGAACTGGGAGAGCGGCGCGGAGGCGCTCATCTCGCCGGCCAGGCGGAACGGCTGGCCTTCCGGCACGGAGATGGTGGTGGGAATGGGACCGCCTTCCAGTTTCTTCAGCGAGTAGAGATGCCAGCCTTCGGCGATGGAGGCTTCCAACACCACTTCGATGCGCCCGCCGGCCTTGGTGCTGGCCGGCGGCTTGGCGGCCGTGAGGGTCCACTGGACCGGCGCGGCCTGGAAGGCGAGGAGCAGGAGTACGGGCGCGAGCATGGATGCGGCTCCTAGTGGGTCTCGGCGTAAGCGGCCTGCAGCACTTCGTGGGTTTTCGTGTCCTGGATGTAGGCAATCACCGCCAGGTGCGCGGCGTCGATCTGATCTTTGCGCTCCATGAAGCGGAACTTGCCGTCTTTGTTGTGGCGCTCGTCGTGCTTCTCAAACTCGTCCAGGTGCTGCTTGAGCGCGGCCGACACGGCGTCGAGCGAGAACGCGTGCGCGGCACTGAGGCTGGTGGTCTTGTTCAGCTCCACGGTATGAATGGCACGGGCCACCATGGGGTGGAAGCGGACGCTGTTCTCGCCGGAGTAGCGGACCTCCTTCTCCACCAGCACGAACTGCAGCACCAGATTCTCGCTGGGCTTCTCAATGCCGCTCACGGCGGCCGTCACCTGCACGGCGCCATTGTTCTGCGCGGCCTTCAGGCTGAGCTGCGCGCCGGCCGGCTTGAGCAAGTCATTTTCGATCGACGCGCGGAGCAGGGATTCGATCTCCGGCGCATCGCCGCGCGCGCCGCCGCCGCGGTTGGAGACCTCGCCGTCCACGGCATAAGTCGGCACGCCGCGGCCCTGCTGCCACTTCCAGCGCGCCAGGGTATCCGGGTTGGTCATCGGATCCGGCCGCGGGATGTGCTGGTGGTACATCACCACGGCGACGTCGGAGCGGGAGTAGCGCTCGAGCACGGCGTCAAAGGCCACGTCGGCGCCGGCGCAAGGCGGGCATCCCGATCCGGTGTAGACCTCGGCCAGCACCACGCGGTTGGAACGCAAGGCCGGCTTCTGGTAGGGCGTCACCTCGATGGGCAGGGGGAACACTTGCTTGTGGCGCTGGTCCAGGTACTCTTCGGCGCCTTTCGGCGAACCCTTGGCGGCGGTCCAGGCATCGTAGAATCTCTTGCGGGATTCCGGATTGGTCCGCGCCAGCATCGCCTGCGCGGCGTAGCCGAGAGCTTCCTCCTGGCGGCCCGCTTTGGCGGCGGCATCGGCCAGCGCCAGCGCGGAGTTGTTGAGCGCCGGATTCGCCTGCAGCGCTTCTTTATAGAGCTTCTGCGCTTTGGCCGCATCGCCCTTCGCATTCAGCGCTTCGGCGAGCGCTTCCACATAGGAGGCGCGCTGCACCTGGAAGCGGGCCCTCAGCGCCGCCTCGGCGGGCACGGGACGCTTGTCCTTCTCCGCTTCGGCCTTGGCCTGGGCCGCGTAGGGTGCGTATTCGTACAACTTCAGCGCCCGCCGCGCGGCCTTTTCGCCCTCCTTCGGCAGCTTGTTGGCGGCTTTCAGATCCGCGCCAAGCTGTCGGTAAAGGGCGGCGGCGTCGGGTGCCGGCAACGCCTTCTCAAACGTCTTCACCTGCGTCACGGCGTCTTCCGGTTTGACGGCCACCAGCGCCGCGATCAACTGGCGCTGCGCCGATGGCACGGCCCTGGACTTCGGGTAGTCGCTCAGGAACTTCTTCAGCGCCGCGGCTTTCTGCGCCGGATCTTTTTGCGTGGCCGCCTCGGAGTAAGCCTTCATGTCGGCGGGCTGCTGGTCCGTGCGGACTGTGCCGGCGCCGGGCCGCGCCGCGGGTGGTGTCTGGGCCAGCAGGGGGAAGAAGAGTAGCAGGGCACCAAGGGCGAGACGCATAATCTGATTGTGACCCAAATGGAAAAGAATATGCGACTTGGATCTCTGATTCTACTGGCCTCGTACGGGCTGGCGGCCAGCGCGCAGCAGGCCGCCGTGATGGACGCGCTGAACGCCACGGCGTGGGTGCAGACGTCCGTGGAATACCGGGCCTCCGCGCTCCAGGCCTACCGCTCGGCCGGCCTGAGCCTGCCCAAAGCACTCAAGGACAAGAAGTGGACCGCCGCGCTGGAGCAGACCGGCCAGTTCAGGAAACTGCCGCCGGCCATCATCGTCGACGTGGACGAAACGGTCCTGGACAACTCCCCCGGCCAGGCGCGCTTCCTGCTGGAAGGCAACGGCCGCTACGACCGCGGCATCTGGATGAAGTGGACCGAGGAGAAGCGCGCCAAGGGCATCCCCGGCGCCGCCAGGTTTCTCTCCGCCGCGGCCGCCCGCGGCGTCACCGTGTTCTACGTCACCAACCGCGCACCGCAGGAGGCCGCCGCCACCGCGGCGAACCTCAAGGCCGAGGGCTTCCCCTGGAAAGACACCGTCGCCGGCGGCCTGGGCGATGCCCTGCTGCTGGCAGGCGAGAAGCCGGAGTGGACCTCCGACAAAACCACCCGGCGCGCAGCCGTCGCCGCGCACTACCGCGTCATCTTCCTCTGCGGGGACGATTTGAACGACTTCTTCTCGGCCCGCCTGAAACCCGAAGAGCGCGCCGCCAAGGCGGAACAGCACGCCGCCTGGTGGGGCGAGCGCTGGATCATCGTGCCCAATCCCATGTACGGCTCCTGGGAGGACTCGCTCTTTGACTACAACCGCTCTCTGAGCGGCGCAGCGGTGCAGGAGCGAAAACTTAAGGCACTGCGGCGCGAGTAGACTTGCGCGCCGGGCGGGAGACGAGCGAACGGAACATGCCGGACAAGCCCGTGGACCTGCGCTCTTCCTCCTCGTCGCCCGGCAGGGTCGGAGCCCCTACCAATTGCTGGGCAAACTCATAGAGCGCCTTCCCGAATAGCCCGGAGGGCGACACCGGCAGATAGCCGGCCTGCACCTGGCGGGCGCGCTGATAGTCGTTGGGAATCTTGAAGTGCGGCGGCGTGGTGGCCAGCGCCGCCACTTCGTCCACGCTCGTGTCGCGATTGGTCCAGCGGTTCACCAGCAGTCGGATCCGCGATTCCTCCGCGCCCCAGGTGTGGCGCAGGAGTTCGATCCGCTGCTCGGCCATTCTGAGGGCCACGGGTTCCTGCGTGGTCACCACGATGGTGAGAGCCGCGCGCCGGATCACCTCTTCCGTCGAGTCGTTGACCAACTCCGGCAGGTCGACCAGGATCACGTCGTAGCGCTCCTGCGCAAAGCGCAGCAGGGCGAAATAGTGGCTCCACTCGGGCAGTGGATTGGGCACTCCGCCGGCGGAGAGCAGGTAATCCACTCCGCACAGGTTGGTGACGGAGTTCTGCCATTTGAAGTTGTCGAGTTCGTACGCACTCGAAAGCGCGCCTTGGATGGAACCGCGCGTCGGGGCGTCGAACATGATGGCCATCGGGCCGGAGCGGAGATCCGCTTCCACACAGAGCACCCGCTTGCCTAGCGAGTTCGCCATCGTCGCGGCAAGCGCGGCGGTGACCGTCGTGCAGCCAGATCCGGCCTTGGCCGGCAGGAACGCAAAGAGTTGCGGCATCGGTTCGGAGTTTTGCGCCCGGATGGCTTCGGCCAGCGCCGCGCTGAACTCATGCTGCTCGCAGGGATATGACAGGTAATGGTGGATGCCAAACAGGCGGAAGGATCTCTGGTTCGCCGCCCTGCCGCCAAAGCAGATGAAGGGCACATCCGGATACAAATCCTGCATCCACTTGATGCACGACATCGCTTCATCCGGCATCTCCAGATCGATCAGGATCACGTCCGGCCGGGAGGCCGTCGTCAGCCGTTGCAGCTCGCTGGCGTTTGGATAGCTGTCCGTGGCTTTGGCCAGCAGGAGCATGCCCGAGTTCACGGCCAGGGCGTGCGTATATTGACGTCTGACCGAACTGGAGTGAATTGCAATACCTTGAAACATACCTCTCGCAGATCCGCGAGCCTGCTAACCGCGGCATCAATAGCCCTTTGGCTCCACCCTCTCATCGGCAGTTCCGCCGGCGAAGTTTAGATGATCTATGCGGAGCCACGCGAAGCGAGGAGGGATACCTTTATGATGGAGGGCGGAGTTCAGAGCGCGGCTGCCTCGCCTGACGGCGCAAGATGAAGCGGAAAGCGGCAATCACGGGAATCGGCGTGGGGCTGGCGTTCGTCGTGTGGCTGCTCTGCGCCTTGCTTTCGTTTACCTCCCTGGCGGGGCAGTTCGACAACAACGTCTACGATTTCCTCTTCCGGGCCATGCCGGCGAAACACCAGCCGTCGCCGGCGGCGCTCGTCGTCTTTGACGAACGCACGTTCCGCCAGCATGGCGGCATGCGGGGGCTGCGCGGTTCGCTGGCCTCGCTGCTCGAGAAGTTGGCGGAGGAGCAGCCGGCGGTGGTGGCGGTCGACCTGACGCTCACTGACCCGGGCGATGCCGACGAAGACGCGCGCCTCGCCGCGGCGATGGAGAAGACGCGCCATCTCGTGCTCGCCTGCGAGATGCTGCCGGACGGCTCGGCCTGGCAGGATCCGGTGCAGGCGTTTCGGGAAAAAGCGGCGTCGCTCGGCCACGTCTCCACGCTCGCCGGTCCGTATGACGACGTGAACCGCCGCATCACTCTGGAGCGCGTGGCGGGGCGCCAGCGCCGCTGGGCCATGTCGCTGGAAGCGCTGAAAAGCCTCGAAGGCGCGGCGGAGATCCTGAGTTCCCCGGAGGACCTCTCACTCGGCCAGCGCGTCATCGCCTCCCGCTGGGACGAAGGGCGGCCGCTGCGCGTCCACTATGCCGAAGGCTCCATTCCCAGGCTGTCGGCCGCGGCCATCCTCCAGGGAGAGCAGCACTCTGCCCTCTCGGGAAAAGTCGTGTTTGTCGGCATCACCGCGGCTTCCGCCGTCCCCGACCGCCTCTTCACCCCACTCTCGCGCGGCATTCCCATGCCGGGCGTCGAGATCCACGCCCAGGCTTTCCAGACGATGTTCGCCGGCCAGTTCCTCACCGACGCCCCCGCCAGCACCGCCCTACTCGTCACTCTGCTTTCGAGCCTGACCGTCGTCATGCTGCTGACCTTCGTGCCCGGCTGGGCCGCCTGGGCGGGCGCCGCCGCCACCCTGCTGGCGGTGCACCTGCTGCCCTGGGCGCTCTTTGAACGCGGCACGGTGCTGGCCGCGTTCGGCCCCGTCAGCGCCGCCTGGCTCTCGTTCCTCGCCGGCGGAGCGTTCCGCTACTTCTTCGTGCGCCGCAGCCTGGCGGCCAGCGAAGCGGCCACGGCACGCTACCAGCAGGCCTTCCACTTCGTCGCGCACGAGATGCGCACGCCGCTCACCGCCATCCAGGGCTCCAGCGAGCTCATGGCCCGCTACAACCTCCCGGAGGCCAAGCGCCGCGAGATGGGCCTCATGATCAACGCCGAAAGCAAACGGCTGGCGCGCATGATCACCACGTTTCTCGACGTGGAGAAGCTCACCGCCGGACAGATGGAGCTGCGCCGCGGCGATTTCGAGCTGCAGGAGTTGCTCGACACCTGCTACCAGCGCGCCCTCCCGCTGGCGGAGCGTAAGCAGATCCGCATCAACTCCGAGATCGCCGGCGGCCTGCGCTGCGAGGCGGACCGGGAGCTGCTGGAGTACGCGCTCTACAACCTCATCACGAACGCCATCAAGTACTCGGCGCCCGAAACCGATGTCGCCGTGGGCGCGGCCGAGACCGCGGGCCTGCTGCGGGTCTGGGTCCGCGATCAGGGCATGGGCATGGACGCGGATGAGATGAAGAACCTCTTCCGCAAGTTCTACCGCACGGCGCGGGCCGAAAAGTCCGGCGAGATGGGGACGGGCATCGGCCTCTCCATCGTGCAGCAGATCGTGGAGCACCACGGCGGGCGCATGGAAGTGCAGAGCGCGCCGGGCCAGGGCTCCACTTTCACTATGGTGCTGCCCCGCACGATACACTAGTGGTCTGGTATGCCCACGTTGTTGCTGGTGGAGGACGATCCGAGCGTCCGCACGACCATTACCACGTTCCTCGAGCTGGAAGGCTACGCTGTGGAGGCGGTCTCCTCAACGCGTGAGGCCATGGCCCGCTTGGAGGGCCGCAGCTACGGAATCGTCATCAGCGACATCTACATCGACGACAGAACGGGCATCGACGTGCTTAAAGCGGCCCGCGCGGCCAATGACGATTGCCGCGTGATCCTCATGTCGGCGCGCGGCAGCATGGAGACCGTCATGGCCGCCACCCGCGGCGGAGCCTTCGACTACCTCGCCAAACCGTTTGAGCTCGACGACCTGCTCGGCGTCGTCAAGCGCGCCGAAGGCGTGGAAGCCGAAGAGGACGACGAGGACGTGGAAACCGAGGAGCCGCTGGCCACCGAAATGATCGGCAGCAGCTCCAAGCTGATCGAGATCTACAAGACCATCTCCCGGGTCGCCCCCACTGATGCGCTCGTGCTCATCGAAGGCGAGACCGGCACCGGCAAGGAACTCATCGCTCATCTGCTGCACACCAACTCCCGCCGCGCCACCATGCCCTTCGTGCCAGTGGACTGCGCTTCCCTCGCGCCCACCCTGATTGAGAGCGAGCTGTTCGGCGCCATGCGGGGCGCCTACACCGGGGCCGACCGCGACCGCACCGGCGTCTTCGAGGCCGCCCATGGCGGCACCGTCTTCCTGGACGAAATCGGCGAAATCGACCTGAACTTCCAGTTGAAACTCCTGCGCTTCCTCCAGGAGAAAGAGATCCGTCCCCTGGGCTCCTCCCGCCCGCGCAAGGTCGATGTGCGGATTGTCGCCGCCACCAACAAGAACCTCCGCAAGATGGTGGACGACGGCAAGTTCCGGGAAGACCTCTACTACCGTCTCGACGTAGTGCGCATCGGCGTGCCCCCGCTCCGGGAACGGCACGGCGACGTTCCGCTGCTGGCCGGCGCTTTCCTGAAACGCTACAACGAACGCTACAGCCTGGACGCGCGCATCACCGAGAGCGGCATGCAGGCGCTGTGCGACTACACCTGGCCCGGCAATGTCCGGCAGTTGCAGCATATGATGGAGCGCCTGGTGATTCTCGCTCACAGCGGCCGCATCACGGAAGATGTGGTCGAGGACGCCATCCGTTCCACCAGTCCCGCCGAACAGAGCGGCGAGACGCTCGCCGACACGGAAGCCGAGCAGATCCGCAAGGTGCTGGCCGTCACCGGCGGCAATAAGAGCCGGGCGGCGCGCATCCTCGGCATCGAGCGCAAGACGCTCTACCGCAAGCTCGACCGCATGGGAATCCAGTAACCGCAACCCTCCCTCCCGCCCGCGAGTCGAACAAAACACGAAAAATAAAAGTTGCTCGATTTCACCCGATCGGGGTTAGAATGAGGCTGCCCGGAGTCATACGATCTCGGAGTTCAAGGTCTCGCAATCATAGATACGGTTCGTACCCAATTCCGCAGACGGGAGGTTTATTCCATGTTCGAGTCTCTCGATGATCAAATGAAACTGGACGCGCAGGAGACCAGTTCTCCGCGTGAACGCGCGATCAAATGGATCTTGACCGGGATCGGCGCTGTGCTTTTGTTCGGTGGCCTGTACATGGGCATCAGGCTGCTCGAGTAGCCGGGCACGGAGCAGGACCCGTCTCACCCTCAGGCCAGTGTGTGCGTAGACATCGGGCCTGAATTCAATACTTGGAAAAGCAAAACCCCGCGGACCACGCGGACCACGGGACAAATGATCGGCGTGTGGCGTTCGCCTATAGTCTGAAAAGTGAATCCCCGCGGCCCAAACAGGCCGCGGGGATCACGCACAAGAGTTTGGCGTCCGCCTAGAAAATGCCTTCGGGCACCAGGTTGGCGGGGCCAAGGTCGTTCATCACTGATTTCACGGCGAGGGCATACTCGCGCCGCGGGTTATAGCGGTGCAGCATCTGGTCGATGCTCTTGTTGCGGTAGATCCGCGAATTCGCGAGCCGGGCCGCAACGTTGTAGATGCCTTCGCGTGAACTGCGGAAGCGCCGTCTGCAGTTGTCCCAGCCGAACATGTTATTGTTCCGGGCTTCCTTGCCCCCGCCTGACTCGATGAATGACAGGCTGGGCAGCAGCCGCCAGTCCAGGTTGTTCTGGTCGGCGGCGGAGATGAAGTCTCCGGCATAGATGTGGGCTGGACAATTCCGGTCCAGAAAGTACTGCTTGATGCGGATGAGGCGCGGGTCGGTCTGGTTGACGGCTATATCTGCTGGCCGGGGATCCGGATCTGCGTGCGACTGCGTCGCCAACAGGCCCGCTACCACCACAAGTCCTCTCGATATCGCTTTAGTCATCAATACGCGAAACTCCCTCTATTCGGTTTTGGGTTCTCATGCTGGTTCGCCTTGCCGGACTCCGGGGGCCTAACGCCAGGGAAATGATCCGGCTGATCAGAAACGGCGGCTGCCCTGACTCGGGTCCGATGGGACCGGAGCGTCAATCAGGTTGGGCGGGCCGCCGGGGACGGGCGGGGTCAAAGTGCCAGAGCACTGACGCCACTCGCATCCGGAGTCTTGGAGGATGACCTCATGGGCATCCGTCCAGGCGACTCAATGAGTCACAGACATGAAGTCCATTATAGCACAGACGAGCCTCGCGCAACCGATCTCAACCTATTGAAAATAAACCACTTAATTAGAGACATTGGCACCGGATGCACCCGCAACCCACGAAAACGAGCCTCCATCCGGGCTCCCGCGGGACGCGCCGCCGCGTTGTGCCAAAACGCGCGGGCGCGAGAATGCGGCGGGGGAGGGCCATTGGAGCGCGGGTTGTGATAAGGTGGGAAGTTCAAAGGAACCGTTCGCGAGCGCCGATTGTTCGCGAGTGATGGAGGTGTCATGGAAGCTCTTGGCATGATCGAGACGAAGGGTCTGATCGGAGCCGTGGAAGCCGCCGACGCGATGGTGAAAACCGCCAACGTGACGCTCACCGGCAAGGAATATGTTGGTGCGGCGTATGTGGTGGTGACGGTGCGTGGCGATGTGGGCGCCGTGAAAGCGGCCACCGACGCCGGCGCGGCCGCCGCCCGCCGCGTGGGTGAACTGATTGCCGTGCACGTGATCCCCAATCCTCACGACGAGACCGAGAAGGTCCTGCCGGGCGCCAACAAGAAGTAAGGTGAGCGCGGAACAAGCCGCCCGCGCGCCTGAGCGCCGGTAGGGGGTGAGCTCATGTTGCAGGATCAGGACCAGGCCGCGGTCCAGGAGGTCCGCGGAAAGGTCGAGCAGGCCTACGCGGCCTGGCAAGCCTATCAGACATTCACGCAGCAACAGGTAGACGCGGTGGTCGAATCCGTCGCCGAGGCCGGGCGTCAGCATGCCCGCAGGCTGGCGGAGCTGGCTGTGGAAGAGACCGGCATGGGCAACGCGGACGACAAGTACGCGAAGAACCTGCTGACCACTGACCTGTTGCCGCGCGCCATCGCCGGCGTGAAGACCATCGGCGTCCTGCGCGAGGACGCCACCCGGAAGATCACCGAGATCGGCGTGCCGCAAGGCGTGGTGGCCGCCATCTGCCCCACCACCAATCCGACCTCCACTGTTTTCTATAAAGCGATCATCGCCCTGAAAGCGGGCAACGCCGTGGTTCTCTCCCCTCATCCGCGCGCCCGGCGCTGCACCTGCGCCGCGGCGGCCGTGGTGATGGAAGCGGCCGCCGCGGCCGGCGCACCGCAAGGGCTGGTGCAGTGCATCGAGAACTCGTCGCTCGAAGCCACGCAGGCGCTGATGAAGCATCCGCGCACCGGCGTGATTCTGGCCACCGGCGGGGCCGGCATGGTGCGCGCCGCCTACTCTTCCGGCAAACCGGCGTTCGGCGTCGGCCCCGGCAACGTGCCCGTTCTCATCGACACTTCGGCGCCGCTGGATGCGGCCGTGAAGCGGGTGATCGACGGCAAGCGCTTCGACTACGGAACCGTCTGCTCCAGCGAGCAGGTGGTGGTCGCCGAGCGCAGCCTGCGCGAAGCGATGCTGGCGGCGTTCCGCGCCGGCGGCGCCTATATTCTGAATGACGCCGAGCGCCAGGCTGTGGAGCGTACGCTTTTCACGGGCACCACCACGGTGCGCGCCGAGTGCGTGGGCCAGTCGCCGCTGAAGATCGCGCAACTGGCGGGCATCCAGGTGCCGGCGAGCACCACGATCCTGCTGGCCGAGATCGGCGGTGTCGGCAAGGATCATCCCCTGTCGGCGGAGAAGCTCTCCCCGGTGCTGGCCGTGCTCTTCACCGGCACTTTCGACAGCGCCGTCGAAGCCTGCGAGCAGATTCTCCAGTTCGGCGGCCTGGGCCATACCAGCGTGATTCACGCCGAGGACGCGGCGAGGGTGCAGCGCTTCGGCGCCCGTGTGAGTTCGTTCCGCGTGCTGGTGAACACCTCCTCGCCGCAAGGCTCGGTGGGGATCACCACCAACCTGCAGCCTTCGATGACACTCGGCTGCGGCGCGATGGCGGGCAACATCACCAGCGACAACGTGGGCCCCCTGCACCTGATCAACATCAAGCGCGTGGCGTGGGCGGTCCGCACGCCGCAGGAGGCCACCGGCGGCGGCGCGGCAGGCGCCCACTCAGCAGGAGCAAAGGTGATCGACAAAGCGGCACTCATCGCGGCGGTGGAACGGTATCTGGCCCAGAAGGGCATCACGGTGGGCGGCAAGACGGTGGAGGCGGCGGTCGCTGCGGCACTGCCTGCGGCACTGCCCGCGCCCGCTCCGGCGCCTTCCTGCGGCTGCTCGGCGAACAAGCCCGCGGCGCTTCCAGCCGCGGCCGCGTCCGCATCAGCGCCCACTCCGGCGCCCACTCCGGCGCCGCCGCCGGCCATTCCCGCTCCGAAGATCCAGATCGTCGATTTCGTCTGCGAAGCCGACGTGCGCGAGGCCCTCGCCCGCAAGAAGAAGATCTTCATCGGTCCGAAGACGATCGTAACCCCGGCTGCCCGTGACGCCGCGTCGCGGGACGAGGTGCTCGTGATGGCCGAACGGCCGGGCGCGACAGGCAAATAGAACATGACCCCGAACCTCGATTCGCTGAGCGAAGAAATTCAGCAGTATCTCGAAAGCGAGCACTTCATCCTCTTCCGGTCGCGCACGCGCCTGTTGGACGAGGGAGCGTATATCTACTGGGACACGCACAAGCAGCCCGACTACCACCGCTTTCTGGACTGCGCGCTGCAGCTTGGCGTGCGGCTCGTCCACTTCCATTCGCGCGAGTTCCGGCACGAGCACCGCGAAGAGGCGCTGGAACTGTTGGAAGAGGTGGAACTGACGCGCGAGGAGAAGCGCGACCTGCAGCGGCGGATCAAGGAACTCGCCATCTACGAAGGGTTCCTGTGCGCGATCGAAATGACCTTCGACTTCGAGGGCCGCATCTACGTCTTCGAACTGGAGACGGAGTGGTTCGACGAGTGGCGCGACATCCTGGACTCGCTGGAAGCCTCCGACGTGGAGCCCGCTGAAGGCGAGGGCGGCTACGGCGGGTTCTACTCCAATAACTGATCCGATGCCGTCCCGCGCGAGATGGTCGGTCGCAGAGATCAGTGAGGCGGAAGCCGCGGCGCTGGCCGCGGCCTGTGGTTTGCAGATGCCGGCGGCGCGCGTGCTGCTGGCGCGGGGGTATCGGACGGCCGCGGAGGTGGACCACTTTCTGCATGCGCGGCTGCATTCGCTGGAAGATCCGTTCCTGATGCACGGCATGGACGCGGCGGTCGAGCGGCTGAGGCGTGCCGTGGCGGGCAAAGAGAAGATCCTGCTCTACGGCGACTATGACGTGGACGGCGTCTCCAGCGTCGTGATCCTGCGCAAGATGATCGACCTGATGGGCCACGAAGCGGTCTTCCACGTTCCAGACCGGCTGAAGGACGGCTATGGCATGCAGTCCTCCGTGGTGGAAGAGGCGGCGCGCGATGGCGTCAAGCTCATCATCAGCGTGGACACCGGCATCCGCGCGCTGGAAGCCGCCAAGGTGGCGCAGTCGGTGGGCGTGGACCTCATCATCACCGACCACCACCTGCCCGAGGAAGAGCTGCCGCCGGCCTGCGCGATCCTGAACCCCAACCAGCCCCATTGCCCGTATCCGAACAAGAACCTGTGCGGCGCCGGGGTGACGCTGAAACTGATCCAGGCGTTGATGGAGCGCTCCGATTGGGCGCCGGACCGCATCGTGCGCTACCTCGATTCGTTCCTTGTCATGGCCGCCATCGCCACAGTGGCCGACGTGGTGCCGCTGACCGGGGAGAACCGCGTGATCGTGAAGCGCGGGCTCGACGGGCTGGCCAAAACCCGCAACCCCGGTCTGCGCGCGCTGCTCGACCTGAGCGGCGTCGAGCCGGGCGCGGCCCTGAGCGCCACCGACGTGGGCTTCCGCGTCTCGCCGCGCATCAACGCCGCGGGCCGCATGGACAATGCGCGCGACGTGGTGGAGATGTTCCTCACGGGAGACGACGAGCGTGCGCGGTCGATCGCTCGGCGGCTGGACGAACTCAACCTGGAGCGGCAGCGCACGGGCGACGCCATCGTGAAGGCGATCCTGGAAGAGTGCGGCGAAGAGGGGCCGGGGCCAGAGCAGGCGGGCCTGGTGTTCTACTCGCCCAGTTGGCACCGCGGCGTGGTCGGGATCGTGGCAAACCGCATTGTGGAGCTGTTCCACCGCCCGGTGATCGTGCTGGGCCGCGATGAGCGCACGGGTCTGGCGCAAGGCTCGGGCCGCTCGATTCCTGGCTTCCACCTGTTGGACGCCCTGGGCGAGATGGCCGACCTGTTCGAGCGCTTCGGCGGCCACCGGCAGGCGGTGGGCGTGACCTTGGAAGAGAAGCGCGTGGAAGAGCTGAAGCAGCGCTTCAACTCCAACGCCGTGACGCGCCTTTCGAACAACGACCTGGCGCCCGAATGCGCCTGCGACGCCACGGCGGCGATCGCCGAATTGAACGACTCCTCCGCCAAACAGGTGCTGCAACTGGCGCCGTTCGGCATCGGCAACCGCGCGCCGCTGTTCCTGGTTCGGGGCCTGGAGATCCGCTACCCCGCGGAGCTGTTCGGGAAAGAGAAAGAACACGTCCGGGTAAAGCTGTTCGAAGGCGACCGGTTCCTCTTCGCCAAGGCCTGGCGCTTCGCCGGGCGGATGGAAGAACTGCGCCCCGGATCGAGAGTGGACGCGGCCATCTCGATCGACGCCGACCCGTTCAGCGCCAAGCGCGGCTACGCACCCTGGGGCGCGACGCTGAGAGACGTCCGGCCCGCGGAGTAGCCCGAGCACCGTTCAGAGCCAATCGCGGCGGCGCGCCGTGGGGCGCGACGCTCAGGGACGTCCGGCCCGCGGAGTAGCCCGAGCCCCATTCAGAGCCAAGCGCCGCAGCGCGCCCTGGGGCGCGATGATTCCGCACTTCCCCCGCCGCACAACCTCATGGGCGCGGCGGCGCACCGTGGGGCGCGACGCTGAGAGACGTCCGGCCCGCGGAGTAGCCCGAGCCCCGTTCAGAGCCAAGCGCGGCGGCGCGCCGTGGGGCGCGATGATTCCGCGCTTCCCCCGCCTCACAAACTCATGGGCGCGGCGGCGCGCCGTGCGGCGCGACGCTCAGAGACGTCCGGCCCGCGGAGTAGCCCGAGCCCCGTTCGGAGCCAAGCGCCGCAGCG
>JARKQJ010000208.1 GCA_029973955.1 Paludibaculum sp. | reverse complement strand
CTGCACCATGACGCCGGACGCGTAGGTATGCCCCAGCAGCACCGCCTGGGTCTTGAGCGGCAGCGTCGCAAGCTCCATCTCCAAAGAGATGTCCCCCAGCGCCGTCTGGGTGTCGAACACGCCGTCGTCGGCGTAGAGGTTCTCCTGGTTGGACGTGGGACTGATGGTCGCGCTGATGGCCCCGGCCAGGGGCTGGGGCGCTGCGTAGGTAAGCGCGCTGTCCGAGTCCTCGGTCAGCAGCGCGTAGTGGATGTTCCGAAGGCCAATCGCCTGCATGCGTCATTCCTCCATATCGTCGTAGTATTCGTAGCTGACGGACTTGACGTAGATGCCCTCGTCGGGCAGATAATCGTCCTGCACCTGGGAGAGCCGGCGGAAGCCCAGACCGCGCAGGGCGGCATGGAGCGCGGAATTGATCTCTCGGAGCACGTTCTCCCGGGCATAGAGGTCGAGCCGGTACTCGCTGCGCTCTTGGATGGGCGCGTCGTCCGCCCAGGCGGTGTACGCCCGCGTGGTTTCAAACACCGCGACGCGGGGGAACATCTCCGCCTGCGGGGAGAGTACCTGGTAGATGGCCGGGTGCCCGGTCGCGTCCGTGGGAAACAGAGAGACGAGCGCTTCGTTCCGAAGCAGCCCGTCCACCAATTCATTGCAATCCATCTGATCACCTCATGGGGCATCTCATAATCCAAGTTCCTCCTTGAGCGATTCCTGCACGATTTTGGACACCTCGTCCGCTTTCTCCAGCGCGGCCGGGCGGAAGAAGGGGCGCGCGGCGAGCTTTACCGTGCCGTACTCCAGGTACTTCCAATAGAAGGACGTTCCGTTCGGCCCGCCGTCCACCGTGACGCCGGCCACGCCCGTTCCGTCCATTTTGGCCGCGACGATCCGGTCCGCCAGGTGCAGCGGCGAGCGCTTTCGGCCCGTCCGGTGGACGAGGCTGCGCGGGGCCTTCGCCTGGGCGGCCGGCACGATGGCCTGCGCGCCCTTGAGAAGCGCGTTCGCCGCCGCCACATTGGCCGCGTCACCCAGCGCCTTGGCTCGCGCGCCCACCTCGCCGAAGGAGTCCAGACTGAGCACCGTCTTCATTCCGCGGGCACCTCGCTCCGGGCGGCGATCTCCAGCTTTACGTGCCGGCCGCCCGGGTCGGTCACGCTCTCGATGTTGTAGGTCCTGCCTTCGTACCGGATGCTCATTTCCGCGGTCACGTCCGTCCGGTAGCGGACGGTGAAGCGCACGGTGTCCGCCCGGTTGTCCGCCGCGGCGGTGAAGTACTCCCGTGCGCTCACCGTCTCCACCTTCGCCCATGCCTGAAACAGTTCTCCGAACGCCTCCTTGGAAACGCCGCTTTTCACCGTCACGGTTCTTCCGAGGAAGGCGATCCTGTGCCGGAGTTCCCCGGCGGGCAGAATGGCGGGATTGGCCATTTGACTCCCTCCCTAAAACAGCGCCTCCGGGCTTCGGTACGGCCAGAGCAGCGCCTGGAACGCGGCCTTCATGGCGGCGTAGGCGGCGGTGTCGTCGCTCTCCCGGTGGGTGTAGTGGTAGCCC
>JARKQJ010000207.1 GCA_029973955.1 Paludibaculum sp. | reverse complement strand
CTGCACCATGACGCCGGACGCGTAGGTATGCCCCAGCAGCACCGCCTGGGTCTTGAGCGGCAGCGTCGCAAGCTCCATCTCCAAAGAGATGTCCCCCAGCGCCGTCTGGGTGTCGAACACGCCGTCGTCGGCGTAGAGGTTTTCCTGGTTGGACGTGGGGCTGATGGTCGCGCTGATGGCCCCCGCCAGGGGCTGGGGCGTTCCGTAAGTGAGCGCGCTGTCCGAATCCTCGGTGAGCAGCGCGTAGTGGATGTTTCTTAGGCCGATCGCCTGCATGCGTCATCCCTCCATGATGTTGTCGTAGTATTCGTAGCTGACGGACTTGACGTAGATGCCCTCGTTGGGCAGGTAATCGTCCTGCACCTGGGAAAGCCGGCGGAAGCCGAGCGCGCGCAGGGCGGCATGGAGCGCGGCGCTCATTTCCCGGAGCACGTTCTCCCGGGCGTAGAGGTCGAGCCGGTACTCGCTTCGCTCCCGGATGGGCGCGTCGTCCGCCCAGGCGGTGTACGCCCGCGTGGTTTCAAAGACCGCGACGCGAGGGAACAGCTCCGCCTGCGGGGAGAGCATCTGGTAGATGGCCGGGTGCCCGGTCGTATCCGTTGGAAACAGAGAGACGAGCGCTTCGTTCTGAAGCAGCCCGTCCACAAGCTGAGAGCAGTCCATTTTCTTCTCCTTAAAGTCCGAGTTCGTCCTTGAGCGATTCCTGCACGATTTTGGAAACCTCGTCCGCCTTCTCCAGCGCGGCAGGCCGGAAGAAGGGGCGCGCGGCCAGCTTCACCGTGCCGTACTCCAGATACTTCCAATAGAAGGAAGTGCCGTTCGGTCCGCCGTCCACTGTGATGCCGGCAACGCCTTTTCCGTCCATTTTGACCGCGACGATCCGGTCCGCCAGGTGGAGCGGCGAGCGCTTTCTGCCCGTCCGGTGGACGAGGCTGCGCGGAGCCTTCGCCTGGGCGGCCGGCACGATGGCCTGCGCGCCCTTCAAGAGCGCGTTTGCCGCCGCCACGTTGGCCGCGTCGCCCAGCGCCTTCGCCTTTGCGCCCACCTCCCCGAAGGAGTCCAAACTCAGCGTTGTCTTCATGATTCGGGCACCTCGCTCCGGGCGGCGATCTCCAGCTTTACGTGCCGGCCGCCCGGGTCGGTCACGCTCTCGATGTTGTAGGTCCGGCCTTCATACCGGATGCTCATTTCCGCGGTCACATCCGTCCGGTAGCGGACGGTGAAGCGCACGGTGTCCTCCCGGTTGTCCGCCGCGGCGGCGAAATATTCCCGCGCGCTCACCGTCTCCACCTTCGCCCAGGCCTGAAACAGTTCGCCAAAGGCCTCGGTCGTCACGCCGCTCTTGACCGTCACGGTTCTTCCGAGGAAGGCGATTCGGTGCCGGAGTTCCCCTGCGGGCAGGATGGCGGGATTGGCCACTTAACTCCCTCCCTAAAACAGCGCCTCCGGGCTTCGGTACGGCCAGAGCAGCGCCCGGAACGCGGCCTTCATGGCGGCGTAGGCGGCGGTGTCGTCGCTCTCCCGGTGGGTATAGTGGTAACCCGCGAACAGCAGTACCGCCAGCCGCGCGGGTTCCGGGGCTTCGGAGAGCGGCTGCCCGCAGAAGTCCGCCGCCGCGGCTTCCGCCATGCGGAGCAGACCCTGAAGGTAGCCGTCCTCCTCGTCCGTCTCATTGCGCAGGTGCGCCTTCAGTTCTTCCAGGGTCACCATATCAGGCGGACTTCTGCTGGAGCGCCTGCACGGCCTCAGCCAGCACCAGCTTTCCGTCCACGCGCTCGGAAGCCAGGAAGCCCACCTGCCCGGTGGCGGCGTAGAGCTCGTTCAGGCGCTTGAAGCTGCGCCCCTCCCGGTCCGCAATCCAGTAGTAGGAGAGATCGCCGAACAGGATCGTCTTGTTTCCGGCGGCGAGGGTCGGCATGAACGCCGAGGTGTACACGGGCTTGCCCAGGATCGTGTCCGGGGTGTTCGCCACCACCGAAGCCTGCCAGAGGTAGTCGCCGCTGTTGTTCTTCAGCTTGCGCAGCGCCTTCACCGTGGCGTCGTTCATGAGGAACACCGCGCTTCTGCGGTACGGCGCGCGCAGGGAATAGTACAGATCCATCACCTCGTCCATGGTGATGGCCGCCGCGCCCGCCGCCGTGACGCCCACCTGCGCCCCGCCCTCGGCCAGGATGCCCGTGGGCTTGCCGGAGCCGGTGCCGGTAAAGAACGCCTCTTCCTCCGCCGCGCCGATGCGCCGGGCGAACTCCCGGGCGATGTAGGCGGCGATGTCAAACACCGAGTCGTTCAACAGCTCCTCGCTGACCTTGATCATGGTGGCCAGCTTGTACGCGCCGATGGAGATCTGCCCGAAGGTGTCGTCCGATTCCGGATAGGCCGCTTCCTCCTCGATCCACGCGGCCGTGCCCTTGCTCGCCACCACGGGAATCTTGCGGTCGCCGGAGGCGGTGGAAATGCTGCGGGCCAGCTGGCGGAAGATGTTCTGCTCCTCCAGCGCTTCGATGAGCGTCCGCTGAAATTCGTCCGGGGCCAGGTAGCCGCCGTGGTCGTCCTCGCCGATTTTGAGGGCGTTGTACACCTCGTGGGGCACGGTCTTGTTACGCATGATCTGCCAAAAGGCGGCCTTGTAGGCGTCGGAGGCCCTGCCGCCCTTCTCCTTCTTGGCGGCTTCACCGGGCTTGCCCGTGATGGGCGCGGAAGCGGGCTTGGAAAGCTCCAGATCCAGCGCCGCCTGGCGCTCCAGCCGCTCGATCTCCTTGCCGAGGTTCACCACCTCAGCCTCCATCCGGTCGTAGGTCGCGGCGTCCTCGGCGGAGATAAGCCCGTCCGAGCCGCGCTTTTCATCCAGGAACGCTTTCGCCGCGTCCCAGGCCTTGGCGCGCTTCTCGCGCAGGGAAAGAATCTGATTCATGGGATGCCCTCCTGTTCGTTTTAATGGGAAATCAAAAGGAGCCGCTTTTCCAGCAGCTCCGCGGGGATGCCCTTGGGTTGTTTGTCGGTTTTCCCGTCGGGCGGGGCCGGATCAGGCTTTGGGGTCGGCATTCTTGCCCTCAGCTTGGTGAGCAGGCAGTTGGTCACCGCCCGGCGGGAGAAAACGTAACTGTCTTCCGCCAGAACGCGTTCGGCATCCGGGGCATCTTCCGCCCGTTCGAACAGGATGCCGTCCGCGAAGCCCAGCTCCACCGCCTTTTTGGCATTCAGCCAGGTCTCCCCGTCCATGAGGTGGGAGAGCTTCGCCCGGGAAAGCCCGGTCCTGATCTCATAGGCGTTCAGGATCGATTCCTTGACCTCCGCGAGCATCGCGATGGCCTTCTCCATCTCCGCGCTGTCCCCAATGGCCAGCGTCATCGGGTTATGGACCATGATCATCCCCACGGGAGAGATGAGCACCTTCGTGCCCGCCATGGCAATCACCGACGCGGCGCTGGCGGCGATGCCGTCGATCTTCACGGTCACGTCGTTCGGGTAGTCCATGAGGAGATTGTAGATCTGCGCCGCGGCGAACACGTCGCCGCCCGGGCTATGGAGCCAAATGGTCACCGGCCCCGTGCCCGCCATGAGCTCCGCCTTGAACGCCGCGGGGGTCACGTCGTCGTCCAGCCAGCTCTCCTCCGCGATCACACCCTCCAGGTACAGCGTGCGCGCGCCCTCGTCGCTCTGATCGCGTACCCATCGCCAGAATTTTTGGTTCATTCGCTTGCCTCCTTGCCGTTCGCGAACGCGCCTGCATCCGCCAGTTTGGTGAGGTTTCCATTCACGAGGTACAGATCTCCGCCCTCCTCCGCGGGGATGCGGTCCAGGTTCTCCAGTTCCCGGATGTCGTTGGCGCTCATCCAGCCGTTCTGCCTCGCGATGGAGTAGCCGGTCATGCGGCTGGTGTAATCGCCGCG
>JARKQJ010000180.1 GCA_029973955.1 Paludibaculum sp. | reverse complement strand
AGGCTGTCGCCTCGGGGGAAATGGGCTCCACGGTAACCATAGAGAGCCCGAAAGCTGTTCCGGATGTGGTCGTACTACCGGTAGATCGCCTGCGGCGGCGGGGGATTCGGGGTGGGGGGGATGCGGTCCTGCGCTACCCCGGACTGGCGTCCGGGGGAACTGCGGGGGATTTCCACGGCATTTACGGTGGGGCGTGCGGGTGGATGCTGGGGGGTGGCGGCGATCAGGCCAGGATGGCGGCGAGGGCTTCGTCGGTGAGGGCTGGGGTGCTTTCGATGGAGAGAAGGTCAGCCCATTCGGCGGTCCACTTGGCGAGGGCGGCGGCGTTGTCGGTTTCGGCGATGACGACGGCGCCGGAGCCGTCGGCGCGGTGCCAGCGGCCGAGCATCCGGACGCCGGCCGGGGGGTGGCCGCCGCTGGTTTTGAAGCGCTCCATGACCGCTTTGTAGGAAGTGGAAGGCGTGCGAACCGTCACGATGAACAACATGGTTTTCTCCTGTGGTGGGCCGGCCCCTCTGGGGGTGGCGATGGTGGGGATGTTACTCCTGGCCGGGGGCGGCGTCAATGCTTTTCTTGACATTCGGGTTATGATCGGAAAGATCCGAAGGAGGGCAGCCGGATGCAATTGACTGTGAATGGCGCGGCGCGGAAGTTTGATGGGGATCCGCAGATGCCGCTGTTGTGGTACTTGCGGGATCTGCTGGAGCTGACAGGCACCAAGTATGGTTGCGGCATGGGGCTGTGCGGCGCGTGCACGGTGCATGTGGACGGCAAGGCGGTGCGGAGCTGCCAGACGAAGATGGGGACGTTGGCGGGGAAGTCCGTGATGACGATTGAGGGGTTGGGGGGCGGGCACGTTGTGCAGAAGGCGTGGATGGCGGCGAATGTGCCGCAGTGCGGGTATTGCCAGAGCGGGCAGATCATGCAGGCGGTGGCGCTGCTGAAGGAGAAGCCGAAGCCGACGGAGCAGGATATCGATGGGGCGATGCAGGGGATTCTGTGCCGGTGCGGGACGTATCAACGGATCAGAACGGCCATCAAGGCGGCCGCGGGGGTGAAGGCATGAGCCGGGTCGCATCGCAGAGAGTCTCTTGGCAGACATTGGACCGCCGGACGTTTCTGAAGTACAGCTTCGGGACGGGGGCGCTGATTCTGGGGACGCACGTGGAGGGCTGGGCGTCGGACGCGGATGGGGCGGCGTTCCATCCGAGCGTGTTCCTGGGGATCGAGGCGAGCGGGGATGTGATTATCGTGGCGCACCGTTCGGAGATGGGGACGGGGTCGCGGTCGACGCTGCCGATGGTGGTGGCGGATTTTCTAGAGGCTGACTGGAAGAGGGTGCGGGTGGAGCAGGCGATTGGGGATGAGAAGTACGGGTCGCAGAACACGGACGGGTCGTGTTCGATCCGGGATTTCGTGGAGACGATGAAGGCGGCGGGAGTGACGGCGCGGATGATGCTGGAGGAGGCGGCGGCGCAGAGGTGGGGGGTGCCGGCGGGGGAGTGCCAGGCGCGGAATCACGAGGTGGTGCACGCGGGATCGGGGCGGAAGGCCGGGTTCGGAGAGCTGGCGGCGGCGGCGGCGCAGTTGAAGGCGCCGGAGAAGTCGAGCTTGCGCTTCAAGCCGGCCAGCGAGTACCGCTACATCAACAAGAACGTTCCGGTGGCGCACCAGAAGGACACGATCGAAGGCAAGGGCGTGTTCGGTTATGACGCCAGGATGCCGGGGATGCTGGTGGCGGCGGTGGAGCATCCGCCGGCGTATGGCGGCAAGGTGGTTTCCTTCGACGCCACGGCGGCGAAGCAGGTGGCGGGGGTGAAGGACGTGGTGGCGATCGAGCGGTTCAAGGAACCGCATGGCTTCCAGCCGCTGGGGGGCGTGGCGGTGCTGGCGGAGCACACATGGGCGGCGATGGAGGGGCGCAGGAAATTGAAGGTGGAATGGGAGCTGGGGGAGCATGCGTCGTATGACAGCGAGGCGTACCGGCTGCAGTTGATCGAGACGTCGAAGAAGGCGGGGAAGGTGGTGTTGCAGCGCGGCGATGTGGATCGGGCGCTGGAGAGTGCGGCGAAGACGCATGAGGCGGTGTACACGACTCCGCTGCTGGCGCACGCTCCGATGGAGCCGCCGGCGGGCGTGGCGGAGTTCAAGGACGGCAAGGTGGTGTGCTACGCCGCGACGCAGAATCCGCAGGCGGTACAGGAGACGGTGGCGGCGGCGGTGGGGATCGATAAGAAGGACGTGATCTGCCACGTGACGCTGCTGGGGGGCGGCTTCGGCAGGAAGTCGAAGCCGGATTATGTGGCCGAAGCGGCGATTTTGTCGAAGAAGACGGGGCGGCCGGTGAAGGTGGTGTGGAGCCGCGAGGACGATTTGCGCGCGGACTTCTATCACTCGACGGCGGGGATGTACATGAAGGCGGGGCTGGATGCGGGGGGCAAGCCGGCGGCCTGGCTGCAGCGGACGGTGTTTCCGTCGATCGGGACGACGTTTGGAGACAACAGCGGGCACGGCATGGATCTGGAGCTGTGCATGGGATGGACGGACCTGCCGTATGACATTCCGAACGTGCGGGCCGAGAACGGGCAGGCGAAGCACCACCAGAGGATCGGATGGCTGCGGGCGGTGGCGAACGTCTATCACGCGTTCGCGATCCACTCATTTGTGGATGAGCTGGCGCATGCGGCGGGGCAGGATCCGGTGGAGTACTCGCTGGCGCTGCTGGGGCCGGGGAAGAAGCTGAATATTCAGCCGGAGGGGATGAAGTACTGGAATCACGACCAGCCGCAGGAGAGGTATCCGTTTGATACGTCGCGGCTGCGGAACGTGATTGAGACGGTGGCGGCGAAGTCGGGTTGGGCGAAGCGGGGGAAGGGCGGAGGCCATGGGTGGGGCTTTGCGGCGCATCGTAGTTTTCTCACGTATGTGGCCGTGGTGGCGGAGGTGCAGGTGAATGGCCGGCAGGTGGAGATCCCGAACATGCACATCTGCGTGGATGCGGGACAGACGTTCCATGAGGACCGGGTGAAGAGTCAGTTGGAGGGGGCGTGCGTGTTTGGGACTTCGCTGGCGCTGTTGAGCGAGATTTCGGTGAGGGAAGGGAAGGTGGTGCAGTCGAACTTCCACAACTACCGGGTGGCGCGGTTTACGGAGGCTCCGGTGAAGGTTCATGTGCATCTGGTGCAGAGCGATGGGCTGCCGGCGGGGGTGGGGGAGCCGGGGGTTCCTCCGGTGGCTCCGGCGCTGGCGAATGCGATTTTTGATGCTACGGGGAAGAGGATTCGGGATTTGCCGCTGCGGAAGGGGCTGGCATAGATTAGCCGGGAGCCGGCGGCGGAAGGGTGTTGTGCCCACTCAGGGGTGGACGCCTGGGGGGACGGTCACGCTGTGTCCACCTGGGGCAGTTGGTGAGAGTTGCGGAGTTTTGGGTTTTGGGACACAGATGACCGTCCCCGGGGGGGGTTCGGGTTGTTGGGGGGGATCGGTTCCTGCGGGCGTTTTTTGGGGTTGGGAATTGAGAGAATGGATCTCGCATGAGACACGAGATTCCATTCAGGGTTTGGATGGCGGCGGTTTGCCTGCCTTTGATGGGGCAGGTGCATGTGGAGGAGCGAGGCGCGGGCGTGGACTGGCCGACCGCGAACAAGTTCCGCAGCGTGGTGGAGAGCGCGGCGAAAGCGGGGGGGCCGGTTTGGGTGGATCTCCATGTTCCGGCGCAGTTCCGGCCGGATTCGGTGCGTGTGTTTGCCGAGGGCAGCACGGCGGTGGTGCCGGCGAAGACGGAATGGAAGCTGACGCAGGCGCGGGTTTCGTGGCTCTCCACGGGCGCGCGGAGGTACACGGTGTACTTTCATGCCGGGGAGGGCGGCGAAAAAGAGCGGCTGGCGGGTCCGGCGATGGTGGGGGTGGGCGATCGGGTGACGTTTGGGCGCGCGGGGGTGAAGGGCGCGCTGGCGGTGGGATTGTGGGCGCATCCGGCGCCGATCGATATTGATGGGGACGGCGACTTCGATTTGATCGTGGGGTGTCCGGACCGGCCGTATAACGGGATCTACCTGTTCCGGAACATCGGTTCGAACCGCGAACCGCTGTTCGACGTGGCGGAGTGGTGGGGGCCCGGGAAGAAGGACCTGGTGGCGGCGGACTTCAATGGCGACGGGGCGGTGGACCTGGTGATCAGCGGCGGGTACTACAGCGACGTGAAGAAGAACCGGCTATCGAAGTTCGTACCGGTGGAGTTGAAGCGGGACTACCACATTGGCAGGGACGACCTCTGGTATCCGGTGGATTGGGACGGCGATGGAAAGATCGACGTGCTGGCCGGGGTGAGCGACTGGCGGGAGTACGGTTGGGATGACGCTTTCAACGAAAAGGGCGAGTGGTACCGCGGTCCGCTGCACGGGTATGTGTACTTCCACAGGAATCGCGGGACGAACGAGGCGCCGGTCTACGACGATCCGGTGAAGGTGATGGCGGGGGGGAAGGTGATCGACCAGTACGGGACCCCGGCGCCGATGGCGGTGGACTGGTTCGGGACGGGGCGATTGGATCTGCTGCTGGCGAACTTCATCGACCGGGTGTTTGTGGCACGGAACAACGGGCAGGGGTTGGACGCGCCGGTGGCGCTGAAGGCGGCGGGGCAGGAGATGAAGCTGGAGTTGTGCATGATCCAGCCGCGGCCGGTGCGGGTGCATGCGGATGGAAGGTGGTCACTGCTGGTGGGAGAAGAAGACGGCACGGTGGTGTTGTATGGGAATGAAGAGGCGCGCGGGCAGGCGCCGAAGCTCGATGCGGGGCAGCGGCTGCAGCAGGTGGACCCGTATGTGAAGAGCGGGGCGTTGTCGCGGCCGGTGGCGGTGGACTGGAACGGCGACGGCAAGCTGGACCTGGTAGCGGGCAATTCGGCGGGCTACATACAGTGGTTCGAGAACGTGGGGACGCGGCAGCAGCCGGCGTTTGTGGATCGCGGGAACCTGCGCGCAGGCGGGCAGGTGATCCGGCGGATTGCCGGGCCCAACGGATCCATCCAAGGGCCGGCGGAAGAGAAGTGGGGCTACTCGAATCCGTGGGTGGCGGATTGGGATCTGGATGGGAAGCTGGATCTGGTGGTGAACGACATCTGGGGTTCGGTGGTCTGGTACAGGAACATCGGGACGCGGACGGAGCCGGTGCTGGCTGCGGCGCAGAATGTGGAGGTGGAGTGGAAAGGGCGCACGCCGAAACCGGAATGGGTGTGGTGGGAGCCGCAGGGCAAGCAACTGGTGACGCAGTGGCGGACGACGCCGAGAGTGATCGATTGGGATGGCGACGGGTTGCCGGATCTGGTGATGATGAACCACGAGGGGTATCTGACGCTGTACCGCAGGGCGCGCGTGAACGGGGTGCTGAAGCTGATGCCGCCGGAGCGGATCTTCGTGGAGCGGAACGGGCGATTCTTCAACATGGCCGGCGGGCGAGTGGGGTCGAGCGGGCGGCGCAAGGTGGATTTTGTGGATTGGGATGGGGACGGGGATCTGGACCTGGTGTCGGACTCGAATGACGGGCCGATCTGGTATGAGAATGTGGGCACGATGCAGAAGCCGGTGATGCGGCCGCGCGGGCTGCTGCTGAATGTGAAGTTCAACGGGCACAACCCGACGCCGAACGTGGCGGATTGGAACGGCGACGGGCGGCCGGACATTCTGGTGGGTGCGGAAGACGGGTTTTTCTATTATTTCGAGCGGAGTTTCATCGAGGCGCACAAGCCCTAGAGGCGAGTGAGCGGGCCGTAGATTTCGGGACGGCGGAAGCGGAAGAGGGCTTCCGGTTCGGCGCGGGCGGAGAGGAGTTCGCCGCGGCGAAGGTCGGCGAGAAGTGTGCCCGCGGTGGGTCCGGCGATGAGGTTGCCGCGAGGGCCGAGGATGAGCGCGCCTCCGGGGAAGGTCTGGGAGGCGCCGGCAGATTCGACGGGGCCGAGATAGTTGGCAGCGACGCCGAAGACGCCGTTTTCGACGCAGCGGGCCTGGAGGGCGGGTTGGGCCCAGGCGGCCCAGGCTTCGGGGGTAGCAGGGGCGGGGTCGGCGGCGAAGGGGAAGAGAACGATTTCGACGTTCTGGACGGCGAGCAGGCGGGTGGATTCGGGGATGAGGGCGTCGAAACAGATGTTGATGCCGATGCGGCCGAGCGGGGTTTCCACGACGGGGAGAGCGGCGCCTCCGTTGTAGAAGGGCATTTCGAACATGGGGATGTGGAGCTTGCGCCAGGCGCCGAGGAGGCCTTCGGGGCCGGCGAGGACGTGGGTGTTGTGGAGCACGTTGCCGGTGTCTTCGAGGAGGCCGGCGGAGAGGTAGAGGCCGGTTTCGGCGGCGATGGCGGCGAGGGCATGGGTGGCGGGTCCGGGGATGGGTTGAGCGGCGGCGCGGGCGGCGGCGAGGGTCTGGCGGAGCCAGGCGTTGTGATCGGCGGTGGGGTGATTGGGGAGGAAGCCGGTGAGGGAGAGTTCGGGGAAGAGGGCGAGGTGCGCTCCGGCGGCAGCCGCGGCACGGGCTTCGGCGGCGAGGTGTGCGAGGTTCGCTTCGGTGCGGCCCGGTTGGCTGTGGAAGGGGATGGCGGCGACGCGCACATGATCCTGCATACAAACTAGGGTAGCCTCCCCTGGGGAGGGGAGAAAACCGGGGGTGCGAGGGGAGGGAGGAGACGGGTCAAGGGGGGCGAATCTCCCCGTTCGGGGGTAGGGCCGAACTGGGGGAGAAGAGGCATCTTAGGGAAGTGATGCTGAGAATCCTCATTGCGGCAATGGTGCTGGGCGCCTGTGCCGGCGCACAAACGCAGTCGCTGACGTTTGAGCAGGTGGTGCAGGAGGCGATCCAGAACAATCTGGACCTGGCGGCGGAACGGCTCAATGTGAGCGTGGCCGAGGCGCGGGAGATCACGGCGCGGCTGCGGCCGAACCCGGTGTTGACGGTTTCGGGTCAGACGCTGGACGTGCTGGGGGCGAACTACTCGCCAGACACGCCGCTGGGCCCGAACCAATTGAACATTCACACGGACTTTCCATTCGAGCGCGGGCACAAGCGCGATGAACGGATCGCGGTAGCGAAGGAAGACAAACGAGTGGCGGAGCTGGGTGTGCGGGAACTGATGCGGCAGGTGGTGGCGAATGTGCAGACCGCATTTGTGGACATCCAGCGGGCGAAGGAGAACGTGAAGCTGGCGCAGGAGAACCTGCAGAGTCTGACGAACGTGGTGGCGATCAACGAATCGAGATTGAAGGCGGGCGACCTGGCGCAGGTGGAACTGGATCGCAGCCGGGTGGCGGCGATGCAGTACCGGACGGCAGTGGTGCAGGCGCAACTGGAACTGGATCAGGCCAAGACGCAGTTGCAGCAGGTGATGGGGCGGAAGCAGAAGTCGGCGGACTTCGATGTCAGCGGGGAGCTGCGCAAGGACGCGCTGGTGGATTCGCAGGAAGAGCTGGTGAGGCGGGCGCTGGCGCGGCGTCCGGATTATCTGCTGGGGCAGGAGTCGCAGGCGCGATCGCGGGCGGATTTGAAGTTGCAGATGGCGAATGGGAAGGTGGATTACACGATTGGGACGGAGTACACGCATCAACGCGCGTGGGGGATTTCGGGCAGCTCGCTGGGCGTGTATTTCAGCATGCCTCTGGCGGTCTACAACCGGAACCAGGGCGAGATTGCACGGGCGGAGCGGGAGATCCGGCTGAACGGAGCGCGAACGCTGGCGCTGGAGACGAACATCCAGGCGGACGTAATGAAGGCGTACCGGCAATATGCGGTGAACCGGCAACTGCTGACGAGCATCGAGTCCGAGATGATCGCCAAGGCGAAGAGCGTGCGGGACACGACGGAGTACTCCTACAAACGCGGCGAGGCGAGCCTGGTGGAGTACCTGGACGCGCAGCGGGCGTTCAACGACACGATGGTGGCATTCAACGACGCGCGGGCGAACTACGCGCGCAGCCTGTACCTGATGGATACGGTGACCGGCCAGACTGTGGCCGGGCAGTGAGAGAGGGACTTCGGCCATGATGACGAGACGCTGGCAATATTGGATGGCGCTGGGGGTGGCGGCCGGGCTGGCCGCCTGCGGTGGGGAGAAGGCGGCGGAGAAGGCGGCGGAGAAGGCGAAGCCGGTGAGCGTGGCGGAGCAGAGGCCGGGGCGCGCGGTGATCGACGCGGCATCTCCACAGTTGGCGCAGATCCGGACGGAAGCGCTGCAGATGATGTCGGTGCCGGTGGGCAACGTGGCCGCGCCGGGCAAGGTGGAAGCGAACATGAACCGGTTGTCGCACGTGGTGCTGCCGGTGACGGGGCGCGTGAATGCGGTGATGGTGAAGATGGGCGACTTCGTGCGGCAGGGGCAGGCGCTGCTGACGCTGGAGAGCGCCGACGTGGACGCGGCGGTGTCGACGTACCAGCAGGCGCAGGCGACGATCACGCAGGCGAAGTCGGCGCTGGCGAAATCGCAGATGGACCTGGACCGGTCCAAGGACCTGTTCGAACATGGAGCGGTTCCGCAGAAAGACGTGCTGAACGCGCAGGCGGTGGTGGTGCAGGCGCAGGCGAGCGTAGAGCAGGCGCAGGCGGCCAGCGAGCAGTCGCGGCGGCGCCTGCAGATTCTGGGTGTGGGTACGGATGCGTATGGGCAGAAGGTGACGATCCACGCGCCGATTTCGGGCAAGTTGCTGGAGATGTCGGTGGTGAACGGCGAATTCCGCAACGATCTGAGCGCGCCTCTGATGACGATCGCCGATTTGAGTTCCGTGTGGGTGACCTCGGATGTACCGGAGACGGCGATCCGGATGATCAAGCCCGGGGAACAGGTAAACATTGCGTTGACCGCCTATCCGGGCGAGACGTTCCGGGGCCGGGTGGCGCTGATCGGCGACACGGTGGATCCGCAGACTCGCACGCTGAAGGTGCGGGCGGAGCTGGCCAATCCGGACGGGCGCTTGAAGCCCGAGATGTTCGGCAAGATCGAACTGGCCGAGCAGAACGAGCAGAAGCCCACGGTGCCGGCGGCGGCGATCATCGCGGCCGACGGGAAGAACCTGGTATGGCGCGAAGTGAGCAAGGGCGTGTTTGAACGCGTGGCGATCACGACGGGCGCGCAGGTGGGGGACCGGATTGCGGTGCTGGAAGGGCTGCGGCCGGACGACCGAGTGGTAGTGGATGGCGTGATGCTGCTGACGGCGCGGTAAGGAGGCACTCAGAGTGATTGCACAACTGTTGCGATTTGCGCTGAGACAGCGCTTCATTACGGTGCTGGTGGGATTGACGCTCATCGGCGTTGGGTTGTGGGCGTTCGCGCAACTGAAGATCGAGGCCTATCCGGATATTTCGGATACGCAGGTGGTGGTGATCTCGCAGTATCCGGGGCGGGCGGCCGAAGAGGTGGAGCAGCAGGTGACGGTGCCGATCGAGCGGGCGCTCAATAGCGCGCCGAACGTGATCGCGCGCAGGTCCAGGACGATTTTCGGGCTGTCGGTGGTGGAGCTGACTTTCGATTTCGGCACGGACGACTATTTTGCGCGGCAGGTGGTACTGGAGAAGCTGAGAGACGCGGAACTGCCGGACGGCGTGACGCCGGCGCTGGGTCCGCTCTCCACGCCGATCGGCGAGTTGTACCGCTACACGATTTCCGGCGGCGGGCTGGACGATATGAAGCTGCGCGAGCTGGAGGACTGGGTGGTGGAGCCGCGCTTTCTGCAGGTGCCGGGCGTGGCGGATGTGACGCCGTTCGGCGGGCTGATCAAGCAGTATCAGATTCAGATCGATCCGCTGGCGCTGTCGAAGTATGGGTTGTCGATCGCGCAGATTGCGGATTCGGTGCGCGCCAACAACAGCAACGCCGGCGGCGCGATGCTCGACAACAGGCAGCAGTCGATGGTGATCCGCGGCGTGGGATTGATTCAGAACGCGGCGGACATTGAGAACGTGGTGGTAACGGAGTCCAAGGGCGTGCCGGTGTTTGTGAAGGACGTGGCGCGGGTGAATATTGCCGCGGCGCCGCAAACCGGCATTTTCGGCGTGAACCAGCAGAACGGCGGGGTGGAGGGCATCGTGCTGATGCGCCGCGGAGAGAACCCGACGGAGGTGCTGAAGTCGATCAAGGCGGCGGTGGACGACCTGAATGAGAACCGCCTGCCGAAGGGGGTCAGGATCGAGCCGATCTACGATCGCACGGATCTGGTGAACAACACGCTGCACACGGTTTCGCACACTCTGCTGGAAGGGCTGCTGATCGTCGTGCTGGTGCTGTTCCTCTTCCTGGGCAGCGCGCGGGCGGCGCTGCTGACGGCGTTGACCATCCCGCTTTCGCTGCTGTTTGCCTTCATCTGCATGCACTTTTCGGGCATTCCGGCGAACCTGCTGAGCCTGGGCGCGCTGGACTTCGGCATTATCGTGGACGCCACGCTGGTGATGGTGGAGCACGTGCTGCACACCATCCACGAGCGGGAGAAGAACGGGCGCATAGCTCATGGCGGCATTCTGGCGGCCGTGCGCGACGCGGCGCTGGAAGTGGAGCGGCCGATCTTCTTCTCTCTGATGATCATCATCGCGGCGTACATTCCACTGTTCACGCTGGAGCGGGTGGAACGGAAGCTGTTTACGCCGATGGCGTTCACGGTCTCCTATGCGCTACTGGGCTCGATGCTGCTGGCGCTGACGCTGATTCCGGTGCTGGCGACGTATCTCTTCCGGAACGGCGCGAAGAGTTGGGAGAACCCGCTGCTGCCGTGGCTGGCGCGGCGGTATGAGGGCGTGCTGGACCGTGCGCTGCGGCGGCCGCTGATGGTTTTCGCGATCTCAGGCGTGGTGGTGGTGGCCGCGTTCGCGCTCTCCGGCGCGCTGGGCATCGAGTTTCTGCCGAATCTCGACGAGGGCGTGGTGTGGGTGCGCGCGGTATTCCCGCCGGGCATTTCGCTGGAGAAGTCGGCCGATCTGGCGGGCCGGATCCGGGGCATCATCCGGCGCTATCCGGAGCTGGATCTGGTCTCGTCGCAGAGCGGGCGCAACGACTCCGGCACGGATCCCTACGGGCCGAACCGCAATGAGCTCTTCCTGGCGCTGAAACCGTATGACACGTGGCCGGCGGGGATGAACAAAGCGGCATTGATCGAAGAGTTGAGCAAGACACTGAACGCGGAGATTCCGGGCGCGATGTTCAGCTTCACGCAGCCGATCATCGACAACGTGACCGAGTCTGTGACGGGCTCGGCGGCGGATCTGGCGGTGATCATCCGCGGGCCGGACCTGAAGACGCTGCGGGCGCAGGCGGAGAAGATCCTGGAGGTGATCCGGCAGGTTCCGGGCGCGGCGGATTCGGGCATCGAGCAGGAGGCGGATCAGGCGCAGTTGCGCATCCGGATCGACCGCCAGGAGGTGGCGCGCTACGGGATCAACGTGCGCGACGTGCAGGATGTGATCGAAATGGCGATCGGCGGCCGCGCGGCGGGCACGATGTTCGAGGGCGAGCGGCGTTTCGACATCACGGTGCGCTACGTGCCCGAGGCGCGCACCAGCATTCCGGCCATCGGCAACGTGCTGATCCCGACGCACGAGGGGGGCCGCGTGCCGCTCTCGCAGCTGGCGGAGATCAAGGTGGTGAATGGCGCCAGCATCATCGCGCGGCGCGAGAATCAGCGGCAGATCACCGTGCGCACCAACATTCGCGGGCGGGACCAGGGCAGTTTCGTGGCCGATGCGCAGAAGCGCTACGCGAAGGCTATCCACCTGGCTCCGGGTTATGAAGTGACGTGGGGCGGACAGTTTGAAAACCTGCAGCGCGCCAAGAAGCGGCTGACGGTGATTCTGCCGATCACGATCGCGATTATTTTCGTGTTGTTGTTCTTCATGTTCGGCTCGCCGAAGTACGCGGGCCTGGTGATGATGAATGTTCCGTTCTCGCTGGTGGGCGGCATTCTGTTCCTCTACCTGCGGCACATCAATCTGAGCGTCTCGGCGGCGGTGGGCTTCATCAGCCTCTTCGGCGTGGCGGTGATGAGCGGCGTGCTGGTGATCGCGGAGATCAACCGCGTGCGCCGGACGGAGCCGGACGTGGCTGTGCGCGACGCGATCATCCGCGGCGCCCGGAACCAGCTGCGTCCGGTGCTGCTGATGGTGGTGGTGGCGCTGCTGGGCATGGTGCCGGCGGCGCGGGCGACGGGGATCGGATCGGACGTCCAGCGGCCTTTGGCCACGGTGGTGGTGGGGGGATTGCTGTCCACGTTGCTGCTCACGCTGATGGCTCTGCCGAGCATGTACGCGCTGACGGTGAAAGATTACGGGCGCAGAGAGGAGATCGCGGGATGAAAATGTTGCAGTTGACCATTTACCTGAATGAGGCGGACCGCATGGGCGACATTCCGTTGCACGAGGACATCGTGCGGCGCCTGCTGCGGTTTGAGATTGCGGGCGCCACGGTGACCTTCGGCATGATGGGATACGGCAAGCACGCCAAGGTGCACCGCAAGCGCCTGTTCGGCGTCTCCGACGACAAGCCGGTGATCATCATCGCGGTGGATGAGGAACGGCGCATCCGGCCGATTCTTCCGGAGCTGAAGTCCGTACTGCTGGAAGGGCTCATCACGCTGCATGAGGTGGAGGTAGTGTGACCGCGCAGCGGGCCGGCGCGGCCCTGGCAACGCGCCCGAGAGCGCGGGGGGCGGCGGCGTGGTTGCCGCATGTGGCCTGCGGATTCTGTGTGGCGCTGGTAGCGGAGATCTGGCTGCCCGGACAGCACGTGCGGGAGTACGCCACGGCGGCGCTGCTGAGCCTGGCCGGCTCCATTGCGGGCACGGCGCTGGCGCGCGGCCTGTTTCCGGGGTACCTGCTGAAGCAGGGCGGCTATGTGCTGGCCGCCATCGGATCACTGGCCGCGCTGTTGCTACACTCTCTGCTGGCCGGATAGCCGGGTTCAGTTCTTGGAACCGTAGGCGAGGGTGACCTGGGTCTCCGAGCCGGAGCGGCCGACGGTGACAGTGATGGAACGGGTATTGCCTTCGTCCTCACCGACGAGGATGCCGCCATCTGGACCGGTGGCCGTGCTGGTGATCTTGTGTCCGGCGGAGGTGAACTGATCCTGGTAGAACTTGAGGACCTGTGCGGGTGAATCGCCGGTTTTGAAGTGGACCATGCCGCCTTCGTTCTTGCCGCCCTTTGCGGCCACCGCGCCTTCGGGCGATGAGCCGGGGTAATTCGGTACCCAACCGGGCAACTTCGCCGGACCGCCGCCCACCGTCACTTCCTCGCCGGTGGACTCATCGGTGAAGGAGATCTTGCCGTTCTTGACATCCTCGGCGCGCATGGTGATGACCTTGCCGGTCTTCTTCTCGCGAACGGTGAGTTCGCCGGTGTCTTCGTTCATCCTGACGACTTCGACCTCGGGGTTCATGGCGAGCGCCATGCGCGCCGCGCCCAAAACCGGGTTCTTCTGCATCAGCGAAGAGTCGAAGCCCGCGTCATGGGCCTTCTTGGCGACGAAGAAGCCCACTCCCACGACGCCGATGATGATGAGAAGCAAGATGGCGGCCAGGCCGCCGCCGATCCAGAGCCAGAGGTTGGGGCCCTTCCTGGCCGGCGCCTGCGGATACTGTTGCTGCGGAGCCTGATAGGGGGGCGGAGCTTGAGGCGGCGGAGCAGCCTGATAAGCAGGGGGCGGTGGAGGCGGAGCTGCCTGCCCGGCGGCTGCGCCGCAATTGCTGCAAAAGGCACTTTCGTCGGGAACCTGCGCGCCACAGTTTGTGCAGAATGCCATGAAATCCTCCAGACAACCAGAGTAGGTGGAATTGGCGGCGGTGTCGAGTGGGGGGACCGCTACACTGCTTTTACTCTGGCGCGCGAGGCTGACGCCTCGGGGGAAAATTGCCTCAGACCCGCAGTGCCTCACCGCAACTCACGTGGTCCGGAGGCTGGCGCATCGGGGGAAAATTACCTGAGGGGCGTTTGGCCGGGTGGACGGCGGTAGGGCCTGCCGGTTTCGTAGAGCGAGGCGCGGGCGCGGAGGATTTGGATGAGAGCCGGATCGCCGGCGGCCAGGCGGAGCGCCTCGCGGAGGGCGGTGCGCGCTTCGTCAAAGCGCTGCCGGGAGGCCAGCGCGGCGGCGAGAGTGTCGAGGATGCGGGCGTCTTTGCCGGCCGCGAGTTGATTGGCGTGTTGGGCCGAAGAAAGCGGATCGCCCAGGCGGCGGACGTGCTCATCCGGATCCGTCGCGAGCACCCAGGCCAACTGGTGGAGCGCCTCGCGATGATCGGGCTGGGCCTTGAGCACGGCCTGCCAGGCGCGCACGGCGCCGGCGGTGTCACCGGTGTTGGCGAGAGCCAGACCGAGGTTGAATTGCGCCGGGGCGTGCGCCGGCTCCAACTCCACGGCACGGCGCAGTTCGGGGATCGCCTCGGAGTTGCGACCCAGCATGGCCAGGGCGGTGCCGAGGTTCGTGCGCGCGGGCAGGTCTCCGGGGCGGCTGGCCAGCGCGGAGCGGAAATGCGAGATCGCTTCTTCGGGCTTGCCCTGTTGCAGCAAGGCGAGGCCTAGATCGTTGTGCGCCGGAGCATAGCCGGGATCTTCGGCGAGCGCCGCGCGGAACTCCTTCACGGCGCCATCCAGGTTCCCCGACATCGCCAGTGTGCTACCCAGACCGCAGCGCGCCTGCACGAAGCCGGGACGGATGTTGACCGCCGCGCGGAAGTGCCTCTCGGCCTCGCTCAGCCTGCCGGTTTGAAACAAAGCCATGCCGAAATGGTTATGAGCGCCGGCGTCGCGCGGATTGGCTTCGAGTACCTTTTGCCAGGCCTCGATGGAGCGGGTGAACTCGCCTTTCTGCTGGAACTCCAGGGCGGTGTCAAAGAGCCGGTAGGAGTCCACCGCCGGCACTTCAATCGACTCGAGCGCCTCGGGCCGGATGTTCACGAATTCGGGCAGGTTGACGGCCCGGTTGGAAGCGGTGGAGTTGTCGATGAGGATGGGCGGGCTGTCGTTGCCGTTCTCATCGATGTGGGTGAGGTACATCTGCGTGTAGGGTGAGCGCGCTTTAGAGGAGAAGACCAGCCAGCGGCCGTTGGGCGAGAAGCTGTGCCAGGAGTTCATCAGGGGCGTGTTGCAGTTCATGCGGCGCGCGGCGCCGCCGGCGGCGGGCACGATGTAGAGCTGGCTGTCGGGGCGCATCAAGAGGCCGTTGCGGGCCTGGACGAAGACGATCCACTTGCCGTCGGGCGAGACTTTCGGGAAGCTGTTACTCATGCCATTGGAGGAGGCCCCGGCGATCGGCTCCGCGCGGCCGCCCTGGCCGCCGTGGAACGGGATGCGGTAGAGGTCGTAGCGGATCTGAAGCTCGTTGGGATCGTTGGCGCGCTGGGCTATGGGGACGCCCGGGTTGTTCGGATCGCGCGCCGCGGCGCGGGCGAAGACCAGGAACTGGCCGTCGGGGCTCCAGACTGCGCCGGCCTGGACGAAGCGGGGATCGTCGGCGCCGGGCAGCGGCTGGAGGCGATCCGTCTCGCGGCTGTACCAGGCGATCTGGCCCTGTGTGGGGTAGAAGACCTGCAGGAAGCGGTAGTCGGTGAAGTTGGCGACGTAGTAGTTGCTGGGCGGGTCTTTGTCCCCCCTGGCGTCGAAGGCCGCGCCGCTGACGGTGGTGGCCACATAGCGGCCGTCGGGGGAGACCTGCGACATGAAACCCACGCGTACCTTGCCTTCCAGGCGGCCGCGCGCGGTGCTCCATTCCACGACGTCCGAGGGCTTGATGGACATGCGCTGCCGGACAGGCGCCAACGCGTAAATGCCCTTGTGATTCTGCGGCCCGTCCAGATCCATTCCCAGCGTTTTGCCGTCGAGGGAGAAAGAGTGGCAGTTGCCGCAGGTTGGCATGCCGGAGAGGACGATGCGGCTTTGCGGCTGCGAGAGATCGCGCAGGCGCCATTGGATGAGGCGGATAGCCTGCGCTGCGATCGGCTTGATGACGCCCTTCTCCGTCTCGGAAGGCATCAGCGGCACGTCGCGATAGAAGATGGGCGCGCCCACCGGATCAGTGGAAGTCGTGATGCGGATCTCGGCTGTGGAGAGCGCCTGCAGGTTCTCTCCGAGCCCCGTAATGACGATGCGCGCCGGCGCGGCGGTGGAGTGTTGCTTGATGTGTCGCCACAGCGCTTCGCCTGGCTTCCAGGAATGCGCCGCCTGCTGTTCCGGCGTGAGGCTGGGCGGTTGGTTGGTATCTGAAACCGTCCGTGGATCGATCTCAGCGAGCTGCATGGGCTCGCCGGCGGATTCCGCGGTGACCGGGGGCGCGCCGTCGGAGAAGTGCACATCCACGCGCCAGCGAGCGGCGCTGGATGGGTCGCGCCAGAGGAAAGTGGGCGCCGTGATCTCGGGCGGAAAGATGGACGCGTCGAGTGGGTAGTCGATGCGGATGTCCCGCGGCGCGGTTTGCCCGGCGGCAGAGATTGTGGCCAGCAACGTTGCGGCAAGGAGTCGCATGCGATGGCGCGGAGCAGACAGCTTCAGGCGAGCTCCACTTCGCCGTGATCGTCGCAATGGCCGTCGTGCGGATGGTGCAGATGGTCGTTGACCAGGTAATCGGTGTGGCCGCCATGGGGGACGGCTTCGTGGCCGCAGTCGGGGCCGTGCTGATGTTGCGGATCGTGGCCCTGGCATTCGTGGCCGGGGGTGCAGGCGTCCGGATTGGCCGCGTTCACCTGCAGGGCCTGTTCGTCGAAGTGATCGCCGTGCGGCCTGTGCAGGTGGCCGTCGTGCAGGTAGGCGACGCCGCCATCATGCACGATGGCCGTGTGGCCGCAGCCTTCGCCGTGGACGTGGGCGTGGTTGCCGTGGATCTTATGGCGGCTCATAGTAATCTTCCAGCTTAGCCCGGCGGCGACGGTTGGCGCAGGCGGTCAGCGCGGACGCGGCGCCTGGGCGGCGCGGAGGCGCGTGGCGAAGTCGTTCAGGTATTGGCGCCGGTAGCGGCTGACGTGCTTGGCGCCGGCTTGAGCGCCTTCGGCGTTGTTGGGGTCGAGATCGTCGGTCCACCAATTGGGGTGCGCGGGGGCTGGGCGTAACATCCGCTGAGGAGAAGGCGCGACGGCGGAGAGGCTGCCGGTGAGGCCGTCCAGGGCAGGGAAGTCGCTTCGCAGGGCATAACTCCAGACCCTGGCTTCGGGCAGAGAGAGACGAAAGAGCAGGGATCGTCCGGTATTCTGGGCGAGGACAGGCGCTCGCCCATCCAGGAGCAAGCTCGCCCGCGTTTGCGGCGTGGCGCCGGGCGGGAGCGGCAGATAGAATTCCGCCACGCCGTAGAGATCCACCTGGTCAGAGGCGGAGGTGAGGCGGTAGAAACGGGTCTTGCGATTGTCCCAAACCTGGACGAAACGTCCTCCCCAGCCGGGCCGCTCCGGGTTTTCCGGGTCAGTGAAGAGCAATGCGCCGACTGAGGCGCTGGCGCCCATTTTCAGCGAGCCGTGCAGTTGTGCCGCGAAGAAGGTGCCCAAGGCGCCGCGGTTCGCCACGTAGGTGGAGACAAAGGATGAGTTGTCCCACGGCTCCATCTGTTCGCCGCCGGTGAACCAGCCGGTGTGCGTGGAGTTCGACTCGATCATCCAGAGATCGGGGTGCAGTTGCTCGAGGTAGTTGTAGGCGTTGACGCTCCACATCTTGTTGGCGCCGCCGATGAAGTGGACGCGCAGCCTCGGCAGAATCTCCGGCGCGTCGTGCAGTGCCTGCGCCACGTCCTCCAGTCCGCCCCAGACCAGCAGGAAAAGCGGGCGCCCGTCGGGGCGGCTGGCGCATCGAATAATCCAATCCGAGCCTTCGGTGGGCGCCGCCACGCCGGTCGGACCAGGATCTGCAGTGGCGCCCTGCTTGACGAGGGCGCGCAGCCGGGCGGGCGCGGGATAGTCCGCCGAGTGCGAGCGCAGGTTGGCGTAGTCCTTTTCATAGAGGTCGATCACCTGGCGGATGTGTTGGGCGCGCCCGGCGCCGGGCGGCGAGGAGATGATCCCCTCGATGTCGAGCGCGTCGGAGTAAAGGAGCAAGTGCACCAGCGACTGGTAGTCGCCCGCGTCGGCGCCGCCGATCGGCCCGGAGACGATCACGCGCGGCTTCATTTGCGCTGAAGCGGTGAGTGCCAAACAGAGCAGGAGCGGGAAGAGGCGCATACGCGGAAGTGGCGAAACCAGCGTAGCGCACGCCCGGGCCGGCGTTACGGGTGGCGATGCGGGTGGATCCGCGCCGCGCGCCGTGACAGAATCATACTGCTCGACTCACGGAGGCCTTCATGCCCAATTCCAGAAGAAAATTCCTCGCCGCCGGCGCCACACTGGCCGCTCCGGCCGCCGCCCAGGCTCAAACGGCAACCACGAAGAAAGTGCACCGCAAGGGCGCCAAACCCGCCAAGACGCCGCTGTTCAATAGCGCCGTCTCTTACGGGAACCTGCTCTTCATCGCCGGCAAGGGATATCACAAAGAGGGCGATATCAAGGTCCACACGACCGGGGTCCTGGACGACATCGAGAACGAATTGAAGAACGCCGGGTCCTCCATGGACAAGGTTTTGAAGTGCAACGTCTATCTGAAGACGCTGGACCACTACAAGGCCATGAACGAGGCATTCCAAGGCCGTTTCGGCGAAGAGCCGCCCGTGCGCACCACGGTGGCCGTGGCTGACATTCCCGGCAATTCGCTGATTGAAATCGACGTGATCGCCTACATTTAGCCAGCATGAATCGACGGAAGTTCGTCCAAGCGGGCGGGGCAGCGCTGGCCGCCACGCCCGCCATCCATGCAGCCTCCAGCAGGAAACCGAACATCGTCTGGATTATGGGAGACGATCTGGGCTACTCCGATCTCGGCTGCTACGGCCAGAAGATCATTCAGACGCCAGAGATCGACACGCTGGCCCGTGACGGCACGCGCTTCACCGACGCATACTCGGGATGCACGGTCTGCGCGCCTTCCCGCAGCGTACTGATGACGGGCAAGCACATGGGGCACACCTCCGTGCGCGCGAACACCGGCGGTGTGCCGATTCTCGATTCCGATGTCACCATCGGGGAAGTCCTGAAGCAGGCCGGCTACACCACAGGCTGTTTCGGCAAGTGGGGCCTGGGCGACATCGGCACTGAGGGTGTGCCCTGGAAGCAGGGTTTTGACGAGTACTGCGGCCCGCTGGGCCAGGTACACGCGCATTTTTACTACCCGCCGTACATCTATCACAACGACAAGGAACTGCCGCTCGAAGGCAACCTTCACGGCGGCCGCAAGACATATTCGCACGATGTCATCGCGGGCAAGGCGCTGGATTTCATCCGCGGCGCGAAGGACAAGCCATTCTTCTGCTACATGCCCGTCACATTGCCGCATTGGGAATTGCTGGTGCCGGAAGACAGCATGGCGCCTTATCGCGGCAAGGTTCAGGAGAGCGGGCCGTTTCTCGACGAGACCAACCACTATGCCCGCCAGGATGAGCCCCGCGCCGCCTATGCGGGCATGATCAGCCGACTGGACCGGGACACCGGCCGCGTGCTGGCTCTTCTGAAGGAACTGGGCAAGGAGCGCGACACCATCGTGTTCTTCACGTCCGACAACGGAGGCGCTCTGCGCATCCGCAATGACGACTACTTTCAGAGTTACGGCCCCTTCCGCGGCTTCAAGCAAAACTTCTATGAAGGCGGCATCCGTGTGCCCATGCTGGCGCGCTGGCCGGGCCGCGTGCCCGCGGGCCGGGTCTCGAATTTCCCCTGGATGTTTGAAGACGTCCTGCCGACCCTGGCCGAGCTTGCGGGCGGCCGCGCGCCGGCCGGTATCGATGGGATGAGCGTGCTGCCCACGCTGCTGGGGCGGAAACAGCGGCCGCACGATTTCCTGTATTGGGAACTGCCCCGTTACATTGGCAAAAGCGGCACGTTCCGGCAGGAAACGCCCATGCAGGCCGTGAGGATGGGGGATTGGAAGGCGGTGCGGCCGCAACCGGGCGGACCGCTGGAACTCTACAACCTCAAAACAGATATTGGCGAAACGCGCGATGTCTCCCAGGAAAACCCGCAAGTGATGGCTCGAATCGAGGGTTTCCTCAAGACCGCCCGCACCGAACCGCGGGCGCAAACCCAGCCGCCGCATGACTGGTACGGCCCGGCCAAGTGGTGACGATCAAGCGCCGGCGGCTTTCGACAGAATCTCCTGCACGCGCCGGGCGACAATCTTCTCCTCGCCCTTGGCCAGCATCCATACCGTGAACTGCAGCGAGTTGCGGTTGGTGCCCGGGGCCGCTTCGATGGAAGGCGATCCCTCGCGCAACTGCTTCGCTACTTCGAGCGGAGTCACCTTCACCACGTTCTGATCCCAGCGGATCTTCAACGATGGCGTGTGGTTCGCGATCGGCGGGATGGTCACCTCGGTGGTGACGGTCTTCACTTTTTTGGCGGCAGCAAGGATCACCTGCGCGCGGCGGTCCCACTCCTTGGCCTCGGCGGCGTGGTCGCGCTTCAGATACATCTCCAGCGCCACCAGCATGCCCACCATCTCTTCCTTGTTCACCTTCATGCCGCGGGCCAGGGAGTCGCTGTAGGGCGAGGTGTTGAGCCGCGCGGCTTCGATCAGGTCTTTCCGGCCCAGGAGAAGCCCGGCGCTCTGCGGCCCGCAGATGGCCTTGCCGCCGGAGAACGTCACCAGGTCGAAGCCCATCTTCGTGTACTTCTTGAAATTCTCGATCGGCGGCACGTCCGCCGCGGCATCGTTGAACGAAGGAATCCGGTGTTTCTTCGACAGCGCCACGAACTCGTCGATCTTGATCTTGCCGCGCCCGTCGGCGTCGCTGAAGAAGAGCGTCATGGCGGTTTTGTCGGAGACCGCCCGCTCGAACTCTTCGGCCGTCTCCACCTCCACCATGCGGATGCCGGTGGCCCGCACCGCGTGGTCGTAGCCATAGCGGTGGGACTTCTGGATGATCACCTCGCTCTTCATTCCAGTGAGGTCGGGCAGTTGCAGGATCTTCTTCTGATCCTTGCCGGTGAGGATGCCGGCGGTGCCGGCCGTCAGCGCGCCCGCCGCGCCCGACGTCACCATGGCCCCTTCGCACTCCAGCAGTTCCGCGATGCGCTTGCCCACGGCGTCCTGCAATTCCACGATGTCCACGAAGTGGCGCGACGCTTCCGTCATGGCCGCCATCACCTCCGGCGGCATCAGCGACGCCGTCAGCTTCGTGAATGTGCCTGCGGCGTTGATGAACGTCCGCACGCCCAATTCCCTGATCACGTCGCGTTTCGCTGCCGCGGCGCTCATGCGCGGCGAAAGAGAGACTGCGCCCATGGTTCCCATCGCACCGAGAAAAGGTCTTCTGCCTACCATAGAAAATGCCCTCCGGACCCAACTATCCTGACACGATCCGGAGGGCAAGAGAAGGGCCGCGAGCGCCGGCCTTATAGCGACAGCCCGAAGAACTCTTCCGCGTTCCTGTAGCAGATCCGCTTCGCCATCGTGCCCACCATGCCGTAATCGTCCGGCAGCAGGCCCTTTTCCATGTCCTCGCCCAGCAGGTTGCAAAGCGTCCGCCGGAAGTACTCATGGCGTGGATACGACATGAAGCTCCGCGAATCAGTCAACATGCCGACGAAGCGCGAAAGCAGCCCGCAGTTCGACAGCGCGTTCATCTGCCATTCCATGGCTTCCTTCTGATCCAGGAACCACCAGCCGCTACCGAACTGGATTTTGCCGGCGGTGACGCCGTCCTGGAAGTTCCCTGCCATGGTCGCCAGCGGGTAGTTCCACGCCGGATTGAGGTTGTAGAGGATGGTCTTCGGCAGAGCGCCTTCCTGCTCCAGCGTGTCCATGTACTTGGAGAGCGCTTCGATCTGCGGCAGGTCGCCGATCGAGTCGAACCCCGTATCCGGCCCCAGTTCCCGCAGCCGCCGCGTGTTGTTGCTGCGCTGCGCCATCAGGTGCAGTTGCTTCGTCCAGCCCTTTTCGGCATCCAGACGGCCGAACACCAGCATCAGGTACGATGCGAACTCCGCCTGCTCTTCCGGCGACGCCGCAAACATCGCCCGCGTCTGTTCGAAGATCTCAGCCGCCCGGGCTTCCGTGCAAGGGGTGGCGAAGCAGGCGTTCAGGCCGTGGTCGCTCAGCCGGCCGCCCATGGCGTGGAAATAATCGTGCCGCTGCTTCAGCGCGTCGAGGAACGCCGCAAAGCTGGTGATGTCGATCCCCGACACCTCCGCCAGCCGCCCCAGCCAGGCGTTGAAGATCTCGGGCTGGCCCACCAGAAAAGCCCTGTCCGGCCGGAACGTCGGATAGACCTTCGTCTTCAAGCCGGACTTCGCGATCTGTGCGTGATAGGCCAGGTCGTCGGCCGGATCGTCGGTGGTGCACACGGCCTTGACCTGAAAGTCATCCAAAATGCCCCAGGCGCGCCGGTTCTCCGCCGCCAGTTGCTCGTTGGCCGCCGCCCACACCTTCTCCGCGTTGGCTTCGCTCAACAGCTCGTCGATGCCGAAGTAGCGCTTCAACTCCAGGTGCGTCCAGTGATAGAGCGGATTGCGCAGCGTCGCAGGCACAGTGCTGGCCCAGGCCAGAAACTTCGACTTGGGATCGGCGCCCCCCGTCACCAGCTGTTCGGGCACTCCGTTGGCGCGCATGGCCCGCCACTTGTAATGGTCGCCTTCCAGCCAGATCTCAAACAGGTTTGCGAACTGGCGGTTTTCCGCCACGTCCTTCGGTGGCAGGTGGCAGTGGTAGTCGAGGATCGGCTCCGCCTCGCAGTACTCGTGGTAGAGCTTCCGCGCCGCGGCGGTGCTCAGCAGGAAATCGTCGTGGATGAACGGCATGGCTGTTTCCTCCTATCCGGTCTGAAATGCCAGTATAACGCGCTGCAAAGCATCCCACCACCATTGCGATAATGGAGTCGTCATGTCATCTCCTCTGTTGATCAAGCCTCGTTTCACGCCGGAGCTCGACCCCGCATTCATCCCCGCTTCTCTCTGGAACAAAGCCTTCCGCGAACTGGCCCGCGGGGAGGGCGCTGTCCCGATGGTGCTCGGCCTGGAGCGGGCCGACGGCTCCGTCTCCCGCTTTGAGACCATCGTACTGCCGGAGACCTCGGCGCACTTCCATCTCAACCTGCCCTACATTGAACGGATCGTCAAGTTCCTTCTGTGGCAGCGCGGCGGCTGGAAAGTCTATGCGGGCGGGCCGGCCGCCATCGGCGACCATCTGCGGAAGGTCTACGCCCCCGGCGGCGAGCGCGAGTTTGACTATCACTTCATGAGCGGCGTTTACGAAAACCCGTTCACCGTCGTCACCACCACGGCGGATCAGGTTCCGGCGGAGAAGGAGACCACCGTCGCCCTCGGCCGCCATCTGGACGGCTGCCGCGTGGGCTTTGACCTTGGCGCCAGCGACCGCAAGGCCTCCGCGGTGATCGACGGCGAAGTGATCTATAGCGAAGAGGTGCCTTGGGATCCCAAGAACCAGCTCGATCCGCAGTACCACTACGACGGCGTGATGGACTCCATCCGCCGAGCGGCAGCGAAGCTCCCGCGCCTGGACGCCGTGGGCGGCTCCTCCGCTGGCGTGTACATCAACAACCGCGTGCGCGTGGCGTCGCTTTTCCGCGGCATCCCCAAGGAGACCTTCGACAACCACATCGCCGGCATGTTCCTGCGCATCCGGGATGAACTGGGAGTGCCGATGGACGTGGTCAACGACGGCGAAGTCACCGCCCTGGCCGGCTCCATGTCGCTCAACGACAATCCCGTCCTTGGCATCGCCATGGGCTCCTCCCTCGCCGCAGGGTACGCCGACCGCCACGGCAACATCACCGGCTGGCTCAATGAACTTGCCTTCGTGCCGGTGGATTACCGCCAGCACGCGCCCGTGGATGAATGGTCCGGCGACGGCGGCTGCGGCGTACAGTTCTTCTCGCAGCAGGGCGCCATTCGCATCGCCGAGTCGGCCGGCATGACGTTTGAGCCCGGCCTGGGCCTTCCCGAGAAACTGGTGGTGCTGCAGGAGCACATGAAGGCCGGCCATCCGCTCGCCCCGAAGATCTACGAGACCATCGGCATCTGCCTCGGCTATGCCGTCGCACACTACTCCGACTTCTACGACCTGAAGCACCTGCTTATTCTCGGCCGCGTCACCACCGGCGCGGGCGGCGACATCATGATCGGCTGCGCCAACGAAGTGCTGGCCGCCGAGTTCCCCGCGCTTGCGTCCCAGGTGAGCCTCGCGCTGCCGGACGAGAAGAGCCGCCGCGTCGGCCAGTCCCTCGCCGCGGCCAGCCAGCCCGCTCTCGAAAGGAAATAACCATGAACCTCAAGAAATCCACCTCGGAAATCTACGTGCCCGACGCCACGCCTCTCGATCAGGCGCTGGCCCGCACCACACACCTGGGCATCGCCGCCCACCAGGACGACATCGAGATCATGGCCATGGAAGGCATCCTCTCCGCGTTCGGCCTCCCGAATCAGTGGTTCTCCTGCGTCATCGTGACAGACGGCGCGGGCAGCCCCCGCGACGGAGTCTACTCGCGCTACACGGACGCCGAGATGATGACCGTGCGCCGCGTGGAACAGAAGAAGGCCGCCTTCATCGGCGAGTACTCTTTCTGCGGCTTCCTCGATTACCCCAGCAAGGAAGTGAAGGCCGGCGGGGAGACCGGGCCCAAGGAAGACATCGAAGCCATTCTGCTCGCGGCCCGCCCGGAGGTCGTCTACATTCACAACCTTTGCGACAAGCACGATACCCACGTCGCCACCTCGCTGCGCACCATCGCCGCCATTCGCGCGCTGCCGCCGGAAGCGCGTCCCAAGCACCTGTACGGCTGCGAGGTGTGGCGCGACCTCGACTGGCTGCCGGACTCGGCCAAGGTCATCTTCAACTGCTCCGGCCATGAGAACCTCGCGGCCGCGCTGCTGGGCGTCTTCGACTCCCAGATTGCGGGCGGCAAGCGCTACGACCTGGCCACTCTCGGCCGCCGCCGCGCCCACGCCACCTACCACCAGTCCCATTCCGTCGATGCCGCCGACCTCATCAACTTCGGCATGGACCTCACACCGCTGATCCAGAACACCGAACTCGACCCCCTCGAATTCGCCGTCTCGCACATCCGCGGCTTCGAGCAGGACGTGCGCGCCCGCTTCGCCAAGCTGATCTAACCATGAAGGCGCTTCTGTTCGTCCTCGCCCTGGCTCTGCCCGCGTTCGCGCAGAAGCGCCTGGTCCTCATCGACGAGGATGCCTCCGGACCCGGCGGCACCAATCAGATGGCGATCCTCGCCCTCCTCAACTCGCCGCGGGTGGAAGTGCTCGGCATCACCACTGTCACCGGCGACGCCTGGCGCGACGAAGCCGTCCGCCACACCTTGCGGATGCTGGAACTCACGGGCCACGCGAACATCCCCGTCTTCGCGGGCGCCGACGCTCCGCTGGTCCGTTCGCAGGAAGAGACCCGGCTGGCCGCTCAACTCCACGGCCAGGTGACCTGGCTCGGCGCATGGCGGCGCCCGCCCTCTACTTCCATGCCCGAGGGCGAACCCACCCTCAAGCCGGCCGCGGAAGATGCCGTCCACTTCCTCATTCGCCAAGTCCGCGCCCACCCCGGGGAGATCACCATCCTCGCCGGCGGCCCGCTCACCAACATCGCCCTTGCCCTCGCCATCGAGCCACGCTTCGCCTCGCTTACCCGCGGCATCGTCCTCATGGGCGGTTCGCTCAACCCGCGCACCGACGATCCCGAGTTCGCCACCAGCCCGCGCCACGAATTCAACTTCTGGTTCGACCCCGAGGCGGCCCACATCGTCCTCCGCGCCCCCTGGCCCCGCATCGACATCACCACCGTCGACGTCTCGCTGCAGGTGCCTTTCACCCAGCGGATCTATGACGCCATCCGTAGCGCTTCCACGCCTTCCGCCAAGTACGTCGCCGCCTGGTCCAAGCCCGAATCGTACCTCTGGGACGAACTCTCGGCCTGCACTCTGCTCGATCCCTCGCTGATCACCAGGGAGCAGGTGCTCTACATGGACGTCGATCTCAGCCACGGACCCAGCTACGGCCACACGCTCACGTGGTCTGAAGCTCTGAAGCCCGCCACGGGAGTTCGCAAAGTTCACGCCCAGCTCGAAGTGGACACGGCGCGCTTCACGAGTCTTTTTACGAACCTCCTCACGCGCTGATCTACACTGGGAACAATGTCCGCCGCGTTTCTCCTGCTACTGGCCGCCCCCTGGATTCCGCTCTTCAACGGAACCTCGCCCGACGGCTGGCTGGAAGTCACCGGCAAACCGTTCCCGGTTCAGTCCTGGACGATCGAGGACGGCTGCCTCCGGGCGCTGGTCGTGGATGGCGGCTTTCAGGACATCCGGACCCGCGCTATATTCCGCGAATTCGAATTCGAGTTCGAGTGGAAGATCGAGCCCGGCGGCAATTCCGGCGTGAAGTACTTCATCGAGCGGGTGGACGAATGGGAGGCGCCCAAGGGGGCAGGGAATAATGCGCGAGGCCGCGGCGCCGAATATCAACTGGTCGACGATGAGCGCAACGCCGACGCCCTCTCCGGTCCCACCAAGGTCACCGCCGCGCTTTACGGCAAGCTCCCGCCCGCCAAGCACCCCGTCCACCACGCCGGGGAGTGGAACACCTCCCGCATCGTCGTCTCCGGCGGCAAGGTGCAGCACTGGCTCAACGGCGAACTGGTACTCGAATACGAGCACGTCCCGCGGGATTCTTTCCTCGTCCTGCAGAACCACCACTCCGCCACCTGGTTCCGCAACCTCAGGCTCCGCCCGCTCCCATAAGCGCCAGCAGCTTCTTCACCGCATCTGCGCACAGCACCGCCGCGTGGCCAGAAGCCTCGGGCAATCCGTCCACCGCCGCCGCGATCTCATCCCGAACCCGTGCCGCGCGAATCTCTTCGAGACTCCTGCCCACCAGCCACTCCGCCAACGCGGAGCCGCAGGCGATCGCCGCCGGGCAGCCCCGCACCTGAAACGCCGCATCTTCCAACACTCCATCCTTCACCAGCACGCCCAGCCGCATCTCGTCCCCGCACGCCGGATTCACCACCAGCACTTCCGCCGATGGCGTGCTGAGCCGTCCCGCCCTCCGCGGATTTCGAAAGTGATCCAACAGGCGCTCACTGTACAATGGACTCTGTCACCTCTCCGTCATCTTCCTGTACTCGGCATGGCGCGCACAATGATCGTAGTCGCCGGCGTCCTCCAACGCGACGGCAAAGTCCTCATCGGCCAACGCATGGCAAAGGATCGTCATGGGCTGAAATGGGAGTTTCCCGGCGGCAAAGTCGAGCCCGGTGAAACCCCCAAGCAGGCCCTCAAACGGGAACTGCAGGAAGAACTGGGCGTCGATGCCGAGGTCGGCCCGGAAGTCGCGCGTTACGAGCACATCATTTCCGGCCGCACTCCGCTCACCCTGCTCTTTCACCGCGTGGATACGTTCAGCGGCGAACCCGGCCCGGTCACTTTCGAACAGATCCGCTGGGAGAACCACCAGGCGCTGCCGGAGTACGATTTCCTGGACGGCGATCTCGACTTCGTCCGCCGCATCGCCCGCGGCCAGGTCTCTTTGCTGCGCTAGCGCAACGTTGCCTTCAACCACTCCACCATCTTCGCTTTGTAACCCGTCCACTCCGGCCGGCCTTCCCAGCCGCCAATTCCATGCGGAGCGCCCTCCACCGGAAATACCTCGCAGCGGTTTCCCGCGGCCTTCAGCCTGTCGCACATCAGCGGCGACTGCTCAAACGGCACAGCCGCGTCCTTCGTCCCGTGAATGAACAGGAAGGGCGGCAGCCCTTTCCGGACGAAGTTGATCGGAGACGCTTCCTTCAGCCGCGCCTGGCCCGCCTCGTCCAGCTTCTCAATCCCCAGCAGGGCATTCAGGTTCTCCGTCACTTTCCCGCGATTCATCTCCCGCTGATACAAGTCATGCGGCCCATAGAAATCGACCACCGCCGCCACGCGTGTCTCTTTGGTTTGCCGCACGGCCGCCATGGCCACCAGGTGCCCGCCGGCCGACTCGCCCATCAATGCGATCCGCTTCACATCCACCTTGTATTCCTTGGCGTGTGCCTTCACCCAGCGCACGGCCGCCTCCACGTCCTCCACCGCGGCCGGAAACCTGTTCTGCGGCGCCAACCGGTAGTTGATGGTGAACCAGGCAAACCCCGCCTCCGCCAGAACCGGCAGCAGCGGCTTCTCGTAACTCCGTTTCGTCCCCCTCTGCCATCCCCCTCCATGCACCACAATCACTGCCGCAAATGGCCCCGGGCCGGCTGGAATCGAAGCATCCAACGTCAACTCCTGGCCCCCGGGCCTGGAATATACGATGTCGTTGCGCTCCTCCGCGCCAGACACCGCCGCGGCCAGGAAAAGAAACAGGAGTCCACGCATGCCGGGAGCATACCACAGCGGCTCCACGGTGCAATTCCGGCCGCACTCTGCGAAAATAGAAAAGAAGGGTAAGTTGTCTGAAACCCTCCACTCCTGCATGATCCGTCCCCTGTCCCTCTACCTCCTGGCTGTTCTCTCTGTCTTCGCGCAGCAGCCGGACCCCGCGCCCATACCCGCGCCAGTCTCCGCGCCAGTCCCCGCGCCAGTCAAAGACTCCATCATCGTCACCGGCTCCTTCGAGCCGCTCCCCCTCGAAGAAGCCGACCGCTCCATCCTCTCTCTCCCCGTTGCCTCCCAACGCCTCCTCCTCAACAACCTCCCAGACCTCCTGCAACTCGATCCCTCGCTCGACCTGCGCCAGCGCGCCCCCAACGGCCTTCAGGGCGACCTCTCCATCCGCGGCGCCACCTTCGGTCAAACTCTCGTCCTCCTCAACGGCCGCCGCATGAACGATCCCCAGTCCGGCCACCACTCGCTCGACCTCCCTGTGCCGCTGGAGACCGTCAAGTCCGTCGAGATCCTGCGCGGGGCCGGTTCCACCCTCTACGGCTCCGATGCCCTCGGAGGTGTCGTCAACGTGATCACCTCCACCCCCGAATCCTGGCAGGCCCGCCTGCGCCTGGCCGCCGGCAGCTTCGGCACTCAGCAGCAGTCCGCCTTCCTTTCCGGCGCTTTCAAAGGCGTCACCCAACTGCTCAGCTTCTCGCGCGACTTCTCCACCGGCTTCGTTCCCAACCGCGACTACCGCAATCTCGCCCTCTCGTCCAGCACGCACTTCCGCCATACCTCCGTCGATCTCGCCTACGCAGACAAGCCCTTCGGCGCCCAGGACTTCTACGGCGCCTACCCCAGTTGGGAGCGCACAAAGACCTGGTTTGCCGGCCTCCGCCAGGGCCTGGGCGAGCGCACCGATGTCGCCCTCTCCTACCGCCGCCATACCGATCTCTTCTACCTTTACCGGGACACTCCACAGCGCTATCAGAACCACCACTCCGCCGATGGTTTCCACGCCTCGCTGCGCCGCCGCGATCCGCTCCGCCGGAACTTCACTCTCTACACCGGCGGTGAACTCTTCACCGATCGCATCGAGTCCTCCAATCTGGGGATCCACTCGCGCGCCCGCGGCGCTGCCTATTCCGCCCTCGATGTGCGCGCCCTCAACCGCTTCTCCTTCAACGCCGGGCTCCGCACGGAGTCCTACCGCGGCGCCTTCGACCAGATCAGCCCTTCTCTCTCCGCCGCCTACTGGGCTGCCTCCAGCCTGAAGTTCCGCGCCGCCGCCAGCCGCGCCTATCGCCTGCCCACTTTCACGGACCTGTACTACAAGGACCCCGCCAACCAGGGCAACGCCGCGCTCCAGTCCGAATCAGCCTGGAGCTACGAAGGCGGCGCCGACTATCGGCCCCACAGCGCCTGGCGCCTCCAATCCACCCTCTTCCACCGCCGCGACCGCAACGGCATCGACTACATGAGCCGATCCCCGCAAGGCCCCTGGCAGGCCGCCAACATCACCCGCCTGAACTTCACCGGCCTGGAATCTTCTGCTTCGCTGCGTTTCCGCGCGCAGGTCCTTGATTGGTCCTACACCGCCCTCCGCGCCGAATCGACGCTCGCCACCGGTATCTACACCAAGTACGCCTTCAATTACCCCATCCACTCGGGCGTCTTCGCCTGGACCGGCAATCTCCCCCGCCACTTCACCGCCCGCACGCGCATCGGCGCGCTCGAACGCCGCGGCCGCTCGCCCTATGCAATTTGGGACGTCTACGCGGCCTGGCGTGGCTCACGCATCCGTCCCTTTGTTCAATTCACGAATCTGGCCAATACTCGCTACGAGGAGATCCTCACCGTGCCCATGCCCGGGCGAGCCGTGGTCGGCGGCATCGAGTGGAACCTCCGCTGAGTGAACGCCCCGCGGCGGTGCCGCTCACCGCTTCTTGAGGGTTACGGCCATCTGGCTGTTGAGCAGCATCGTCTCCAGTTGCGGATTCGTCGTGACGGCCTCCACGTAGTCTGGAATGGATCCGCGGCTTGTGATGTTATGCGCCAGAATCAGGCCGCCTGGCCTGACCAGCGGCAGAAGCTGCTTCAAGTAGTCGAGATAGCCTTCCTTGTCCGCGTCGATGAAAACGATGTCGATGGGGCCCTTCAGCGACTTGACCTTCTCATGCGCGTCGCCTTCGACGACGGTGATGAAGGAATCCACGCCGGCCCGCGCGAAGTTCTCGCGTGCCGTGCGGGCGCGGCTCGCATCGTATTCGAAGGTGGTCAGGTGTCCGCCGGTCGCTTTGAGGGCCAGGGCGAACCAGAGGCCGGAATAGCCGGTGGAGGTGCCGAGCTCGACGGCAGTTTTCGCGCCCGTCGACTCCACCAACAACCGGATGAGGCGGCCGTCCTCTTCAGGGACGTTGAGGTAGCGGTCGACCTGGGCGGCGGTCGCCAGGATCCTCTTCTCGGCTTCGTCCCGCGCCACTGGATCGTTTCCGAGCCCCTCTCCGGCGCCCATGCGGCCTGGACCCATGCGACGAGAGCCGGGGTAGCCCTGCGGCGTCTGGGCGCAGGCGCAAAGAGCGAAAAGACCAATCAGTATCGCAATTGTCCGCATATCGGATCTCCTCACGTTGGAAGACGCACATGGAGCGGCCAAAGATTACGGTGAGGGCCGCGGGCCGTGCGCCGGGGCCTGGACGCTCTACCCGCTGCTTGCCGTCTGCTTCGTGCAAAATAGTGGTCATGCTCGCACGCCGTACCATCCTCGCTCTACCTCTCGCCGCCTTAGCTCAATCCTCCGAATCCGGTTTCACCCCTCTCACCAACTGGGAGATTGTCGAAGGCCCTGAGTCGGCCTTCACCATCGCAGGCCCGGAAATCGCCGTCCACTCCCACGCCACACTCCCCACCTGGCTTCGCTCCGGGAAGACCTACGAGAACTTCGAACTTCTCGGCGAGTTCTTCATCCAGGGCTGGACCGATTCCGGCATTTACATCCACGCGCCCGAGCACGGCCGCCCCTCGCAGGCCGGCATCCAGCTCAAGGTTTTCCATCAACCCGAAGCGGAGCCCCACTCCAACTCCGCCGGCGCCATCTTCCCCGACATCGCGCCCCGCCTGGTCAACGTCACCAAGGGCTGGAACACCTTCCGCGTCCTCGCCGACTATCCCCGCCTCCAGGTCTGGTTCAACGACGCCCTCATCCACGACCGCGACTGCGCCACGCACCCCGCGCTCCGCGATCGCCTCCGTTCCGGCTACATCGGCATCGCCGCCGCCTCCGCCGAGTGCCGCTTCCGCAACCTCCGCGTCCGCGAACTGCCGGGCAAGGAGAAGTGGCAGGTGCTTTACGAGCAGCCCGAAGACCTCGCCAGGAACTGGCACGTCACCGAGGGCAAGCCCAACGTCACCGCCATCGGCAACGTCCTGCGCGGCGACGGCGGCGGCCTGCTCGCCACCAACGACAAGTTCCAGGACTTCCACTTCCAGTGCTACGTCCGCGGCTCCGCGCAGCACAACAGCGGCATCATTTTCCGCTCCGCCGGCAAGGGCACCAACCCGGACAACGCTTACGAAATCCAACTCCACCCCGTCGAGGAAGCTCACTATCCCACCGGCTCGCTCTATCACTTCAAGCGCGCCCGCTATCCGCGCATCGAAGCGGAGAAGTGGTTCCTCTTCGACCTCGTCGTCCAAAACCGTGACGTGACCGTCCGCATCGATGGCGAAACCGTCATGGAGTACTCAGGCCTGCCGCGCACCAACGCCGGCTTCATCGAACTCCAGACGCATCGCCCCGGCTTCTGGATCGAATTCAAGCACCTGCGCGTCCAGCCGCTTTAGGCGTTAGTCCCTCGAGACGAAGTCTCGGGGCCACCGTGAAGCCGTATTCCCCCGAGACGACGTGCCACAGTACCACGCACTACCGTCACCGAAGCCGTCTCAACGCCACCACCTCTCCATACATGGCCCGTTCCCCAACCCGCGCCCGCAGCATGGCCCGGACCTCTGCCGTCGTGCCCGTGAACACCACGAACTCCCCGCGCACGATCTGCGCCTTCTCCAGCTTGCCCGCCTGGATCAACTCCTCGAAATACTCCGGCCGCAGCGGCAACACCTCCAGCCGGTCGCCCTCCCGTTTGATCCGCCAAAACGAATAGCCCGGCACGGCCTGGCTGTCGTCCGGGTTCTTCTCACCGCGCATTTCCAGGAACGTCACATCGCCCACACGCCCAACCCGCGCCACCAGATGCTCCGTCTCATCGCCCACCACGTGGCGTAGTTTGTACTCCGCATTCTTTGGTGCATCCAACTCCCACCGGTCTGTCTCGCCCTGCTTCTGCCAGGCTCCGGCCAGACCCTCATCCACGGTCACATCAGCCGGGGTGAAAAGCGGCTGTAGCGACAGCGGATAGCACCCTGTCAGCCCCAGCATGAGCATCGCCACGCACAGCCGCTTCATGGTCCCACTCCCATCTCCGCCCAGGTCACCACGCGCTTCTCATAGATCGCCTTCGTGCCCATCAGCGCCACCACCGTGGCCTCCAATGCACTGCGCGCGTTGTTCAGCGGCTTCTTCCCCGTCCGCACATTCTCTACAAACGCCGCCAGCGACATGTAGGTGGAATCCTTCCCCTCGTTCGGAACCTCCAGCTTCACGCGCTGCCTCGACGTCCGAGGTTGGAACTCCGCCTTGGCCAGATCCACCGCGCCGTCTGATCCAAACACGCGCTCCTGAGTTCCCGACCATCCCGGCGGATCGAAGTAGTGGTGGCTGAAGTTGATCTGCGCCCCGCCCTCAAACTCGTAAATCAGGCTGTAGTGGTCCATCACCGTGCGGCCCGGAGGGTCGTTTACGAACAGCGTGGTGCCGCCATCCCCATAGCACCGCACCGGCGGCTTGCCCACCGCCCAGCGGAACAGGTCCAGAATGTGGATCCCCTGATCCGTCACGATGTCCCCGCACTTGGTCTTGTCGAAATACCAGGGGATGTCGCGCGGCAGATCCCCGCCGTGCCGCATTCCATGGCACTGCAAAACCTTCCCCGCTTTCCCCGTCAGAATCCACTGCATCGCGGCGTTGCGTGCCGGATCGTGCCGCAACTGGAAGCCAACCTGGAACACGCCCTTGGCCGCCTCTGCCGCCTTCACCACGGCCTTGCAGTCCTCCACCGTCAGCGCCAGCGGCTTCTCCGCGTACAGGTGCTTCCCGCGCCCGAGAATCTCGGTGTCGAACTCGCGATGCGTATAGTCCGGCGTCGCCAGCACCACCGCTTCGATCTCTTTCACCTCGTCGAGCATCTTGCGCAGATCCGTGTACGTCCTGGGCGATTTTCCCTTGGCGCCCACCGCCGAGGCCGCCTTGTCCACGCGATCCGGCAGCAGGTCGCACACTGCCACCACCTCGGCGCCCTCCACGTCCAGCAGGTGCCGCAGCAGGAACGAGCCCCGGTTGCCTACGCCCACCGAAGCCACCCTCAGCTTCTCCGTCCTGCTTTGCGCCCGCAGCACCGCCGGCGCCGCCAGCATCGCTCGCCTCGTCATTGTCATTGCTTGGCCTCCTTCAACAACTGCACCGCCGCATCCACCAGCCGCTCCCCGCTGCCTTCCACAACCCGCGCCGTCACCACTTCATAGTTCCCTTCGCCCCAAGCCTTGCTGTCCGGAACATATCCGAGATGCCCGTTCGCCAGCGACACCACCACCGTATGCCGGAACGGCGACCGCGCCTTGATCGCCATGCCCAGCTCCGTAAAGATCTCCCCCGGCAGCCCGACAAACGCCAGTTCGTCGCCCACCGCCACCACCTGCACCTCAGCCCGCAACGGCCCGCTCTTCCGCGCCTCCACATCCAACACCCGCATCGCCTTCACCATCTCCAGAAACGGGCCCGCATTCGGCTGCCCATACTTCGCCGCCACTCCGCGTGCCCACTCCACTTCCTGCGGCTTGTGCGCGGCCCAGCCCAGTTCCAACACTGCACTGGAAACCCGCAGCGGCTCCGCCTTCACTTCTTCCAGGACGGCCGAGGTCCGGATCACCTCGCCGGCCAGCACCGTCCCGATTCGCTTCGCCTCGACGTGCCCCTTCTGCGCCCGCGCCGTGCTGACATCGATGTGGTTCAGGTTCCCCGCGCAGCCCAGAGTGAACATCGCCGTTCCGCCCAGCGCGCCGCTCACCAGCCGCTCCATCGTGGCGGGGTAATCCGCGGAAACCTCCGTCCCGCCCACCGTATCGAGGTGCAGCGCGTAGTTCACATAGGTCGCCAGCGTTGCCCCATCCTCGCCCAGCACCGACATCACGCCCACGCGCGCATCCACTGGGCCGGCCGGCTTCACGATCTTCGGATTCTTCTTCCCCGGGTTCCACCCCACCGTTCCGTCCGTCATGAAGAACCGCCGGTTGAACGTCAACGTCTTCTCTTCGCCCTCGGCCGCGGCCAGCCGCGCCGGCTTCATCGAACGCAACGCCGCCTGCACGCTCTCTGCAATCCGTCCCGGCAGCCACTCCGCATAGTCGCCCTTCACCTCCGGACCCGTATGCGCGTGCGTCGCACTGATCATGACAGCCCGGCCGCCTAGCCCCGTCTCTTTCTCGATCAGAGCCCGCGCCGCCTGCACCACGCCATCCGGCAGATGAATCACGTCGCAAGCCACCAGCGCCGCCTTCTGTGCGCCGCTCTCCATCACCAGCGCCCGGCACCACAAATCGTCATGCACACCGGTTACGCCGCGAAAGCTGAAGTAGCCCGCCATCCCCGTGCCCAGGGGCGGCGTCACCTTCACAGCCGCCGTGCCCGCGCGGAATTCGCCCGCCCACGCCACACTCATGAACCCCAACACCACGAGAGTCTTCATAAAGAAAAGGCCGCCGTGCCCGAAAGCACGGCGGCTCCTATCCTATCTGATTTTCGTATTAGCGGCCCGACTGCACCTTGGGCGTCGCCAGATAGCCGACAATCACGTCCTTCTTCACTTCGTTCACCACAATTTCGTACGGCTGCCGCGCCTTCGAGGTGTAGAACTGAACGGGCTCGTTCACGTTCTTGTCCTTCTTCTCCACCTTCTTGTCGTCGGCAGTCACTTCCACCGTGTACTTGTTCTTCTTCTGGTCTGTCTTCTTCAGCAGCAGCATGATGTCGCCCACGCGCTGCGGCTGCTTCGTCTTGCCCAGATTGAACTCGAAGTAGTTGCGCTCGCCCAGGGCCTTCAAAGCCGCCAGTTCCTTGCCGTTGGTGGCAATCAGGCCGCTCTGCACGCCGAGGTCGCCTGAAACGCTCTTCAGGCTGGCGATCGTCTTGTCCAGCTCAGACTTCGTGCTGGACAAGTCCGTCTTCACCGCGCCCACTTCAGTGGACACTTCGCCGATCTTGGTGGTCGCGGCCGACGCCGTCTGCTCCACCTGCGAGATCTGACCCTTCAACTGCGCTTCCGTCGCTTTCTGCTGCTGCGCCAGACGCGCTGCCACTTCGTCGGCGTGCTTCTGCGCGTCGATCTTCGCCTGCCCCACCGCCGTAGACGCCTGCTTCCGCGCTTCATCCAACTCGCTGCGCAAATCCTGCAAGTGCTTCTGGGCCGCCGCCGTGGTCACCGCCGACGTCTCCTTCACCCGCCCCACTTCGGCCGCCATGGTCTCGCGATTCTTTGCCATCTCCTGCTTCAACCCGTCGATCTGCAGGTAGAGGTACACGTTGGCTGCAATCAACACAACCACCGCGCCAAACAGAATGGCCATCTTCACGCCCTGACCACCGCTGTCATGGTGCGCGGGTAGGACGTAGCTCGGTTGCGGATTGCCCTGCGGGGGCGGGAATTGAGGATCACTCACAGCATTGCTCCTTTTGTCTTGCGACTCATCTGAGTACCGCAAATTAACATTTTATCACCCAAACAGCACTATCCTATGGATGGCGCCCCCAGGCTTCCGGGTTTCACTCTTTTATCCCATCCTCCCCGTTCTGCCGCGAAGCCTTCAGAAACTCCAGCAGTTCCTGCTTCGGAATCCCCGGCTCGAAACAGCGCCGGCAGCGCGCCTCATACATCCCGGTCGCCCCGACCACGATCAAGTCGTCGCTGCCCATCAACCGCTGTGTGTGCTTGGCCGGGTTCCCGCACCGCAGGCAGATCGCCAGCGTCTTGGTGATCGATTCCGCGACGCACAGCAGCTCCGGCATCGGCGCGAACGGCCTGCCCATGTAATCGGTGTCCAGCCCCGCTATGATCACCTGCTTGCCCGAATCGGCCAGTTGCTGCGCGATCTCCACGAGGTCCGGACCCATGAAATTCGCTTCGTCGATCCCCACCACCTGCGTCCGCCAGTCGAGCTTCGCCAGAATCTCCCCCGGCCCGCTCACCACTTCGGACTTCATCCGGCTGTCCGCGTGACTCACAATCTCGTTTGCCGAGTACCGCACGTCGATCACGGGCTTGAATACCTGCACCCGCTTCCGCGCAATCAACGCCCGCCTCAACCGCCGGATCAGCTCTTCGCTCTTGCCCGAAAACATCGGGCCGCACACCACCTCGATCCAGCCGAGATGTCCCGTGATAATATCCATCGCCTGTCAGGATAATACGCCTGACCGTTCCCCGTCTGCCGTGCTAGCCTAGGCCCTGTGAAACGTTCCTTCCTCCTCCTTGCCGCCCTCGCTGTCCTCGCCGGCGCCGCCTACTATTTCTGCCCGCCCGTGCGCGACTGGACCCTCGCCGTCACCGGCCGCGGCAACGGCTGCATCCCCCAGCGCGCCTTCGACATCCACCGGGAAAAGAAGGAACTCACCCGCCTCAAGGACGAGATCCTATATAAGACCACTCTCCTCCAGAAGGAGTTCAAGAGCTATGAACTCTACCAGACCCCCTACGGCCAGTTCTGGACTCCCGCCGGCTCGCGCTTCCTCCTCCCCTTCAATCTCGCCGAGCAGGCCGCCAAGATCTACGGCACCGGCCCGCAGTACATCCAGCCCGGCGACATCGTCCTCGACTGCGGCGCCAACGTCGGCACCTTCGTCCGCTTCGCCCTCGACGCCGGCGCCGGCACCGTCGTCGCCATCGAGCCCGCTCCCGACAACCTCGAATGCCTCCGCCGCAACTTCCCCAAGGAGATCGCCGCCGGCCGCGTCATCGTCTATCCCAAAGGCGTTTGGGACAAGGACGACACCCTCGAACTGCTCGTCGATCCGGACAACCAGGCCGCCGACAGCTTCGTCATCCACCGCCAGGGCGCCAAAGCCGTCGCCAAAGTCCCCCTCACCACGATCGACGACCTCGTCTATGAACTCAATCTCAAAACTGTCAACTTCGTGAAGATGGATATCGAAGGCGCCGAGGTCAAGGCACTCCAGGGCGGCCGCCAGACCCTGGCCCGCTTCCACCCCCGCCTGGCCCTCTCCGTCTACCATCAGCCCGATCATCCCGTCGAGGTTCCCAAGGCCGCCCGCGCCGCCTGGTCCGGATACTCTCTCGAATGCGGCCCCTGCAACGAAGTGCCCGGAGCCGTTCGCCCCGACGTCTTCTACATGCGCTAGTTTCCCGGCCTGAAGCCCGGTGCCCCGTTCCTTCTTCTCTCCCCCTAAACGCAAAAATGCCGGTGGGGACTCGGAGGAAGATCCCCACCGGCGTACGCCAGCTTGAATCGGAGGAATGCTGGCCTACTCGTACTAGATGTACGCTCTTCGCCAAATCATATACCACTACGAAGTTGCCATACCAGTCAAAAACGCCTATCTTTTGTTAGAACTCAATTAAACTCCAGTAATACCACTCCCTGCCGCGAAACCTGTATCTGTCTGTGAATTTCTTCGCCTTCCTTCCGTGAGATCGATTCCGCGGGACGTGCCATCCGCAGCCCCGCTCTTCGCTCTAATTCCGCCCTCTGCCCCGCACTCACCTGCGCCGGAGACCCCATCTCCCTCCAAACCGCATACGCATTTCCGTGGTCTCGGTCCACCCTCCATTCCCGCACCTGGACCGGGTTCCGCACTCCCTTCACTCTCACTTCAATCTCCGCCGCCGGCCCTGCCACATCCGCATCGTGGTAGTGCCACATCATCACCCACACGGAGCTGCCACGCTTCGTCGCCAGCACGCCCACATCGGGCCGTGCGCCCACCCCTTCGCGCAGCATCTCCTCCAACCCCACCGCCCCCGTACTGGCCGCTTCCACCCGTTCTCCCGACATCATTCCGTACATCCTGAATACGTTCAGCACCGCCTTCTCCACTCCATTCGTCGCCAAATCCCGGAATCCGTCGAACCACGGCTGTCCTTCGAACTCAAACGCCCACGTCACCGCCCCCTCCAGGTTCACGCCCATCCGCTCCGCCAACTCCCACTTTCGCGCGAACGACGCCGCCGTGTAGCTCGAATACACCGTCCCATTCCGGTATCCATTCTGCGGATGAGTCCGCTGCGGGCACGCCGCACAGCCCTCCGGGTCGCTCTCCCCGAGAATGATCGGAATCCCCTTCAACTCCGGAAACGACCGCACCACCTCAAACCCAGCCTCAATGCTCTTCAACTGTTCCCGGATCCCCATGCGCACGTGCCCCTCCTCCACCACCGGACGCCCCTTCGCATGGAACCCCACATAGTCGAGCGGCGACCCCTTCTTCCCCGTCGCAAAGTTCGTGCCCCGCACCGCGTGCTCCAAAAATGCCCGCAAAAATCCCGCCGCCTTCGCACTCCCCGGACCCGTCGAGTGCGGCCCCCCAATCCGCGCCGCCGGCAAAGCCTGCTTCAACCCATCCGCCGCATAGTCGTACAGCTTCCAATACTCCTCCGGCGTGCCTTGCCAGTAGAGAATATCCGGCTCGTTCCAAACCTCCCACCACCAGCTCGCAACTTCCTTTTCTCCATACCGTTCCACGCAATGTTTCACCCATTTGTTGATTAGCTCGCGCCATTTCCCGTAGTCCTTTGGCGGATACGCCCATCCCCCGACAATCGACGCGTACCGGTCTTCGGGTTTCCACTGGTGCCGGTACGGCTGCGGCTTCACCGACAGCGCCTCCGGCATGAATCCGATCTCCACCAGCGGCTTCATCCCGCGCTGCACGTAGGTGTCGAAGATGCGGTCCGTAATCGTCCAGTCGTACACCGCCTGCCCGCCCGCGTCTTCCGTGTAGGCGTTGGTCGACCCCCACTTCAGCGCCGGCGTCCCGTCTCCCGTGGTCAGCAGATTGTGCGCCCGCACATACACCGGCACCGGGCTCGCCGCCGCCAGTTGCCCCAGCAGTTTCTGGCCGTCCGCCATGTAGGTGTAGTTCGGCTCGTCGTAACCGAAGAACGCCCAGATCGGCTTCAGAGCACCCCTTCCCTTGGAGGCGTCCACCTCGATCGTCACCCGGACCGGCTCAGCGCCGCTCAGCACCGCGGCCGCCAGCAGCAACAGGGCAGGGAAGCGTGTCATTCACGCAATATAGAACAAACTCAGCCGCGGCAGCCCGCTCTCCTCGTAAACCTTCCGGTCCAGAAAACTCTTCTCCAGCCGCGACAACTGATCGGCCGACATCTTTCCCCGGTACGGGCGCAACTGCATCTCCAGCTCCCTTCGCATCCGCAGCAGCGCCTCATCGCTCAGCCGTGTCCTGGCCAGCGCCGCCATCTTGTCCTCCAGCGCCGTCAGCCGCAGATCCAGCTCCTGCAGATCCCGGTAGTGCTCCTCCACGCGGCCCAGCAACTCGCCCACCCCCTCCGCAATCTCTTCGAATCCCGCGGCAGCCCGCAGCGCTGCCTGGGCCTTTTCCAGATGCGCCCGCACGCTCTCCAACGGGAACGGCGGCTCCACTTCCTTCGCCCCTTCCGCCGGAAGGTTCTGCGCCAAGCGTTCCGCCGCCTGCATCACGGCTTGCGCGCAGTAGCCCAACCCGTTCACCATCTGCGTCTTCTGCTTCTTGCTCCGCCACTTCTCAAAAGCCTCGTCGATGCCCCGCAGCACCGCCTCCAGCGGTACCCCGGAGTTCTTCCAGGTCTCAATCAAAGCCCAATCCAAAGGCGACAGCAGAAACAGCCCCGTCCCCCGCGCCCGCTGAAAGTGCTCCTCCACCTCCGTGAAGTAGCTGAAGTAGTTTCCCTTCCAAACCCCGTCGTCGTAGTCGAGCGTCATCGTCCGCGATTCATCTCCCAGATCATCCGCAACCCCTCCAAGGTCAGATCCTCATCCGCGATCCGCACCCACTTCGATCCCTTCGTGATCAGCCCCGCCTGGCCTCCCGTCGCTACCGCCTTCGTCTCCGGCCCCATCTCTTTCCGCATCCCCTCCACAATCCCGTCGATCATCGCAATCGTCCCGTAGTACAGCCCCGACTGCATGCTCTGCACCGTGTTCGTCCCGATCAGCCGCCCCGGGTCCTTGAAGTCCACCATCGGCAGGCGCGCCGTCTTCTGGAACAGCCCCGACACCGAAATCCCAATGCCCGGACAGATCACTCCCCCCAGATACTCCTGCCGCGCGCTCACCGCGTCAAACGTGATCGCCGTCCCCAGATCCACCACGATGCACGGCCCGCCGTACTTCGCCAGCGCCGCCACCGCATTCACAATCCGGTCCGCCCCCACCTCCCGCGGGTTGTCCACCAGCACGCTCAGCCCCGTCTCCGTCCGCCCCGTCACAAACATCGGCTCGGTCCTGAAGTACCTCTCCCCCATCGCCAGTAGCGTCGACTCCAGCGGCGGCACCACGCTCGCCACGGCAATCCCCTTCACCAGGTCCAGCGGCAGATCCTCCACCGCGAACAGGCTCCGCAGCTTGATCCCCCACTCGTCCGGCGTCTGGTCGTGCACCGTCTTCAGCCGCCATCTCGTCCGGATCTTCTCGCCTTCGAAAATCCCAATCGTCAGGTTCGTATTCCCGGCATCAATCGCTAGCAGCATGGCTCAATTTCTCAGGCTAGCAGTCATGCCGGGATTCTGCTCTCCTCCTGCGAACAACTCTTGCCCCTGGCGCGTCTATACCGGCGATGCCCACCATGCGCTTTCTCTCAGCGGTCCTCCTCTTCCCTCTCCTCTCCGCGCAGGATCAGCCGTCCGCCGAAGCCAGACCCACCCCCCAACAGAAGGCCCGCCAACTCCTCGACTCTTCCCTCGAAACGCTCTCCTCCGCTACCCCCGCCATCCAGGTGGCAGCCCTGCTCGAAATCGTCCAGCTCTATCCCGACTTCGACAAGAAGAAGACCACGGAACTCCTCGACCAGGCCTTTGCCGCCGCCGCCGCCGTCCCGCCTGAATCCAGCTCCAACGTCTCTCCCTCCAACCTTCAGATCCGTGTTGTCCTCGCCGCCGCCGCCGTTGACCCGGACAAAGCCATTGAAATGCTCGCCGGCCTCCCCGTCGACCGCCGCGGCCCCGCCATCGACCGCATCGCCCGTTCCCTCCTCGACCGCAGGGACATCGATCGAGCCGTCCGCCTCACCGACGAAAACGCCGGACAAGGCTACCCGCCCCTGCGTGCCATCGACGCACTCCTCACCGCTCTTCCCGCCGACGACCCCCGGCGTCTCTCGCTCTTCTCCAACGCCTTCGTCACCATCCAACTCGACTCGGGCACTCCTTACCAATCCTTGATCGCCAAGCATTGGCGCACTCTCCCGCGACCCGTCGTCGAACCCGCCGTCTCCAAACTCCTGGATGCCATCCTCTCGCTTGAGGACAGTTCCAACACCATCGTCACCCTCTCCGGCCCCCGCGGCAGCGCCAGTTTCGACACCAACAAAGACTACCAGTTGTTCGACATCATCCAGGTCCTCCGCGAGTACGACCCCAAGCGGGCGGCAACTCTCCTTGAAGCCCGCCCCGCCCTCCAGGAGACCGTCAATCGCTTCCCCGAGGGCCGCCAAGCCCTGACTGCCGGCGATCCCGAGAACCTCTCCATCAATATGCGGACCACCGGCAAAGGAGAGTCCCACAACCCCAACGACGCCGCCCGCATGCGCCTCGACGCCCTCGCCAGCACCCGCTCCAGCGAAATCGTCGCCCTCGGCAGGAAAGACCTCCAAACCGCCATCTCCCGCGTCCCCGAAATCCCCGTCGAGCACATGCAGGTCTCTACCCTGATTCAACTCGCCAATCTCGCCGCCTCTTCCGATCCAGCCACCGCCCGCGCAGTCGTCGGCCAGGCCGTCAAAATCCTCAAGACCATCAAGGATCCTCAGCTCAACGCCGGCGCCTGGGCCGCTCTCGCCGACGCCGCCATCGCCGCCAAGGACAACGACTCCGCCCTCCTCGCCATCAACACCGGCCTCGCTTCCTGCGCTGAACTCTACAAGCTCGACACCAACGCCGACCAGCCCAACCAGGCCGAGCGCGAACGCTGGCCGTCCATCCAGTACCTCCGCTCCGTCCTCTACCGCGCCGCCAAGGCCGAAGGCGTCGACGCCGACGAGCACCTCCTCACCATCACCGATCCCGACCTCGTCCTCATGGGCCGCATCGAAATCGCCCGCTCTCTCCTCGGCAAGCCCCGCGGCGGAACCTCCATCTCAGTCAGCCGCGCCAAGCGCCGCTAGACACCCTGCTCCGCTTTCGATAGCATCCAGCCATGCTGCCGGCAGTCGTCCTGGCCTACCTCCTCGCGCCACCTCCACCAAACGTCGCCGACCTCCTCCGCCGCGTCTCCGAAACCTACTCCACCCTCGCCACCTTCGACTTCGAAGCCCGCACTTCCCGCATTGATCCCGGCGAGATGCACCTCGCCAACCACATCCGCTACGCTCGCGATGCCGGCGGCCGATACTACTACTCCTTCCAGGGGACTTCACTCCGCCAAATCGTCTCCGACGGCACGCGCGTCTACGCCTACTTTTCCAGCGACAATTCCTACTCCATCGAGGATCCCGGCTCCCCCCTGGAACTCACCATCGAGCAGCAGCAGAACGCGCACATCGAGCGCTACGCCAATCTCGACCGCCTCACCGCCAACGCCCGCTTCCTCCGCTTCGAGACCCTCAAGCGCCCCCACGCCCGCATCGAAGCCGCTGTCGTTCAAATCGAAGTGAAGAGTCTCGTGAAGACCGGCTTCCGCTCCACCCTCTGGATCGATCCCGAACGCGCCGTCATCCTCCGCGCCGAATACGCCGACTACCCCCAAACCAACCTCCGCGAACGCTGCGACTACCTCCGGCCGCCCGGCCTCCAGCCGCCCGACCCGTCGCTCTTCGATTTCAATCCGCCCAAGGACGCACGCCGCCGGCCGTAACCGTCACCATCTGCCCATCCACGGTCCGCAGCAGCAAAAACCCATCGTCCGTCAACCCTTCGGTCGTCCCGAACAGATCGCCGCCCGGCATCTCAACCCGGACGCGCTTTCCCACCACATAACTCGACGCGCTCTCAAAGAGCCGCAGGATCGCCCGCACACCGCTCGTCTCCAGGATCTTCACGTGGCTCTCCACTGAGCCCGCGATCGCGCGCAACAGAAGATCCCGATTCTGTTCCACCCCCGTCTCCAATGCCAACGAGGTCGCCGGAACGCCCTCCGGAAACTCACTCTGCCCCACGTTCAACCCAATCCCCGCCAGCACCGCCCCATCGTGCCATTGCGTCAGAATTCCCGCCAGCTTCTTCTCTCCGATCATGAGATCGTTCGGCCACCGCAAATCCGCCGCCACTCCCGCGAACATCTGCACCGCATCCGCCACCGCCAGCCCAAGCGCCATGGTCACCACCGGCAGGTCTTTCATCGAAACCCGAGGCCGCAGAATCATCGTGAAGTACAGCCCGCCCAACTGCGACTCCCAACTCCGCCCCAGCCGCCCTTGTCCCGCCGTCTGCACATCGGCGCCCACCACGGTCCCGCTGGCGCACCCCTCCGATGCCAGCTCCGCCGCCCGAGTCATCGTAGACCCAATCGAACCATGCCACTCAATCTTCCTCAAGGCATCCTCCCCAACCCACCGGGACAGTCACCTGTGTCCCAAACCGGCATCCGCCGAAAACCCTGCCATTCCTCTCTAAGTGGACACAGCGTGACTGTCCCGTCCACCTCCCCCACCGCACTCACTCTCCCTCCCACTCCAGGCGAAAATTGATATCCACCGCCCGCGCCGAATGCGTAATCGCTCCGCTCGAAAGGTAATCCGCCCCGGCGAGCGCATACGCCCGGGCGGTCTCCAACGTGATCCCTCCACTCAACTCCGTGGTGGCCCGCTCCCCGATCCGCTCAATCCAAACCCGGGCCTCCTCCGGAGTCAGATTATCCAGCAGCAGATGCCGCGCCCCGCATTCCAGGGCCTCATCCAGTTCCTCAAGCGTCCGCACTTCAATCTCCGCCGGAATCGGCTGCCCCGCCACCGCGGCCAGCGCGGCGCGGACGCCCCCCGCCGCCGAGATGTGGTTGTTCTTGATCAGAATCGCGTCGTACAGGCCCATCCGGTGGTTGGTCACCCCGCCGGCCATGGAAGCCATCTTCTCCAAACGCCGCAGTCCCGGCGTCGTCTTCCGGGTATCCAGAATCTTGCACCGCGTCCCCTCGGTCTCCCGAACGAACGCCCGGGCCAAAGTCGCCACCCCGCTTAGCCGCTGCAGCAGATTCAACGAGACTCGCTCACACGTGAGCAAAGTCCGCGCCCGTCCCCGCACGCGAGCGAGACACTCTCCAGCCGAAACCGCGGAGCCACTGGGCCGCAGCACCTCCAAGGCCGAAACCCCACCCATCAACGAATAGACCGTCTCCAGAACCTCGGTCCCGGCCACCACCAGCTCTTCCTTGGCCCGGAACACTCCCGAAGCCATCCGCTCCGCCGGAACGGTCAACTCCGAAGTAATGTCCCCAGCGCCCACGTCCTCCCGCAGCGCCAGCTTCACCAGTTCAATTACGTCGGGATGCCCCCAATCAAACTCAATCACGATTCCAACTCCGCCAAAGCCGCCTTCTGTTCTCGCAACTCGGTCTCGTACTGGGCCAGCTTCTCTTTGATCCCCTCAATCACGTGCGCCGGAGCCTTAGCCACAAAGGCCTCGCTCGAAAGCTGCCGGGTACTCCCGGCAATCACCTTCTCCAATTCGCCAATCCGCTTCGTCACCCTCGCCCGGATCGCCTCCGCCTGCGTCGCCGACAACTTCAGAGCCAGGGCAAACTCCACCGCGGCCCGCCGCGCCCCGGAGCCCTTCTCCGCCGGATTCACCGTGAAAGATCCATGCGCCAGCGCATTCACCACCGAAACCTCCGCCGCGGCCACCCCCGCGGCCCGCTCCGACGTGGTCTCGATCCACCCCTCCACCTTCACCCCCGGGTCGATCTTGTTATCGGCCCGCAGAGCCCGCGCCGCCGTCACCATCTCCTGCAGCAGCCCGAACGCCCGCGCGCCCTCTTCGTCCAGCCCGTCTCCCGCCTGCGGATACGCCGCCAGGCACACAGACTCCGGCACCTTCGCGCCCTTGGCCACAAACCTCTGCCACAGCTCCTCGGTGACGAACGGCATCAACGGATGCAGCATCCTCAGTGCCCGCTCGAACACCCGCACCAGCGTCTCCACGTGCGCCCGGGCATCCACTCCCTGGTTCACGCGCAGCTTCTTCACCTCCACATACCAGTCGCAGAACTCGTCCCACAGGAAAGTCCAGATCAGGTCCGCGGCCTCGTGATACCGGTAGTTCTTGTGCGCCGCGTCCATTTTCGCCGCCAGCTCCGTCAGCCGGTGGTGAATCCAGCGATCCTCCAACGGCACGGAGCCGCCGATCGCCGCTGCCGCCGGAATCGCCGTCTCCACCTCCTCCACCGAAAGCTGCTCCAGGCCGACCTTCTCCATCTGCATGAAGATGAACCGCGCCGCGTTCCAGATCTTGTTCGCGAACGCCCGCGAACTCACCATCCGCTCCTCGCTCAGCGCGATGTCGGTGCCCGGCGCCGCCCCGCGCAGCAGCGCAAAGCGCACCGCGTCGGTCCCATACTGCTCCGTCACCGCCAGCGGATCGATCGTATTCCCCTTCGTCTTCGACATCTTCTGCTTCTGCGCGTCTCGGACCAAGCCATGGATGTACACCGTCCGGAACGGCACGTCGCCCATGCACTCGATGCCCAGCATGATCATGCGCGCCACCCAGAAGAACAGGATGTCGAACCCCGTGATCAGCAGCGTGGTCGGATAGTACGTCTTCAGATCCTCGGTCTGGTCCGGCCAGCCCAATGTCGAAAACGGCCACAATCCGCTCGAAAACCACGTATCCAGCACGTCCGGATCCTGCGTCAGCTCGGCCGACCCGCACTTGGCGCACGCCACCGCGTCTTCCCGCGACACAGTCACCTCGCCGCACGCGCCGCAGTGCCACGCCGGAATCCGGTGCCCCCACCACAACTGCCGCGACACGCACCAGTCGCGGATGTTGTACATCCACTCGAAATACGTCTTCGCGTGGTTCTCCGGAACAATCCTGATCCGGCCCTCTTCCACCGCTTTGATGGCCGGCTCGGCCAGCGGCTTCATCCGGCAGAACCACTGCTTCGACACCAGCGGCTCCACCACCGTCTTGCAGCGCTGGCACTTGCCCGCATTGAGCGCATAGGCCTCGGTCTTCACCAGGAACCCTTGCGCTTCCAAATCCTCCAGCACCCTCTTCCGCGCCTCGTAGCGGTCCAGGCCGGCATAGGCGCCCGCCGCTTCCGTCATCACGCCGTGCTGGTCGATCACCTTCACGTGCGGCAGATTGTGCCGCCGCCCCGCCTCAAAGTCGTTCGGATCGTGCGCCGGCGTCACCTTCACCACACCGGTCCCAAACGCCGGATCCGCCAAAGGATCGCAGATCACCGGAATCTCGCGGTTCATCAGCGGCAGCAGCACGCTCTTGCCGTGCAGGTCCAGGTACCGCTCGTCCTCCGGATTTACGCACACCGCCGTATCGCCCAGCATCGTCTCAGGCCGCGTCGTCGCCACGGTCACAAACCGCCCCGGCATCCCTTGCACAGGATACTGGATGTGCCACAGGTTCCCCGGGCTCTCCTCGTGCACCACTTCCAGGTCCGACAGCGCCGTGTCGCACCGCGGGCACCAGTTCACCATGTACTCGCCGCGATAGATCAGGCCCTTCTCATACAGCCGCACGAACGTCTCGCGCACCGCCCGGCTCAGCCCGGCGTCCAGCGTGAACCGGTTCCTCTGCCAGTCGCAAGAGTCCCCAATCCGCTTCATCTGCCCGATGATCGTCCCGCCGTACTGTTCCTTCCACTGCCACACCCGTTCCACGAACTTCTCGCGGCCCAGGTCGTGCCGCGTGATGTTCTCTTCCGCCTTCAGCGCCCGCTCCACCACCATCTGCGTCGCGATGCCGGCGTGGTCCTGACCCGGCAGCCACAGCGTCTGGTCGCCCTTCATCCGGTGCCACCGCACCGTCACATCGATCTCCGTGTGCTCCAGCATGTGCCCGATGTGCAGACTCCCCGTCACGTTCGGCGGCGGAATCACCAGCGAGAACACATCGCGCCCCGCCTGCTTTTCGCTCGGCGCGTGAAAATATCCGCGGTCGATCCAAAGCTCGGCCCAACGCGGCTCAAACCGCTGCGGTTCATAGACTTTTTCCAGCTGCATGGGTAAACTCCCAGTCTACCAAGCCCCCACTCCCGTACACTATTGTTGATGCGCATCCAAGAGATCCAGAAAGCCCTCCGCCAGTACCAGCTCGACGGTTACCTCTTCTTCGACCACCACCGCCGCGATCCCCTCGCCTACCGCGTGCTCAACTTCGAGCCCGCCCAATCCCTCACCCGCCGCTGGTACTACCTGGTCCCCGCGGAAGGCGACCCCATCGGCCTCGTCCACAAAATCGAGCCGCGCGTCCTCGATCCCCTCCCCGGCGAAAAGCGCCCCTATGCCGGCTGGCAGCAGCAGCAGGCAGCTCTGCACGAACTCCTGAAAGGCCTCAAAACCGTGGCCATGCACTACTCGCCCCTCTGCGCCGTCCCCTACGTCGCCAACGTCGATGCAGGCACCATCGAACTCATCCGCTCCACCGGCGTTGAGGTCCGCTCCGCCGCCAACCTCGTCCAGATCTTCGAAGCCTGCCTGTCGGCGGCTCAATACGCCTCCCACAAGGCCGCCCAGGCGAAGGTCGACGCCGTCCGCGCCGCCGCCTTTCAGCGCGTCTCGGCCGCCCATGCCGCCGGCGCTCCCATCACCGAACTCGACATCAAACATTTCATCCTCAGCGCGTTTGAAACGGAAAACCTCTTTTGCGATCACGGCCCCATCGTCGCGGTCAACGCCAACGCCTCCAACCCCCACTACGAGCCGCTGCCCGAATCGCACGCTCCCATCCGCCCCGGCGATCTCCTCCTCATCGACCTCTGGGCCAAGCTCAAACAGCCCGGCGCTGTCTATTACGACATCACCTGGACCGGCTTCTGCGGCCCCACGCCCCCCGACGAAATCCAGAATGTGTTCGCCGCCGTCACCGGCGCCCGCGACGCCGCCGCCAACTGCGTCATCGATGGCGTCGCCCAGGGCAGGGAACTCGAAGGCTGGCACGTCGACGACGCCGCGCGGGATTTCCTCCACCAACGCGGCCTCGCCATGCACTTCTTCCACCGCACCGGCCACTCCATCGGCGAAGACGTTCACGGCAACGGCGCCAATATGGACAACTACGAAACCCACGACGACCGCGCCATCCTCCCCGGCGCCCTCTTTTCCATCGAACCCGGCGTCTACCTCCCCAAATTCGGCATCCGCAGCGAAGTCAACGTCTTCCGGGGCGCGCAAAAAGCCGAGGTCACCGGCGAAATCCAGTCCGCCCTCCTCCGCCTCTAACACTATTTCCAATCCTCACTCCACCGGCCGATAGTCCCGGCCGATAGTGCCGATAGATAGTGCTGACCGATAGTGCTGACCGATAGTGCTGATGGCCAGCCCCCAACGGCTAGCCCCAACCAAGGGGAGGGGTGTCTACTGTGCCCCCGCCGCCCGCCGCGAGGCACTCACACGCGAGAAGAGCCGCC
>JARKQJ010000171.1 GCA_029973955.1 Paludibaculum sp. | reverse complement strand
TTTTCGAACGCGAGCGCCTTCAGAATGGAAGAGGATGTGCCGCTCCTCATCCCTGAGCTGAATCCGGAGCACTTTGCGCTCTTGCCTGTCCAGCAGGCGAGGCGGGGCTGGCGAGGGGCGATCGTGACCAATCCGAACTGCACCACGGTCATGCTCGCCGCCCCTCTGGCGGCGCTCCACGCGCGCTTCGGCGTGGATGCGGTCATGGTGACGAGTATGCAGGCGATAAGCGGCGCCGGATATCCGGGCGTCCCTGCGCTCGACATCGTCGGCAATGTGATCCCTTACATCCGCAACGAGGAATCGAAGGTGGAATCGGAATCCAACAAGATTCTGGGAACATTGGCCCAAAGCGGAAGCGCCGCGTCGGTGGTGCCGGCGCCCTTTGTCGTCTCCGCGACCTGTACGCGCGTGCCTGTGGTCGAAGGGCACACCCTCTCCATCTCCGTGCGCTTGAAGACAAAGGCCAGCCTCGAAGACGTCGCCGCCGCCTTCCGCGCCTTCGAACCTCGGATTGCTCCGTATGGCCTTCCGAGCGCTCCGTCGCAGTTTCTTGCGCTGCTCGATGCCGAGGACCGCCCGCAGCCGCGCAAAGATGTGGAGGATGACGGAGGCATGCGCATCACGTTGGGAAGGCTCCGCAGCTGCCCCATCCTCGACTTCAAGTTTGTGTCGCTGGGGCACAACACCGAGCGGGGTGCGGCGGGCGCCTCGGTGCTCAATGCCGAGACGGCCCTGGCCATGGGCTTCATGCCCAGCGCCGTGTGAGGAGGTACCCCAATGACGACACTGGTGATGAAATTCGGCGGCACCTCGGTCGGAAACGCGGCGCGGATACGAGAAGTCGCCCAGATCGTGGCATCCCGCCAGGGTGCCAAGCGCGTCGTAGTGGTCTCTGCGATGGCGGGCGTGACGAATACGCTCTTCGAGATGGCGGAAGCCGCCCGCAACCACAAGCTCGACAAGGCCATACAGCTTCTGAGCAAGGTTGAGCAGATTCACCTCGAGGCCGCCCGTTCGCTTGAGATTGCGACGCCCGAATGCATCGGCAACATCAAAGAGATCGTCGAAAGTCTTCAGCGACGCATGCAGGGCATCGATCTGTTGGGGGAGCTGAGCCAGCGCACCATGGATGAGATTGCCTCGGCAGGAGAGCGCCT
>JARKQJ010000137.1 GCA_029973955.1 Paludibaculum sp. | reverse complement strand
CCCCCGCCACCCGCATCCAAGCCGACCTCACCCGCCTGCCCCCCCACGAACCCCACGACGTCGTCTCCATCTCCTACGCCCTCAACGAGTTGAGCCCTAAGGAGCGCGACCGCGCCATCCTCGACTCCTGGTCCCTCGCCCGCCGCGCCCTCCTCCTCGTCGAACCCGGCACCGTCCAAGGCTTCTCCCACATCCGCGCCGCCCGCACCCAACTCCTCGCCCTCGGCACCCACATCCCGGCCCCCTGCCCCCACCCCGGCGAATGTCCCATGGCCGGCGCCGACTGGTGCCACTTCGCCGTCCGCGTCGAACGCAGCAAGCTGCACCGCCGCCTCAAGGGCGGCGACCTCTCCTACGAAGACGAGAAGTTCTCCTATCTCCTTGTCCTCAAAGAGGAAACCACCCCAGCCCGGGCCCGCGTCCTACGCCACCCCAACACCCGCTCCGGCCTCATCGAACTCCGCATCTGCACCCACGAAGGCGCCCACCCCGACAAGGTCCGCAAGAACGATCCCCGCTGGAAAGCCGCCCGCAAAGCCAACTGGGGCAGCCCCTGGGAGCCCGCCCAATGAAAACCGTAGCACTCTTCCTCCTCGCCTCCATCTCTTTGCAGGCCCGTGACTTGCAGGAGATCCTCCGCGCCATCGAGCGCCGCTACAACGGCTCCGCCACCCTCGAATGCCGCTTCGAGCAGCGCCAACTCGTTCAGAACCGCCCCCGCCGCTCCGAGTCCGGCCGCCTCATCCTTCGCAAGCCCGGCCGCATGCGCTGGGAGTACACCCAACCCGCCGGCAAACTCTTCGTCTGCGACGGCAAATGGGTCTACTTCTACTCCCCCGGCGACCCCAAGGCCGAGAAGGCCAAGCTCAAGGAAGCAGACGACTTCCGCGCCCCGCTCGCCTTCCTCCTCGGCCGCCTGGACTTCCGCCGCACCTTCGGCGACTTCGAACTCAAAGAGACCGGCTCCGAAGCCACCATCATCGCCCTTCCTAAGTCCGACCGCGTCCCCTACCGCCGCGTCGAGTTCACCATCAACTCCGCCAACGCCATCACCCGCCTCCTCGTCCGCGGCGTCGACGGCACCGACATGGAGTTCCTCTTCAGCGCCGAACGCCTCAACATCCCCGCCGCCGAATCCGAATTCCGCTTCCAACCGCCCCCCGGCATCCCGGTCGAGGAAGTAGAGCACTAGGTCAAGCCCTAGCCACTTCCCCCTCCACGCTTCCGCCACCCTCGCCGTCTACACTCCAGGAGCATCTTTCCAGGCTCAATGCCCGAGTACGCCCTCAAATACGCCGACCCCCGCGGTGAGATCCGCGAACAGGTCATGGAAGCGGCCAGCGAAGCCGAGTTGCGCGACCGCCTCTCCCAGCAGGGCTACCTCGTCTATTCCGTCAAATCCAAGAATCCGCTGGCCGCTCTCGGCGGCTCCTCCGGCCGCCGCAAGCTCGACGTCGAAAAGTTCCTCATCTTCAACCAGCAGTTCGTCACCCTCTTTCGCGCCGGCCTGCCCATCCTCAAGTGCCTCGACCTGCTCGGCGACCGCCTCACCGACGCCAAGCTCAGCCCCATCATCCGCGAGATCCGCGATGACGTCAGAAAGGGCTCCCTCCTCTCCGAAGCCTTTAAGCGCCAGGGCAACTTCCCCGCCATCTACACCACCTCCATCATGGCCGGCGAGAAGTCCGGCGCCCTCGGCGAGGTCCTCGAACGCTACGTCTCCTACCAGAAGCTCGCCCTCGCCGTGCGCAAGAAGATCATGCTCTCGCTGCTCTACCCCAGCGTGCTGATCTGTCTCGTCGTCCTCCTTGTCGTCTTCCTGGTCACATTCGTCGTCCCCCGCTTCGCCTCGCTCTACTCCACCACCAACGCCGAACTGCCCCTGCCCACCCGCATGCTCATGGCGGTCGGAGCCGCCGCGGAACAGTACATCGTCTTCGGCGTCATCGGCCTCGCCGCCCTCATCATCGGCGGCCGCTTCTACCTCAAGACCGACGCCGGGCAGTCCCTCGCTGACCGCATTAAGATGCGCACGCCCATCCTCAGCGAGATCTGGACCAAGTATCAGGTGGCCCAACTCGCCCGCCTGCTCTCCACTCTTCTCACCGGCGGCATTCCCCTGGTTCAGGGCATGGAAACCGCGGCCCAATCCGTCGGCAGCCCCCTGCTTCGCAACGCCCTCGGCAAGGCCCAGCAGATGGTCAAGGAGGGCCAACCCCTCTCCGGCGCCCTCGCCTCCACCGGCATCGTCCCGCCCCTCGCCATCGACATGATCGAGGTCGGCGAATCCACCGGCGCCCTGCCCGCCATGCTCTCCTCCGTCGCCGAATTCTACGAGGACGACGTCAATACCCGCATGCAGGCAACGCTCTCCCTCATTGAGCCCGCCATCATGATCTTCATGGGCATCTTCGTCGCCTTCGTGCTCGTCTCCCTGTACCTCCCTATCTTCTCCCTGGCGGAGTCCATGAACTAGGAGCCAACCAACCATGGGCAACGACGCATTCAAAACCCTCGTCCCCGACCAGGACGCCGATCAGGCCCGCGCCCTCGCCAAACGCTACCGCTGCGAGTTCGTCGACCTCAAGGCCACCAAGATCGACAACGACCTCTTCAAGTCCATCCCCGTCGATCTCATGTTCCGCTACAACTTCGTCCCCCTCGAGGCCGACAACGGAACCCTCTCCATCGCGCTGGCCGACCCGCGCCACCTCAACCTCATCGACGAACTCTCCATCCTCCTCCGCAAACGCCTCAAGGTCAAAGTCGCCACGCTCACCCAGATCTCTGACCTGCTCAACAAGACCGAGCAGTCCCAGCGCGTCCTCGACGAGATCACCGAAGGCTTCGCCCTGGATGTCGTCGGCGATGAAGAGAACGCCGATGAGACTCTCTCCATTGAGCGCCTCACCGCCCAGGACGCCGCCATCGCGCCCGTCATCAAGCTGGTCGATACCACCATCTTCAACGCGCTCGAACGCCGCGCCTCCGATATCCACATCGAAACCCGCGACCAGGAAGTCGCCATCAAGTACCGCATCGACGGCGTGCTCCACTACGCCATGCCGCCCATCGCCAAGGACTGGCACACCACCATCATCAGCCGCATCAAGGTGATGAGCGAACTCGACATCGCCGAACGCCGCATCCCCCAGGACGGCCGTTTCCGCGTCCGCTACAAGGGCCGCCTCATCGACTTCCGCGTCTCCATCATGCCCACCATCCATGGCGAAGACGCCGTCCTCCGCGTCCTCGACAAGGAGTCCATGAGCGAGAAGTTCGCCAAGCTCACGCTCGACGTCGTCGGCTTCAGCGAATCCGACATCGTCCGCTTCCGCCGCTACATCAAGGAGCCCTACGGCATGGTCCTCGTCACCGGCCCCACCGGCTCCGGCAAAACCACCACCCTCTACGCCGCCCTCAGCGAAATCAAGAACGACGAAGACAAGATCATCACCATCGAAGACCCCGTCGAATATCAGCTCAAGGGCATCACCCAGATCCCCGTCAACGACAAAAAGGGTCTCACCTTCGCCCGCGGCCTCCGCTCCATCCTCCGCCACGATCCCGACAAAGTCATGGTCGGCGAGATCCGCGACCAGGAGACCGCCCAGATCGCCATCAACGCCGCCCTCACCGGCCACCTCGTCTTCACCACCGTCCACGCCAATAACGTCCTCGACGTTCTCGGCCGCTTCCTCAACATGGGCGTCGAGGCCTACAACTTCGTCTCCGCCCTCAACTGCATCCTCGCCCAGCGCCTCGTCCGCGTCATCTGCGAACACTGCAAAAAGCAGGTCCAGTACGACGACGAGTTCCTCGTCGAAAGCGGCCTCAACCCCGACGAGTGGCGCCACGTCCCCATGTACGAGGGCAACGGTTGCTACGAATGCGGCGGCACCGGCTTCCATGGCCGCAGCGCCATCCACGAACTCCTCGACCTCAGCGAACGCATCCGCGAACTCATTCTCGAGAAACGCCCGGCCACCGAAATCAAGCGCCAGGCCAAGGAAGAAGGCATGATGTTCCTCCGCGAATCCGCGCTCGAAAAGGTCCGCAATGGCGTCACAACGCTCCGCGAAATCAACAAGGTGACTTTCATTGAGGGCTGAATGAGCATACTCGCCAGACTGAAAGCGCTCGTCTCCGATCCACCCCCCGAGTACGCCTTCGAGCTCTCCGAAGCCGGCATCGCCTGGGCCCGCCACGGCCACGGCGGCCCGCAGTGGGCACCGCTCGAAGCCGGCACGCTCGACGTCTCCCCGCTCGGCGACAACGTCAAGGAGCCGCAGCGCCTCGCCGCCGCCGTCCGCGCCATCGCGCCCCCTCCCGCCGCCGGACGCAAGCGCCGCGCCGCCCTCATCCTCCCCGACTTCTGCGCGCGCATCGCCGTCCTCGACTTCGACACCTTCCCCGCCAACCCCGAGGAGCAACTCCAACTCGCCCGCTTCCGCGCCAAACGCGCCGTCCCCTTCGACATCGATAGCGCCATCGTCAGCTATCACCCGCAGCCCCGCCAGGACGGGTCCAAGAAGATCGACGTGGTCGTGGCCGTCATCAACCTCGAGGTCGCCTCCCATTTCGAAGCCCCCTTCCGCGCCGCCGGCTTCCAGTGCGGCTTCGTGACCATTTCCGCCCTGGCCGCGCTAGCCCTGCCTCCTTCGGAAGAGCCCCTCTCTGCTTCGCCCTCCATCGTCGCCAAGCTCAGCGGCCACGTCCTCGCCCTCAGCCTCCTCGACGGCAACAACCTCCGCATGTACCGCTGCGTCGAACTCCTCGAAGGCAATATCGAAGAGGCCACCGACATCCTCGCCACCACCTTCGCCTACGCTGAGGACGAACTCGGCCATCGCCCCAAGGTCCTCCGCCTCTGCGGGGTCGGCCGCGATGGCGATCTGCTCAAGCAGCGCTGGAGCGAAGAACTCGGCATCCCCGTCACCGGACTCGCCTCCCGCTACGGCACCCCGGGCGCCTTCAACGCCGGCCTCGCCGGCTACCTCGAAGCCATGGAGGCCCGCTGACATGCAGACTCCCCGCATCCCCCTCAACCTCGCCAGCGAGCCCTTCCGCCGCGACCGCCCCCTTCTCGTCGCCTCCGCCGCCACCGCCGTCCTCCTCATCGCGGTGCTCATTCTTCAGATCACCATCGTCCTGCGCGAACGCGAAGCCGCCCGCGAAAGCCGCGAGCTCTCCGGCGCCATCCAGGCCCAGCTCCGCAGCGTCTCCCAGGAACAGGCCAAACTCGAAGCCCAGCTCCGCGAGCCCGCCAACGCCGCCGTCATCGACCGCAGCGCCTTCATCAACTCCCTGCTCCTGCGCAAAGGCATCAGTTGGACCCGCATGTTCGAGGACCTTGAAAAGATCTTCCCCGGCAACGTCCGCCTCGTCGCCGTCCGCCCCTATCTCACCGCCGACAACATGGTTCAGCTCGACATGATCGTCGGCGCACAGACCGCCGAACCCGTCATTCAGCTCCTCCAGCGCCTGGAGAGCTCTTCCACCTTCGGAGCCACTTCGCTCCTGAGCTCCCAACCGCCCTCCCAGAATGAGCCCCTCTACCGCTTCCGCGTGAGTGTGAACTATGCCCAGAAACTTTAACCTGGACCTCAAAGCCCACGCACGCGACCCGCAGCACGTCGTCCGCGCCGCTCTCGGCGTCCTCCTCTTCGCCAATCTCGTCGCCGCCTGGTTCGTCTTCCAGACCCCCGGCGGCACGCTCGAACAGCTCGAAAGCGATCTCGCCGCCCAGCGCAAACAGCTCATCACCCGCCAGCAGGCCGTCGCCAACCTGAAACGCACCGTCGAGCAGACCGAAAAGGCCCGCGCCGCCGGCGACGCCTTCCTCAATACCTTCTTCCTGCCCCGCAGGCACGCCTACTCGATGCTTGAAATCGACCTGGCCAACGCCACCCGCGCCGCCGGCATCAAGGCCCGCGACCGCAGCAACAACTACGAGGCCATCGAGGGCTCCGACACCCTCGGCATGCTCAACGTCAACGCCAACTTCGAGGGCACTTACGCCGACCTGATCGAACTCCTCAACGCGCTCGACCGCAGCAAGCGCCTCATCATCATCGAACAACTCCAGGCCACGCCCCAGCAGGGCTCCAACGCCCTCGCCGTCGCTCTGAAACTCAACACCTTCTTCCGCCTGGAAGGCCCGCAGGAGGCCGCCGAAATCGAACTCATTCCCGACAGAGCCGCCGCCGCGCCGAAACCCGCGCCGCCCGCCGTCAAGCCCCCCGTCCAGAACACCAAGCTCCCGCCCGCGCCGCAGCCCGGCTTCGCCCAGCCGCCGCCTCCCCCTGTCCAGGTCTCCGAACCGCGCTCCGGCCCACTCCCGGCCACCCCGCGCGCCCGTACTTTCAACCCCAGCCGCCGGCCCGTGGAGAAAGAACAATGAAGACGCCGAAGCTCGACATGAAACTCGGCGCCGAACCCAAAAAGGTCGCCATCCTCGCCGGCCTGCTCCTGGTCGCCGCCTCCTTCTTCTATTCCAACGTCCTCAGCACCCCCGGCGAGACCACCAGCGCGCCCCCGCGGCCCGCCGTCAAAACCCCCACCGTCGCCCGCCGCACCGATGAGGCGCAGACCCTCACCGCGCCGCCCAAGGACTTGTCCGGCAAGGCCGGCTCCCGCGAATTCCGTCCCTCTCTGAAGCCCAAAAAAGGCGAGGACCGCAGCACTCTCGACCCCACCCTGCGCCTCGACCTCCTCGCCAAAGTCTCCGCCGTCCAGGTGGAACGCATCGAACGCTCGCTCTTCGATTTCGGCAATGTCGAAGCCCCCAAGCCCGTGCAGCCCGAGCCCAAAATCGAAGTGAAGAAACCCGTCCAGCGCATGATCGGCCCAGAGCCCCCGCCTCCTCCTCCGCCGCCTCCCGTGAAACCGCCCCCGCCGCCGATCAATCTGAAGTTCTTTGGAAATGCCCTGCCCGTTCAAGGAGGCGTCAAGCGCGTCTTCTGCCTCCAGGGCGACGACATCCTGACGCCGGCGGAAGGAGAAGTCATCCTGCGCCGGTACAAAATCGTGAAAATCAACCCGAACTCGGTCCTCGTCGAAGACCTGGACTACAAGAACCAACAGACGATTCCCATCGAGCAACCGCCCCCGGTTGCGTGATTGGAAATATGCAACCGCCCCCGGTTGCGAGATTGAAAATATGCAACCGCCCCCGGTTGCGCAAGCAGGAGTGAACCGGCCGCCCCCGGTTGGTACGACAATGAAGATGAGAAGCATGACACACCGCCGCCAAAACCAGCGAGGCTTCGCCCTCCTGCTGGTCTTCGCCATGGCCGCCGCCGCCGTCGTCATGCTCTATCTCGAAATGCCCCGCGTCGCCTTCGAGCATCAGCGCGACAAGGAAGGCCTCCTCGTCGAACGCGGCGAACAGTACGTCCGCGGCATTCAACTCTACGTCAACAAGTTCGGCAAATACCCTCAGACGCTCGACGAACTGGAGACCTCCAACAACCAGCGTTTTCTCCGCCGCCGCTACAAAGACCCCATGACCGGCTCCGACGAATGGCGTCTCATCCACTACGACGGCATGCAGTTCACTGACTCCCTCGTACAGAAGCGCCAGGACCAGAAAGAGCAGAGCGGTCCCAGCATCCTCGCCTCCAACATCCAAGGCATCGGCAGCCAGGCACAGTACATCCAGCAGGCCGGCGAAAAGAACTCCGCCGCGACGCGCCGCACAGCCAGTGACCGCATCATCCCCGGCACGCCCGGCGCCACGGGCTCCTCGGCAGCGCAGGGTGATTCCGCCAATCCCCAGGATTCCAGCGCCGACGAGAGCCGCAGCGGACCGCCGCCTCCCGAAACCTCCGCTCCGGCCAACCGCGGCACTCTCACCACGATGCCCGGCGCCGTCAACTCCCCGGCAGGCGCCAATCAGAATCCCAATAGCCCCTTCCAGCCTGTCAACCGCCAGCCGGCCTACCCCGGCCAACCGGTCAACTCCCAGCAGGGCGGCATGACCGGCGTGCCGATGCCGGGCTCCTCGAACCAGTCTCAGCAGGGCTCCGGCTCCGGCTTCGGCTTCTCCGGCGGCTTCGGTTCTTCCTCCGGTTCTTCTTCCGGTTCTTCCGCCAGCCCCGGCAGCGGCATGGTCGCCGGAGGCATGTCCGGAGGCATGTCAGGCGGCATGTCCGGCGGCTTCGGACAGCAGGGCCAGATGCGCCCCGGCCAGCCCAACCAGGCCATCCAGGCCATTCAATCCATGCTCACCTCTCCTCGCCAGGGCGGCGCACCCTCCACCGTCGGCAATACCATGGGCGGAGGCGCTGCCATCGGCGGCGGCATCGCCGGCGTCGCCTCCAAGGCCGAGATGGAGGGCATCCGCGTCTACAACGAACGCACGAATTACAAGGAGTGGGAGTTCCTCTGGGATCAGAAGAAGGCCCAGCAGCAGGCCAGCCAGGCCGGCGCGGGGCAGGGAACTCAGCCCGGCCAGATGCAGGGACAGGGCCAGAACAACAACCGCAATCCCTTTGGCGGCTCCGGAAGCTCCAACTCCGGCTTCACGCTCGGAGGCGGCTCGAACTCGTCCTCATCCTCTTCCTCGTCCTCCTCCGGCTTCGGCTTTGGAGGCGGCTTCGGCAGCGGCGGATTCGGGAGCAACTCCGGCTCCTCGCCCAAACCCGCCCCCAGCGCGCCCGTTAAGCCCTGAGCCGCGGGCGATTGACTCTCACGTTGTCCATGTCCTGCTTCGGCTCGCCGTCGCACTCGATGGCGATCGTCGTCACCGGAGTATCCGGCGCGTCCATGGGCAGCCCCGTGAACCTCACCCGGAACTCCTCCTGCTCAAATGTCACCGGCGCGCCCGACGCCAGCAACTTCGCCGATAGGATCTTGTTCTTCAATCCGCCCAGCGCCACCGTGCTGCCCGGCCAGAAGTGTACGTGCGCGTAGAGCGTGTTGCCCTTCCGCGTGAAACTCATGTAGTTCGACCGCGACACGCTGCACGGGTCCGTGTCGTAGATCGCCGCGCCGTTCTTCCGCAGCCACGCGCCCACCGCCGTCAGGATGCTCACGCTCTCCGGCGGAATGCTGCCGTCCGCCGCCGGCCCGATGTTCAACAGGTAGTTGCCGCCCTGCCGCGCGCACGTGATCAGGTTCCGCACGCACTGCTTCGGCGTCTTCCACGCATCGTCGGCCTTCTGATACCCCCAGGATTCGTTCATCGTCATGCACGACTCCCAGTTCCGCCCCTTCGACGCCTGAATCCTCTGCTCCGGCGTATCGAAGTCCTCCGGCACCCCGCTGCGGTTGTTGATGATGATATCCGGCTGCAGCTCGCGCACCATCCGGTTCATCTTCACGCTCTCCCAGCCTTCCGGCGTCAGCGGCCACGACACGTCATACCACAGCACGTCGATCTTGCCGTAGTTCGTCATCAACTCCCTCACGTGCGTGTGGATGTAGTCCACAAACCGCCGTCGCGCCTGTTCGTCCGTCTTGCACTTGGCGCCGTCCGGATGATGCCAGTCCATCAGCGAATAGTAGAAGCCGACCCGCAGGCCCGCATCCCGCGCCGCGTCCACATACTCCTGCACCAGGTCCCGCCCCGCCGCCCGCTGCGGAGCGCAATAGGTGGTGGTCGTCGTCTTGAAATGGCAGAACCCTTCATGGTGCTTCGTCGTCATCACCATGTACTTCATGCCGGCCTTCTTCGCCAGCGCCGCCCAGTCCTTCGCCGGCGTCTGCTTCGGCTTGAACTGCGCCGCCAGCAGCTCATACTCCGCCACCGGGATCCCCTCCTGCTCCATCGACCACTCGTGCCGGCCCAGCACGCTGTAGAGCCCCCAATGGATGAACATCCCGAACCGCGCCTCGTGCCACCACTTCATCCGCCTCTCGCGGTCCGCCTCGTTCGTCGTTTGCATCGCCGAAGCCGCCGCCGGCACCGCCGGCATCAGCTTCATATATTGCCGTCTCGATAGCTGTGGGGTAAACATGGCGCAGGTATTCTATCACCGGCCTGGAATACCATCGTTCCATGACCCGTCGAGACTGCCTCTCCCTCTTCGCCGCCGCCCAACTCCCTGCCCAGCCCCCCATCTCCTCCATCACCCCCGCCCAGTTCTGGTCCAACCTCGACGGCCGCTCCGCCACCTGGTTCCACTCTCGCGTCGCGCGCATCCCCGGATCGCAATCCCTCCTCATGACGCTCCAGACCATCACCGGTTCCGACGTCTTCGGCCCCGTCCACCAGTCCTACTCCACCGACCTCGGCCACACCTGGTCCGACCCCCAGCCCATCCCCGGCATGGGCCGCCGCCAACACCCCGACACCATTCAGGAAGGCTACTGCGACACCGTCCCCGAGCCCCACGCCCCCAGCGGCACCGTGCTCGCCATCGCCCAGAATGTCTACTACCTCAACGAGAAGCTCACCCGCCCCAACGACCACCGCTACCCCTTCTACATCGTCCGCCGCGCCGACGGCTCCTGGAGCCCCCTCCGCCGCATCGAATGGGAACATCCCGAAGCCACCGCCACCTACATGAGCGGAGCATCGCAGCGTGTCACCCTCCCCAACGGCGACATCTTCCTCCCCATCTCCTGCGGCCCCCTCGACCGCACCGACCGCTCCGTCTGCACCACCCTCGCCTCCTTCGACGGCGACCAGTTCCGCATCAGGGCCCACGGCAACTTCCTCCGCCTCTCCGCCGGCCGCGGCCTGCTCGAACCCACCATGGTCTCCTTCGGCTCGCGCTACCTACTCTCCATCCGCGCCGAGAACCAGCAGGGCTTCGTCGCCGCTTCCAAGGATGGCCTGGAGTGGGACACCCTCCGCCCCTGGTGCTGGGAAGACGGCGAGCCCCTCATCATGTCCACCACGCAACAGCGCTGGCTCGCCCACGGCGGCGCGCTCTATCTCGTCTACACCCGCAAGCACCCCTCCAATGTCGATGTGATGCGCTGGCGCGCCCCGCTCTTCCTGGCCGAAGTCGATCCCAAGCGCCTCTGCCTCATCCGCGCCACCGAGCGCATCGTCATGCCCCTCTACGGCGACGGCATCCACCGCGGCAACGAAGTGGAGCACCTCGGCAACTTCCACGTCACCCACATCTCCCCCGACGAGTCCCTCATCACCACCGGCACCGTCATCCCCGCCAACTTCCGCGGCGCCATCCGCTTCTCCCGCCTCCGCTGGTCCCGGCCGGACTCGCTAGACTAAAGCAGTTCCTCAATCCCAAACACCAGCCGCTCAATCACCTTCTCATCCGTCATCGGATTGAAGAACACCGCCTTCCACCCCGGCAGCGCCAACCCATTCGCCTTGTGCCCCACGTTCGTCGTGTAGCTCAACCGCGCATCCACCGCCGGGTCCATCCCCTTCTCCCGCTTCTCAAACAACCGCCGGATCTCCGCCGCATACCGCTCAAACTGCTCCGGCGCCATCTCCCCGTTGAGCACCCGCTGATAGATCTCCTTCGCATTCCTACCCTGCGGCAGCACCCACCACACCACGCTCGGACCCACCGCATCCAGGTTCAACACCTTGCAGTACTCCAGCGCCTCCAGCCGCTGCTTCAGTTCATCGGCCAACCCCAGCGCCCGCGCCACCAGCAACTGCCAGCCCGTCAATCCCATCCCGTTCAACGACGCCATCACCGTGTACGGCCCCAGCGCCGGCCGCGAACACTCCAGCGTGAACAGCGCCGGATCCCGCCGCCCGTCCGCCTCACAAAAGTACGGCGTCTCTTCCACGCTCCGCGACAGATACCGCAAATCCTGCCGCCGGTTCACCAGAAACGCACTGCCCGGATAGTGCCCCCAACCCATCTTGTGAAAATCGATCGTGACGCTATCCGCCGCCCGCAGCCCGGCTGCCTTTTCCTGCGCCTGCTTCACTAATCCCAGCAGCCGCTCCGAAAAGCCCAGCTCATTCGCATCCGTCCGGTACTCCGTCAGGAAACTCAGCACCCAGCCGACCGCCGCGTCCACGTGCAACTGCGGCGCGGCCACTCCGTGCCGCTTCGCGAAATCCGTCAGGATCGCCCGGATCGCCGACACATCGTCGATGCCCGACCCGTCCGTCGTCCCGAACGTCGCCGTCACGAACGCCACCTTCACGCCCTGCCCGTGCAGCTCCTCCAGCTTCGCCGCCAGCAGGTCCAGCCGCATCGACAGCCCTTCATCGGTCGGAATCGCGTGCAGGTTCTTCGTCCCCAACCCCAGCCAGCCCGCCACGGACTGGTTCGAATAGTGTGCCGCCTCTGAAACGACCCCCGCCACCTGACCGCCGCTCAGCCCGTTCCGCATCGCGCCCGGCGCCACCTTCTCGATCCCGATCTTCGCCCCATACAGGTTCGAAATCGTCCCGCCCATCGTGAACACACCCCACGGATCCTCCGTGTGGTAGAACAGCAGGTTCGCCAGCGCGGTCACCGCCTTGATCTCCAGCTCGTTCGACCGCTGGCTATAGGTGTCCGTGCACAGGTTCGGATTCTTCAGCAGGCACGCCAGCGCGCCCACCAGCGACGCGTAGTTCGCCGGCCCCTTCACGTTCTCCAGGTGCAGCGGCGAGGACCAGCTATCCGTCCCCCAGAAGTACGGAAACACCGCGTCCCGCGCGTCTTTCAGGTTCCCCGGCAACACATGGATCTCCGGGTTCGCCTGCGCCGTCTCGTAGTTCTGCGCCATGTGCGCCGTGGGCGGCAGCGTCCCTTCCGCCTGCACCGCCATGATGAACTCGCGGAAGATCTCGGTGATCGCCGCCGGATCGCAGGTGAAGAAGTTCTTCACCACCTGCTCGTACAGCTTCTGATCCATGGCCTGCCTCCCTGTCGCAACCCGGCGCCAGAGACTTGTCTGTGCCCGCCTGAGTCTACATCAACCCGCCCTGCCGCGCCACAATCAGCGCGGCGCCTGCTCATCGTGTAGCGGCCCGCACCCCCATCGCCGCCAGTCCGCATCGTCCATAGAGTGAACTGTCGCCCAACGCCACGTGCAGTTCCGAAACCCGGCGCCTCCAGTACTCGCCGCGTTTCTGCTGTACATACTCAATCGCGCTACTCGCCCCGTGAAACTCTCTGTTGCTGGCTTGCCCAACATATGCCCGAAAGGTTTTATCCTGATCTGCGATCTCTTTGTCCACCGCTGCTTCGAGTTTCCTATGCTCCACAATACTCTTCAAATCCATTCGCATTGCGCTGGCTGTAATGAGCTCCGGAGTCATGTTCATCTCTCTCTGCAATTGCGTTCGATATGTAGGGTCTTTCCCCTTGAATAAGTGCAGCGCCCAGGTCGCCTCATCGATCAACTTCTTTCCCTTCAGCATGGATCGATAGACTTCGTCCGGGTCTCTTCCCTTTTCGTAGACTTCCGACAACGCCGCGGACACGGCGCTGGCCCGCTCCCTGACCTGACGCGCTGCCGCCACGGCATCTACGCCGCGGAGTACCTCCGCCCGGGCGCTCTCAATGTCTGAACTTGTAGCAAAAATACCGAGCTTCTTTTTTGCTTCAGCTTTGGCAGCCTCATCAAGCTTGGTCCTGAGAGAATTGCAAAAGAATTGTTCGGCCTGTTCCGCCAATTGCCGCTTGTCTTCATCTCTGAGAGGTTCACGATGGTGCTGTGTTACGAATAACTGCCTTAAAAGAGTTTCAGACGGCTCATTCACTGGAAGAGGTATTCCGTTTACAAATATGCTTGATGAGCTTTTTGCCGTGCTTCTATTCTGCGCTGCCAGCGGCCAGCCGCTTGCGCAGACAACACCGATGATAAGAGACAGCGATAAATAGAAAGGACTCTGTGTCATGCTCATCCTCATCGAAGGTGACTTTGTTACTGTCGAGCTGCAACCGGTGGGCGTTCCAGGGTAGATCTCAGTCAGGCTTGCCGCGAGCACGGTACCACTCCAATGACATGCTTCAGTGCCGGGGCCACATCAAGAGATGCATTGCCCCCGAAGCCGGTTACTCAACCTCGATTTACGCGCAACACAGGTTTGGGATCGTCCCGTCCAGAGGGAATACCGCCCAGGATCTCCCGCATGGTGAGAGAGTCGGTTCGCCTGCGCTGTCTCGTAGTTCTGCACCATGTGCGCCGACGGCGGAAGCGTCCCTTCCGCTCCATAGCCTGCCTCCCGGCGCCGGAGACTTGTCTGTGCCCGCCCGGGCCGGGTCTAGACTAGATCAACCCACCCTGCCGCGCCACAATCAGCGCTTCAATCGCCGCGCCGCGCGCGCCCGCCGTGTCCCCGTTCGGCATGATGTACACCGGAATATCGGCCTGCTCTTCTCTCTGCCCCGGCATGCCCTTCCGAATCTCGCCCACGAACCAGTCCTGAAATTCCTTCGCCGTCTCAATCGCGCCGCCGCCCACAATCAGAGCGTCCGGATCGAACGTGTTGATCATCTCGTCGAAGAACAGTCCCAGCGCGTGCGCCTGCGCCCGGAAGATCTCCCGGCACATCTCGTCGCCCTTCTCCGCCAGCCCGCGCACCGCCTTCGCCGCCTTGCCCAGGTCGCCCAGCTTGGCCAGTTCGTGATTGGGGTACTTCTCGAAGAAGTACGGCAGGTAGTTCATGCGGATCGCCGTCAGCGAACACACCGACTCGAGATCGCCCGTCCGCCCGCAGTTGCAGCGCGGCACAATGCCCTTCACGCAATCGATGCTCTGATACGGCAGCAGCACGTGGCCCAGTTCGCCGCCAAAGCCCTTGCGCCCCTTCACCACCTGGTTCTCGATGATCACGCCGCCGCCCAGGCCCGTGCCGATGATCGCCGAAATCGACGTCGCCTTGTTCTGCCCGCCGAAAATCGAGAAGTGGCCCCACAATGCGCCGGCGTTGCCGTCGTTCAGATACGTCACCGGCTTGCCCAGCTTCTGGGCCAGACCTTCGCGGATGTCGAAGCCCGCCCAATCCGGGTGTACGAAGTTCGTCGAGCCCTTCGCGCTCAGCACGCCGCATGAACTGGCCGGCCCCGGCGTGTCCAGGCCCACCACCGCCACCTGGCCCATCGTCACCCCGGCCTTCTCCAATGCCAGCTTCAGGCCGTCTTCGATCTGCTGCAGGCACACCGCCGGACCCTCCACGGATCGCGCCGGATGCTCGAACAGACTCTCAATCAGAAACTTCTCATCGCCCGTGATCAGCGTGTAATTGACGGCCGTGCCGCCCAGGTCAACTCCGGCTACAACTTGCATGGACCCTCCTGGCTCCTCTCAGGCTCTTGGGCCCGAATTTCCCACAATACCAATTCCACTAATTCGCTTGCGCGATCACCGCAATAGCCGCCACCAGCACCGCAATCCCTACCCAACTCGTCCGCACCGCGCTCGCCCCCGCGCCCTTCCACTCCCCGGTCAGCGCGCCCAGCACGTTCGCCATAATGATCACTACCGACATAAACATCGGCCACCCCAGCACCGCCCCCAGCGGACCCATCGCCGCCGCGCCCATCCCGTAAATGCTGATCCCCATGTACCACAGGAACCCCATCAGCGACGCACCCAGCCAGTAGCCCGCCGGCGTCCCCGCTTCCGTAAAGAGGCTCCAGGTCTTGTTCTTCCCCAACAGGTACACCGCATACCCGGCGTTCACCAGGAACCCGCCCGCCAGAGCCAGCGCCCAAATCGCATTCGCCGCCAGGTCCGGCTTCGCGCCCGACGCCACCGCCGCATCCTGCACCGGCTTGCCGAACACAAATCCGAAATTCAACGCCGGCGACAAAATGCCCGACGCCAGACACACCAAAAGCCCCGCCCCAAATCCCGAATTCCCGCTAGCCGCCTTTTCCGGGTTCTGGTTCTTCTCCCGCATCGCGCCCGCCTTCGAACAGATCACGATCCCGATGATCACCAGCACCAGCCCGCCCAGCAGCACCTGCCCGCGGTGCGTGAACAGATCGCCCGGGCTCAGAATCAACAGCGGCAGCAGCGACCCCACCGAACTCGTGATCCCCAGAATGATCGCAAACGCCAGCGCCATGCCCACGCGCGCAATCGCCAGCCCGAACAACGTCGAGCCCGCCCCCCAACCCACACCGCACAACACGATCACCGCCAGCGTCGACGACGCCGCGCCCGCGTAGACGCCAAACAAGCCCGGCACCGTCGCCAGCGCCAGCGCCAGCGGCAGCACGATCAAACCCGCCACCGAGTACACCAGCCACGTGTTCTCCCACTTCCATCTGGCGATCTTCTTCATCGGCAGCGCAAAGCTGCCATGGAGCAATCCGCCCACCACCACCGTGAGCGCCGCGGTCAGACTCGCATTCTCTTGCATGTTGTGTGTGCTACCCGAAGTAGCAATATCACACTCAGCGCACCAGCGGGTCTTCCACCCACGGCGGCGTCGCTTCCATCAGCCGCCCCAGCTCCGGCTCCACCCGGTCCATCTCCGTCTTCATCGCCCACGCAACTTCCCGGTAGCTGAAGTGCCCCTTCACGCCGCTGCGCAACTTCGCGATGTACTCCGCTTCCGCGAAGTCCATCTTGAACAGATACCGCCCGCGCGCCGCAAACGGCAGCAGATAGTGCGAGGCCACATCGGGCAGCGCCTCCGCCGCAATCCGCGCCGTCTCCAGTGCGCCGTCATAGACCGAATCCAACCCCGCCTCGCCAATCGCCGCCGGCTTGGCAAAACCGTGCTTCCAGGTGTGCGCCTGCCGGGTCTGGTAGCAACGCCGGTGCCGGTGCATGTCCCGGTACGCGCCCAGATCCACCAGGAGATCGAACGCATACGGCCCGCTGCGAAACTCCCGCAGCAGTTCGTCGCGCTTCCCCTTCGGCCCCAACGCCGCGTCCACTACCTCCATCTGCCGCGCCTTGCTCCACCCCGATACCAATTCGTGCAACTCGGCAAACGGCCACTCGGTCACCGAGTACAGCAGCGTCGCCGCGATCTCCGCCAACGGCTCCCCTGTCTTCGTCAACTCCACCAACCCCGCCACACGCTCCGGCGCCGCCGCCAGGTTCGCCCGCGCCCACTCCTTCAGGGCCGCCCGCGCCATGCCCGGATACGGATCCGCGTCCACATACTTCGCCAGCGTCGGCGCCAGCGCCTCCACCGGCTGCCCCGGCAGCGTGCACTCCGGCGGCGCCGAACACGCCGCCGCCGTCTCCGCGCCCAACTCTCTCAACTCTCCATACTCGGAAGCCTTCCACCGCCGGATCTGCCGCTCCAGCGTCCGGATCGACGTCACCTGCCCCACGCCCGTCGGCACCCCCAGCACCAGCAGGTACCGCGCCACATCGAACGCCCGCGCCGCAATGTTCCGCGCATAGGCCTCCGGCTTCATCGCCTCCGGCCGCGGCAGCTTCTCCTTCAGATGCTCCACCATCTTCGAGTGGATCTCCCGGTACGCCCCCAGCATCCACCCCGCCGTCTCCTGATACGCCTGCGCCGCGCCGGCCTCCAGCTCCGTCGGCGTCACAAACCCCGACATCGAGAAGTTCTGATACCGCGACGACCGCGCCTGCCCATCCCACAACTGCTCGTCTTCCAACTCCATCGCCACCAGCTCGCTGACGCCTTCAAAACACAACGCCAGGTGCCCCAAATCCGCAATCGACGCATGGCCGTACTGGAAGTAGAAACTGTCGAAAAACTTCGACGAATCGTGCGACACCACCCACTTCACTGACTCCCGGATCGAATCCGGCGACCGGCTATATCTCGCCAACGCATACGCAAGCTTCTCGGGCGGCATCGGCCCGACACTGATCACTCTAGGCACGGCTGCTATCATAGCGAACGTTCCCTATGCAGATCCGCCTGAAACGCCTCCACCCCGACGCCCAACTGCCCCAATACGCCCACGGCCCCGAAGAAGACGCCGGCATGGACCTTCAATCCGTCGAAGACGTCACTCTCCTCCCTGGCGCCGCCGTCCTCGTCCCCACCGGCCTCGCCATCGAACTCCCCCCCGGCTTCGAAGCCCAACTCCGCCCCCGCTCCGGCCTCGCCCTCCGCCACTCCATCACCCTCCCCAACGCCCCAGCCACCATCGACCCCGGCTACCGCGGCGAAATCCGCGTCATCCTCCTCAACCTCGGCGCCCAGCCCTACCAGATCCACAAAGGCGACCGCATCGCCCAAATGATCATCGCCCGCTACGAATCCATCTCCTGGATCGAATCCGACCTCGCCGACTCCACCCGCGGCCAAGGCGGCTTCGGCTCCTCCGGCCGCTAATCCCCGCTCACAACCACGCCGGAAAATACCGCTCCATCATCCACTCTCGCCACCCCGCCAGCTTCGGCTCCAGCCGCGCCAGCCGTGCCACCATCGCCCGCGGATCCCAACTCTCCACGGCTCCTTCGCCCGCCACTGCCCGGAACGCCTTCAACGCGTCCCGCTCACCCGCCACCGGCGCCGCCAACCTCCGCACCGCCCGATTCCCCTCGTGTGCGCACACCACGAATAGCGCCCACTCCACGCTCGCCACCTCCCGCACCACCGCCTGCGCCAGCGCGTGGTTCCGCATCAGTTGATACAGATCCTCCCGGAACGGACACGGCTCTGCCAACCCTCGCAGCCTCTCCACGTCCAGATACTCCCAATACCTCCTGCCGTGCTGCCGCGCCATGAAGCAGCGGCGCTGCGGCGCACCCGCAACGGCGCCGCCTTCCAAACACCACTCCCGCGCCTCGTTCCGGCTCGGCGGATGCGCTTCATCGAACCACCCCTTGCATCCACCAAACTCGCCCTCCGTCAACTTCACCTCACCAATCACGCACCCGGTCCACACCCCTCTCTCTTCTACTTCCACCACGAAATCCGGGCTTGTCCCAATCCCCCGTTCCCCCAGCCACTCACCCGCACCCGGAATCGCGGCCTCCAATCTCACCCTCACCCGCATTTCGCCGCTCGCCAGCTCCGGACACTGCTCCCGTAGAAACGCCAGTGCCAGCTCCTCATCCTGCGCCAGCGGGGCAAAGAGGTTCACCGCAAATGCCTGGCTCGAATGCGGCTCCTCGAAATACCGGTGCTCCGGCCCCTCCAACAACGCCCGCCACGTGGAATCAAAGAGGTGCTCGCCCTCGAACCCACGCAGATGCTCGCGCATCGCTCGCTTGAACTGATGCTCCTCCCGGTGCCCGCACGCCTTCAAACTCTGTGCCATCTCGCCCCAGTTCACTCCGCCTGTCCCGTCTTCCCGCACGATGCGGAACGAAAAATCCGCGCCCATCTCCTGGAGCCCCTCCGACAGCCTCCGCTCCAACTGCCCGCACGCCCGCCCTCGGTAATACCTCTCCGGAGCCCACACCTGCAGCTCGATCCCGCTGGCCTGTAGCAGCGCCCGCCCCGCAACCAGCTCTTCCGGAGCCATCCGCTTCGCCAGCAGGTACAGCACATAGTTCCGCAGCAGCTCCGCCGCCGCGTACTCCGGCGTATCGGCCTCTTTTTTCAGCTCCACCAGCACAAACCGTCCATCACCCAGATCCTGCACCAGATCGACACAGGCCCGCTTGTGCCGCCGCCCGCTCTCATCGAACACCCCCGACGCCGCCGGCACCTCCCAGTACAGCTCACTCCTCGCCCTTGAAAGTTCAATCGCCCACCCCAGCTCACCCGTTCCCGCCTCGCGCTCCGGCTTCCGCAACCGCCAAAGCTCCTTCGACCTCCACGGAGCCCCAGCCAGACGCCCCTGCAGAAACTCCAGCCATCCCTCGATCCTCTTCCCCAGCCCTACCTCACCCTCTTCGCTCAACTCCCCCACCAACGCTCCCACTCGGTAGTCCAGCCACGCCAACACATCTCCGCCCCAATCCACGCTCGGCTCCATCATCCTACTTCCTCTCCACCTCGAAATCATCGAAGTACGTCACACTGTCCGCCTTCGTCCACAACCCCGTCTTCCCAGCCCCCGCAAACGTCCCATCCTCCACCTCCATCACCTTCTCGCCATCCAGATACACCTCAAACCGCTGCCCCACAAACTCCACCCGCAGCGCCGACCAGACTCCCTTCGCCACCTTGTGCTTCACCCCGTACGTCTTCTCCGGCGTCCCCACCGGCGCCAACGCGATCCGCTTCCCGCCCTCCACCTTGTACAGCACCACGTTGTCCTCCAACGCGTTCGCCCGCACGATGTAGTAATTCCCCGGATCCTGGTACCGCCACACAATCCCCGCCGCCTGGTCCTTCACCCCCGATACGGTCTTGAACTTCACCGAAACCCGCCCATTCACCAGCGCCGCCTTCTCATAGATCGCCATCGGAAACCGCCCCGAGGTCTCATCCGTCGACAACTGCCCCAATACGCGCCTCCGCCCGTCCTCCACCACCTCCCACCGCGGCGCGCCGCCCTGGCTCGTCATTGCCTGCACCCACCCCTTCGGCATCGCCCCCGGCTTGCCCTTCCCAAAGTCCACCTTCGCACCCATCGCCGCCACACACCCAAACCACATCAAGGCTGCTGCGTACCGCATTCTGACAGCCTATCCTCAATCCAAACCCGCCGCATCCCCAGTACACCCCCCAATGCAAAACGGGCCTCCGCCCCGAAAGGCAAAGGCCCGTCCAATCCCAAACTCGTGGCCGGCTACCGCGACATCGTCGCGAACACGATCCCAGCCCCCGCGCCGCCGGCAATCGCCACCCCGATCGCCACCTTCGTCCCGGCGCTCATGCCCGTGCCCGTCGGCTTCGTCGGGCCCTTCGACCCTTCCGTCGGCTTCTGCCCGCCGCCCGTCGGCACTTGCCCGCCGCTCTGCGGCGTGTTCTCGTTCTCCACGCGGTTCAGCCGCGCCACTTCAATCACCTGCGAATTCCGGTCGGCGCCAGCCTTCACCGCGCCGCTCACTTCCACCAACTGGCCCACTTCCTTCTGCAGGTTCGATCCCTTCAACTCCGCATCCACGCTCGTCAGCCGGTCTGTCACGACATACTTCGACCCAGCCTGACGCAGCACACCGGTGACGGTGGATTGCCCGCCCGCACCGGCTCCTGGCGTCAAGTCCAGAACCTTCCCCGGCGCCACCTTCGCCAACAACATCCCTTCCGCATTCCGCACCTGAGCCTGCCCCGTCAACGCCGCCACTTTCACCACTCCGCCATTCAACGCCACCTGCGCCTGGCCGCCCGCCGCCGCAATCTGCAACCCCTTCGCCTCTACCTTGTATGCCGGCGTCGAAACCACACTCACGCCACTCTCCAAAACCATCCGGTCCGCATACACCCGCGCCGCGCTGTTCGGCGCCAGCGTCGCCCGGCCGCCCTTTGTCAACTGAATCCGAGCCGCATCGCCTGCCGCTCGCACACTGGAACCTTCCGCCAGGTTCGCATTCCCGCTCACCGCCGCCTTGTCCACCTTCATCTCACCGTTGCTCACCGCCACACCAATCACACCGCTGCCCGCCATCGCCGCCAGAGAGAACACCCCGGCCATCCAAAGGACCTTTGTCATCTCAGACACACTCCTCGCGCTTGAAATCTATACTTTCCTTCAACCTTCAGCCTACATAATCCATAGTACGTGGCAAGGCGCGGGATTCTCACGCCTTGTTCTCTCTTCGGCGCTGGGCCCACCCTTCTTTATTGATTTGATGCGCCCGCCCCACCGCCAATGCATCTTCCGGAACCGGCTTCGTCACAACGCTCGCCGCCGCTACATAGCTCCCCTTCCCCACCACCACAGGTGCCACCAGGGTCGAGTTGCTCCCCACGAACGCCCCGTCCTCAATCACCGTCGGGTGTTTCTTCTTACCGTCGTAGTTGCACGTGATCGTCCCCGCCCCAATGTTTACATTCGATCCGATCGTCGCATCCCCCAGATACGCCAGGTGCATCGCCTTCGATCCCGCCCCCAAACGCGTCTTCTTCAACTCCACGAAGTTCCCCACGTGCGCCCCATCCTCCAGCACGGCGCCCATCCTCATCCGCCCATACGGACCCACCTCCGCCTCCGCCCCCAGCTTCGAATCCTGCACAAAGCTGAACGCGTGTACCTTCGCCCCGTCCTCCAACAGCGCATTCTCCACAATCGCCGACGCCCCCACCACACACCCTCTCCCCACCGTCGTCTTCCCCAGCAACTGCGCCATCGGCCCAATCACCGTGTCCTGACCCACCTCTACCCCCACATCCACCGTCACCGTATCCGGCCTCTCAATCGTCACTCCGGCCAGCATCAACTCCTTCACCTTCCGCTCCCGGAAGATCCGGTCCGCCTCCGCCAGCTCCACCTTCGTGTTGATCCCCAGAATCTCGCTCGCGTCCTCCACCACCAGCGGCACCGTCGCCTGGCCAGCCGCCCGCATCAACTCCACCACATCCGTCAAATAGTACTCGCCCGACGCCGGATTCGGCTCCACCTTCTCCAGGTACGGCCACAGCACCTCCGCCTCAAAACAGTAGATCCCTGAATTGATCTCCCGGATCTTCTTCTGCTCCTCTGTCGCCGCCTTCTGCTCCACGATCGCCGCTACTCGTCCCGCCTCGTCGCGCACAATCCGTCCGTATCCCGTTGCGTCCGCCAGCAGCGTGGTGATCACCGTCGCCGCGCGCCCGCCCTTCTCGTGCTCCTCCAGCAGCCGTCGCAACGTCACCTTCGAAAGCAGCGGGCAATCTCCATACAACACCACCAGCCGCCCGCTCCTCACCCCTCTCTGCCCGCCGCATACCCGCAGCGCGTGCCCCGTCCCCTTCTGCTCCGTCTGCACCTCAAACCGGGTCCCCAATCCCTCCACCGCCGCCTTCACCCGCTCCGCCTGGTGCCCCACCACCGCTACGATCCGTTCCGGCGCCGCAATCTCCTTCGCCGCCTCAATCACGTGCTCCAGCAGACATGCCCCGCCTGCCCGGTGCAGTACCTTCGCCAGGCTGCTCTTCATCCTCGTCCCCAACCCCGCCGCCAGAATCACCACCGACACGTCTCTGCTCATCGCCGTTCTCCTCGTTTCTGCTAATTTCTCTTCGATCCACCCGATCGCCGCCGCCGCCGCCCCCGCTTTGCCAGTTCCACCACTGCCTGCGCCGTCGCCTCCGGATCGTGCCGCACCTTCTCCCCTTTCGACAGCAGCGGCAACGCCACTACCTCCACCCCCAACTGCTCCAATTTCACGAAGTCGTTCGTCACCTGCAGCGCCCGCTGCTTCGCATACCGCACCAGCAGTTCATCGCTGATCGGATCCGTATTCACCACCGCGCAATCCACCACCTTCCGCTGCGCATGTTCGAACACCGCCGCCACGTGGTCCGACGCCGACATCCCGTTCGTCTCCCCCGGCTGCCACATCAGGTTCACAAAGCACGCCTTCAACGCCTTGCTTTGCTCCATCGCCTCAGGAATCCCCTCCACCAGCAGGTTCGGCACCACGCTCGTAAACAGGCTCCCCGGACCCACCGTGATCAGATCCGCCTGCCGGATCGCCGCCAGTGTCTCCTCCATCGGCTTCACCCGCTTCGGATGCAGCTCGATCCGCTGAATCGGAGCATGGCTTCTGCTGATCCGCGTCTCGCCCTCCACCACGCGCCCATCTGTCAGCCGCGCCCGCAGCGTCACGTTCGCCGCCGTCGATGGATAGATCCTCCCCGCAATCGCCAGCACTTCGCTGCTCAATTGCACCGCCTTCGCAAAATCCCCCGTGATCTGCGTCAACACCGCCAGAAATAGGTTCCCGAAACTGTGCCCCTTCAACCCGCGCCCGCCCGCAAAGCGGTACTGGAACAGCTTCGTCATCAACGCCTCGTCTTCCGACAAGGCCACCATGCAGTTCCGGATGTCCCCCGGCGGCAGAATGTCCAACTCCCGCCTCAGCCGCCCTGAACTCCCGCCATCGTCCGTCACCGTCACCACCGCCGTCAGCTCCACCGCCGGAGCCTTCGCCTCCCACCTCATCCCCGGGACGTACTGCTTTAGTCCCTTCAGAACCGTCGAGAGGCCTGTCCCGCCGCCAATGGCCACCACTCGCAAAGGCGCGCCGGCCGGTCGCCCCGCCGTTCCAGCCTCCGCTTGTGTGCGCCTGGGCACGGCCCTAGCCGCCCACCGCCTCGCCCGTAAGGACCTCCCGGATCTGCGCATGCTCCATCAGCGGAGCAAAATCCACATCGCTCCTCGCGATGTTCCGAATCGCACCGTCCCCGGCCACCGCCCGGCGCAGATGCTGCGCCGCTTCCGCCACTCCGCCCGTCATCCCTTCCGCCAGCGCCAGCGCGTACAGATGATGCGGCTCACCACCCTTGGCCACCGCCGTCTCCAACGGCCCTTTGGCTTCGGACCACTTCCGCGCGTTCAGCAGACTCACCCCGTAGGTGTAGTATTCCTCTGCCGTCTGCAGCTTCACTTCCCCCGCCTGCATCCGCTTCTCGCACATCCGCCGGTACATCTCCGCCGATTCGTTCACCGACATCAGCGGGCCGCTCGCCGCTTCTTCAAACAGGGGTGCCGCTTCCCGATACTTCCCCGTTGAGAACAGCTTCATGGCTTTCCCAAATAGTTCCGTGTGCGCCTTGGAGGACATCTCTCCTCCCGGCGCCCCGGCCTTGCCTTCCGGATTCTTCACTGTCTTCTTCATGACACCCGAGTTCTCATGCCCGCGTCTTTCTTGCCAAACGCGAACAGCATCCCAAATTGGTAGCAAATCCGCCCCATCCTGCGCAAGCGACCCTCATTCCTGCCCGCTACAATATCCTCGTGGCCTCATGACCGCACTCCCCCCCTTCGACCTCTCCTCCATCCCAGACGCCCCCGCCGTCTTTCTCATCCACCTCCACCACGGCCAACCCTATCTCGCCCGCACCGCCCGCCTCCGCCGCCGCCTCGCCCGCCTCCTCTCCCCACCCTCCTCCTCCTCCCGCCGCCTCAACCTCCACGCCCTCGCCGCCCGCGTCGATTACCACCTCACCCCCTCCCGCCTCGCCTCCGCTCTCACCTTCTATCAGCTCGCCCAAACCCACTTCCCTGACGATTACCCCAAACTCCTCAAACTCCGCCCCGCCCCCTTCGTCAAGGTCGTTCTCTCCAACCCCTTCCCCCGCACCACCGTCTCCACCCGCCTCTCCGCCTCCCAATCCCTCCACTATGGCCCCTTCCGCACCCGCGCCTCCGCCGAACGCTTCGAGCAGGACCTCCTCGACCTCTTTCAGGTCCGCCGCTGCCAGGAGGACCTCGCCCCCTCCCCCGATCACCCCGGCTGCATCTACGGCGAGATGATGAAGTGCCTCCGCCCCTGCCAGCAGATCGTCGGCCCCGAAGAGTACCGCTCCGAAGCCAACCGCCTCTCTTCCTTCCTCTCCTCCCAGGGCCACTCCCTCCTGGAGCCCATCTCCGCCGCCCGCGATCGCGCCTCCCAGGACCTCGACTTCGAGCAAGCCCAGCACCTCCACGCCCGCTACCTCCGCATCGAGCAAACCCTCAAGCTCCGCGACGACCTCGTCGCCCCCCTCGGCTCCCTCTCCGGAGCCGCCGTCTCCCCCAGCCCCATCCCCGGCGAAGTCCAGCTCTTCTTCTTCCTCCAGGGAGCCTGGACCGAACCCGTCCACTTCCCCGTCGCCGCCACCTCCGCCGAAGCCATCCCCCTCGACCGCCGCCTCCGCGAACTCCTCCCCACCCTCCAAATCCCCAAACTCACCCTCCGCCAGCGCTCCGAACACATCTCCCTCCTCGCCCGCTGGTACTACTCCTCCTACCGCGACGCCGACTGGTTCCCCTTCACCTCCCTGGCCGACATCCCCTACCGCCGCCTGGTCCGAGCCATCTCCCGCACCGCCTCCACCGTAAATACACCATAGCCGCCATGTGGAGTAAAAGCCATGTGGAGTAAAAGCCGTGTGGAGTAAACGCCGTGTGGAGTAGAAGCCATGCGGAGTTGAGGCCATGTGGAGTTGAGGCCATGTGGAGTTGAGGCCGTGTGGAGTAGAAGCCATGTGGAGTTGAGGCCGTGTGGAGTTGAGGCCATATTCCCCCGAGGCGCCAGCCTCGGGGCCACCGTGAATGCCGTGCGGAGTAGATGCCGTGCGGAATAGATGCCATGTGGAGTAAACGCCGTATGGAGTTGAGGCATTCCCCCGACCCTCCCCCCGACCCGCCCCCCGTAGATGCCGTATAGACGTCCCCGGGCCCCCACCCGCCCCCTGTTACCCTAAAACCATGGGGCTCTCCACCAGCCTGATCGCCACCCAATTCGGCATCACCACCACCGACCTCCACCGCTACCTCAACGAAGCTCTCTCCAAAGGCGGTGATTACGCGGACCTGTACTTCGAGTACATCGAATCCACCTCCCTCGCCCTCGACGAATCCATCGTCAAGTCCGCCACCCAGGGCGTCACCCTCGGCGTAGGCGTCCGCGTCCTGGCCGGCGAACGCACCGGCTACGCCTACTCCGACGACCTCTCCTCCGACCGCATCCTCAAGGCCGCCCGCACCGCCGCCTGCATCGCCGCCGGACCCGCCACCATCGTCGAAACTCCGCTCGACGCCATCTCCGCCCCCAACCTCTACCCCGTCCCGCACCCCGCCGCCGAATCCTCCCTCGCTGACCGCGTCGCCCTCATCGTCGAAGCCGACCACACCGCCCGCGCCGAAGACCCCCGCGTCTTCCAGGTCCAGGCCTCCTTCGCCGACTCCATCAAGCACATCCTCATCGCCACCTCCGACGGCCGCCTCGCCCACGACCGCCAGCCCATGGCCCGCCTCAACGTCATGGCCCTCGCACGCGCCGCCGACGGCCGCGTCGAGCACGGCTACCAGGGCGGCGGCGGCCGCGTCGGCCTCGATCACTTCACTTCCAACAACCTCGCCGCCAAATTCGCCAAGGAAGCCGTCCGCCAGGCCCTCGTCCAACTCGATGCCGTCGAGGCCCCCGCCGGCGAAATGACCGTCGTCCTCGGCCCCGGTTGGCCCGGCATCCTCCTCCACGAAGCCGTCGGCCACGGCCTCGAAGCCGACTTCAACCGCAAGGAGGTCTCCGCCTTCTCCGGCCGCATCGGCCAGCAGGTCGCCTCTCCCCTCTGCACCGTCGTCGATAACGGCACGATGGCCGCCCGCCGCGGCTCCCTCAACGTCGACGACGAAGGCGTCCCCTCCCAGGAGAATGTCCTCATCGAGAACGGCGTCCTCCGCGGCTACCTCCACGACCGCCTCTCCTCCCGCCTCCTCCGCAACACGCCCACCGGCAACGGCCGCCGGGAAAACTACCAGCACATCCCCCTCCCGCGCATGACCAACACCTACATGCTCGCCGGCGAATCCGACCCCTCCGAAATCCTCCGCTCCGTCAAGAAGGGCCTCTACTGCGCCACCTTCGGCGGCGGCCAGGTCGATATCACCTCCGGCAACTTTGTCTTCTCCGCCACCGAAAGCTACCTCATCGAGGACGGCCGCCTCACCCGCCCCGTCCGCGGCGCCTCCCTCATCGGCAACGGCCCGGAAGCCCTCAAATACGTCTCCATGGTCGGCAACGACCTCCAGCTCGACGAAGGCGTCGGCATCTGCGGCAAAGAGGGCCAGTCCGTCCCCGTCGGCGTCGGCATCCCCACCCTCAAAATCGACCGCATCACCGTCGGAGGCAACGCATGAGCCCCCAGAACCACTACGAACAGATCGCCGCCCGCCTCATCCAGCTCGCCTCCGCCCAAGGCGCCTCCGCCGCCGAGGCCACCGTCGCCGCCGGCGATGAGTTCGAAGCCCAGGTCCGCCTCGGCCAGGTCGAAACGCTCAAGGAGGCCGGCTCCCAGGCCGCCGGCATCCGCCTCCTCTTCGGACAGCGCGTCGGCTCCGCCTATACCTCCGACCTCTCCGAATCCGGCCTCGCCCGCATGGTCGCCTCCGCCGCCGGACTCGCTCAAATCTCCACCGAGGACCCCCACGCCGGCCTCCCAGATCCCTCCACCCTCGGCGCCCTCCCCGGCGACCTCCAGCTCTTCTCCCCCTCCATCGACTCCTTCGATCCCGCCCGCCGCATCGAACTCGCCCGCGATGCCGAACAGGCCGCCCTCTCCTTCGACCCCCGCATCGACAACTCCGAAGGCGGCTCCTTCTCCTCCGCCACCTCCTGGCGCGCCTTCGCCAACTCCCTCGGCTTCCTCTCCTCTTACCGCTCCTCCTCCTGCGGCCTCTCCGCCGTCCCCGTCGCCACCTTCGAAGGCCGCCGCGAACGCGATTATTGGCATTCCAGCGCCCGTGCCATCGAGGGCCTCGAATCCCCTGATTTCATCGGCCGCACCGCCGCTCAGCGCGTCCTCCGCCGCCTCGGCGCCCGCAAGGCCTCCACACAGAAGGTCCCCGTCGTCTTCGAGCCCCGCGTCGCCCGCTCCCTCCTCGGCCACCTCTTCTCCGCCATCTCCGGAGACTCCGTCTACCGCAAATCCTCTTACCTCGCCGGCCTCCTCGGCCAGCAGGCCGCCGGCTCCAATATCACCGTCATCGACGACGCCACCCTCCCCGGCTTGTTCGGCACCGCCCCCTTCGACGACGAGGGCGTCCCCTCCCGCCGCACCGTCGTCTTCGAAAACGGCCGCCTCTCTTCCTACCTCCTCAACTCCTACACCGCCCGCAAGCTCGGCCTCCAAACCACCGGCTCCGCCTCCCGCGGCGTTACCGGCAATGCCGGCGTCGGTCACGGCAATTTCTTCCTCCAACCCGGCGAAAACTCCCCCGAATCGATCATTTCCAGCGTAAAAAACGGCCTCTACGTCACCGAATTGCTCGGCTCCGGTGTCAATATAGTGAACGGTGACTATTCCCGGGGTGCCGCCGGCCTCTGGATCGAGAACGGCCAGCTCGCCTGGCCCGTCCATGAGATCACCATCGCCGGCAACCTCCGCCGTATGTTCGAACAGGTGGACGCCATCGGCAACGACCTCGAGTTTCGAGGCTCCGTCGCCTGCCCCACCATCCTCATCGGGGAGATGACAGTCAGTGGCCAGTAATTCCGTCCAGCAACCCAAAGCCTCCAACCAGGCCCGCAATCTTCTCCTGCTCTCCATTGCCGTCTTCCTCGGCGCCGCCGTCTGGTTCTTCTTCCTCCGCGGCCCCGCACCCTCCACCCAACCCGCCGGTCTCAGCCCTGAAGCCAAAGCCTACGTCCGCAACCTCGGCCTCTCCGAGGTCGGCATGCAGGCCAAGGAGAGCTACATGAAGCACACTCTCCTCGAAATTACCGGCAAACTCACCAACAAGGGCAACCGCCCCCTCCGCCTCGTCGAAATCAACTGCGTCTTCACCGATCCCTACGGCCAGCTCGTCCTCCGCGAGCGCGTCGCCATCGTCCGCCGCTCCGCCGCCGGCCCCCTCCAGCCCGGTGAAACCCGCTCCTTCCGCCTCCCCTTCGACAACGTCCCCGAGAGCTGGAATCAGATGCTCCCCCAACTCGTCATCGCCAATATCGAATTCGACAACTGATCCCTCCGCCATGGCTCGCATCCTCCTTGTCGAAGACGACCCAGATCAACGCCTGCTCCGCCGCATCATCCTCGAACGAGCCGGCTACCAGGTCGCCCCCGCCTCCTCGCCCACCGAAGCCCTCTCGCCCCGCTCCACCCCTCCCGACTGCGTCCTCATGGACCTCCGCCTCCCCCACGTCGCCGACGGCCTCCAGCTCATCCGCGCCCTGCGCCACCTCCACCCCAACCTCCCCATCGCCGTCCTCTCCGGCCGCACCCACGAACTCGAAGCCGCCCCCGAATCCCAGCTCATCCAGGCCACCCTCGCCAAACCCATCCGCACCGAAATGCTCCTCAAGACCCTCGCCCGCCTCATTGGCGCCCTCGCCCTCCTCTTCCTCCTCCCCCTCCTCGTCTCTGCCCAATCCCGCGACTTCCCCTTCCAGGTCCCCGCCGAAGCTGAGGTCATCGCCCAACTCACCCTCTCCGCCCCAGGCTCCGACTGGTCCATCCCCGGCCGCGAGGCCGCCACTGCCCTCCTCACCCTCGATCGATCCTCCACCCAGCACGTCACCGTCTTCGGAACTCCCCAACCCCACACCTACACCGTCTTCCTCGGCCGCCTCGAACCCGGCGCCCACACCCTCCGCATCGAGCGCGATCCCAAACTCTCCGCCGCCGCCTCCCCCCTCGTAATCGTCTCCGCCCGCTTCGAACCCATCCTCCCCTCGGACCCCCGCTTCCTCCCCCTCGCTCACGCCCCCATCCTCCTCCCCCGCGCCAACACCGTCGGCCGCTTCTCCGACACCCCTCTCACGGCCTACTACACCCGCGGCGCCGATGACTCCGGCCCCTGGCTCGAATACACCGTCATCTTCTCCAACGAAGACGGCGGCACATCCACCCGTGACCTCATGGCCCGCTGGGGCCGCACCACCGACATCGAGTATCTCTACCGCGTCTGGCTCGATCCCCAGGGCCGCCCCGCCAAAACCCTCATCCAGACCCGCGACCACAAAGACGTCCCCTACGAAGGCCGCCGCGAAGCCCTCCATCCCATCCTCGTCCCCGTCACCGACAACAACATGGTGGAGGCCGCTCCCGCGGGCCCCACACCCATCCGCTATCAGCTCGTCCCCGTCTTCGCCGATCTCACCCAGGCCTCCCGCGAGATCGTCATGGACCAGAACCCCCTCACCTACCGCATCTCCGCCCAGGAACTCATCCGCGAAGACAAGCTCCGCCCCCCAGCCACGCCCGGCGGCGATCAGATCGCCGACCCCCGTCTCTACCTCATCGTCGAAGCCAAAGTCGCCTCCGAACGCGCCGCCATCCAAATCCTCATCCGCCGCCGCGGCTCCAGCCAATGGACCGGCTCCGCCACCGGCATCGGCAAAGACTACATCGAACGCTCCGGCTGGGTCCGCACCACCATCGAACTCCCCCGCGGCACGCGCCTCAACGACATCGCCGAGATCGGCGCCCAGTGCCTCTCCCGCCGTGACCTCGAGCGCCAGCCCATCCCCAAGAACGGCCATTGCCGTCTCGAAGCCTTCGGCAAAGTCTTTTTCCTGGGGGAGGACTACACCCCCCAACCGCCCCTCAAACTGCCCAACCCGAACTGGCAGCTCCAAATCGGCGAAATGGAAACCCTCACTCTCCCTTAGCCCATGGACACCACCCCGCTCCACACCCGGCTCCAGGCAGAAGGTAAGCTCACCCTCCACTTGCGGGTCATCCCCAAGTCTCCCAAGACGGCCTGGTCGGAGACTCTCTCCGACGGCTCCATCAAGCTCCGTGTCGCCGCCGCCCCTGAAAGAGGCAAGGCCAACGCCGAGATCCTCCGCTTCTTGTCCGGCGAGTTCTCCGTCCCCCGCCATCACATCGAGATCCTCGCCGGAGCCACCGCCCACATTAAGCTGGTCCGCCTCACCCGCTAACCACTGAGTGGCGACGGTTAGCTCCCCTCCTTCGAGAAAGCCGTGCAGCCCGAAAGCCCTCGCCGCATACAGGCCCTAGTCCCGTGCGGGACAGCTTCATGGCACGATCGGAGTCGGGTATGCCCCCGGCTCGTTCGGATACACCGGCGTGCTTTGCGTCCTGTTCCAGGCGGCCCGAACCTCCGCGGGAAAGGACGGCAGCATCTGCAGGACTCGCTGCTGGATGTCCGCGACCATGGCCGGGTTCTGCGCCGAAACGTCGTCTGCCTCCTCGGGATCCGCATCCACGTCATACAACTCCAGGTTGAGCAGGCGTAGGTTGTAGTTCCCGACTTTCGGCTCCGCCGTATACGCCGGGACGTTGTTGCGAGTCATGTGCAGCTTCCAGGGGCCGAGGCGGGCGCACTGCAAATTCCAGCCCGAGAAATAGAGGAATGGCGGACGGTCTACATCCTTCACTTCTCCCCGCAGCAGCGGCCCGATATCTACCCCATCCAAGGGGTTCCGCGGCACCGGCACGCCCGCAAACCCTGCGATCGTGGGCAGCAGGTCCAGCGTCGAAGCCATCGCATCTACTCTCCTCGCTTGTCTCGTGGGGCTGATGCTCTGCCGCACCGCTCCCGAAACGGGGATCCTGCCGGGGAGGCGTGCGATGAACGGTTCTCGCATCCCCCCTTCAAACGTGTCGCCTTTTCGTCCCCGCAATCGCCCCGGACTGCCTTGAAACCAAGGGCCATTGTCACTGGTGAAAAACACCAGCGTGTTCTCGTCCACTCCGTTCTCCCGCAGCGCCTGGAGCACCTGCCCCACGCTCCAGTCCAGTTCCTGAATCACATCGCCATATAACCCCATCCCGGACTTGCCCGCGAAATCCGGCGACACCGCCAGGGGGATGTGCGGAAAAGTGTGCGGCAGATACAGAAAGAACGGGGAGCTGCGCGACCGCCGGATGAAATGCACCGCCTCATCCGTATACCGCCTCGTGAGCGTGCTGAGATTCACCGGTGATTCGATCACCTCCGTATCCCGCATCAGCACCGAGGGCTCCATGTCGTTGCTGTACGGAATGCCGTAGTATTCGTCGAATCCTCGCGCCGTCGGCAAGTACGGCGCCGGCCTGCCCAAATGCCACTTGCCCACGCACTTGGTCCTGTAGCCCGCCGGTCTTAGCATCTGCGCGATGGTGACTTCGTTCAGCGCCAGTCCATTCGTGTCGTTTGGGAAAAATACGGTGTGGACTCCGCAGCGCACACCGTATCGCCCCGTGAGCAACGCCGCCCTCGATGGCGAACAGACCGGACTCGCCGCATAAAACTGGTTGAATTGAACACCTTCCGTCGCCATACGGTCCAGGTTCGGGGTCGCAATCCGCGAGCCGTAGCATCCCAGATCCCCGTAGCCCAGGTCGTCGGCCAGGATCACCACGAAGTTCGGCGGGACCACTGGAGCAGCCGGCGCTCTGGTGGCCAGCGTCAAGGCTGATACTCCCGTCTTCTTGATGAAGCTTCGCCGTCTCATTGTGTTTCGGATCTCTCCTAATTCGGTGTGTACATGTCACTCATCCGGAACGTTCGGTAGAGGATGACATCCTGGTGCGCTTCGTATTGGATCCGCCCTGCCGCGTCTACCTCGAAGGAGTATGAGTCGATCGTTCCGTTTTCAGACACGAAACCCGCATCGAAATGATAGTTCCCGTCTCGAAGCCTCTGCGCCGATCCGACCGCCATCGAATACACCCCAAGATCGGCGTTCAACACCGGGATCACCGTCCGGTTCCGCTCGTCAATCTGCAGCACCTGCCCTCGGCTGTTTCCGCCCCGCATCTCTGCAACCCTCGTGTTGCCGTCATCAAATACCATCAGCCTGGTCGGATCGCCGATTTCGAACTTCCCGTCATGTTGGTGCGAAAACCACGGGTATGGATCGCTCGAGAGGATGTCAAAATCGCCGTCCAGGCCCAACTTCCACACAACGTGCCCGTCGCCATTCCCCCCGTCGTAAGAGATTTTTACCAGCCAGTCCTGGTTTCGCGCGGAGTAGAGCAGTTCGCCGTCCGCCGTCTCTTGCAGTGCGTTTCCGTGCGTCCAGTCTTTTGCCGTCGCCGCGAAATAGTAAGTCGGACAGCCCGCATTGGGGCAGGTTTCACCCAGCACCGCCGTGCGATACACATCGAGATTGTCGAAGGCATCCCACGTCCAAACCACGTTGAGATCCTTGTCCAGAACCACGATCATGTCGCCCAGCACGTCCACGGCTCCAGGCCCCTGCACGTCCTCCAGGATCTGCTCCACTCCGGCCAGCACGGCCACGCGCCCGCCGGCAACCGGCCTCGCCTCGTGATGGAAGCCCGTGATGGGACGCTTGCCCATCGCCGCCAACTGTTGACTGACGCGAGCCGCGTTGGTCTCCAGCAACGTCATGCCCGCCAGGTCGTATTTCCTCACGATCTGCTGGGATTGATCGGCCCCTGCCTGTTCCTGAATGCTCCAGAACTCTCCTCCCGCCGCCACCCACGTCAAAAAGGTCATGCCCTCCGGCCCGTACCAGATGACATTGCCCGCCAGGTCGTTCGCCACCGGGTGCCCTCCCAAGGGCCCCCCAAGCAGAATCGGATTCGACGCGCCTGGGCGGCTCGGTACGACAATGGTGTCCTTGTAAAGCGGCGGCAGATCGTTGCCCACCGTGAACGCCACCTCCGGCCCCGTGACGAATTCCGAACCCGTATCGATCACGTGGTGCGCCCGGTACGTGCCGCCCGCCAGTAGCCCCGCAAGATAGAAGTTCATGCTTCTTCCCGGCGTGCACGCCATGTATGGAGTATTTTGCGTGGCCCCCCCGCTCGTTTGAAATTGGACCCGCATCCGCGACCCGCTCGCGCACTCCGCCGCACTATACAAAAACACCAACGCATTCGCCGTTGGTGAGACTACCGGCTGCCCGTTCGTCACCCGGGACTTGAATTGGATCACCGAAGTCGCATTCGCTTCCTCGCCGTTCTTCCTGTTAAGGACCGATACCTCCACTTCGTAAACTCCATCGTGCTTCGCTGCCGTCCAATCGAGCGTATCCACCGGTCCGTAATCACGAACCATGCCGTACGCTCCGCCGGCCGGCCGAACCCGAAACCTGTACCACAGGTTCGAACTCGCCGCATCGCTCACAACTGCCTGGAACGTCACCATCTCGCCAACCGGCGCGGTAGATTCCACCGATGGTTTCAGACTTGCCGTCATTCCAAAAGCACTCATCGCCGCCAGTGCGGAACATCCCGCTGCCAGCAATCTCCAGCCCAGTGTCTGATACGTCATAGCCCTCTCCTTGACCCATCGACTTTGGCAATTCACCCGCGTCCATGGTTGCCATGCAAGCTAAGACGATTTCGAACAAGGCGCTGCTACTACCCTCTAGAGGGTATTTTCAAAGGTCTTTCGATCCGCACAGCTACGGCTTCTGACTCCTCGGTCACAGATCCCCTCCCGGCGAGTGCCGTTCTACTGCGCCGCCAGTATGGCCTCCCGCCGCTCTTCCTTCTATCCTCGAATTGCCACACGAAGGGAGACCCTGCGTGCCGAAGATGTTGGCCCGGCTGGCGGTGAAATTTGGATCGTGGCGTAAGCGATCCGTGTCGCATACGCCTCCAGCCGTCCCAATGATGGCGCTGCCGCGCGCCTTGGCTGTCCTCGGCGAGGAGCCCGGCCTGTCCTCACTGCCCTCGATCTTTCGGAATGCCGGTTGGAGCTTGACGGTCGAATCCTCCACCTCCGGCGCTCTCTCCACGCAATTGCATGACCCCTTCCCCGTGATCCTCTATGACCGCGGCATGAAGGATGAAGACTGGCGCACCGCCGTCCTCCGTTTCTCCCGCCTTTCGCCGCGCCCTTGCCTTCTTCTTCTGTCGCCTCATGTGGACAACAACCTCTGGGAAGAACTGGTCAGGTGCGGCGGCTTCGACCTCTTGCGTGTTCCGCTGGAGCGCGACGCAGTGCTCCGCACTGTCCGCGCCGCATGGGCGATCTGGATACTTCAGCACCCTGGCGCGTCCCGCGACGGAGCCCCCCATTCTTGCCCCGCCTTCAGCAGATCACGCCCTTCCGGACCGCGTACAGGATGAGTTCCGGCACGCTGTGAAGATTCAACTTCTCCATCAGGTTCCCCCGATGCGTCTCAACCGTGTAAACGCTCAGGTTCAGCATTTTTGCCACATCTTTGTTGCTCTTGCCCTCTGCGAAGAGATGCAGCAGTTCTCTTTCCCGCGGAGTCAGCAACTCGTAGCTGTCTTCAATATCCCTGGCTTGCAGTTGCCTCACATAGTCTTCCACCAGCAGGCGGCTCACCACCGGACTGAAGTACGCCTTGCCCTCGCTCACCGCGCGGACGGCCTGGATGAATGCCGTATCCGGCGATTCCTTCAATAAATACGCGCGCGCCCCAGCCTTCAGCGCACGCAGTACGTACGCTTCGTCGGCATGCATGCTCAGCACCACAATCGCCGGAGACGGCTGCTTCGCGCTGATCTGCCGCGCTGCCTCAATCCCGCTCAGATGGGGCATTGAGATGTCCAGCACCACCACATCCGGCGCTAATCTCTCTGCCAGGCTCACCGCCTCCCTCCCGTCGCTCGCCTCCCCCACCACCTCGAAGTCCTTCTGCTCCTCCAGCACCAGGCGCAAGCCCCGGCGCATCACCGCGTGATCGTCGGCCAAGACGATCCGAATCATCCTCGCTTCTCCGATTCGGCCGGCTTGCCGGCTGGCAGCGGCAGGCGGATCGCCAGCACTGTCCCTCCTCCTGGACTCGAAGCGATCGAGAACTCGCCCCCCAGCCGCCTCACTCTCTCTTCCATTCCTAACAACCCCATCCCCTTCTCTTCCCGCGGATCGAAACCGACCCCGTCATCCTGCACTGTCACCGAAACACCCTCGGAATCCTGCTGGACTACCACCCGCGCCTGCCCGGCATGAGCATGCTTCGCGCAATTGTGTAACGCCTCCTGCACGCCGCGGTACAGGCAAGTCCGGTAGGATTCCGGCAGCTCGTCTGTCACGTCATCGGTTATCATCTTCACCGCCAGGCCGTGCCGCCGCGCCATCTCCCTGCCTTGCCACCGCAAAGCCGCCACCAGACCCAAATCGTCCAACATCGACGGCCGCAGCTTCAACGCCAGATTCCGCACCATCCCCACACTCGACTCCGCCATTCTGCGCGCCGATGCTAAACGCTCCGCCCGGCTCGCTCCGTCCGGAGCGGCCTCCGCCCGGCCCAACTCCACCAGCATCGCCGACATCCCCTGGCCGACCTCATCATGCAACTCGCACGCGATCCTCTTTCGCTCCTCCTCCTGTGCGCTCTCCAGCCGCGCCGAAAGATTCTGCAATTCCAGCCGCGCCTCCTCCACCTCCTCAAACCGCGCCGCGGTCTCCGCCTCCAATCGCCGCACTCGCCGGATGGTCGCCCCACCCACCAGCAGTCCCAGCACCAGCGCGCCCGCGGACGTAGCAGCCATTCGATTGCGGAAATGCGTTTGCACGGCCCGAACCCGCTCCTCTGCCGCATCCAGATCACGCTCGTTCAATCTCGTGATCTGCCGCGTCAGCTCCACCATCTCCGTGCGCAAGGGAATCACCGTGTCCACCAAAAACCGTCCGCCGGCGGCCCTTCTTTCCGGCGCGTTCCACGACAACGCTGGCTGCATCGCCGCCCAATAGCTTTCCACCCGCAGCCTCAACTGGCGGACCGCCTCCTTCTCCGTTGGCGGCATCTCCTGCTCGTACGAGCGCAAATCCTCGGAGATTTGCCCGCGTAGGTGCTCCAACTCGGCCTTCTGAGCCATGGCTCGCCGATCGTCCGGCTCCAGCAGGTGGTCCCGCAGTACGGTCGACGAGCGGTAGATGTCCGCCCTCAACCGGTCCAGTTGCCCATCCCGGCGCCGCGTCTCCATGCGCAAGCCCCTGCCGGCGTCGTCTACGTTCCTGAGTGTCCGGAATGTGTCGGCAGCCAGGCCCGCGAAGAGCAGCAGCAACCCCGCCAGACCGAACCATAGCGCACTGCTCGTCGCCCCCGCCGGTCTGTCCAGCCCCGGCCGGACCGCCCCTCTTGCTTCCAGCGGACCGCTCATCGGCTCGTCTCGATTCATCTCGATTGTACGTCAGGCGCGCGTCATCCCCGTGTGTGAAGCAGGTGCCGGCGAATCTCCCCAGAAAAGCAAAACCGGCGCGGAAGCGAACCTCCGCGCCGGCCATATTGCCAAACCTGATGTTTACTTCTTCGCCGACTTCACCCACGCGTCGTACATCTTCGCGATCTCCGCCTCCGACGTGTCGCCCGGATGGATCACCACTCTGTAGAAGAACCGCATGCTCTTCCCCTTCTCCAGCGTGTAGCTCCCGTCCTTCGTCTTGTCCCGCAGGAAGTCGTGCAGCCCAAACGCATTGGCCGCGAACAGGCCATAGTCCCGCGCGTGCCAGTAGGTCGGATGCCGGAAGCTCAGCGGGCTGTCGAAGATCGCCACGCCCATCTTCCTGCCTTCCAGCGTCCCCGAATAATCCACCCAGGGCGAAGCCGCACCCCACACCTGCTTCATCGTCGTCTTGCCTTCGGCGTTGGTCATCTTGCCCGTGCCCTTCGCCTCGCGCAGTTCATCCCGCAGCCGGATCGCGAAGAACCCTTCCTTCGTATCGCCGAACGTCGCCTTGTCCAACGCCGTCAACGTCGCGTCGAAGTCGATGATCCGCAGCTTCGGGTCGGAGTAGAACGTCATCGTCCGCGTCTCGCGCAACAGCGGCGTCTTCTTCTCCGTCTCCCAAATGAAAGAGGCCTTGATCGTGCCGGACTTCTTGCCGTCCTTCACCTGCTGCACCTTCTCCAGCTTCACCAGACCATGGAGATTCTTGTCCTTGGCGTTCAACTCGTTCATCCAGTAGTCGATCTTGTTGACGTCGCCATGCGTGAACCACAGCCCGCGATGGTGCGGATGGTCGCGCGTCTCGCCCTCCACCTTCTCCATCGGGAACCGCCGCGTTACCACCACGCCATCGGCGCTCCGCAGTGGGGCCAGAAACGGCTTCGGAATTTCGCCCCCAACATAGAACGTGCTGAAGGGCTTGCCATCGATCTGAATCTCGATCCGCTCAGGAGTCTTGTTGAACTTCACCTGCGCGCACAACGGCAAAACAGCCAGGATTGCGAATAGGACGGGTTTCATTGCCTTACAGTTAATCACAACAAGCTAGGATCTGGCGCAAACCTAAATAATGTTTAACACTGGCTACCGGGGTGCCCGCGGGTACAGCCACTCCAGCATCTCCGGCACTCGCGCCGCCCAGGCCGCCTCGGAGTGCGTCGCCCCCTCCACTTCCAAATAGTACAGATTTCGCCCCTCCCGCCAGCCGCGCGTCACCAGGAGTGCTTTGAGTAAACGCACATCCCGGGTCGAGCCGAACGGCGCATCCCCTTCCGCCGTCCCAATGTCCAGCCAGATCCGCTGCCGCTGCGGCTGGCTCATCGCCTGCAGCCTCTTCAGCACCACCCGGTGGTCCCACCACACCGACGGCGACAGGATCGCCAGCTTCCCGTATACCTTCGGATGCTCCAGCCCCAGGCACAGCGTCGCCAGCCCGCCCAACGACGATCCGCCCAGCCCCGTGTGCCGCGCGTGCGGCAGCGCCCGGTACCGCGCAGCCAACCACGGACGCAGCTCTTCCACCATCATCTTCCCGTGCGCCGCCAGTCCACCGCCCCCCAGCTTCCGCGTCTTCGTCGGCGTGTACTCCATCAGCCGGTTCTCCCCGCCGTGGTATACCGCCGCGATGATCAGCGGCTCCATCTTCCGCCGGCCCAGTAGTTCGTCGGCCGACTCCCGCACCCGCCAGGACTGCCCCGGCACATACGAGGTCCGCCCGTCGAAGACGTTCTGCCCGTCGTGCAGGTACAGCACGGGATAAAACCGCCGCGTGTCCCGCGCGTAACCCGGCGGCAGATACACCACCACCGTCCTCCGCCCGCCCAGCGCCGCGGATTCAAAGTCTTCGTGAACGATCAGTTGCGAAGCCAATGAAGGCTAGCGTAACCCGTTCTTCTTCAGGTACTCAATCAGCGCCGCCGGATCGTCCGTGATGATCGCGTCCACGCCGTCGCTGATCAGCCGCTTCCACTGTCCTTCCTCGTTCGGAGTCCACGGCACCACCTGGATCCCCGCCTTGTGCGCACTCTCCACCTTTCCCTTGGTCACCAGCAGGTAATGGACGGAGACCACCTGCGTCCCGCCCGCCTCCTTCGAGATCACCGTAAACTCCTTCGGCAGCCCGCCGTACAGCGCCGACAACTGGATCTCCGGCGCAATCTCCTTCATCGCGTGCAGAGTCCGCCAGTCGAAGCTCTGCACCAGTACCCTCTGCTCCAGCTTGTGCTTCCGGACCGCCGCCGCCACCATCTCCGCGAACTTTCGCGGTTCCGGCGATAGCTCCGGCTTCTTCGGGTCGCTCTTCGTCTCCACGTTGAACTTGAACTTTCCTTTAGGCGCCAGCGCCAGCACTTCGTCAAAGGTCGGAATCTTCGTGCCCGGCACAAGTTGCTGCTTCGGGAAATCCGGATTCTTCGTCCCGCCGCAGTCGAACTGCTTCACCTGGGCCAGCGTCAGTTTCCGGATCGCCGTCTCCCCTTCCGGCCCCGCGCAGATCTTCCGGTTGATCAGCGAATCGTGCGACACCACCAGCACGTCGTCCTTGGTTACGTTCAGATCCAGCTCCAGGTAGTCCACGCCTACCCCGATCGCATACTCGAACGCGGGCAGCGTGTTTTCCGGCCGCATCGTCCGCGCGCCACGGTGCCCGTGGACCTCTATCGGTGAACCTGAAGTAATTGTCATGACAGTTAGCGCCAGAGTGAGTAGAATCTTGGATGGCATCACATTCAGGATATATTGAGGTGAAATCCAATATGACTACACGCCGCGACTTCTCCAAAACCGCTCTCGCCGCCACGGCCCTCAGCTATGGCCGCATCCTCGGCGCTAACGACAAAGTTCGCATGGGCTACATCGGTCTCGGCAACCGCGGAGACCAGGTTCACGACGCCTTCCTGGAACACGGAGACCAGGTCACCGCAGCCGTCTGCGACCTCCGTGAAGACTACATGGACTTCGCCATCAAGAAGTCCCGCGCCACGCCCAGGAAGTACAAGGAGTACAAGAAACTCCTCGACGACAAAGAGATCGACGCCGTCGTCGTCGCCACCCCGGACCACTGGCACGCCCTCATGTTCATCGAAGCCTGCCGCGCCGGCAAGGACGTCTACTGCGAAAAGCCCCTCTCGCTCACCATCTCGGAGGGCCGCCGCATGGTCCAGGTCGCCGCCGAAACCAAGCGCGTCACCCAGGTCGGCATCCATCGCCGCAGCGTCCAATCCCTCCGCGACGCCGCCGAATTCATCCGTAACGGCGGTCTCGGCCACGTCACCGTCGCCAAGGGCTACCACGTCCAGAACGAGTGGCCCAACGGCATCGGCAACGCGCCCAACGCCGCGCCGCCCAACGAAGCCATGTGGGACGCCTGGCTCGGACCCGCACCCAAGGTCCCCTACAACCTCAACCGCACGTTCTACAACTTCCGCTGGTTCTACGACTACTCCGGCGGCCAGATCACCAACTTCGGCGTCCACTACATGGACTTCATCCGCATGTGCCTCGGCAAGGATGCGCCCAAGTCTGTCGTCGCCATGGGCGGCAAGTACGCCATCAAGGACAACCGCGAGATCCCCGACACCTGCGAGGTCCTCTGGGACTACGGCGACACCCTCGTCGTCTTCACCCAATACAACGCCAACGGCGCCCCCACCAACGCCAAAAACAGCGAACTCGAAATCCGTGGTACCAAAGGCACGATGTACCTTCAGAGCGGCCGCTGGGAGGTCGTCCCCGAGAAGACCACCGAAGTCCTCTTCGGCCAGCGCACCCCTCTCAACCGCGGCCTGGAAAAAGGCTACGGCCCCTCCAAGAAACCGGCCATGGAGCCCAAGACCGCCGGTGACGGTTTCGCCGAAACCTATCCCCACGCCCGCAATTTCCTCGATTGCGTCAAGTCCCGCGCCAAGTGCAATTGCGACGTCCTCGACGGCCATCTCTCCACCTCGGCCTGCATCATGGGCCACATCGCCCTGCGCACCAAGAGCTACCTCGAATGGGACGCCAAGGCCGAAAAATTCACCAACAACCCCGCGGCCAATAAGCTCCTCAGCTACCAGTACCGCGCGCCATACAAACTCGGGTAACCCCTCATGACCCGCCGCCACTTCGTCCTCTCCACGGCTGCGCTGCCGCTTTCCGCGCAAATCAGTGCCGCGCAGCCCCGCAAACGGCCCACCCTCTGCGTCTTCTCGAAGCACATGGCCCAGTTCCAGTGGGACGAACTCGGCGCCAAGGCCAAGGATCTCGGCTTCGAAGGCATCGACCTCACTGTCCGTCCCAAAGGCCACGTCCTGCCCGAGCGTGTCGCCGAAGACCTCCCCAAGGCCGTCGACGCCATCCGCAAACACGGTCTCTCCGTGCCCATGGTCACCACCGACCTCAAGAGCGCGGACGACCCCGCCGCCAAACCCACCTTCGAAGCCATGCGGAAGTGCGGCATCCCGCTCTACAAAATCGGCTACTGGACCTATAAGAAGGACCAGCCCAACGTCCTCTCCACCATCGCCGCCTGCAAGGCCAAATTCCACGGCCTTGTCGCGCTCTCTTCCAACTACGGGCTCACCGCCGGCCTCCACAACCACTCCGGCGCCGACGTCGGCTGCGCCATCTGGGACTACCGCGAAATCCTCACCGGCTGCCCGGAAAAAGACGGCGGTTATTACTTCGATCCCGGCCACTCCGTCATCGAAGGCGGCCTCTTCAACTACCGCGTCTCGCTCGATATCGCTCTCCCCCGCCTGAAGATGTCCGCCATCAAGGACTTCTACTGGGGCAAGAAGAACGGCAAATGGGCCAACATCTGGTGCCCGCTAGGCGAAGGCATGGTCCCCTGGCCCGAGTTCTTCACAGCCTACGCCAAAGCCGCCTTCACCGGCCCGCTCTCCCTCCACCAGGAATACCCCGGCGGCGAAGACCTCGAATCCATCCGCAAAGACCTGGAATTCGTCAGGAAACAGCTCGCCGCCGCATACGGCGCATAGTGCTTTCAGGAAATAGAGGGCGTAAAATGGCGGCATGAAAACCGCCGCCGCCCTCCTTTTCGCGTTAGCGACGCTTCTCCCGGCCCAATCGGAAACTCCGCGCAAACCTGTCCAGAAGTGGGAGTACTGTTACGTCTGGGGCGCCGATGCGTCAGACGGCACGCAGGGACGGCTCGTCGCCTACATCCGCTACTTCACGGAGAAGGGCATCCAAGAGGAGACCGAGGAGATCCTGGTGAACAAAACAGGCCGATCTCTGGCCTGGAGGCTGCCCGAAGTGATGGGTAAGACGCTCGCCAAACTGGGCGATCAAGGCTGGGAAATGGTCTCTGTCCAGTACAAGCCCGAAAGCTACGTGGACCACGCCTTCTTCCTGAAGCGCCCCAAGCCGTGAGCCCGGCCCGCGCCGCCGCTCACTGCATCGCAACGGTCTTCGGCTGCAGCCCTGCCTTGGCGGCAATCGCATAGATCACAAATCCGGCGACGAAGCTATACAGCGCGGCCGGCTGAACATAATCCTTCACACCCGCAAACGCCGGCACGAACGGCAGGATTCCCACAAAGAACCCGACCGCCCAGGCCAGGTAGCCCGCCCAATTGACCCCTTCGCGAGGCCCATTCCACTTCCGGCCGCTCAGCAGGTAATCCGCCGCCATCGCCCCGCAGATCGGACCGAACGAAGCCCCGACGATGCTGAAGAACCCGATCAGGTTCTCCGCCGCGCCCGTCACCGCCAGCACGATGGCCACCGTCACCGCAGCCATGGTGGAAGTCATGCGCGGAATGCCCGGCAGCATGGTGGAGAAGCTGTTGCTCGCGATGAACGCGCAGAAGCAGGTGGGCGGAATCGAAGCGATCGCGAACAGGAAGAACATCGCCGAGGCCAGCCCGCCGCCCATCGAAGGAATCACGGCGTCGTATTGCAGCGAACTTAAAGCCGGGTTGAGCCCTTTCGCTCCGGCCACCGACAGCATGGGCAGTCCGCCCGCGATCAGCACGGCCAGGGCGATGCCGACCAGCCCGCCCCATTTCACGTCTCCAGCGTTCCGGCTGTTGCTGCCGAAGTCCGCGCCCGCCGCGCCGGCAGTGGCGAAGAACCCGATGACGATCTGCAGCACCATCGTGAACGCGCCGAAGGAGTTCTCCACCGGCGGAGCATACTGCCCGACACCTGCGTACGTCTTCGCGAACACGAGCACGATCATGAGCAGAGGAATGAAGTTCAGCACGGTGGAGACCTTGGCCACATAGCCGATGCCTTTCACGCCGATGAACGCCATGGCATAGCCCCACACGACGCCAGCCACGATAAACGGCACGCTTCTCGGAGCGGCCTCCATCCTTAACCCCGAGAGAATGAACTTGGCGGAGAAGAACGTAGCCACGCAAAACCAGCCCACCTGCAGCAAGCCCATGAGCAAACCGGGCATGAGGTATCCGCCCTTGGTTCCGAACGTGGAGCTGCCGACGACGTAAAGTGGATGGCCGGTCTTCATCCCCAGCATGGCCGGAACGAAGTAATAGAGCCCGTAACTCAGCAGCCCGGCCACAACCAGCCCGAGCAGGCACACACCAAGCCCGGCCTGGGTAATGGTCCCCTGAGCGATGGAGTTGTAGAACGCGATCCAAAGGAACACCCCGGCGTAGCTCGGAGCCGTATTGCGATACCAAGGCGCCCGGTTCGCCGCCGGATTCGGCACGGCCTTAGACAGATAAGCAGGAAGCATGTTGCGACGAGTATATCGCCCTCCAACCGCATCCGCCCCGCCGCTCGCAAGCACCGGCCCAAGTCCGCGCCCCCTCGCGCCTCTCTGTCCTTCCAGCCACTGCGCGGCTGCCACCGCCCGCAAACACCGGCCCAAGTCCGCGCCGCCTCGCGCCTCTCCCTCCTTCCAGCCACTGCGCCGCTGCCACCTCTCGCAAGCACCGGCCCAAGTCCGCGTCCCCTCGCGCCTCTCCCTCCTTCCAGCCACTGCGCCGCTGCCACCTCTCGCAAGCACCGGCCCAAGTCCGCGCCCCCTC
>JARKQJ010000146.1 GCA_029973955.1 Paludibaculum sp. | reverse complement strand
GACGGCACCACGCTCGTCATGGGCTCCATGATCGGCTCCGGCGTCTTCATCGTCTCCGCCGACATCTCCCGCCAGGTGCAGTCGCCCGGCCTCATGATGGCCACCTGGATCCTCACCGCCCTGCTCACCCTCATCGCCGCGCTCAGCTACGGTGAACTCTCCGCCGCCATGCCCCGCGCCGGCGGCCAGTACATCTACCTCCGCGAAGCCTTCGGCCCGCTCTACGGCTTCCTCTACGGCTGGACCTTCTTCACCGTCATCCAGACCGGCACCATCGCCGCCGTCGCCGTCGCCTTTGCCAAGTTCCTCGGCTACTTCGCGCCCGGCGTCTCCACGCAGGCGCGCCTGCTCGAGATCGGCCCCTTCGCCATCACGACACAGATGGCCGTCGCCATCGCCGTCATCGTGCTCCTCACCTGGGTGAACACGCGCGGAGTGCGCATCGGCGCCATCGTCCAGAACGTCTTCACCATCGCCAAGGTCGGCGCCCTGCTCGGCCTCATCGCGCTCGGCATCTTCCTCGGCCGCCGCCCCGAGGCCATTCAGGCCAACTTCACTGACTTCTGGCGCATGCCCGGCAACGCCTGGGACATCATCCGCCTCACCGGCGTGGCCATGGTCGGCGCGCTCTTCTCTTCTGACTCGTGGCACTCCGTCACCCTCGCCGCCGGCGAGATCAAAAATCCCAAGCGCGATCTGCCGCTCTCGCTCACCCTCGGCGTCGGCGTCGTCAGCCTGCTCTATCTCGGCTGCAATCTCGTCTACCTCATGGCCCTGCCCCTGGCCGCCATCATGAGCGCCCCGGAAGACCGCGTCGCCACCGCCGTCATCGCCCAGATCCTTGGCCCCGCCGCCACCGCCGTCATGGCCGCCGCCGTCATGGTCTCCACCTTCGGCTGCATCAACGGACTCGTCCTCTCCGGCGCCCGCGTCTACTACGCCATGGCCCAGGACGGCCTCTTCTTCCAGGCCGTCAAACGTGTCGATCCCGTCCGCCACACTCCCACCGTCTCTCTCTGGGTGCAGTGCTTCTGGGCCTGCGTCCTCACTCTCACCGGACGCTACAACGACCTGCTCGACTATGTTATTTTTGCTGTTTTGCTTTTCTACATTCTCTCCATCGCCGGGCTCTTCGTCCTCCGTCGCACGCAACCCGCCCTGGAGCGCCCTTATCGTGCATTTGGCTATCCCCTGTTGCCTGCCATCTACATCGCCGTCGCAAGCGTCATCGAAGGGCTGTTGTTGATCTACAAGCCGAGCTATACCTGGCCTGGCTTGATTCTGGTTTTGATCGGCGTCCCCATCTACTTCCTGTGGCGCCGCAAGGAAATGAGGTCTGAGGCATGAGTGTCTTCGCAAGAAAGTCCGTCGAGAAGATCCTGAACGAGTCCGGTGGCGATACCCACGGCCACGCTCTGAAAAAAACCCTGGGCGCGGGACAGTTGATCGCCCTCGGCATCGGCGCCATCATCGGCGCCGGCATCTTCTCTCTTACCGGCGTCGCCGCCGCCCAACACGCCGGTCCCGCTGTCGTCTACTCGTTCATGCTCGCCGCCGTCGGCTGTGCCTTCGCCGGCCTCTGCTATAGCGAGTTCTCGACGATGATCCCCATCGCCGGCTCCGCCTACACTTACGCCTACGCCACCATGGGCGAGATCCTGGCCTGGATCATCGGCTGGGCCCTCGTCCTCGAATACGCCATCGGCGCCGCCACCGTCTCCGTCTCCTGGTCCGGCTACTTCGTATCCATCCTCCACTCCTTCGGAGTCGAACTGCCCAGCAGCCTCGTACACTCCCCATGGGACGCCACACCCGGCCTGCTCAATCTCCCCTCCGTCTTCATCATCCTCGTCATCTCAACCATTCTCATCATCGGCATTCAGGAGTCCGCCCGCTTCAACGCCGCCATCGTCGCCGTCAAGCTCGCAGTCGTCATTCTCTTCATCGGCATCGGCTACTTCTTCATCAACCGACAGAACTTCACCCCGTTTTTGCCCGAGAACACCACCGGTGAGTTCGGCGTCTTCGGCTGGACCGGCGTCATGGCCGCCGCCGGACAGATCTTCTTCGCCTACATCGGGTTCGACGCCGTCTCCACCGCCGCTCAGGAAGCCAAGAATCCCAAGCGCGACATGCCCATCGGCATCGTCGGCTCCCTCATCGTCTGCACCATCCTCTATATCCTCTACGCCATCGTCCTCACCGGCGTCGTCAACTACAAGGAACTCAACGTCGCCGCGCCCCTTGCCGTCGCCGTCGACCACATGAAGAGCGTGCCCTGGCTCGGCTTCCTGATGAAGCTCGGCTCGCTCGCCGGCCTCACCTCCGTCATGCTCGTCATGCTCCTCGGCCAGTCCCGCGTCTTCTTCTCCATGTCCCGCGACGGCCTGCTGCCCGGCATGTTCTCCGACCTCCACGACAAGTTCGCCACCCCCTGGAAATCGAATATCCTCCTCATGATCTTCGTCTCCCTGCTCGGCGCCTTCACCCCCATTCAGCAGCTCGGCAACCTCACCTCCATCGGCACTCTCTGGGCGTTCGTGCTGGTCTGCATCGGCATCATCATCATGCGCAAGTCGCACCCCAATCTGGCGCGCCCCTTCCGCACGCCGCTGGTTCCGCTGGTGCCCGTCCTCGGCGTCTTCTTCAACCTCCTGCTCATGTTCTCGCTCGACCGGCTCACCAAGATCGCCTTCGTCGTCTGGATGCTCGTCGGGCTCGTCGTCTACTTCTCCTACAGCAAGTCGCGCAGCCACCTGCAGCGCTCTCTGGCGAAGTAGCATGAACCGCCGTTCCTTCCTCACCCGGGCCGCGCTCTCCAGCGCGGCCCTTCGTCTCTCCGCCGCGCCACCCGCGCCGCTGCTCATGCTCTCTCCGGAACAGGCGGCCCGCATCAAACCCCACCCGCGCCTCGCCGAACGGGCCGCCTCCGCCCTCACCCGCGGACCCTGGTCCGTCACCTACCATCGCCCCACCGGCCTCAGCGAAGCCGGACTCCACGACTTCTTCAGCGAAGGCCCCTACTGGTGGCCCAATCCGCAAAACCCCAACGGCCCTTACATCCGCCGCGACGGCGTCGTGAACCCCGATCGCTTCACCGCCAACGACAACGATCTTTCCGCCCTCTGCGACACCGTCCTCCTCCTCGCCCTTTCGGCCTGCTTCCTGAAGCAGAAGGCCGCCTCCGAGCGCGCCTGGCGCCTGATCGACGTCTGGTTTCTCCAGCCCGATACCTTCATGAATCCGAACCTCGAGTTCGGCCAGGCCATCCGCGGCGTCACCACCGGCCGCGGCATCGGCATCATTGATACACGCCCCCTCATCTGGTGCGCCCAGGCCGCCGCGCTCCTCGACGCATCGTTCCCCAACCCCGCCATCTCCGCGGGTCTCAAGCGCTGGTTTTCCCAATACGTCCAGTGGCTCACCACCAGCAAGAAGGGCATTGACGAGCGTGACAACGGCAACAACCACTCCACCTGGTGGGCCGCCCAGGTCGCCGCTTACTCCATCTATTGCGGCGACTCGAAATCCGAACAGTTCGCCTACACCTTCCACCGCGACTCCCTCGTCCCCAAACAACTCCGCCCCGACGGCTCCGCCCCCGCCGAAGAGGCCCGCACCAAGAGCCTCGGCTATACCTCGATGAACCTCGATGGCTTCGCCGTTCTCTGTCGCCTCGCCGAACTCCGCGGCACCGACCTTTGGAACTTCAAAACAAAAGATGGCTCCGGTGTTTTGACCTCCGTCGCCTACGCCGCCCGCTTCCTCGAACATCCCGAAGAGTGGAAGAAGGAGCAGATCTCAGATCCCGCCAAAGTCCGCGCCTACTTCCCTGCCCTCGCCGGCCTCGCCGCCAAACGCCCGGAATGGCTCAGCCTCCAGCGCAAACTGGGCTTCTCCCAGGATGCCTGGGGCACGCTCCTCGCCATGATCTTCGAAGCATGACCCCACGCCTCACCGCCATCGAACGCCCCGCCTTCGGCGCCGCCGCCAATCCGCCGGACTGGCGCGTCCCCCTGGCCGAATACCAGCGCCGGCTCGACCTGCTCCGCCAGCGCATCCAGCGCGACGGTCTCACCCACGCCGCCGTCTACGCCGACCGCGAACACTTCGCCTCGCTCGCCTGGCTCACGGGCTTCGACCCCCGCTTTGAAGAGGCCCTCCTCCTCGTCGGTCTCGACAACCCGCCCCTCCTGCTCGCCGGCAACGAGTGCATGGGCTACCTGCCCGCTGCGCCGCCCGTCGCCGCCGGAATCATCCGCACCGAGCGCTTCCAGCACTTCTCCCTTCCCGGCCAGCCCAAAGACGCCTCCCGCCCTCTCGACGAAATCCTCAAGTCCGAAGGCATTTCCGCGCACTCCCGCGCCGGCATCGCCGGCTGGAAGAGTTACTCCACGCCGGAGCAGATCGACGCGCCATCTTACATTGCGGACGCCTTCCGCTTCGCCGCCGGCTACGAGAACGTCACCAACTTCTCCACCCCGTTCATCGAATTCCGCCAAACCGCGGCGCCCGAAGAGATCGCCTACTTTGAGTGGACCAACACGCTCGCCTCAGACGGCATGGCCCGCGTCCTCAGCGCCATCCAGCCCGGCGCCCTCGATTTCGACCTGCTCCGCGAAGCCCAATACCCGGGCGTCCCGCTCGGCGCGCACATGACGCTCAAGTGCGGCAACAACCGCGTCAGCCTGGCCAGCGCCCGCGGCGAACGCGTCACCCTCGGCGGACGCTTCTCCTGCGGCATCGTCTACTGGGGCGCCAACTGTTGCCGCTGCGGCTGGGTGGCGCAAGGCCCGGAAGACCTGCCTTCCGAAGCCCAGGGCTACATCGAGCACTTCGCCGCGCCCTACTTCGACGCCATGGCCGCCTGGTTTCAGGCGCTGCACATCGGCAGCACCGGCGCGGCATTGCACGAAGCCATTCACTCCCGGCTCCCCTTCGACACCTTCCATGTCTTCCTCAACGCCGGCCACCTCATCCACCTCGATGAGTGGGTCTCCTCGCCCGCCTACGCCGGCTCGCGGGAGATCCTCCGCTCCGGCATGGTGATGCAGTCCGACGTTATCCCTTCGCATCCGTCGTTCTACTCCGCCCGCATGGAGGACGGCTACGTCCTGGCCGATGGCGCGCTACAGGCCCGGCTCGCATCACAGTATCCCGGCCTGCACGCCCGCTGCCTCTCCCGCCGCGGCTTCATGCGCTCCACGCTGGGTCTCCCCGTCCACGACGACGTCCTGCCCCTCTCCAATCTCTGCGGCGTGGTGGCGCCCTTCCTCCTGCGGCCCGGCTTGATCTTTGCGTTATCCTGATTACGCCTCCTTGAAAGGAAGGAGTCCTTGAATGACCCGCCGCCTCCTCACGCTCACCGCCCTGGCCGCCGCACTCTGCTTCGCCGCCGACAAGCCCAACTACTCCGGCCTCTGGAAGATCAACGCCGCTAAGAGCGACTTCGGCCCCATGCCCCAGGGTCCCGAGAAGTTCGAGCGCACCATCGACCACAAGGACCCCGCCATCAAGATCACCACCGTCCAATCCATGGGCGGCAATGAGCGCACCACCACCGTCGAGTACACCATCAACGGCCAGGAACAGACCATCAAGGCGGGCGCGGGCGAGGCCAAGGTCACGCCAGCCTGGAAGGACGAGAAGCTTGTGGTCCTCTCCAAGCGCGAAGTCCAGGGCATGGAGATCAAGTCCTCCGAATCCTGGAGCCTGTCGGCCGACGGCAAGGTACTCACCGTGGATAGCGAACTCAGCACCCCGCAGGGCGATTTCAAACTCAAGTTCGTCCTCGATAAGCAGTAGTTCCGCCGCGGCCGCCGCTCTTTGTTGCCTCCTGCGCGCGGCCGCGCGAATCTAATTGTCCATGGTCTCCCAGGTCCGGCCGCTGTCCCGATTCGAGCGTCCCACCCACGCCTTCCGCTTTTTCGACACCCTCATCGTCATTTTCGTCACCGTCCTGCTCGTGTCGAACCTCATCGGGCCCAAGATCTGCGCCATCGGGCCGTTCCGCGTCTCCGGCGCGCAACTGCTCTTCCCCATCACTTATATCTTTGGCGACGTCTTTACCGAGGTTTACGGCTACGCCGGCTCGCGCCGGGCCATCTGGCTCGGCTTCTTCGGCTCGGCCCTCATGGCCGCCTTTGGCATACTGGTGGTCTGGCTGCCCCCGGCCCCCGATTTCCAGGATCAGGCGGCCTTCGCCACCGTCTTCGGCTTTGTGCCCCGCATGGTGGCGGCCAGCCTGGCCGCGTATTGGGCTGGTGAGTTCGCCAACTCCTATGTGATGGCCCGCATGAAGGTCTGGACTAAGGGCAAGGCCCTTTGGGTCCGCACCATCGGCTCCACCGCCGTCGGGCAACTGGTCGACTCCGTCGTGATCATGACCCTGGCCTTCGCCGGCCGCGAGTCCTGGGCCACCATCGCCAACCTCATCGTCAGCGGTTACACCGCCAAGGTCCTCTACGAGGCCGCCGCCACTCCCCTCACCTACCTCGTCGTCAACTCGCTCAAGCGGGCCGAAGGTGTCGATGTCTACGACACCAACACGAACTTCTCGCCCTTCGCCTCCGGCATCTCGGGCGAGGAGTTCGTTCCCTTTGGCGCCCAGGCGGAGGCATCCTCCGCCGATTGAAACCGGCCCCTCTTCCGATACGTCTCTTACTCGGATTTGGGTTAAACTGAGGATGGTGCATCCTCTGGGTAACGACCGTCGTCCAATGGCTGAGCGCCACACGTAACGTTATGTCGAGAAACGATTTCTTCTCTTTGTTAACGGTCCTGGCCCTGTTGGCCTCGCCCGCCGCCGCCCAGAAAAAGAAACAGTCCGGTTCCAGTTCCGCTCCTCGCGAAACCGTCGCCAAGCCGATGAGTGAAAAGGAGATGCGGAAGCAGATGGAGCGGCAAAAGAAGGAGTTGGAGACTCCGTACCGCCGTTGGCTGAACGAAGACGTCCTCTACATCATCACCGACGAAGAGAAAAAGGCCTTCAAGAACCTCACCACCGACGAAGAACGCGAATCCTACATCGAGCAGTTCTGGCTGCGCCGCGATCCTTCGCCGGATAGCCAGGAAAACGAATACAAAGAAGAGCACTACCGCCGCATCGCCTACGCCAATGAGCGCTTCGCCTCCGGTATTCCGGGCTGGAAGACGGACCGCGGCATGATCTACATCACGTTCGGCCCGCCCGATGAAATCGAGTCCCACCCCTCCGGCGGCACCTACGAGCGGCCTTGGGAAGAGGGCGGCGGCACCACCTCCACCTTCCCCTTTGAGAAATGGCGCTACCGCTATCTCGCCAACGTCGGCATGCAGACCGACATCATCATTGAATTCGTCGACAAGACCATGACCGGCGAGTACCGGATGACCATGGATCCGTCTGAAAAGGACGCCCTCCTCATGGTGCCCGGCGCCGGCCTCACGATGATGGAGCAGATGGGTCTGGCCGATAAGTCCGACCGCTTCAGCCGGACCGACGGCACCCGCCTCGGCACCGGCACCCAGCCCATGGGCGCCCGCATGAACCAGTTCGAGCGCCTCCAGCAGTACGCCGACCTCCAGAAGGCGCCGCAGATCAAGTTCAAAGACCTGGAGGCCCAGGTCAACTCGCGCATCCTTTATAACCTCCTGCCGATGCAGGCCCGCGCGGACTTCTTCCCCGCCACGAGTTCCACGGTGATGTCCAACATCACCCTCCAGTTCAACCGCAAGGATCTCCAGTTCAAGGCCGAGGGCGAGATGTCCAAGTCCGTGGTCAACATCTACGCCCGCATCACCTCCATGGCCCGCCGCGTGGTGAACGTCTTTGAAGACGTCGTCACCATCGATGTTCCCACCGCCATGCTCCAGCAGGTCTCCCAGGGCGCGTCCATTTATCAGAAGTCCATCCCGCTGCCACCCGGCATGTACCGCATCAACGTCGTCGCCAAAGACGTCATCGGCGGCAACACCAACAACTACGAGATGGCCCTCAACGTCCCCCGCATGGAAGAGGATAAGCTCTTCGCCTCCACCCTCATTCTGGCCGACCTGATCGAGAAGGTCCCGACGAAAGACATCGGTATGGGCCAGTTCGTCATCGGCACCTCCAAGGTACGCCCGCGCATGGGAGAGAGCTTTGCCCGCAATGAGAAGTTGGGCATCTACATGAAGCTCTATAACTTCCAGCCTGCTGAAAAATCCAACAAACCGGATGGCACGGTGGAGTACGAGATCGTCCGCACCAGCGACAACTCTCGCGTTCTCGAGTTTGCCGAGGACGCCAGCGGGCTGGAAGGCTCCGCCTCCCAGCTCACCGTGGAGAAACTCCTACCCCTGGCAAATATGGAACCAGGGCAGTATACTTTGAAGGTTAAGGTGACCGATAAGCTCAAGAACTCCACCTTGACCCAGAGCGCGCAGTTTTCCATCAAGTAGCCTCGCGGGGAAAGTCGAGCCTCGCGGTGCAAGGAGATAACCGGGTCCCGGGCATGGTCCGTTCCGCCGCACTCGCGTTGGTTACCGCCTCATTGGGCGTTGCGCCATCTGTGTGGGCCGCCGACCTGAAGCTCTTCGGTTCCATCTCTGGCCAGGTCCGAAACACCACAGGGGTCGGCCAGATGGGCGCGGTTGTTCAACTCTTCAACCGCTACGACCATCTGGTCCAGAAGGCCGTCACCACCCCCGAAGGCCACTTCTTCTTCGACTCCCTGACCCCCGATAGCTACTCGGTGCGGGTCTCCCTCAGCAGCTTCGTCCCCGCCATGCGCAGCGCGATCCCTGTGCGAGCCGGCATGGACAGCCACCTCAACATCCAGCTCGCCAACCTGTTCAGCTCCATCGAACTCGTCTACACCTCGCCCGGCCAGACCGGGTTGCTCAGCGACGACTGGAAATGGGTGCTGCGCAGTTCCACGGCCACGCGCCCGGTCCTGCGGCTCACCCCGGGCTGGAAGCTCCCGACGACGCCTGACCGCGTCGGCGCCTCCGCCTTCTCATCCACCTCCGGCGTCATCAAGGTGTCGGCCGGCGACGGCCCTGCCTCCACGGCCCTTGGCTCGGAGCCGGACCTCGGCACCGCCTTCGCGGTGGCCACCTCCCTTTTCGGCAGCAATGAGTTGCGCTTCTCCGGCAATCTCGGCTACGCCTCCTCCGGGGGCACGCCCACCGCCGGGTTCCGCACCAGCTACTCGCGGGCGAACCAGGATTCCTTCTCCAGCCCGGAGGTGGAACTCACCGTCCGCCAGGCTTCTCTGCGCCAGCGTGCCGGCGCAGCCATGCTCTTCGGCCCGGCCGTCGGCGTGGAATCGCCGGTCCTGCGCACCATGTCGGTAAAGGTCGGAGACCAGCTCCAGATTACCGACGATCTCTCCCTTCAGTACGGCACCATGCTGGAATCCGTGGTCTTCCTGGAGAGCCTGAACCTGCTCAGCCCCTATGCCCGGCTGAACTACGACCTGGGCGAAGTAGGCACGCTCGAAGTCGGCTTCTCCAGCGGCGCCCCGGCTTACGATCTCATCTCTCCGGACTCCTCCCTGCAGTCGGACCTCACCGGCCTGGCCATGTTCCCCCGCGTCTCCCTGCGCAATGGCCACGCCCGCGTTCAGAAGAACCAGACCATGGAAGCTGGCTACCGCGTCACCATCGGCTCCCGCACCTATGCCGCCGCGGTCTACCAGGATTCCCTCCGCGAAGCCGCCGTGCTCGTCTCCGGGGCCACGCTCCAGGCCCTGCCGGACCTGCTGCCGGACTTCGCCTCCAACAGCTACATCTTCAACCTGGGCGATTACCATGCCTTCGGCTACTCCAGCTCAGTCACCCAGTCCCTGCCCGCCGGCATCACCGCAGGTGTCGCGGCCGGCGCCGCCGACATGCTCACGGCCGGCCCCTCTGAAACCGTCCGTCCCGCCCTCACTCCGGAACGCCGGCCTTGGGCCGCCGCCCGCGTCACAGGCATTGTGCCCGGCTCCGGCACCCGTGTCGCCACGTCTTATGTCTGGACCCCTTCCGGCTCCCTCGGTTCCTCCCACTCGTACCTGACCCAGCGCTGGCAGCCCGCCATGGGGCTCAATGTCAGCGTCCGCCAGCCCATCCCCATGGTTGGCGGCATGCCGGGCCGCCTGGAGATGAACGCCGAACTGCGCAACCTCCTCGCCCAGGGCTATCTGCCCTTCACCACCCCCGACGGCCGCAGCCTCTACTTCATCCAGTTCCCCCGCGCCATTCGCGGCGGCCTCAGCTTCATCTTCTAACGGCCTCCCGGAGCGCCCCACCCGAGAGCGGATCTGGGTTTGGATCTATGTTTGGATCTATGTTTGGATCTGGGCCTGGCAGCGCGGCGCCCCCATTCGCTTCGTTTTGCGCTGAACGCCTCTTCTCAAACGGCACAACCCAGCTTCTCCGGTAGCGTCGTCCGCCGCCAGGCCAGCTATGTCGTCGATCAGCAATGCGTCACCGTCTGCTGCACCACCGGCACAGCCGTCCGAATGCCCACGCAAACCGAGATCCAGATCCCCGCTGATTCCGGCTGCCCAACGATGCGCGTAAACAACGGCAAATTCGTCTTCCAGGTTCCCGCCGGCCCGGTGGAAGGAAAGCTCAACCACACCGCCTCCGCCACCGCCTGCCCCATTGGGGTGGTTCAGTTTTCTGCCCTGCAGAGCCAGGAGCGCGTGGAATTCTACAAGACTCTGATCCGCGTCCCCAGGCAGGTGGGAGTTGCGATCGCCTCCACCGGCTCAAGTCCGGTGGCCGTGCAGGCCGCCGAAGGGACCGGTCCGTTGAGCCTGAAATCGAGCCTCCCGGCCCGCATCGGCGCGCAGACAGGCTTGCTGCTGCTCCAGCCGAGCGATTCAGAGAGGCCGCAAGTGGAGGTCGTCCCCAGCGGCGCGGCCGTCACCACCTACAAGCCCCAACTCGGGGCCTCCCCTGCGCCCTTCGACTTCGGCGCCGTGGCGGCGGGAACACCCATCGCGCGCGACCTGCGGTCGCTGAACGAAGGCCCCGCGCCGCTCGAAATCAAAGGCTGGAAGGCAAGAGACGCAGCCTTCTCGCTGTCGACACTGGCAACCCCGTTCCGAATCCCGGCCGGGGAAAGCGTCACTCTGTCCGTGACTTTGCTCGCCCCTCACCTTAAGCCCGGACCGCGACTGTCACCGTGGAGAGCAACGATTCCAAGTGCCCCAAACTGGAAATCCCCCTGCGCGCGGAGGCGAACCAGGCCGGCCCGCCCGCCGGTGCTTAGCCTTGCACCGCGATACGTTCGCGATTCGCCGCCAGCCAGGCGTCGAAGCTCTGTAGCTCGGGGTTCAGCTTGCGTGAAAACTCAACGCTGCGAACGCCGCAGAAGTCATTGTTAAAGTCACGCTTGAACTGGAACATATTTCCCAGATCATCCGCGCCGGGAAACCCGAAGCCGCGGTAGACATCCGCCGGGACGGCGTTGTAGCGCACCTCTCTGCCCAACACCCGGGTGAGTGCTTCGGCCATCTCCGTCCCCGTGAGGTGCTGCCCGGCGATGCCCACAGTCTTCCCGAAGTACTCAGATCCGCCCCGGAAGATCCCATAGGCGCAGCGCCCGATGTCCTCGGCGGCGATGCCAGGCAGCTTCTTGTCTCCCATCGGGAAGGTGATGCCCAGCACCCCGTCCGGCCCCGCCGCCGGCCCCATTCCAAACTGGATGAAGTTATCCCAGTAAAACGAAGTCAGCAAATAGGTTGTCGGCACGCCGGACTCCAAGAACAGAGCGTCGCTCTCGCCCTTCGCGTCGAAATGCGGCACCTTGTATTTTCCCAACAGCGTGGGCATCCGGCCATCATCCAGAGGGACCCACTTGCGCGTGTCTTCGAGCGTCGACCAGATCACGTGCCCCAGTCCGGCGCCGCGCGCCGCCCGTGCCATGGCGCCCGCCTGGGCCTTCTCTTTTTCCGGAGAGAGATGGTCCCAGAAGAACGTGACGCAGTAAGCGCCAAAGGCGCCTTCGAATGCGCGCGCGATACTGGTCTCATCGTCGACATCGGCGGCCACCACCTCCGCTCCCAGCGCCGCCAAGGCCTGGGCCTTGGGCGAATTGACGTCCCGGGTGATGGCCCGCGCCGCAAACCCGCCCGATCCATCCTCCTGGATCGCCCGAACCAGCCCGCCGCCCTGAGCCCCGGTGGCTCCGATCACCGCTATGACTTTCTTCTCGCTCATGCATCCCTCCTGGGTGTGATTACCCTCTTGGATGCGCAGCGTTCAATCCCAGGTGCAGGATTGGAGTAGCGGGGCCGTCGGACCGTCAATCCTCCTTCAGGCAAGCGAGCAGAACCCAGGCTGCCGCCGCCAGCGTGAACACCGGCACCACCGCCGGAGCGCCCAGGAAGAACACCAGCACGCTCGCGGCCCCCACCAGAGCCCCAGCCGCCGCCCCACCGGGATATCGAGGCCAACTGGAAAGAGAGGAAGTCCACCGCCCCGCATGCCCATGAAAGCTGAAGGAGCGCCAACGCATAGAGCACCTCGCACCCCCAACCTAGGCTCAGTGGCGCCCGGAGTCAAGGCGAATCCGGACGTGTCTCCCCGTCACGAAACAGTGAGCGCTCCCTAAGTCAACTCAAACTCCCGCAAGCAGGACTCGTGTCCGGAAATGCCCAAGGATGCCGTTCGCAAACGCCCGCCCGGAGCCGGACTTGATGTAGCGCTCGAAGATAGCGGCTTGGTCGTGGGTTTCGAAGGCGATGCAGGATTTCAGCCTCCAGGGACGGAATTTTGCTGTGTGGGGAGAGCCGCCTTCGTCGTGTTTGGCGAGGCGGGACTTGAGGTCGCTCGTGAGGCCGATGTAGCGTTGGCTGGGGTGGGATTGTGATTGGATGAGGTAGACGTACTGCACGGAACCTCCGTGGGGATGGGAGGTTCTGCGACTCCTGGACGCCTTCAGTTCTGCGGCTGAAGACGATGAGACCGTCCGGACTTCGGAAAGCCCTCCTTCGCTCTTCGAGCTATGGCGGGCAGCCTTCCCCAATCCTTCGGCTTGCCGGCCGAAGCCTTGGGGTTGTTGGAGCGGGAGACGGGACTCCAACCCGCGACGTTCAGCTTGGGAAAACGTTGCGACTTCGTCTATCGAGCGTCACTGAGTATCCTGAGCACTACCAAAGCGCAAGGAATTCAAAGACTTGCACGCGGAAGCACTGCGAATGGAGTCATAACGGAGTCACGGGACGCAACAAACTTTCGGCCTCGCAAGAGCACTCCCTCGCCAGTGTGGCGTCCTGGCAACTGTATACGCTGTGCCGAATCTCAGCCGTCGAATTGACTGCAACGATATGCGCTGTCACCTTTATGGCCTTCGCGGCTCTATACTTGTGACGTGCTCGAAGAGTGGCAGTCTCTATCCGATGAAGAGGTCGTCGCGCGCGTGCGCGCTGGCGAAACCATGCTGTTCGAACTCCTGATGCGCCGCCATAACCAGCGGCTGTTCCGTGCGATCCGGTCCGTGATAGTGGCCGATGCGGACGCCGAGGATGTGTTGCAGGAGGCGTGGGTGCGCGCCTTCGAACACTTGGACCAGTTCGCCGGGAAAGCGGCGTTTTCGACGTGGGTTACGAAGATCGCACTGTACGAAGCGCTCGCCCGCCTTCGAAAAGGTAAGCGATTGATGGCTCTGGAGAATGAGGATGGAGAGATCATGGCTGAAGCGCAAAGCGGCGTGACAGATCTGGACGATCCCGAGAAACAAGCGATTCGCGGCGAACTCGGCAGAGCGCTGCGATTGGCCGTCGAGCGCCTGCCGGAAGCATATCGCACGGTGTTTGTGCTCCGCGAAGTGGAACGTCTGAGCACGATGGAGACGGCGGAGTGCCTGAGCCTTACCGAGGAAGCGGTAAAGACGCGCCTGCATCGCTCGCGCGCGCTGCTACGGCGTGATCTGGAAGGGCAGATGGGCCCGGCGCTCTCGGAAACCTACGCGTTCATGGGGCATCGTTGTGATCGCGTCGTTCGTGCAGTGATGCAGCGCATCGCGACCCTCACGCCGCGCCAGTAAACAGGATGCCACCGCTCGCCGAGCGCACGGCGAATCGAGTACCAACCACTACTCCTTATTGCCAGCCCCCGCGGTAGTTCGCCAGCGCCAGGAACTCATCCCGCACCCCCTTGCGGTCGCGAAACGCTCCGAGCATGGCGCTCGTCATCGCACTCGAGTGCTGCTTCTCCACGCCACGCATCATCAGGCAGAAGTGTCTCGCCTCGCAAACGACACCCACCCCCAGCGGGTCGAGGACATCCTGAATCGTCTGCGCCACTTCCTGCGTCAAACGCTCCTGAATTTGCAGCCGCCGCGCAAACATGTCCACGATGCGAGGAATCTTGCTCAGGCCGATCACCTTGCCATTCGGCAGGTAGCCCACGTGCATCCCGCCGAAGAACGGCATCATATGGTGTTCGCACAGACTGAAGAACTCGATGTCCTGCACCACCACCATCTCGTCGTACTGCGCTCCGTACAACGCGCTATTGGGGATCCGATGCACGTCCATCTGGTAACCGCTCGTGAGAAACCGGAGGGCCTCTCCCACTCGTTCCGGCGTCCGACATAACTCGTTACGCCGGGGATCCTCCCCAAGCCGTTCCAAGAGTTCCCTAATCAACGGAGCAACTGGTCGCTCCGCCGGCTTCGAACGCGTCGCTCGAACGACTGTTTTGGCGGATGCCATTTCGATTCTTCCTCCAAATCTGCTTCGCGCGATAGCCCGAGCGCGACATTTGATCAAGCGTGCGTTTCGTGCGCACCCCTCTATTCACGAGGTACAGAGCAAGCTGTTCGCAAAAAGTTACCGGCACTCGTTCGAGAGCCCCCAGGCTTCCCGTTAGTAGGTTCGACGCCGATTCTCGGAGGCGCCAGACTTTGGCCTGCAACCAATCGTGCACCCGCGACTCTGTAGTTGTGCCGGACGAACAACGACCGGCAAAAAAGGAGAACAAATTCGATGACGAGATCAGTCCTCGTTGGTGAGGCGGACGCTATCAGCAGCGGCCGCAACAGCGCTCCGGCAACAGCCACGCCGTCGCACCAGGCCTACCTGATCCTCCATATCGGTTTCGTGGCCGCGCCCGTGATCGCCGGATTCGATAAGTTTTTTCACCTACTCGTCAATTGGGACGTATATTTGGCACCGGTGATCGCGAACCTGTCGCCGCTGGGCGGTCACGGGCTCATGCTGGCCGTCGGCATCATCGAGATCGTCGCCGGGCTACTGGTGGCGGTAAAGCCCCGCATCGGAGCGTACGTCGTGGCACTGTGGCTCTGGGGCATCATCATCAACCTCCTGCTGCTGCAGAACTACTACGACGTCGCGCTCCGTGACTTCGGACTGTCGCTCGGCGCGCTCGCGCTCGCTCGCTTGAGCCGGGAGTTTTGCTCGTGAACTTGTCGTCGAACTGACGACAACGCCTTACAGGCGACACAACGAAACAGGCAAAGGTGCAAACACCGTTCTATCGTGGCCCGGCACGTTCTCACACCGGGAAAGGAGAGGAAGCATGCGAGACGACAAGAAGGTCTCCACTGTACTGATGGTTCTGGCGGCGGGCGGCATTGCCAACCTGTTCCTGAATAGCGAGGTTGCCGCACAAGGACAGTCGAAGGACCCGATTGCAGACAACGCCCAAGCCATGTTGAAACGAGGGAGGCGCATCTTCCGCTTCGACACCTTTGGCGATGAAGCCTTTTGGGGCGACACCCTCAAACTTCACCAGGCGATCGCCGGAGCAAACCAAGGAGGCGTGGGACCAGGCGTTAGCCCGAAAGCCGCGTTAGCCGTTGGTTTAAAGGTCGATATCGACGCGTTACCCGAATCGGTCGTGGAGGGCATAAAGCACGGCACCGTCGACCTGTCCAATCCAGCAACCACCGTTGCGCTGCTCAACCTCAATGCGGTGGTGGGCGTCACCGGATTCTCCGGCGCCGATGGAAAACTACGCTCCATGGGCATACAATGTGCGCTCTGCCACTCCACGGTCGATGACTCGCTCGCGCCAGGTATCGGCCACCGCCGTGATGGTTGGGCGAACCGGGATCTCAACGTCGGAGCAATCGTCGCACTATCCCCCGACCTGTCCGTGATCTCAAAACTACTTGGGGTCGACGACGCGACCGTGCGGACCGTCCTGCATAGTTGGGGACCCGGCAAATTCGACGCAGAACTATTCCTGGACGGCAAGGCCTTCCGTCCGGACGGAAAATCGGCGGCCGTGCTGATTCCACCAGCCTTCGGCCTCGCCGGAGTCAACCTCGGCACCTGGACCGGATTCGGCTCGACCACGTACTGGAACGCATTCGTCGCGAACCTCGAGATGCACGGAAAAGGGACCTTTTACGATCCGCGTCTCAGCGATCCAACGCAGTTTCCCGTGGCAGGCAAAGCGGGCTCCGCGAACGTACGCAATGACGCCGATGTGATCAGTGCGAAGTTGGCTGCACTCCACTTCTACCAACTCGCCATCCCGGCCCCGCAATCACCGGAGAACGAACAATCATTCAACTTCGCAGCGCGGCGAGGGAAGATGCTGTTCAACGATAAAGCGCAGTGCGCGCGTTGCCATGTCCCCCCGCTGTTTACCGAGCCGGGCTATAATCTGCACACACCCGAGGAACTCGGCATCGACGACTTCCAAGCAAACCGATCGCCGACGAAGATGTACCGAACCGCGCCCCTCAAGGGACTCTTCAGTCATCAAAAAGGCGGCTTCTATCATGACGGGCGATTCCCCGACTTGCGTTCGGTGGTCGACCACTACGACAACAACCTGAAGTCCGGACTGACCGACGATGAGAAATCAGACCTAATCGCGTATTTGAAGACGCTCTAACCTGTGTCAACCGTTGCCTCGTGGATTGGGCGACAATAGCCCAATCTGACAAAGGCCAAGGAGTACCTGTGCCACATTACTATGCGACGCTGAACAAACGAGAGGCCATAGCCGAGGGCACTTTCGCGTTCTATTTCGATAAGCCAGCCGGTTTTACATTCAAGGCCGGTCAGTTTGTAGAACTGACCCTGACGAATCCACCGGAGACGGACTCAGAGGGCAACAGTCGAGCGTTTTCCATCGCCAGCGCGCCCTCTGAGCCTCACCTCATGTTCGCCACGCGCATGCGCGAGACGGCGTTCAAACGCGTCATGAGAACTTTGCCGCTCGGCACCAACGTCCAGATCGACGGGCCTTTCGGAAACCTGATTCTGCACAACAACACTGCCCGTGCGGCGGTCTTACTTGCAGGCGGGATTGGCATAACACCCTTCCGGAGTATTGTAGTCCGTGCCGCCAAGGAGCAACTGCCGCACCGCCTGTTCCTCTTCTACTCGAACCGGCGCCCTGAAGACGCCGCCTTTCTTGGAGAACTCCAAGCGCTGCGAGCCGAGAACGCCAACTACACGCTCGTGGATACGATGACCGAGGTGAAGCGCGGGAGCAATTCCTGGAAGGGCGAGAATGGTCGAATCTCGAAGGAGATGCTGATTCGTCATCTGGGCGACCTGAAAGGCCCCCTCTACTATCTCGCCGGCCCTCCGGGCATGGTCGGTGCCATGCAGCACGTTCTCGATACTGCGGGCGTGAACAGTGACGATATCCGGCCCGAGGAGTTTGCCGGATACTGAATTCACCTCGATCACGCAACCTGGTCTGGCCCACCAAGCCCCCGACGATCCACAATCATCGGCCCGGGTGCGCGGTCTGGATTCCAAAACCACTCGACGCTGCAGTGGAGAAAGCCTCGGGGTACGCTTCAAGGATGGGACGCCACATCCGCGAAGGACGGGAGCCTGAACGCAAAGACGACGAACTCATCGTCGGCCTCAGCGCAACGATCGCGACCTACCTCAGCCGGTAGCAGCGGCCGAAGACCGGTGTGGTCTTCCATAGTCACCAAGAATTGCGCCTAACGGATGCTGGCAGTAACTCGCAGATTCCAGTGAAGGCTGGTGGAGGCGGCGGGAGTTGAACCCGCGTCCGAAATAGCCCGCCCCGACAAGACTACGTGCGTATCCGGCTCAAAATCTCGGCTCCCGCCTCAGAACCGGCGAGAAGGACGGAAGCCCAGCCTGATTGATCTCGGGCTGCGGCCCCAGGCGGAGGCCATGACCCTATCCTGCAAAATGACGCTGGATCCACCAC
>JARKQJ010000130.1 GCA_029973955.1 Paludibaculum sp. | reverse complement strand
CGCTTCCTGAGCGTGCTGCCGCGGACACGCCGCGAGGACGGCGACTTCCGCCAGCGGCTCCGCGCCGGCCAGATCGCCTGGGAGCCGCTCGGGGACAAGACCGACGATGAGGGGGAAGTGGTCGATCGTTACGCCGTCGTTTCGCCGCCGCAAACGCTTCCCGAAGGCTATCGGCTGTGGTGGTACTCGAGCACCCGCAAGGCTGAGCTGGACCTGGCCGCCCGCGGCCGGCGGCTGGCTCAGGCCCAGCAGGAACTGCGCGACCTGCAACAGCGGCTGCGGTCGCCACGGTCGCGGCTGCGCGAGGAGGCGAAAGTACTCGCCGCCGTGGCGGAGATCCTCGACCGCCATCAGGCCGCGGCCTGGCTCCGGGTGAAGATCGACCAGCGCGTGGAAGAGACCTTTCGCCAGAGCCGCCGCGGCCGCCCCGGCAAGGACACCACCTATGTCCGCGAGGAGTCCGTGCGCTGCGATCTGGAGTACACGATCGACGAAGCGGAGCTGGCCCGGGAGCGGCTCACCGACGGCCTCTTTCCGCTGGTGACCAACGACACGCAACTCGACGCCCGGGAAGTGCTCGAGGCCTACAAGCGGCAGCCGCCGATCGAACGCCGCTTCGAGCAGCTCAAGACCGATTACCGCGTGGCGCCGGTGTTCCTCAAGGACGTGGCCCGGATCGAGGGCTTCCTCTGCGTCTACTTCTTCGCGCTATTGGCGGAGTCGCTCATCGAGCGCGCGCTGCGGCAGGCGATGCGCGCGCAAGACCTGCCGGCCCTGCCGATGTACCCCGAGGACCGCGACTGCCGGCGTCCCACGGCGCGTCGCCTGTTCGACCTCTTCGACCCCATCCAGCGCCACGTCTTCACCCGTCCCGGCAGCGAACCGATCCCATTCACCACCAAACTCTCCCCGCTCCACCGTCAACTCCTCCGCCTCCTCTCCCTACCCGTCACGCTCTACCGCTGAACTTCCCCACCCTGCGATATTCGGAGAAAATGGGATACAGTTGTGCGGAAAGAACGTTTCTTGGGTCGCTCGGCGATTTTCAATCGCAAAATCTGGAGCCGTGGCGGGAGCGGTTGGTCTTCGGCGTCAGCGAACTGCAAAGCGGTGTCCCCAAGCTCGGCGATGTCGCCGGGAACCTTGCCTTCCCC
>JARKQJ010000093.1 GCA_029973955.1 Paludibaculum sp. | reverse complement strand
GCACCAGGGCCACCATTGCACGGGAAAGAGGACTGGAGCCGCTGGCCGACCTGATGGCGGCCCCGGAGTTGACCCCCCGGCCCCCCGGGGCGGGGGCCGCCCCCGTCGTCGCCCCGGAGCGGGGGGTGCGCGACGCCACGGCGGCCCGGGTGGGTGCCGGCCACATCCGGGCCGAACGGGTCGCCGAGGACGCCGACCTGCGGGCGCTGGTGCGACGGCTGACCGGCGAGCAGGGGCTGCTGGCCTCGCGGGGGGCTGGCGATAAACAAGAGAGCATCACCAAGTTCGAGACGTACTACGACGACCCGGAGCCGCTGGGGGAGATCCCGTCCCACCGTATGCTGGCAATGAGGCGGGGGGAAAAGGAGGAGGTGCTGTTCCTCTCCATCGTCGCGCCGGTGGAGGAGATCCTCGCGCGCTTGAAGTCGCGGATCGTGCGCGGGAACAGCATCTTCGGGGAGCTGCTGGAAGGCGTGACAGAGAACGCCTACAAGCGGCTGATTGCACCCTCCATCGAGGTGGAGCTCAGGCTGGAGGCGAAACAGCGGGCCGACGAGGCGGCCATCGGGGTGTTCGCCGACAACCTGCGCAACCTCCTGCTGGCGCCCCCTGCCGGAGGAAAAAAAGTCCTGGGCATCGATCCCGGCCTAAGGACCGGCTGCAAGCTTGCCGCCGTGGATGAAACCGGCCGTTTCCTCGACCACGCCACCATCTACCCCCACACCGGCGAGGGGAAGGCCGAGGCGGCCCGCAGGGAGCTGCTCCGGCTCATCGAGAAACACGACAGCGGGATGATCGCGGTGGGCAATGGCACCGCCGGCAGGGAGACCGAGCAGTTCGCGCGGGAGACCCTGGCGGCGGCTGGAAAAGAGCTCCCCGTGGCCATGGTGAGCGAGGCGGGCGCCAGCGTCTATTCGGCCTCGGAGATCGCCCGGGAGGAGTTTCCCGAGCTGGACCTGACCGTGCGCGGGGCCATCTCCATCGCCCGCCGCCTGCAGGACCCGCTGGCCGAACTCGTCAAGATCGATCCCAAATCCATCGGCGTCGGCCAGTACCAGCACGACGTCGATCAGAAGCAGCTCCAGGGCTCGCTCGAAACCGTGATCGAAAGCTGCGTCAACCGCGTCGGCGTGGAGCTGAACACAGCCTCCTGGGCGCTGCTGCGCTATGTCGCCGGCATCACGGAACGCACCGCCCAGAAGATCGTGGAGTACCGCAACGCCAACGGCCGCTTCACCTCGCGCAAGCAGCTCACCGACGTCTCCGGCATCGGCCCCAAAACCTTCGAGCAGGCCGCCGGCTTCCTGCGCATCCGCGGCGCCGAAAATCCGCTCGACATGACCGCCGTCCACCCCGAATCCTACTCCGTGGTGGAACAGATCGCCGCGCTGCTGGGCGTCGGCGTGGAAGAGATCATCCGCGAGCCCAAACTGCTGGAGAAGGTCGAAAAAGAGAAGATTACCGCCGGCGTCTACACCCTCAACGACATCCTGGAGGAGCTGCGCAAGCCCGGCCGCGACCCCCGTGACCAGTTCGTCGCCCCGGCCTTCAAGGACGACGTGCGCGAGATCTCCGACCTGCAACCGGGCATGAAGCTGGAAGGCGTGGTCACCAACGTCACCAAGTTCGGCGCCTTCGTCGACGTCGGCGTCCACCAGGACGGCCTGGTGCATGTCAGCGAACTCTCCAACCGCTACGTGCAGGACCCCTCGGATGTGGTCAAAGTCGGCCAGATCGTCAAAGTGCAGGTCATCAACGCCCACGCCAAGACCAAGCGCATCGCCCTCTCCATGAAGGCCCTCATGGGCCCGGCCCCTTCCGCGCCGGGCCACCGCCCCCAGCGCCAGCAGCCGCCCCAGGCCAACCTGGACGACCGCCTTGCCGCCCTATCGTCCAAATGGAAGGTGCGATAATTACTCCATGAGGTTTTGCGTCCTGGCCCTCTGTGCGGCCGCTCTTGTGCCGGCGTCGCTGCCGGCAGCCGACACCCTGACCATTGAGCAGATCATCGCCAAGGTCAACGGAGACATCATTACCCGGAGCGATCTCGTGCGCTCCCGCCGCGACATGGAAGGCGGCCTGCGCCAACGCGGCATGACCCCCAACCAGGTGGAGGCCGCCATGAAGGACGCCGAGAAGGACCTTCTGCGCGACCGCATCGATAGCCTCCTCCTCGTTCAGCGCGGCAAGGAACTCAACATCAACGTCGACTCCGAAGTCACCAAGTACCTCGGCGGCATTCAGCTCGACAATAAGATCGCAGACCCCGAAAAGTTCCAGGCCTGGATCCGCGAACAGACCGGCATGACCTTTGAGGACTTCAAGGCCGAAGCCCGCAACAGCATGCTCACCAACCGCGTGATCGGCCAGGAGGTTTACAGCAAGGTCAACGTCCCGCGCAAGGACATCGAGGAGTTCTACCAGAAGAACAAGGCCGCCTTCCAGCGCAAAGAGCGCGTCTTCCTGCGCGAAATCCTCATCAGCACCGTCGATAAGGACGCCGCCGGCAAGGCAGCCGCCGAGAAGAAGGCCAAGGATCTGGTCACCCGCGCCCGGCGCGGTGAACGCTTCACTGACCTCGTCCGCGACAACTCCGACGGCGCCACCGCCAAGCAGGGCGGCATGCTCGATCCCTACGAAAAAGGCGGCCTCAGCAAGAACCTCGAAGACATGATCTGGGACAAGGCCCGCGGCTTCGTCACCGACCCCATCAAGCTCGATAACGGCTGGCTGATTCTGCGCGTCGAAGACCACCAGAAAGAGGGCCAGGCCGAACTCACCGACGTCGAGAACGAAATCCGCGAACGCCTCGCTCAGCAGATCGTCGGCCCCAAGATGCGCGAGTATCTCTCCGAACTCCGCTCCAACGCGTTCCTGGAAATCCGCGAGCCCTACATCGACTCCGGCGCCGTCGCCGGCCAGCGCACCACCTGGAACGATCCCGCCATGCTGCGCGCCGAAACCGTCTCCAAGGAAGAAGTGGCGGCCACCGCCCGCAACAAGCGCCTGCTCTACATGCTGCCCATTCCCGGCACTTCCATCACCGATATACGCAAGTCCTCCAGCAAACAGTAGCGCCGCATGAAGAGCCCCATGTGCAAGGACCTGGCGCCCGGCCAAAACGTGCAGGGCGTCTTCCTGGTCCAGTCTAAAGACGTACGCCAGAAGCGGACCGGAGAGCCTTACCTCTCTCTCACACTCATGGACCGCAGCGGCGACATCGACGCCAAGATGTGGGATAACGTCGCCAACATCATGGAGTCTTTCGAGCGCGATGACTTCGTCAAGGTCAAGGGCGAGGCGCAGCTCTATCAGAACCGTCTCCAACTCACCATCCACACCCTGCAGCGAATGGCCGATTCCGAGATCGATCTCAGCGACTTTCTGCCTGCCTCCAAACGCGATCCGAAGGAGATGTGGGCGGAGTTTCAGGCCGTCCTCGCCTCCGTCCGGAACCCGCATTTGAAGGCGCTGCTCGACAATCTCTTCAGCGACGAAAAGGTGGCTGCGGCCTACCGCACCGCCCCTGCCGCCAAGGGGATTCACCACGCCTGGCTCGGCGGCCTGCTGGAGCACGTGCTCAGCCTGTGCGCACAGGCCCGCTTCATGGCGCAGCACTACCCCGGCATCGACGCGGACCTGCTGCTCACCGGCGTCATCCTCCACGACATCGGCAAGATCTCCGAACTCGAGTACTCGCGCAGCTTCGGCTACTCGGTGGAGGGCGGCCTGCTGGGCCACATGCACATCGGCCTGCGCCTGGTGGTGGACCACCTGCCGGCCGGCTTCCCGCCCAAGCTCCGCACTCTCTTGGAACACATGGTCCTCAGCCACCACGGCCAGCTCGAATACGGCAGTCCGAAGCTGCCGGTCTTCCCCGAAGCCCTCCTGCTGCACCACCTCGACAACCTCGACTCCAAGATGGCGGCCATCTTCCAATCCCTGGAGAAGGATCGCGCCACGCCGGGCCTCTGGACTGGATACAATGCGGCTTTGGAGCGCAGTTTCCTGGACAAGGACAAGTACCTCGCCGAGTCGCAGCCCCGGACCGCAATGAAGCCCGCGGCCGCAGCCGCCAAATCCGCCGCGCCGAAGTCCTCGCCCTTCGGCCAGGCCCTGCTCTCGGCCTTGGACGGAGAGAAGGAATCCTGATGCGACGAGGACGCACGGCCCGCGAAATCCCGCCACCGCTCGAACTTCAGTGCCTCTGTGCGCTCTGGACCCTGGGAGAAGCGAATGTTCAGGCCGTGCGCGACCATCTCGCCCCCTCCAAACCCCTGGCTTACACCACGGTGATGACCATGCTGGACCGCCTCACGCGCAAGCAGGTGCTCACGCGCCGGAAGGTGGGCCGCTCCTTCGTCTACCTGCCGACGGTGAGCCGCGACGAGATCCGCCGCCTGGCCGTGCGCGAACTCGTGGATTCTCTCTTCGACGGCGAAAGCACCCAGCTCAGCGCCTATCTCAACGGCCATTCCACGCCTATGGCCCCCGCCAGCCCCGAACCCGAAGGCCCTCAAACCCTGGACGCCGCGCTGCTCTAGCCCGCTATTCCCAGGAAACGCCGCGCGCCTTCAACTCCTGCTGGATCTGCTCGCAGCTCTGAAACTGCACGGCATCGATGCCGGCGGCCTTCGCGCCCTCCACGTACTCCGCCACATCATCGGTGAAGAAGCACTCTTCCGGCCGGCACCCCGCGGCCGCGATGGCCGCCTCGTAGATCCGCGGCAGCGGCTTCATCGCGCCCACCTCGTGGCTCAGGATGTAGGCGTCGAAGTGCTGCAGAATGGGGTAGCGCTCATACAGCATCGTGAAGTGGATCGGGTTCGTGTTCGAGAGCAGCACAGTGCGGAAGTTCTTCCGGATGCCGGCCACCATCTCCTCGGGAATCAGCGTGTGCGGGTGGAAGACGCTGAACCAGATCTGGCGGAAATGTTCCCGCTCCACCTTGGTTTCAAGCAACTCCTCCACGCGCCGCTGGAACTCGAACTCGTCGAACTCGCCCGACTCGAACCCGTGCGCGAGCCCGCTGGCGGCGAAGCGCTTCCTGATCTCGGCCGGCGCCAGGCCGCAGTGCTCGCTCATCAGTTGGTAGGCGATTCCGAAATCGAAGGGAACCAGAACGCGTCCCAGGTCAAAAATCACGGTGCGGATCACGTCTTATTCTACCGGCGCAGGCGCTAGTAGGCCAGCAGCCGCTCGGCTTCGCGCTGGATGTCTTCGGTCTGCGGCAGGATGGCGTCTTCGAGATCCGGGTGGTAGCCGACGAAGGTGTCGAGCGAGGCCACGCGGCCCACGGGCGCGTCGAGATACTCGAACAGCTCGCCGGCGATGCGCGCGGCGATCTCCGCGCCGTAGCCGAAACTCAGGTTGTCTTCGTGCACGATCAGAACGCGGCTGGTCTTCATCACCGAATGGCGGATGGCTTCCCAATCGTAGGGAGCCAGCGAGCGCAGATCGAGGATTTCAATCGATTTCTCGGGGTGCTTCTGCTCGATGAACGTGGAAGCCAGCAGCGATTTCTGCACCGTCATGCCGTAAGTGACGATGGTGAGGCTGTCGCCGGGCTTCACAGTGCGGGCCTTGCCGAAAGGGATGGTGAAATCGGGGCCGGGGTGCGGCGAGCGGTTGTAGGGTTCGCGGTAGAGCCGCTTGTGCTCGAGGAAGAGCACCGGATCGTCGCAGCGGATGGCGGTGCGCAGCAGGCCGCAGGCGTCCAGCGCGTTCGACGGAAAGACGACGCGCAAACCGGGGATGTGGGTGAACGCAACTTCGCCGCACTGGCTGTGATAGACGGCGCCGCCGTTGAGGTAGCCGCCGATGGCGGCGCGGATCACCGCCGGGCATTTCCAGGCGTTATACGAGCGCCAGCGGATGTTGGCCATTTCATCGCGAATCTGCATCATCGCGGGCCAGATGTAGTCGAAGAACTGGATTTCGCACACCGGCTTCATGCCGCGCGAAGCCATGCCGATGGCGCGGCCGACGATGGCGGCCTCGGCGATGGGCGCATTGAAGACGCGGCGCGAACCGAAGCGGCTCTGCAGGCCGTGCGTCGCCTTGAAGACGCCGCCCTTGCCCTTCACTTCCCTTAGCGCGGACTCGCGGCTGCAGTCGGCCACGTCTTCGCCGTAAACGACGACGTTCGGGTTGCGTTCCAGTTCCTCACGCAGAGTGAGGTTGATCTCGTCCACCATCGTGCGCGGCTCGCCGCTGAAGTGCGGCTCGGCTTCAAAGTAGTGCGCGCAGGGATCGATGTCGGGCGAGTAGACGTAGAGCGTGGCGGTTTCGCGCGCGGGCGGTTCGGCCTTCAGCACGCGCTCGGTGATCTCGGCGATCTCCATGTCCACCTCGTGGCAGATGCGCTTGTAGGTGACCTCTTCCATGAGGTTCTCGTGGATGAGGCGGCGCGGGAAGGTGATGATGGGATCGCGTTCGGCCTCGGCCAGGCGCTCGGCCTCGGTCTTGTAGAGCCGCTCGTCATCGCTCAAAGAGTGCGAGTAGGGCCGGATGCAGTGGGCGTGGACCAGCGCGGGGCCGTGGCCGCCGCGCGCGTAGGCGACCGCCTGCTGCATGGCGCTGTAGGAGTCGATGAAGTCGTTGCCGTCGCACTCCAGGCGGAGCAGCGATTCAAAGCCCGCCAGAAGGCGGGAGACGCTGCCGCCCGGCGTCTGGTACTCGACCGGCGTGGAGATGGCGTAGCCGTTGTCCTCCACCAGGAAGACGATGGGCAGATGGTTGAGGCACGAGGCGTTGATCGCCTCCCAGAATTCGCCTTCGCTGGTGGCGCCCTCTCCCGTTGTCACCAGCGTCACTTCGTCCCCCTGCGGGTTCAGAAAGCGGCTGGCTTCGGCGCAGCCGACGGCGTGCAGGAACTGGGTGCCGGTGGGTGAGGAACCGGTGAAGATGTGCAGTTCCGGAGAACTCCAGTGAGAGGGCATCTGGCGGCCGCCGGAGGCGGAGTCGGCGGCGGCGCCCACGGCCTGCAACAGCATCATCTCGGGCGTGACGCCGAGCGTGAGGGCGAGTGCCCGGTCGCGGTAGTAGAGATGGAACCAGTCGACGCCAGGACGGAGAGCGAGGCCGGCGGCGGTTTGGATGGCTTCGTGGCCGGCGCCGCTGACCTGAAAGTAGATGCGGTTCTGGCGTTTGAGCATCACTTCGCGGTCGTCCAGACGCCGCGAGGTTTGCATCAGACGGAATGCTCTCTGCAGGAACTCGCGCTCAAGGTCTTGCGTACCTGCCCAGGTTTCGGCGGTGGACAAGTCGGCGCGCTTCGCTGTCGCCATCAGTTGCTTGCCTCCCTCTCTCTCTCCATAGTTTACCCTGCCCGGGGCGGGCTCCCGGAAGGCCGGGGCGGTACAATGTGATTTCGTATGCATGACTTAGCTAATTTCCGCGCCAACCTCGACGCCATCGCCGCACGGCTCGCCGACCGCGGCTTCGAGCTGAACGTTGAAGAGTTCCGTGAAATGGACTCGCGCCGCCGCTCCGCGCTTACCGAAGCCGAGCAGTTGAAGGCGCAGCGCAACGCCGAGAGCATGGAGATCGGCAAGCTGAAGAAGGCCGGTCAGGACACCGCCGAACTGCAGGCCAAGGTGCGCGCCATCGGCGACCGCGTCAGCGAGCTGGACGAGCAGGTGAAGGCCATCGACGAGGAGTTCAAGCAGCACCTGGCGTCGATCCCAAACGTGCCCAGTGAGAGCGTGCCCGCCGGACGCAGCGCCGACGACAACGTGGAAGCCAAGCGCTGGGGCACTCCGCGCGAGTTCGGCTTCGAGCCGAAGGCGCACTGGGATCTGGGTCCGCAACTCGGCATTCTGGACTTCGAGCGCGCCGCCAAGATCACCGGCGCGCGGTTCGCCATCTACTTTGGCGCCGGCGCAAAGCTGGAGCGCGCGCTGATCAACTTCATGCTGGACCTGCACACGCGCGAGCACGGCTACACCGAAGTGCTGCCGCCCTTTATGGTGAACTCGGCGTCGCTGTTCGGCACGGGCCAGTTGCCCAAGTTCGCCGACGATCTCTTCAAGTGCGAAAAGTTCGATTTCTGGCTGATTCCCACGGCGGAAGTGCCGGTAACGAACATCTATCGCGACGAAACGCTGGATGCCGACGCGCTCCCCTACCGCTACTGCGCCTTCACGCCGTGCTTCCGCAGCGAGGCCGGCAGCTACGGCCGCGACGTGCGCGGCATCATCCGGCAGCACCAGTTCCAGAAGGTGGAGCTGGTGAACTTCACGCGGCCGGACCAGAGCTACGCGGAACTGGAGCACCTCACGGAGAGCGCCGAGTCTGTACTGGAAAAGCTGGGCCTGCCCTACCGGCGCGTGACGCTGTGCACGGGCGACATGGGCTTCTCTTCGGCGAAGACCTATGACCTGGAAGTGTGGATGCCGGGGCAGAACGCCTTCCGCGAGATCAGCTCCTGCTCAAACTTCGAGAGCTTCCAGGCGCGCCGCGCGGGCATCCGCGTGAAGACGGGCAAGGGCAAGAGCGAATTCGCGCACACGTTGAACGGCAGCGGCCTGGCCGTGGGCCGGACGTGGGTGGCGATTGTCGAGAACTACCAGCAGGCCGATGGCAGCGTGGTGATTCCCGAAGCGCTGCGGCCGTACCTGAACGCCGAGAAGATCGGCACGGACGGCAAGCTCGCCTAGCCGGTGACGGCACTCAGAAAAAAAGTTGAGCTGAACTAAGTCCTGCCAGGAGTGTCGGTTGCGGGGGATGCCCCGGGCCCGCCTGGAGCAGGAGAGTTTTGCCGAGGGCCTAGTGTCTTGGGCGGCTGGGAGAACTCCGGCCTGAAGACAACTGGAGGTTATCGACAAATGTCCGCGCCGCAGCTCAAGAGATTCAACTTCGCGCTGGCCTTTCTGGCATTGGCCGCGCTGGCGCAGGCGGCTCCGCCGCTGACGCAGATTCAAGACGTGCTTTACAAGGCCGACGGGTCGCCGTTCACCGGCTCGGCCACTATCAGTTGGCGGTCGTTTGTGGCCGCCGATTCCTCGAACATTCCCACCAACACGATCAGCGTGAACGTGGTGGGCGGATTGCTCCGCGTACGCCTGGTGCCGACGACGAACGCAACGGGCGGCGCTTATTACATCGTGCGGTTCAACGCCGATGGCCGCACGCAGTTCACGGAGCTGTGGGCCGTGCCGCCCAGCGTGCTGCCGGTGGTGGTGAAAGACATCCGCATTCCGTCGCCGCCGGGCTCCAACGTGGTGCCTCCGCCCAGCGTGGTGCAGTTGGCGGACGTGGCGGGACTGGTGGAATCACTGGCGGACCGCCCCACGAAGAGCATCGGCTTCGCGCCGAGCCGGGCAGCGTTCATCGACGCGACGGGCGAGATCGCCGCGGTGAGCGGCGCCGCCACTGACTGCGTGAAGGTGGACGGCACCTCGGGACCGTGCGGCGCATCCGGCATGAGCTTCGGCTTCGTCGACATGGAAACGCCCAGCGGCGCGGTGAACGGATCGAACACGGTGTTCACGCTGTCACAGGCGCCGGGACCAGCCCGGAGCCTGCACCTCTACCGCAACGGGATTCTGCAGAAGCCGGCGGTGGACTACCAGCTCAGCGGCAACACCGTGACGTTCCTGAGCGTGGCGACGCCGCAGACGGGCGACCTGCTGGTGGCGAGCTACCGCACCGGCGGGCAGTGACGGCTTGATCTTGTGAGGCGCGGACGCACGGGATGGGCGGCTCAGGCCGCCCCTTCCCGTGCGATGCCGTTCAGCACCTTGGTGATCGAAGTGAAGATATCCACGGGCAGCGGGAAGACCACGGTGGTGTTCTTCTCCGAACCGATCTCCACCAGCGTTTGCAGGTAGCGGAGCTGGATGGCCACGGGCTCCTTCTGAATGGTGGCCGCGGCCATGGCGAGCTTCTCGGCGGCGAGGTACTCGCCTTCGGCGTGGATGATCTTGGCGCGGCGCTCGCGTTCGGCTTCGGCCTGGCGGGCGATGGCGCGCACCATCATGTCGGGCAGGTCCACCTGCTTCACTTCCACCTTCACGACCTTGATGCCCCAGGGGCCGGTGTCCTGATCGAGGACGCCCTGCAGGCGAATGTTGAGCTTCTCGCGCTGGCTGAGCAACTCGTCGAGTTCCACCTCGCCGAGGATGCTGCGCAACGTGGTTTGCGCCAGTTGCGAGGTGGTGTAGAGGAAGTTGGTGACTTCGAGCACGGCGCGCTGCGGATCGAGCACGCGGAAGAAGACAACGGCGTTCACCTTGACGGTGACGTTGTCGCGCGTGACGATGTCCTGGGCGGGCACCTCCATGGTCTCCAGCCGGAGCGAGACGCGCACGATGCGGTCAATCGGCTGGAAGACGAGGATGATGCCGGGCCCCTTGGGTTGGGCGAGGACCCGGCCGAGGCGGAAGATGACGCCGCGTTCGTACTCCGCCAGGATCTTGATGGAGGAGAGCAGGTAGAGCACGAGAATCAGAACGACGATGAAGGGCAAGGGGATCATGAGGAGACCTCTTTCGCGCCGCCGCCGGCGGCTTCGACTTTGAGCAGCAGACCGTCCACGGACAGAATTCGAACGAGAGAGCCCTGCGCCACGGGCCGGTCAGAGACGGCGTCCCAGAACTGGCCGTCGAAGTAAACCTTGCCGCGTGGCGCCAGAGCTTCATGCACCTGCGCGGTGCGGCCGAGGAGCGCCGGTGCGCCGGTTTGCGGCGGCCGCAGCCGGGCCCGCACCACCAGGGAGACGAGGGCGACGGTGATGGCCGCGAAGGGCAGCGCCACCGCCAGAGCCACGCTGAGGCGGATGCGCAGCACGGGCGGACCTTCCACCAGCAATACCGCGCCCAGCACCATCGCAGCGGCCCCGCCCACCGCCAGCGCACCATGCGTGGCGAGCTTGGCTTCGAGCACGAAGAGCACCACGGAGAGCCCCAGTAGAGCGGCCGCCGTAGCGCTGATGGGCAGCACGGAGAGAGCCATCAGCCCGATGAGCGCGAGGATGGCGCCCGCCGCGCCCGGCAGCACCATGCCCGGCTGCGTGAATTCGACATAGAGCAGCAGGCCGCCCAGAACGAGGATGAGGAACGCGAGGTTCGGATCGGCCAGCGGCGCTACGGCGCGTTCGCGCAGGCTCAGCCGGTAAGGCTCAACCACGATGCCGTGCGTGTGCAGAGTGACGCGCGCCCCGTCGCCGCGTGTGATCTCGCGGCCGTCGAGCCGGGACCAGAGTTCGGCTTCGTCACGCACGACCAGGTCCACCAGCTTGGCGGCCAGCGCCTCTTCGCTGGTGAACGCCTTGGCCTCCAGCACGGCCTTTTCCGCCAGGGCGCCGTCGCGGTTGTGGCGCACGGCAAGGCTGCGGATGGCGGCGGAGGCATCGCTCTCCACCTTCTTTCGCATCACCGGATCGAGCGGCTGCCCCAGAGTGACGGGCGAAGCGGCGCCGGCGTGCGTGCCGGCCGACATCGCGGCGACGTCGCCGGCCAGCAGGAGAAAGAAGCCGGCCGACGCGGCGCGCCCGCCGGTGGGGGTCACAAAGGTCACAACAGGCACGGGAGAAGCGGCGATCCGTTCAAGGATTTCGCGCGTCGCCTCCAGCAGCCCGCCGGGCGTGTTCAACCGCAGCAGAACCACTTGGGCGCCGTCGGATTGCGCCTGCGTGACGGCGTGGGCGACGATCTCCGCGGTGATGGGGTGGATGACGGAATCGATATCGACAGAGACAGCCTTGGGCTGGCCCCAACAGAGCGCAGCCAAAGAAGGAACAAGGAGCATGACGAGGCGCATCTCCAGCCCTCCGGCTTCAAGATACGCCGGATCTCCGCCGGAGTAAACGGACCTGAAACCCATTTGAGGCACCATCACTCTCATGGATGGACGGGGCGAGTTGATCCCCGCTCCCCGTGGTTGGTCCGGATCCCGAAGTCAAAGGGTCCGGGACCGGCCCGAATCCTCCGCTTCCCCCAAGAATCAGTGCATGCGAAAGCCGGCAGACGCCGAGTGACCCTCCCGCTCAAGAGCAGACGTCCCGGCTGATACAATCTGACCGTGCCGAAACGGCGCGCGAAGGCGAGAAGCAATGCATAGATCCCTAACCCTGACTTTGGCGGTATCCGCCGCGGCCGCGAGTCTGTTTGCGCAGGCCCCCACCCCCTACCACCGGGCCATCATCAAGCCATCCATCGTGAAGCTGGCGCCCGGCGGCCAGCAGCGCTTCAAGGCCGTCATCCTCGCCACGCGCATGATGGCGGCGCAGGCGCCCAAGAGCGTCCACTGGACAGTCAACGGGATTCCCGGAGGCAATGCCGAGGTCGGCACCATCGCCGCGAACGGCCTCTATCAGGCACCGGCGAAGGCTCCGGTTCCAAACGAGGTGAGCATCCGCGGGGAAGTGGAGGGCTCCGCGAACAAGTTTGTGTGGGGCACGGTGATCGTGGGCTCGGCCGATCCGGTCTACAAAGTGGTGGGAGGCTGGGGCGAGGATATCGGCGCCAGGGGCTCCCATCTGGTGGAACCGCACGGCATCAGCATCGACAACCAAGGGTATCTGCTCATCACCGACCAGCGCGCCGGCCGCGTCTACCGCTACACCAAGCAAGGCAAGTTCGTGGCGGAGATCGGACTCGGGCCAGGCAGCGAGGACGGCCAGTTCACTGAGCCGCGCTACGCGCACGTGGACGCCTCCGGCAATATCTATACGACCGACGTGAAGGGCGACCGCCCTCGCCTGCAGGTCTTCAGCCCCGAGGGAAAGTTCCTGCGCATCTTTGCGCAGAAGGGCATGGCGCCAGGCATGATGCTGCGCGGCCACGGCCTGTGGTTCGACTCCAAGGGACGCCTGTACACCACCGATGTGGACAACATGCGAGTGAACGTCTACGATCCCAGCGACAAATTCGTGTTCTCGTTCGGCAAGGACGGCCCGAACGCCAGCGAATTCAACGCGCCGCACGGCCTGTACCTGGATCCGAACGACGACGTCTTCGTCAACAGCTACTACGGGCCCACGAAGAAGTTCGACGCCGAAGGCCGCTACCTGTTCACCTTCGCGCATGGGGATCCGCCGGAAGGCTCGACCTATTTCCACAGCATGACGGGCGACCGCTGGGGGAACGCTTATCTGACGGTCCGCACCAAGGCCGGCTATAACGGCGCGGTGGAGAGCAACGCGGGGCGCAAGGTCAGCATCGCCAAGTACAACAACAACGGCGATTTCGTCTGCAACATCAGCATGTCGGTGCCGGAGCATACCGAAAGCTGGTGCTTCGTGGACACCGACGGCACCATCTATTCGCTGTACAAGAGCAAGACGCGGGCCGGCGTGGAGATCTTCAAGCAGCAGTAGAGGCGGGGAACACTGGAGCCGGCGATAGGAATCGAACCTACGACCATCTGATTACAAATCAGACGCTCTACCAACTGAGCTACGCCGGCTCTGATTTCAGGATACCAGAGGGCTTCCGGTTGTCACCCGTTCCGTGAATCCGGCATCCTGGTCTATGGTGAGTGAAGTCTACGCACAACTGCCGCTGCCGCTGCTGATCGGGCTGATGCTCTTCGGAGTCATCGCCGTCCTGATCGCCTGTATGCCAACGGCCTGGGTGGGCCGTGTGGTGGAGGCTCTCAAGCGGCGGTTCGGCGGCCAGCCTTGAACATGAGAGTCTGCTAGGGTGGTAGCTATTCAGCACCGCCCATGCGCTTCCTCTCTCCGCTCCTCCTTCTGCCGGTTCTCCTGTCCGCCGCTGAAGCGCGGCGCCCCTCGCCGGAGACTGTGCGCGCCTGGCAGAGCCGCAAATTCGGCATGTTCATCCACTTCGGCGCCTACTCCGAACTCGGCGGCATGTGGAAGGGCGAGCGCGTGACGCGCGGCTACAGCGAGCAGATCCAGGCGCAAGGCAACATCCCCAAAGACGAATACGAGCAGGTGGCGCGGCGCTTCCAGCCCGTCAAGTGGGACCCCGACCAGATCGCGCAACTCGCCAAAGCGGCGGGCATGAAGTTTATCGTGCTCACGTCCAAACATCACGACGGCTTCAGCCTGTTCCATACGCGGCAATCGGACTACAACGTGGTGGATGGCTCGCCTTACGGCAAAGACATCGTCAAGAGCCTGGCCGATGCCTGCGCACGCGCCGGGCTGAAGTTCGGCGTCTACTATTCGACCATCGACTGGCACTACCCCGGCGGTACCGGCGCCGACATGCCGCGCAACGACAACCTCATCCCCAAAGCGCACGAGGATTTCAATGTCGCCCAGATCAAAGAGCTGATGACCGGCTATGGGCCGCTCACCGAGATCTGGTTCGACATGGGCAAACCCACTCCGGAGCAGAGCAGGCGCTTCACCGGCACTGTGCACGAGCTCCAGCCCGAGTGCATGGTGAGCGGACGCGTCTTCAATCATCAGGGCGACTTCACTGTCATGGGCGACAACGCCATCCCGGAATATGTGATCGACGAGCCGTGGCAGACGCCCGCATCCATCTACGGCGAGACGTGGGGCTACCGCTCCTGGCAGAAGCGCGAAGACGCGGCAGGCAAGACGAATGAGCACATCGAGAAGCTGGTGAAGGTGGTGAGCCGCGGCGGCAACTACCTGCTCAACATCGGGCCGCGCGGCGACGGCAGCGTGGTGGAGTTCGAAGCCGAAGTTCTGAAGGGCGTAGGCAGATGGCTCAGCACGTATGGGGATGCGATCTACGGCGCGTCGGCGCAGCCGTTCCGCAAGCTGGAGTTCGGCCACGCCACGGTGAAGCCGGGCAAGCTCTATCTCTTCGTGAAAACACGGCCCGCGGGTGGCCGATTGCTGTTGCCTGGCCTGAAGACACGTCTCACCCGCGCCTACCCGCTGGGCGGAGCGAAGCCCGAGGCGCTGAAGATCGAGGGCAACTCGATCACTCTCGGTGCGACGCCCGGCGCCAGTCCGTTCGAAGTGGTCGTCGCCGAATACCGCGGCGCGCTGGAAGTGATCCCGCCCTCCATCGCGCCGGAGGCGGACGGCTCCGTCACGCTCGCCGCTCAGCAAGCCGACGCTTTCTACAACTACAACGGCCGCGGCTACTATGAGCGGCCCAGCGTCTACAAACTGCAGTGGCACTTCACCGTCAAGCCGGGCAAGTATCGCATCGAGGTGAAACCAGCACTCGCCGGCACATCGATTCAAGTGGACGGCCGCTCCGCCGGCGCGGAAGTGCAGCTCGGCCCGAAGGACTATCACACACTCGCCATCACGCCGCCGCCGCCCTTCGCGAAGGGCGACCGCCTGCCGGGCGCAGTGGAACTCATCAGATTGACACGGGAGAACTAGCATGATCACTCGCAGGGCGTTTACCGCCTCCGCGGCAGCGGCCGCAGCCGCGCGCGCCGCCCAGGACCAGAAGCCCAACATCCTCTGGATCACCTGCGAAGACACCGGCCCCCACCTGCACTACACCGGCGACGACTACTCCGTCACGCCGAATCTCGACAAGCTCTGCGCGCGCAGCTCCACGTACATGAACGCGTGGTCCAACGCGCCGGTGTGCGCTCCGGCCCGCACCACCATCATCAGCGGCATGTATCCCACCACTCTCGGCGCGGAGCACATGCGCTCCATGACGAAGCTCGCCCCCGAGATGAAGATGTTTCCGGCCTACCTGCGCGACGCCGGCTACTACTGCTCCAACAACGTCAAGGAAGACTACAATCTCGAAAAGCCGCCAGGCACCTGGGACGACTCTTCCAACCGCGCCCACTTCCGCCAGCGTGCCCAGGGCCAGCCGTTCTTTTCCGTGTTCAACTTCGTCACCACGCACGAGAGCCAGATCCGCAAACGCCCGCACACGCTCGTTCACGATCCCTCCAAAGCGCGCGTGCCCACCTACCATCCCGACACCCCCGAGGTCCGCCACGACGGGGCGCAGTACTACGACAACATCACCACCATGGACGCCCAGGCCGGCAAAGTGCTGGCCGAACTGACGCAGGACGGCCTCGCCGACGACACCATCGTCTTCTTCTACGGCGACCACGGCTCCGGCATGCCGCGCAGCAAGCGCTGGCCTTACAACTCCGGCCTCAACGTCAGCATCACCGTCCACATCCCGGAGAAGTTCCGCCACCTCGCGCCCAAGGACTACGCGCCCGGCGGCAGGAACAACCGACTGGTCGGCTTCGTCGATCTGGCTCCCACCGTGCTCAGCCTGGCCGGCCTCCGCGCGCCCGGCTACTATCAGGGACAGGCCTTCCTGGGCCACCACGAGGCCGCCCCGCGCGCTTACTCCTTCGGCTTCCGCGGGCGCATGGACGAACGCTACGACTGCGTGCGTACCGTCCGCGACCAGCGCTACGTCTACGTGCGCAACTACATGCCGCATAAGATCTACGGCCAGCACCTCAATTACATGTGGGAGACGCCCACCACGCAGGTCTGGGAGCGGCTCTACAAAGAGGGCAGGCTGAATGAAGCGCAGAAGAAGTTCTGGGAAACCAAGCCGCCCGAGGAACTCTACGATCTCAAAGAAGACCGCGACGAAGTGAAAAACCTCGCCGCCTCCCCCGCCCACAAAGCGGAGCTGGCGCGCCTGCGCAGAGCCCATCGCGAGCACGAACTCAAGCTCAAGGACATCGGCCTGCTGGCCGAGAGCGAGATCCACGCACGGGCTCAGGGCCTGGCGCCCCACGTGATGGGCCACGATCCGAAACGCTACGACGCGCCGAAGACTCTGGCCGCGGCCGAACTCGCCGCGTCGCTCAAGCCCGGCGTGACGGCGCAGCTCACCAGGCTCATGTCCGATCCCGACAGCGCCGCCCGCTACTGGGGCGCGCTGGGCGTGGAGATGCGCGGCGCCGGCGAAGTGGCGAAGACGCGCGAAGCACTTGTCAGGCTGTTGTCGGATTCCAGCGCCGCCGTGCGGATCGCCGCCGCGTCAGCCCTCGGCCGCTACGGCAACGAAGCCGATCTCAAGCAGGCGATGGACGTCCTGCTGCCCCTATGCAATCCCGTGGAGAGCGGCGCCTACGCGGCGATGGAGGCGCTCAACGCCGTGGATAGCTTCGGTGAGAAGGCCAGGCCCTGGGCGAAACAGATCCTCGCCCTGCCGGATACTGACCCGAAGGCCCCGGAGCGCGTGCGCACCGAGTATTTGAAGCGGCTGCGCGAAGCCATTGCCAAGCTCGCTTGATGGCGCCAGGCCGGCCTGATCACAGCCGCGGCTTGGGCGGCATCACGGGCTGCCACGACACCACGCCCTGCCGCCGCAGCTTGCGGCGGTAGACGGCATCGCGCGAAGTGACATACAGCGTGTCCAACCGCGGCCCGCCGAACACCAGGTTCGTAATGCCGTTGAGGCTCGGCTTGCCGATGATGGCGGCCAGCTTGCCCGTGCCTTCAAACACCTGGATGCCAACGTCCGTGGCCACGTAGAGATCGCCCTGCGTATCCACTGCCATGCCGTCCGCGCCGCTCATGTTGGAGCCGCCCGGCACCTCCATGGTGAAGAACGGCTCACCGTACTGGAGCGAACCGTCCGGCTGGATCTGGAACGACCACACTTCCCTGCCCCACATGTCGTTCACATAGAGAATCGACTGGTCCGGCGAAAGCCGCACGCCGTTCGGGAAAGCGATGCCCTCGTGCGCCAGCCGCCTGTTGCCCTGCGCGTCCACAAACCACACGCGGTGCTCGCGCGGGTCCGTGTAGTAGATCTCGCCGCGCGCCGTGATGGCGATGTCGTTCGAGCCGGTCCCCTCCGTGATCACGCTCTCCTGCCCTTCGGGCGTGATGGCGAGAATGCGCTTCCGCCCGTGCTGGCAGACATAGAGCCGCCCGTCGGGGCCGAACACCTGGCCATTCGCCTGGCCCGTGTCCTCCTTGAACACGCTCACCTTGCCGTCCAGCCCAATGCGGTGGATGCGGCTGTTGCGAATGTCGGTGAAGAACACCTCGCCGGCTCGATTCACCGCCGGCCCTTCGCCCAGCCCCAGCCCGGATGCCACCAGTTCCCACTCGCTCGCCGGATCGAGAATCAGATCCACCCAGCGCCGCTCCACTGTCTCGTTGCGCGCTTTGGACACTGGTTTCGGCTGCGCGCCACCCCACAGCCAGCGCAGCGCATCGGGCAGAATCGCGCCGCCGTGTACGCTGTTGTGCCCTTCGGTGCCGCGCACGAAGGTGGTCTCATACCCCGCGTATTCCAGCGCCGAGTGCAGATCCTGATTGCTGATCCACCAGTTGCCGGCGTAGATGTTCAGGTCCTTCTCGCCGTCCTGCTGGAAGACGCGCAGCGGCTTGCCCTCCGTGCGGCGGATGAGCGAAGCGTAGTTGTGGCCGCCGCGCAACGGCGCGAAGCTGCCGATGGAGCTGAAGACGCGGTGGAACGAGTCCGGCCGGTGCCACGCCGCGGTGAAGGCGCAGATGGCGCCGGAGGACGACCCGCCGATGCCGCGCAGGTCCGCATCCTTCGTGATGCTGTAGCTCTTCTGCACTTCGGGCAGAATCTCGTCGAGGATCAGCTTGGAGTAGAGGTCCGACACGGAGTCGTACTCGAAGCTGCGGTTGTAGCGCGCCTGCGTCTTCTCCTGCGGCGCGGGCAGCACACCCGGATCCACGAAGACGCCGATGGTCACCGGCATCTGGCCCTTGTGAATGAGATTGTCGAATACCACCGGCACGCGCCACGCGCCCTCCACGTCAACGAACTTCGCGCCGTCCTGAAATACCATCAGAGCCGCCGGAGTGCCCGGCTTGTACTGCGCGGGCACGTAAACCCAGTAGTCGCGCACCGTGCCCGGATACGCGCGGCTGTTGTTCCAGGCGTGTTTTTCGATCTTGCCTTGCGGCACGCCGGGCTGCCGCTGCGAATCGGGGCCGAGGGTGTAATCAGCCGCAAAGGCGCCGGCGGCCAGCGCGGCCAGAAGCGGAAGGGCGCAACGAAGGCACATGGGATTCGGTCGTATCGTATCGCAAGCGGCCTGATTCGATATGATCCAGGCATGAACGTCCGGAACGTTTTGTTGTGCGCGCTGCTCGCGGCCGCCGGCCTGCCAGCCGCGGAGAAGCGGCCCGTGGAATACGTCGACCCGCGCATCGACACGCACCAGACGCGCTGGATCTTCTTCGCCTCCGCCTCGCGCCCCTTCGGCATGGTGGCCCTCAGCCCCGACACAAAACTCGAAGGCGATTGGGGCGCCGGCTACATCTACGTCGAGCCCTACATCCGCGCCTTCTCGCACATCCACGACTGGCAGCTCGCCGGCGTCCCCGTCATGCCCATCGTCGGCCGCATGAACGGCCACGAAGGCTACGAAGCCTACAAAGCGCCGTTCTCGCACGAAAAGGAAACCGTGCGCGCCGGCTATCACAAAGTGGTGCTCGACAACTCCGGCATCACCGCCGAACTCACCTCCACCAGGCGCGTCGGCTTCCACCGCTACTCCTTCCCCGCCACCGAGGACGCCTACGTCCTGCTCGACACCGGCGCCCCCATCGCCATGACGAAAATGGCGGACGCCACTCTGCGCCGTACCGGCCCGCAACAGCTCTCTGGCTTCTCGAAGATGGCCCCCACGCAGCGCCGCGAAAAGCCCTGCACCGTCTACTTCGTGGCCGAGTTCGATCAGCCCTTCACTGAGTTCGGCGGTTGGGAAAAAGGCGCCGCCGGCAAGGCCGTGAAGCAGGGTGTCGACCAGGTCTCCGGCGCCGACTCCGGCGGCTACGTCCGCTTCCGCTTCGCACAGCCCGGCCAGGTCCGCATGAAAGTGGCCATCTCTTACGTCAGCGAGGAGAACGCGCGGCTCAATCTGCAATCCGAACTGCCCGGCTGGGACTTCGACGCCACCGTGAAAGCCTCCGCCGGCGAATGGAACGAATGGCTCGGCAAGATCCAGGTGAGCGGCGGCACGGAGCAGCAGCGCGTGAAGTTCTACACCGACCTCTGGCACGCCCTGCTCGGCCGCCGCACGTTCTCAGACGTCGATGGCCGCTATATCGATAACACCGGCGCCGAGCCGCGCGTGCGCCAGGTGCCGCTCGACGCGCAGGGCCAGCCCACGCGCCCCACCTTCAACTCCGACGGCTTCTGGGGCTCGCACTGGAATCTGAACGTGCTCTGGTCCTTCGCCTATCCGCGCATCATGGGCCAGCAGGTGGCCTCGCTCGTCGACTACTACAACAACGGCGGCCTCATCGCCCGCGGCCCCGCCGGCGGCAACTACACCTACGTCATGATCGGCGACCAGGCCGTGCCGCTCATCGTCGCCGCCTACAACAAGGGCATCCGCGACTTCGATGTCGAAGCCGCCTACGCCGGCAGCCGCAAGAACGCCTTCCCCGGCGGCATCCGCGACCGCGCCGGCTACGAGTTCGGACCCAACCCCACCGGCGGCGGCATGCCCTTCTACGTCGAGCGCGGCTGGATCCCCGCCACTCCCGGCACGCGCGGCATGCACCGCGCCGGCGCCGCCCAGACGCTCGAATACGCCTACGAAGACTGGTGCCTCGCGCAGTTCGCCAAGGCCCTCGGGAAGAAGGACGACTACGCGCTCTTCTCCAGGCGCGCCGAAAACTGGAAGAACCTTTACGATCCTTCCGTAGGCTGGATCCGCCCCAGGAATCCCGACGGCTCCTGGCTCACGCCCTTCACGCCCACCTGCCAGGGCGCGGCCTGCCCCGGCTTCGTCGAATCCAACTCCGCCATCTACACCTACTTCGTGCCGCAGGACATCCCCGGCCTCGTCCAGGCCATCGGCGGCCCGCAGAAGTTCATCGACAAGCTCAACCATCAATTCGAACTGGCCGCCCCCAAGCGCTATGTCACGCCGCACGGCACGCACGCGCAGGAGTGGGTCGATTACGAAAACCAGCCCTCCTGCCACATGGCGCATCTCTTTACTTACGCCGGCGCGCCGTGGCTCACGCAGTACTGGGTGCGCCGCGTGAAGGAGGAGTCCTACGGCGGCATCACGCCCTTCGCCGGCTACAACGGCGATGAGGACCAGGGCCAGATGGGCGCCCTCGGCGTGCTCATGGCCATGGGCCTGTTCGACGTCACCGGCGGCGCCGGCACCGAACCGCGCTACGAACTCACCAGCCCCATCTTCGACCGCATCGACGTCACCCTGGACCCGCGCTACGCCAAGGGCAAAACTTTCACCATCACCACGCGCAACAACGAATCCGGCAACGTCTACATCCAATCCGTGAAGCTCAACGGCAAAGCGCTCACCGGCCGCTTCTGGATCACGCACCAGGAACTCACGGCCGGCGGCACGCTCGAAGTGACGCTCGGCCCGCAGCCCAACAAGCAGTGGGGCGTCCCCGCCAGGTAGCGGCCGCGGCCCGGCCCGCCTTACTACTCCACCAGTTCCACGCGCCGGTTCAGCGGATTCCCGGCACGTCGCTCTGCGCCAGCGCCGGCAACAGTCAGACCACGAGCCCCAGCACCATCGTCTTGTTCAGCTTTCCCTCGACTCTGGTTTCACATCCACGTTGTGATAGGCGGACACCCGCCACGCACCGCCCCGATGCACCAGCACCAGCAGCAACCGCGTGTGCAACGCGCCATCGGCGCACGCTTGCACTCCCGGCGGCAATGCCCGGAAACCGCTCAACACGGCCCTCGACTCCACCATCGCCAGATGCTCGCCCAACCGCTTCAGCCGCAGCACGTCCAGGCTCAACCGGCTTCCCTGGAAGATCGTCTGGAAGATCCGCTCATGCCGCTCCACAAACGCGGCTTTGCCCTGCGGCGTGTGTCCCAGGAGATTGGTAAACCAGCAGTCCTCTTCGATGTCCGCCGCATGGCCCGCCGCGTCGCCGCGGTTCCAGGCATCCGCCTGCCGCTCCAGCAGCAGGCGGATCTCTTCTTCGAACCTCTCGTTCCTCACGGCAGCGCCACCTGCACCACCGCCCCGCCGCTGCGGTCCGTGATGAAAATCGCTCTCCGGCTCTGGTCCAGCGCCATGCTGGTCGGCGTGCGGAGCGTGTCGGTCACCACCGTGCCATTGGGCGTGTCGAACTTCTTCAACCGCCCGGGAAGCCCCTGCGCCAGACCCGCGCTGAACTCCAGCGTGTAGAACAGCGGGATGTTGCCCGGCCGCTCTTCCCACGCCACGTCGATCGCGCTGCTCAGCCAGGGAATGAACGGTTCCGTCTTGCCCGCGGGGTCCACCAGCGCGATGCTGGACGTCTGCGGCACAAACGGCACGCCCGACAACAGCGACACCAGCAGCCCATCCCCATACGCCTTCACGCTGTTCGGCACCGGCTCCGCCTGCGGCCGCGCGGGAATCCCGGTGGGAATCCCAGGGAACCGCACGTGCACCTCCGCGCGCCCGTTGGTCCGGTTCACCTTCCACACCACGTTCATCCCCGCGTCCGCCACGAAGAGCAGCTCCGGATAGTAGGGCTGCAGCGTCAGGCCATAGGGGTGCGAATTCCGGTAGATCGTTCTCGCATCCGGCACGCTGTCCTGGAACTTCGTCAGCAGGATCACCTCCGCCTTGTCGCCCGCGCCGTTGTCCAGCATCACCGTCTTTCCGTCGGCCAGCGTGTCGTGATCCGCGCGCGACAGCACGAAGGGCGCCGTGATCCTGTCCGGCTCGGAGGTCAGCGTCACCTTCAGAATCGAACTGAAGACCGGCGACGAACGCCCGTTCGGATTCGGCACAATCGTGCCCAGCGCCGGACCGGCCGTATGCGAATCGCCTTCCCCGTTGGCGACATAGAGCACTCTCCCCGCCAGCGCCAGCCCGTTCGGCCCGTCCAACGTTCCATCCGGCGCCGCCGCACCCGAGGGCAGCCCGTCCAACAAGGCTTGCACGCGCCCGCCCGAGTCGATCACGGAGACACGCCCCGTGTTGGGCTTGTCGCCCACCTCCGTCACCAATAGACTGCCATTCCCTCCGAGAATCACTTTCGAAGGGTTCTTCAATCCCGTTGCGAACACCGTTGGCTGCTGCGCCTGCCCCAGAGCAGCGCAGCACACCGTCACCAAGCCCAGCGCCAGCGTCTTCTTCATCTTTCTTACGCCTCTCTTTTTCCCGTTATTACACTCTTGTGTCATGACGGCACTTCTGTATACTAGAGCGGTGACTCCTGCCGGTCAAGAGGAAACTGGACGAGTTCGTCAGAAACGGCGAACGCGCAACCTGCTGCTGCAGACCGCCACCACACTCATCGCCCGCGGCGAGGTCCCCACCGTCACCGCCGTCGCCGACGCTGCCGAAGTCTCCCGGCGCACCGCCTATCGCTACTTCCCTTCCCAGGAGCAACTCCTGGCCGACGCCTCGCTGGAGCGGCTGCGCCCGCGTGTCGAGGAGATCGTGCAGTCCGCCCAGAAACAGTTCGACGCCGCCAACGCGCTGGAATACACTGTCGGCCAGATCCAGCAGCTCGCCATCGAGCACGAGGAGTTGCTGCGCACCCTCCTCCGCTATTCCATGGACACGAAACTCGCCGACGAGAGGCCCATCCGCGGCCGCCGTCGCGTCGACTGGATCGAAAGCGCCCTCTCCACCGTGAAAAAACGCCTGCGCAAGCAGGACTATCAGCGTCTCGTCTCCGCCCTCTCGCTCTGCATCGGCATCGAATCCCTGGTCATTCTCAAGGACATTCGCGGCCTCAACGCCACCCAGTCCATCCAGGTCTGCCGCTGGACCGCGCGGGCCCTCCTCGAAGCCGCCCTCCGCCAATCCGGCAGCCTCTAGTCTCTCCAGCACTCAGCCGCTCTCCCCACCCGTGGTACGCCCAGTACTCCTGTTTAATTTTCACTCGTTAATCCTGTATTGACTATCTATAGATTCGCTTGCATACTCGATTGGCCCGCTCCCGGCCGTCTGCGGGAGCGGCGCGACTCATCGCTTTTCCAGGAGGAAATCTCATGAAGACCCTGAACGTCTTCGGTATTGCCATTCTTCTGGCCGCCTCGTCCGCGGCTCAGGTCACCAATACCACCATCGTCGTCACCCCGTCGTCTCCGGCTCCCATCCCCACCGTCACAGCGGTCCCCGGCGATTCCGCCCCGGGCTTCCCGCTCGACAGTTGGGCCCACAATGGCGGGGCCGCCAAATCCGAGTTGTACATCACCCCCTCCACCCTGTTCGGCAATCGCACCGTCACCCTCGGAGACATTGCCCGCATCAGCTACTGGACCAAAACACCCTTCACACACGGCGCCGATCCTCGCGACTGGTACCTGGTGATCTACTCGGCGCCGTATCCAGGTGACGCGTCAAGCCCTACCTGGTACGGTGTCCGCATCGGCAGCGAGCCCTACTTCTCTTCCAACTTGGCCGACCCGGCCAACACCTGGAACCAGTGGTCCACCGACGGCGCCTCCAACCGGCTACGCTTTTTTGAGTCCACGCAAGGCGCGCCCGGAGCCACTTTCGGTTCCTACACCGATCCCGACTGGGCCGGCTTCGCCGCCGGCAACGCCCTCGGCTCCGGCGTCCCCTACGCCGGCCTCGCCATCCTATCGTTCTCGCTGCAAACCGCCTCCAGCTGGACTGAGAATTTCACCGGCCAGCTCGACGGCCTGCGCATTGAGTTGAAGGACGGCTCCGTCGGCCGCGTCAACTTCGAAGCCGTCAACCACGTGCCCACCTCGAAAGACCAGTGCAAGGGCGATGGCTGGAGAGCCCTCTACCGTGCCGATTTCAGCCCCTTCAAGAACCAGGGCGACTGCGTTCAGTACGTCAACACCGGCAAATAGCCGCCTGACCTTTCCCCATGGCATTCCAGCCCCAGGCTGGAATGCCATTTCCGCTTTTTACTGCCCGTTGATCTATTTCTTCGCGCCGAACTCATCCGGCAATGCCGGCAGGCCCGTGCATGGCGGCGTCTGCGGCGCCCCTCCATCGTAGCCGCAGTTGTTCGCCGCCGCCCAACTCGTCTTGTTGAACTGAATCTCGAACGCATAGTAGCCGTTCGACGCGGGTGAAGTCGTGCTCTGATTGAGGAAGATCCCGCGGAAATAGCCGCTGTAGTCCGTGGCGTTCTGCGTATTCCTGATCATCCCGTCGGAGCCTGCCTTGCCCTTCAGACCGGTCGCGACGAACAGGTACTCGTAGGTGAGGAACGTGCCCGAAGTCGCCTCACCGCTCCCCGCCGGCGCGCAAGCGTTCCACAATCGGGCGTAATCCTTCGGATCCACCGAACCGTATGTGGCATTCTTGCCCTTGGCTCGCATGGTGAAGGTGTTCATGTCCTTGCTCCAGGAACCCTTGTACACCGACACCGTCCCCGTGTAGCCGAACCGCTCGGACGAGGCATAGAACCGGTCAGAATTGCCCTGCGCCAGCGCCGGGCTTGCCGTGATCAACAGGCACACTACAAGCGCACACCAACCATATCTGCTGGTGGGATACTCCTTCACACCGCCGGCGGATCGCGGTCTGCAGCGCCCTCAATCCACTGACCCGCGGAAGCCCGGTCCTCCGGCTCTCCTTCCGATTTTGGTGTCCTGTGCGAATGCCCGGCTCACCGGGGCAACGTTCGCAACGTTTCTCGGGTGACTGTGGAGGCTTGCTGGAGCAAGTCTCAACAAGCAGGGAACTCCGCACTCGTCCGCGGAGAACACTGCTTGCCTGAATGGCCAGCAAGATTGTAAACCCACTTTTGTCAGGCAACCGCGGGAATCCGCAAAATGTGAGCCCTGGTACTCACACTGGCGCAATTCTCCCGCGGGCTCTGCGGTCCGGCTCGGCGGGCCGGACACCACGAATATCGCCGGCCCTACTTCGCCGGCACCGCCACCGTGATGTTCTTGAACTTCAATCCGCCCGTGTGATCCCCCTGAATGTAGAACGGCCCCGGCTGATCTTCATTCGCGTCGATCGCCCCGCCCGTGATCCCTTCGATCTCCTGCTTGTCGATGATCGTCACGCCGTTGCGCACCACCGTCACGGTCCGCCCCACGAACGTCACGTCGAACTTGTCCCACTCGCCCGGCTTCGATTCCACCTTCGCCGACGGCGCAATCCGCCCATAGATCGAGCCCATGAACTGGCTCGGCAGCGCGTTCGGGCTCTCGCCCCGCTCCAACTGAATCTCATACCGTCCCCGCAGGTAGAAGCCGCTGTTGGCGTGCTCCGGGCAGCTCACTTCGAAGTGCAGCTTGAAATCGTTGAACTTCTGCGTGCTCTTCAAATTCGCCCCATTCTCCTTGTTCAGCAGCGAGCCCTCTTCCACCGTCCAATGGCTCTTCGCCGGATCTCCGATCGGCTCCCATCCCGTCAGGTCCTTACCGTTGAAGATCGGTTCAGGCTTGCCCCACTTCTTCGGCATCGGCCGGTTCAGCGCCGGCGCCGGCAGCCCCGTCACTTCCATCGCCGGCTGGTTGCCCGCTTTGTACGTCCCCACCAGCTTGCCGCCCTTGGCCTCCAGCTCGATCACCGTCCGCTGGTTCGGCTGCACCGTCAGCTTCGCGCCGTCGGCCTTGAAATTCTTCACCGGTGCCACATTGCCGCCCGTCGGCTGGAAGCGCACTTCCAGCGCGCCGTCCTTCTCCGCAATCCCCAACCACATCGCCCGCGGACCGCCCGGCGTCGTCATCGAGAAATTCCACTTGCCCACCAGCGGGCTCGCCCCCTGCATCCCCACCGGTACCAGCAGCATCGCCGCCAAGATGAATCGCTTTGAGAAGACCATGGCAGAATTTTACCCCACCCCCCGTGCTCATTGTGGCGGCGTACTCTTCGATGCGCCGCCCTGAGCCTCTTCCAGCGCCCTTTGCGCGTCCAGCAGGTCTTTCTTTGCCTTGATCAGATCCGTCTCCCGTTTGATCGCCGCCGTCTGGTCGCTGGACGCGGCCTTGGCGTCCAGCGCCTTGCCCGCCGCGCCTCCCAGTGCCTGCACGCTGCTCTTGTCCAGCAGCGCCGTTGAATTCACCTGGAAGTTCTTCAATCCGCCCGCCGGCGTGAACTCTGCCGTGTAGGCCGTCTTCCGCCCGCCCGTCGAGTTCGGAAGAGACACCACGCCGCCCATCTGCGCAATCTCCAACTCGCCCGCTGCCAGATCCTCTTTGCCCCACGACACCGCCGCATGCACCCGCTCAGGAACCCGGTAGTACAGTCCTCGCTGCCCGTTCTCCTTCACGCCTTCCAATACCTGCGCCATTGACCCCGCTGGCCGCCGGTACTCCAGCATCACCCATGGCGCCACGGCCGCATCCCCCTCCTTGCCTCTGCACGTCCGGATCTCCTCCGGCGTCGCCAGACAGCCGCAAATCGGCTTCTCATCCGCGCCCTTCAGCGCTTTGGCCTCCTCCGGGAATGGGTTTCCCTGCATCGCAACCGCTACCTCGCAGACTCCAGCCTCCTCTGAGAACCTCAACAACTTCACCGGCTCCCCCTTCACCGGCAGGTCTTCAAAGCGCCGCACAAACGTCTTCTTCTTCTCCCTCCCCACGAAGTACCCCTGCCGCAGCGCAGCCAGCGCCTGGTCGAACTCCGCCAGAACTCTGTTCAGAGTCTCCAGCGGCACTCCCCCCAATGTGGACCCCAGCGCGGAAGCCCGCTTCTTCTGCAGCGACCGGTACTCGTCGCAGGCCAGCTCTTCCGGCTTCTTCTCGGCTCCCTCCTCGCCCTCCTCTTTCTTGCCCGCCGCCGCGCCGAACAGCATCGCCTTGCCCGCCAGACCGGCCGCCGCGTTCATCGCCTCCAACGCCACCTCCACCGAATGGTCGTCCGACACCGCCTCCAGCGAACTCAGCGTGCCCGCCGCCCCAAATGCCGCCTTGATGCTCTTGTCCTCGAAATACCGCCCCCGGATATCCATCACAAACACCTGACCCGGATCCGGCTCGTTTTCCGTCGTCACTTTCGGCTCCAGCAGCTCAAACGACAGCTCCGGCTCCTTCCTGATCTTCCCAGCCAGCGGACCGAGGCATGTCGCCGCATAGTCCGCAAACTTGCCGGGCGTGAACTCCGTCCGCTCCACCGCGAGTTCCACCGCCACCCTCGTCCGCGGCAACGCATAGTAGACCCCGCCCTTCGCCATCAGCTCTTTCGCCCCCGCCTCCATCACAAACCCCGGCGGCTGATCCGCGGGCTTCGTCACCCTCGCCACATTGATCCTGCTCACGCACCCCAGCATGCCCAGCGCCAGCCCCAGCATCGTCACCCACTGGATGCTCTGCATCGCTTCCCTCCTCACTCTCTTTCTTCAATGCGGCCCAGCGCGTAAGCGCAGTTCACCAGATCCGACTCCACAGCCTCAAACGGGAACCACCATTGCCCCGCGTCACCCCAGCCTTCGCCCCGCGAATCCTTCACCCGAAACGCTCCCTGCGTGTCGTCATAGCCGATCACCGCCACGCAATGGCCCACCGTCGATCGCTCTTCCGGCACCGCGCCATGCACAGGCCGCTCCGGCGTGATCCCCTCATAAGCACTCGTCACGAAGAACCCCATCACCACCGGCATCGACTGCCGCAGGGCCTGCTTCCAGTGCTGCACCGTCTTCGCTGTGAAGAACGCCGGCATCTTCTTCACCGGGTCGAAGTCCACCAGGCGCCGCTCCACAGCGTTCTCGTCGGCCTCTTCCTTGGGCCTCGTCAACGCCCCGGCCCGGTCGAACGGCACATCGTGCAGCCGCTTCTCGGCAATCCCATGCTTCACCGCCGCGGTGAACCCATCCCGCAGCGTCAGCTCTGTCAGCACTTCTTCTTTGTCGATTTCCGCCCGTGCCTGCCAGTAGTGATACAGAGGCGATAACTCCCGCGCCGGAGGCGTCAACTGATCCAAACACTCCATCGCCACTGAGATCGCGCACGAAACGCAGCACGGCACCTTTTGCTGGTCGCGCGCCGCGAATGGATGACCCAGAAGCATCCGCTCCGCATCCTCATCCGCCGCCGCCATCACGCTCGCCCGCACCAGCGGGAAATCCCTTCCATCGAATCCGCCCGGCTTAAATCCCAGTCTCGGCATCAGGTATTCGAGCTAGTCTACGGCAATTCCGCGCAAATAAGAACTGTTTTCTCCACCGCCGAATCCATTACCATGTGACGAAGCGCCTCGGCGCCCTATCGCACCATGCCCCTCATCGTTTCCGGCGGCGACGGCACGCTCTTCCACCACCTGCAGAAACTCCGCCCGCCTTACCCGGAGATCGTCATCGTCCCCAAGGGCCGCGGCAACGCACTCGCCCGCGACCTGGCCCCGCTGCCGCAGCCCGTCGCCATCGATCTCCTCCAGGTGCGCGTTCAACCCGCCTCAGGCGCGCCCTTCACTCGCCTCTGCGCCTCCTCCGTCTCCTTCGGCTATCCCACCACTGTCACCCGCCGCGCCCTCTGGTTCCACCGCCTCCGCCGCCTGAGCTACGCCGCCGCCTCCCTGGTCACCCTGCCCGCCCGGCGCGAAATCTCCATCGCTTTTGATGGCGCCCCCGCCGTCACCCGCCACCTCACCGGCGTTTTGGTCAACAACACCCGCCACGTCGGTGGTTTCGTCGCATTCCCCCACGCCTCCTGTCACGACGGACTGGCAGACTGCATGGAACTCGCCTCCAGCTTCCTCCCGCAACTCGCCCACCATCTCTCCGCCATGTCCGGCCTCCATCTCTACCGCCCCGCCCGCATCACGCAATTTCGCCGCGCCATCCTCGCGCCCTCCGCCCCCTCGCCCCTCATGCTCGACGGCGAACTCCTCCCACCGGCCACACGCGTCGAGATCCAGGTCATTCCAGCCGCCCTGCGTTGTTCCACGGCCCCTTCGGTCCGGCCCGCCGGAGAGTACAATACTTGAGTTATGCCAGTTCGGCTCAAGGATATCGCTCGCGACCTCGGTGTGAGTGTCGTGACAGTTTCCAAAGTTCTGCGCAATCACACCGATATTAGCGACGAAACGCGCGCCCGCGTGCTCAAACGCATGCAGGAACTCAACTACCGCCCCAATCTCGCCGCGCGCGCCCTGGTCACGGGCCGCTCCTGCACCATGGGCCTCATCGTTCCTGACCTCGTCCACCCTTTCTTCGGAGAGGTCGCCAAGGGTCTTTCCTCCGTCTTGCGGAAGAAGGGCTATAGCCTCTTCATTTCATCGTCGGAAGAGGATCACGCTCTCGAACAGCAGGAGATCGATCAGATGCTCGCCCGCCGCGTCGACGCGCTCGTCATCGCCTCCACGCAGTGGACCGTCGAGAGCTTCCGCCGCATCGAGGAGCAGCAGATTCCCTACGTCCTCATCGATCGCCAGTTCCCCGGCCTCGCCGCCAACTTCATCGGCGTCGATGACATCGCCGTCGGCCGCATGGCCACCGAACACCTCCTCGACCAGGGCTGCGCTCACGTCGCGCACATCCGCGGCCCCGAGGTCTCCACCGCCCTCGGCCGCCTCGAAGGCTATCGCGGCGCCCTCGCCCGCCGCGGCCTCTCCCCGCTCCCCGGCCACGTCGTCATGGGCCGCACCGGCGACGATTCCGGCGACGTCTCCGGCCGTGAGGCCATGCTGAAACTCCTCGCCCTCAAGAACCGCCCCGACGGCGTATTCTGCTACAACGATCCCGTCGCCCTCGGCGCCATGAAAGCCATCCTCGCCGCCGGCCTCCGCGTGCCCGAGGACATCGCCGTCGTCGGCTGCGGCAACCTCAACTACGACGACCTCCTCCGTGTCCCGCTCTCCTCCATCGATCAGCAAAGCCACACCATCGGCGAGAAGACCGCCGCCCTCGCCATCGCCCTCGTCGAGAGCAAAACTCCTCAGCGGCCCCGCTCGCTCATGGTCGAACCCAGCCTCGTCGTCCGCGCCTCCAGCCAGCGCCGCGCGTGAAACTCGTCCTGATCCGATAGCAACGCGATCTCTTCCGCACTCAGCCGCAATCCACTCCAGCATCGGACGGCCGCGGAGGCGCCCGCCCCCGCCGGCAGTTCCAGCGGCTCCGTCACATCCACCCCCACCAGCACGTTCCGTCCGCCCAGCTTCACCGGCGCTTCAATCCGGCAGCCCTCGATCTCCGCCGCCACCACACTGTTCATCACCATCACCCTCTGCCCGCTCAACGCCTGCCCGCTCTCGATCAACTGCCGCGTCGATCCGAAAGGGCCTTTCCTCCGTCTTGCGGAAGAAGGGCTATAGCCTCTTCATTTCATCGTCGGAAGCGGATCACGCTCTCGAACAGCCCGAGATCGATCAGATGCTCGCCCGCCGCATCGAGGAGCAGCAGATTCCCTACGTCCTCATCGATCGCCAGTTCCCCGGCCTCGCCGCCAACTTCATCGGCGTCGATGACATCGCCGTCGGCCGCATGGCCACCGAACACCTCCACGACCAGGGCTGCGCTCACGTCGCGCACATCCGCGGCCCCGAGGTCTCCGCCGCCCTCGCCCGCTGCGGCCTCTCCGCCCTCGCCATCGCCCTCGTCGAGAGCAAAACTCCTCAGCGTCCTCGCTCGCTCATGGTCGAACCCAGCCTCGTCGTCCGCGCCTCCAGCCAGCGCCGCGCGTGAAACTCGTCCTGATCCGAGAGCAACGCGATCTCCTCCGCACTCAGCCGCCGCGCATTCAGATAGGCCCGCTTCTGTTCCGCGGCGGCATTCGCAATCTCGAACATCCAAAGATACTTCGCGTATTCCGGCCCCGCTTCCACCGGAAATACCCGCGCATTCCAAAGACTGCGCTCCCCTGCCCCGCTCCAGAAATCCGCCGCCTCTCCGCCCACCGCCGCAATCCACTCCAGCAGCGGAAGGCCGCAGAAGCGCCCGCCCTTCTCCGCCGGCCTCTTGAAATCGTCATCCACCCCGTAGCAGCGGATAAACCAGCCGCCCTCGCCGCTCAACACGTCCACGCACGCCCCCGCCGGCAGTTCCAGCGGCTCCGTCACATCCACCCCCACCAGCACGTTCCGTCCGCCCAGCTTCACCGGCGCTTCAATCCGGCAGCCCTCGATCCATGCATCCCTACCCTCGATCTCCGCCGCCACCACGCTGTTCATCACCATCACCCTCTGCCCACTCAACGCCTGCCCGCTCTCGATCAACTGCCGCGTCGATCCGAAATGCAGAAACTCGCAGCGCGGCGAAACCTCCACCCAGAAGGGAATCCCCGCCAGCGCCGGAAACAGCTCCCGCAACTCGCCTTCCGTCCACGCCGACCCGCTCCCCTTCGCGCTCTTCACGAAATGCTCCGCCGTCGCCTCCGCCCCCAGCGCGCAACAGACTTCGCGATAGATGTCGACGCCCTTTTCGAGCATCATCTTCGTACCCGGAAACGCTCGCACCAGCGCCGCCGCCGCCGCCCCGTCGAAACTCAGCACACCCGCATCGAGAATCGTCCTGCCCGCCTTCACCGCCCCCGCCAGCCGCTGTTCTTCCACACCGGGCTTCTGCAGGTACAGCCGCACCTGATTCGCAGAACCCTCCACAAACACCCCATGCCGCGCGGCGTCCTCGGGCTCCGCCCAACTGCCCACGCCGGTGATGCCCGGCCGGTCGAACCGCACCGCGCTCATGTCGATCTTCAACAGCGCATCGCCCGCCGTCACCACCACCTGCCCGCCCGCGCCCGCCGGCAGTTCCAGAAACTCCGGCACCAGCAGATCGAACAGTGTCTGCCCTTCCCCCGCCGGCACCGGCAGAAAGATCTTGCCGCAGGGCCCGTAGGCGGGCAGGCGCCGCGAGTCGCCGCCGGCGTGAACGATCAGAATTCGCAGTCTTTGCAGCGTCTCCGCTTCGCTTTCGCCCGCGCGCCGCTCCGCGCCCAGCACCTCACGCAGACACACCACCGTGCTGCCGCCGCTGCCGATGCGTTTGCCTTCGAGATCGGCCACCACCAGCGTCTTCCGCACCCGTTCGAGCGGCCGGCGCGCGAGAAGCGATCGATAGGCACTCGCCTGGCGGTCGTTTGAGGCGGTCAGGATCAGATAATCCCAATTTGGCGAGTTGGTGCCCATTTCTGTAGCTTATCATGCACAGTTAGCGATTCAGTTAACGTAGACTAAGATCGGATTTGCACTCTTTTGATATGGTGGGCAGTCGAGGACCACAGTGAGCATCATCGACATCGATCCGGCGCCTTCGCCGCAGAACTCCGCCATCCTGCTCCACCCCGACGACAGCGTCGTCATCGCCCGCGTCCCCCTATCCGCGAACCAGACTCTGTTCGTTCAGGGGGAAGAACTCCCGGTGATCAGCAATGTCCCCGCCGGACACAAGGTGGCGCGCCGCGCCATCGCCGCCGGCGAGAACGTGGTGCGCTACGGACAGGTGATCGGCCGGGCCACACGGGCCATCGCGCGCGGCGAGCACATTCACACGCAAAACCTTGCATTTGATGAAGGTAGCCGCGCCTACGAGTTCCCCGAAGGCGAGCGGGCGCTGCCCGCGCCGCCGGCGGAAATCCCAACGTTTCTGGGCTATCCGCGCGCCGACGGGCGCGTGGGCACGCGCAACTACATCGCGGTGGCGGCGGCCAGCAACTGCGCGTCGCACGTGGCGGATCTCGTCGTCGAGCACTTCCGCGGGCGCGAGTTCCCGGAAGGCGTGGATGGCGTGGTGGGCTTCCCGCATGGCGATGGCTGCGGCCACTCGATCGGGCCCGACACGCAGCAACTGGAGCGGGTGATCCGCGGCGTGATCTACCATCCGAACGTCGCGGGGGCGGTGATCGTGGGGCTGGGCTGCGAGATCAACCTCGTGGATCACTACTTGAAAGACGCTTCGCCGGAGCGGCTGACGGGGATGACGCTGCAACAGGTGGGCGGGACGCCGGCGACGGTGGCGGCGGGAATCCAGGCGGTGGAGGCGCACATCGAGCGGGCGGCGGCGATGAAACGCGTCGAAACACCGGCATCGAAGATTGTTTTGGGGCTGAACTGCGGCGGGTCGGATTCCTTCAGCGGCATCACGTCGAACCCGGCGCTGGGCGCGTGCTCGGACATGCTGGCGCGGATCGGCGCGACGGCGGCGCTGGCGGAGACGCCGGAGATTTTCGGCGCCGAGCACTTGTTGGTCAAGCGGGCGCGCAACCGCGCGGTGGCGGAGAAGCTGCTGGGCGTGGTGGCGAGCTACAAGGCGTACCTGGCGCCGTTCGGCGGCAGCTTCGACGACAACCCTTCCCCCGGCAACAAAGAAGGCGGGCTTTCGAACATTCTGGAGAAATCGCTGGGCGCGGTGGCCAAGGGCGGCACCCTGCCGCTGATGGACGTGGTGCAGTACGGCGAACGAATCAACGCGCCGGGCCTGGTGTTTATGAACACGCCGGGCTACGATCCGCCGTCGCTGGCGGGACTGGCCGCGGGCGGAGTGAACCTGATCGCGTTCACGACGGGGCGCGGATCGGCCATCGGGTTCCCGTCGATCCCGGTGGTGAAGATCGCCTCGAACTCGAACCTCTACCGGCGCATGACGTCGAACATGGACATCAACGCCGGCCGCATCAGCGACGGCACGGCGACGGTGGAGCAGGTGGGCGCGGAGATCTTCCACTTCCTGCTGGAAGTGGCTTCGGGGCGCAGGACCTGCGCGGAGAAGTGGGGCCACAGGGAGTTTGTGCCGTGGCGGATCGGCCCGGTGTTGTAAGGAGATTTCGATGAAAGCGGCGTTCTACAGCGGCTCGCGGACGGTGACGATGGGCGACAGCCCGGCGGTCCAGCCGGGCGCGGGCCAGGTGCGGATTCGCGTCTCGCACGTGGGGCTGTGCGGCACGGATCTGCACATCTTCCACGGCAAGATGGACCACCGCGTGAAACTGCCGCAGGTGATCGGCCACGAGATGTCGGGCGTGATCGAAGCCGTGGGTGAAAGTGTAGACGGATGGAAGCCGGGCGACCGGGTGACGGTGCGGCCGCTGGACCACTGCGGGAGCTGCCCGGCGTGCCTGGCCGGGCACAGCCACATCTGCATGAAGCTGAAGTTCATCGGCATCGATTCGCCGGGCGCAATGCAGGGCCTGTGGACCGTGCCCGCGCACACGCTGCACCGGCTGCCGGAGAATCTCAGTTTCGAACTGGGGGCTCTCATCGAGCCGCTGGCGGTGGCGTGCCACGATGTGCGGCTTTCGGAGTTGAAGGCCGGAGAGTATGCAGTGGTGCAGGGCGGCGGTCCGATCGGGATGCTGATCGCATTGGTGGCAAAGGCCACGGGCGCGCGGGTGCTGATCTCGGAGGTGAATCCGTTCCGGCTGGCGCTGGCGCGGGAGTTGGGCTTGGAGGCGGTGAGTCCGCTGGAAGTGGATCTGGTAGAGACAGTGACGGCGGCGACGGGCGGAGCGGGCGCGGATGTGGTGTTCGAAGTGACCGGCGTGGCGGCGGGGGCGGAGATGATGACGAAGCTGCCGCGGACGCGCGGGCGTATTGTGATGGTGGCCATTCATTCGCAGCCGGCGCCGGTGCACCTGTTCCAGTTCTTTTGGCGGGAGCTGAAGCTGATCGGCGCGCGGGTGTATGAGTCCGAGGATTTCGAGAGAGCCATCGCGCTGGCGGCGGCGGGCAAACTGCCGCTGGAGCGAGTGATTACGCGGGTGCTGCCGCTGGAGAGCCTGGCGGAAGGGTTCCACGAGATGGAGCGCGGCGGAGAAGCGATGAAGATCATGGTGAGGTGCAGCTAGATGTCAGTGATGGATCTGTTCCGGTTGGACGGCAGGACGGCGCTGGTGACAGGCGCCAGGCGCGGCATCGGCAAGGCGATGGCGGTTGGTCTGGCGGAGGCCGGCGCCGATGTGATCGGGGTGAGCAAGACGCTGGAGGCGTCGGGCTCCGAGGTGGAAAAGGAAGTGACGGCGCTGGGGCGGAAGTTCCGCGGCTATGCGTGCGACTTCGGCGACCGCGCGTCGATCTGGGCGTTTCTGGAGAAACTGAACGCCGAGGTTCCACAGGTGGACATACTGGTGAACAACGCCGGGACGATTCTGCGCAAGCCGGCCGTGGAGCATCCGGATGAGTATTGGGACGCGGTGCTGCAGACGAACCTGAATGCGCAGTGGACGCTGAGCCGGGAGATCGGACGGAAGATGGTGGAGCGCGGGAGCGGCAAGATCATCTTTACGGCATCGCTGTTGACTTTTCAGGGCGGCATCACGGTGCCGGGGTATGCGGCGAGCAAGGGGGCGGTGGGGCAGTTGACAAAGGCGCTGGCGAACGAGTGGGCGTCGAAGGGCGTGCAGGTGAACGCGATCGCGCCGGGCTATGTGGAGACGGACAACACGGCGGCGCTGCGGGCCGATCCGGTGCGCAACCCGGCGATTCTGGCGCGGATTCCGGCGGGGCGGTGGGGCAAGCCGGAGGATTTCAAGGGGGCCATCGTGTTTCTGGCCTCGAAGGCGTCGGATTACGTGAACGGCGAGATTCTGGTGGTGGACGGCGGCTGGATGGGGCGGTAGGCGCGGCGGCGGCGGCCGTTTCACGGCCAAGTTTCTTTCAGAACTAGAGGTCTGATAGTCTGATCGCTTCGGGCTTGAAAGATTCATGAAGCGAAACGGGACATACGGGTTTCATCCGGCCAGCACGCCGGATTACCTGCCGGCGGAGCAGTTGCGGGCGCTGCAACTGGACCGGCTGAGAAAGATCGTGAAGCGCGCCTTCGAGAATGTTCTGCTGTTCCGGCAGCGGATGGAGGAGCGCGGGCTGACGCCGGACGATCTGGGTTCGCTCGATGATCTGGCGGCACTGCCCTTCACGACGAAGGGCGATCTGCGGGACACGTATCCCTTTGGGCTGTTCGCCAGCCCGCTGGAAGAGGTGGTCCGGCTGCACGCGTCTTCGGGCACCACGGGCCGGCCGATCGTAGTGGCGTACACGAAGGAAGACGTCGCGGTGTGGACCTCGGTGATGGTGCGTTCGTTCGCGGCCTGCGGGCTGCACGCCGGCGACATCATTCAGAACTCCTACGGGTACGGGCTGTTCACGGGCGGATTGGGCGCGCACTACGGCGCGGAGGGCCTGGGCGCGACGGTGATCCCGATCTCCGGCGGAAACACGGACCGGCAGATTCAGGTGATGAGGGACTTTGGCGTGACGGCGATCTGCTGCACGCCGTCGTACTTCGTACACCTGGTGGAACGGGCCGGGGAGCTGGGTGTGGATTTGAAGTCTCTGCCGCTGCGGGCGGGGATCTTCGGAGCGGAGCCGTGGACGGACGGAATGCGCAAGCACGCGGAGACGGCGGCGGGGATTCGCGCGTTCGACATTTATGGCCTGAGTGAGATTATCGGGCCGGGCGTGGCGATCGAGTGCCCGTGCCAGAACGGGCTTCACATCTTCGAAGACCATTTCTATCCGGAGATCATCGATCCGGACACGGGCCATTCTCTGCCGGCGGGGGCGGAGGGCGAGCTGGTGTTGACGACGCTGAGCAAGTTTGCGATGCCAATGATCCGCTACCGGACGCGGGACATCACCTCGCTGGAGGTGGAGCCGTGCGAGTGCGGGCGTTCGCTGCGGCGGATGCGAAGGATCGGGCGGCGCAGCGACGATATGTTGATTCTGCGCGGGGTGAACGTCTTCCCGTCGCAGGTGGAGGCGGCGCTGCTGGCGGTGGAAGGGACGCTGCCGCATTACCAGATCGTGCTGACGCGCTCGCACGGGTTGGACGATTTGGAGGTGCAGGTGGAGGTGACGCCGGAGGTCTTCAGCGACAAGGTGGGGGCGCTGGAGGAGCTGCAGGCACGGCTGACGAAGAGCCTGGACCACGTGCTGGGCATACGGGCGGGCGTACGGCTGATGGCTCCGAACACGATCCCGCGGAGCGAGGGTAAGGCGAAGAGGGTGTTGGACCGGCGGAGCGAGTCGGGAGGGAAGGCATGAAACTCGAACAGATTTCGGTGTTTCTGGCGAATGAGCCGGGGGCGCTGCGGAGGCCGTGCCGGCTGCTGTCGGAGGCGGGGATCGACATCCGCGCGCTGTGCCTGGCGGACACGCAGCAGTTTGGGATTCTGCGGCTGCTAGTGTCGGACTGGCAGCAGGCGACGGAGGTGCTGAACGGAGCCGGGCTGCTGACGCGGACGACGGAGGTGATCGCGGTGGAGATCCCGGATCATCCGGGCGGGCTCACCGATGTCCTGGAGGCGCTGGAAAAAACGGGCGTGAGCATCGAGTATATGTATGCGTTCGCCGAGGGGCGCGCGGGCAAGGCGGTGCTGATCTTCCGGTTCGACCGGCCGGACGCAGCGATGACGACGCTGCAGGAGGCGGGGTTCCAGGTGCTGGGTGGGCCGGAACTGTTCGGCGAGTAGATAAGGTCTTGGGAGAGATCCCAGGAAGCGGCGTGCCTTTGTGATACGCGCTGTCGTTCAGCCTGCTGAACGAGGCTCCGGCGCCGCGGGACGGGCACATGACGCGGGAGGACAATGCGCTGGGGATGCTGCGGGCGACGAATGCGATTCAGAGGGAGTCGCCGGGGCGGACGGTGATCATGGATGGGCTGTCGGTGGGCAACGAGGTGGTGGACGAGATGGTTTGGGCGGGCGTGGGGCAGCCGGTGCATGCGGACTCGCCTTCGGTGGTTTCGCACTAACGGGCGGCGTGGGTCGATCAGAGGATGGACTTTCCGGAGCCGGCTTGGCCGGTGAGGAATGAGGATGGGAGCGTGCGGTAGGGGCGGGCCAATGTGGAGGGGCCCGATGCGCCATGGGGAGAGTTGGCGAGGAGGGGGATTGGGGTTCGTTGCGGCGAGGCCGGGTGCTGCAACAAGACGCATCAGGGGGTGTTTCTGGGGTGGTTGGGGGATGTGCTGGAGATCATTGAGGGGCACGGGAGGGGCACGGGATCGGGTGGACTCAGGGGAACTTTCAGGGTGCGTTTGGAGTGGTGGATTCGGGCAGGGTCGAGGCAGAGTATCGGGAGTGGTACGGGGATCGGGTGGATCAGAAGTTGCTGGAGTAGCTGCAGCGGCATTGAGGGAGGCGCGAGTTCGGGAGAAGGGCCAATAGGCGAAGAAACCACGTATTTCGGGGACGGTGCACTAAATCCCTAAATTCGAGGGCCGGAAAACCGGCTTCCTGGCGTGGAGATGGCATGTAGATGGTTGAAAACAGGTGGGGGCAGGCCTCGCGGGGAGGGAGGAGTTTAGGGATTTAGTGCACCGTCCCCAAAATTACACCTTTTTATTGGAGGAGGAGTTGGGTGGCGCAGATCATGCCGTTGGATTGGACAACTCCGATGCCGGATTGGGCGAAGGGGCCTTCCAGGTTGCGGCGGTGGGTGTCGCTGCGGGACCACATGCCGACCAGGGTTTCGGCGGCCTTGGAAGAGAGCGACATGAGGCCGACATTTTCGGCGGCGGCGCGGAAGTTCACCTTCCGGCGGAGGCGGGCGAGCCGCGAGTCGAACCCGGCGTGCGGCGCGGTGACGGGGCCGGAGAGGAGCTGGCGGCAGTGGCCGCGGGCCTCTTCGGCGGCGGGTTCGCTCCATTCGAGCGGCGCAAGCTTGTGCTCAACGCGGTAGCGGTTGACGTTGGCGAGAACGTCTCGCTCGACCGACGGGCTGGAGAGCGTGGCCAGTAGGACGAGGATGAACATAGGCGTCCCAATGGACGCGTGCCGGCGGCGGCGGGTTGCAGTGGGGATCAACTGGCGCGGCCGTAGTCGCGAATCTTCAAAGTTTCTCCGCCACGCAGGGCGGACTGGTGGGCGACGATGCCGGGCAGCGTGTAGGCGATGGCTTCCCAGACGTTGACGGTGGGGTGGCGGTTTTCAGCGACGGCGCGAACGAACTCGTGGGTGAGGAAGGTGTGGGAGTTGCCGTGGCCGGTCTTCACGCGCATGGAGGCGGGCAGTTTCTCGAAATGGTCGGATTCCTGGCGCGGCGTGCCCTTGGAGGAGGTGAAGACGGTGTTGGGAGAGCCTTCGGGGCGCTGCATGACATAGGACATCCTGTCGCCGTAGAAGAGGCCGCGCTCGACTTCTCCGGCGGAGATGTGCCAGCTCACCATGATGCGTGCGGCGCGGCCGGAAGAGGTCTTAAAGAAAGCCGTTTCGCTCCAAAAGGGGTTCTTGTAGACGTTGGAGTTGAGGACTTCGTGGCCGTCGCCCCAGCCCAGGCAGGAGACTTCGCGGAAGCGTTCGTTGATGACGGGGATAACCAGGCCGGTGGAGTGGGTGGGGTAGTGCATCGGCGGGAAGCCATGGCGCCAGGTGGGCTTGCCGTCCTTTTCGAACATGAGGGAGATGAGGCCTTCGTGGTGGTATTCGGCTTCGGAGTGGAAGATGGTCCCGAAGCGGCCTTCGGCGGCCCACTGGCGGCAGGTGATGATCTCAGGGCGATAGAAGCTGGTTTCGGCCATCATGTAGCGGAGGCCGGTCTTCCTGACGGTTTCGAGGAGGAGTTCGAGTTCTTCCACGTTCATGCCGGCAGGGACGGCGCTGATGACGTGCTTGCCGGCCTTGAGCGCTTCGACGGCCATGGGGACGTGGAGCGGCGCGGGGGTGAAGATGCCGACGGCATTGAGGCCGGGATGACGAAGCATCTCGGAGAAGGACTTGTAGCGATTGGAACAGCCGTAGGCCCTGGTGAGGTTGTCGAGAGCGTCGTCGCGGAGGTCGCAGACGGCATCGACGCGGCAGTCGGGATCGAGATGCCATTGAAAGCCGGCGCCGAAACGGCCACCGACGATGCCAATGCGGACGGCTGGATCAGGGGCGGCCGCGGTGAAGAGCGGCGCGAGGGCGGCGAGAGATTCTCTGCGAGTCACAACAAGATGCTATCGCGGGGGGACGAGCAGCGGGGACCGGGTGTAAGCTGGAGGCCATAGGTTGCGCGATGACGGCTTCTACTTCACAGCGCTGGAAGATGGCTGGAGCGGTTTTGGGCTGCCTGGTGGTGGGAGTTGTGGGGCTGGAAGGCTACATTGGGGTAACGGCGTATCGCGTTTCACAGCGGGCTTCGGAGAAGTTTGGCGGCGACCGGGTGGAGGGGTTGATGCAGCAGGTGGAGTGCGCCAGCTGCCCGATGGCGGAGAGGAACATGGCGGTGTGGGCGCTAGGGCAGATTGGGGACGTCCGGGCACTGCCGGAGCTGCACGCGCACGAGACAGGAAAGGCGTGCAATCACGCGAAGGAACTGTGCCAGCACGAGCTAATGAAAGCCATCCGCCACATCGAGCGGGGCATTCCGCTGCACGGGGTATTGAAACCAAAGACATGAAATTGAGCAGAAGATCGCTACTGGCCGCAGCGCCATTCATCCAGACAAAGAGCAGGAGCGCGGCGAGGCCGAACGTCGTGTTCTTTCTGACAGACGACCACGGCGCGTGGGCGAACGGCTGCTATGGCGCGAAGGACATTCAGACTCCGAACATCGACGCGCTGGCGCGCGGCGGGGCGCGGTTTACGCAGGCGTTCGCCTCGACGCCGGTGTGTTCGCCGAGCCGCATGACGTACATGACGGGCTGCCTGCCTTCGACGCACGGCGTGCAGGACTGGCTGATTCCGGAAGATGCGTTCGGGCCGAAGTCGCGGGCGTGGCTGGACGGCCACTTGACTTGGAGCGAAGTGCTGGCGCAGGCGGGCTACACGCTGGGGATGACGGGCAAGTGGCACATGGGCCACGACGACGAGGCGCAACGGGGCTTCAGCTATTGGGCGACGGTGCCAGGCGGCGGGGGCACGTATCTGGACCCGGAGTTCGTACACAACGGAGTGCGGAAGAAGACGGGGAAGTTCAAGACGGACTCGGTGGGCGATTTTGCGCTCGATTTTCTGAGCCGGCAGAAGAAGGAGAATCCATTCTGCCTGTTCGTGCCGTTTTATGCGCCGCACACGCCCTACGATCCGACGCCGGCGGCGTATGACGCGCCATACGAGAATTGCGCGTTCCGGGACTTTCCGAAGCTGCCGCCGCACAAGCAGATCAACGCGGGGACGAAGCGGCTGTTTATGGACTCGTCGCCGCGGGGGTATTCGAGGCTGATCACGGGCTTGGACGCCAATGTGGGGCGGGTGGTGCGGCGGTTGGAGGAGATGGGGCTGAGAGAGGACACGCTGGTGATCTTCGCGGCGGACCAGGGGTGGAATGCGGGGCACCATGGGGTGTGGGGCAAAGGCAACGGCACGTGGCCGTTCAACATGCTGGAGGAGTCGATCCGGATACCGCTGATCTGGAACCATCCCGGGCGGATCCGGCCCGCGACGCCGGAGGCGATGGTGTCGAGCTACGACTTCTTCCCTGCCCTGCTGGATTACCTGGGGCTGAAGGCGCCAGCGGAGAAGCGGAGAGTGGGACGGAGCTATGCGGGGTTTCTGCGGGGCCAGGCTCCGAAGGAGTGGCGGACGCGGCTGTACTTTGAGTACGCCAACGTGCGGAGCGTGCGGACGAAGAACCTGAAGTATATCGAGCGCGCGGACGGGTTCGAGAGCGAGATGTATGACCTGGAAGCCGATCCGGGAGAGACGCGGAACGTGCTGGGAGAGGCGGGCTATGGGAAGCAGCGCGCGGAGTTCCACGAGGAGTTGACGAAGTACTTCGAGGGGATCGGGGCGCCGCCGATCGAGGAGTGGCGGAAGACGGTAAAGCAGACGATGACCGTGTATAAGAACTGAGCGGTCAGGAGTAGTGGAGGAGGTTCTGGCCGCCGAGACCGAAGGCGGCGAGGATGCCGCCCTGGCGGGGCTCCTGAGGGAGAACCGGGGAGAGCCCGGCGTGGTGGAGGGCGGAGGCGGTGAGAGTCTGGATGGCTCCGCCATAGGCGGAAGATGGGCGCAGAGCGGAGCCGGTTCGGACGGCGTGTTGGAGGCCGGCGAAGCAGTTGGGGAGAGAGCCGATCACGGGCAGGCCGATGCGCTCTTCCAGCGCGCGAGCATCGATGGTGAAGCGTGCGTCGCGGCGGTTGAGGACGAGCCGGAGGTTTTGAAGCGGCTCAGACTGGAGCAACTGCCTGACGCTGGAGGCGAGGGCTAGAGCAAGGTGGTCTCCGGTGCAGATGCAGAGCGACAGGGCGGAAGCGTCGAGGACCTGGATGGAGAAGCGTTCGAGGTTTCCGGAATGGTCGGCGACGACCAGCGGATAGGTGCGGCGGAGGACGTCCAGAAATTGGGCGAATTGGGCGGTATCGATACGGACGGAGCGGGAGCGGGAAAAGGAGCAGAAGAGATCGATGGAGCCGCAGCGAGTGAGGAGGCGATCTTCGGGGACGCGGCCGTGGCGGTGGACCGAGCTGACGATTTCACTGAGGGAAGAGCGGTGTTCGACGCGGGCGATCAGGCTCTGGACGCCGCAGGTGAGATCGAGATCGAGGAGCGCGACGCGGGCATTGAGAATTGATGCGGCGGAGTGGGCCAGGTGATAGGCGGTGACGGAGGCGCCGGAACCGGGCTTGGCGGGGAGGCAACTGATGATCTTGCCCATGGGTTCGGATTCGGGGGCAGGTTGAGCGGGCGCCAGGTAGAAGCCGGCGAGGGTGGCTTCGAGGTCAGCCGGTTTGACGGGGAGATGGAGGAAGCGGCAGATGCCGAAGCGCTGGAGTTCGAGAAAAAGGAGGCTCGGGATTTCGCGGTAGTAGGGGATGAGCGGGTATGGCTGGAGTGAGCCGGCGGCAAGCCGCAGGATCTCGGCAACGTCTTCAAAGCCAGCCACTTCATAGAAGACGGCGTGGGGGAGGCTGGATTCCAAGGATTTCGAGAAGGTTTGGAGGGCAGCGGAATCGTTGAGATCGACGGAACAGAGGGTATGGAAGGGCCGGGCGGAGGTGACGAGTTCGCGGAGTTCGGAGGCGATGGCGGGGTCGCGCCAGAGGATGGCGATTCGGTCAGTGAGCATCGACTTTCTCCTGACAGGCAGAGTGCGGTCCGAAGACTTGCTGGATTCATATTGAATCCGATGCAGCCGGACACAAATCGGGGAAACACCCTAAGCAGGAGCTGTAATTCCGCGATGCCCGAATGGGTGAAAGTCGCCCCGGGAAAGGACAGGGGTTTCCCTGAGAGGACAGGAGTGGTGAGGTGAATGCCGAGGGGAGACGGTCCCGCTGTGTCCGCTTGGTGGAGTCGGGTTGGGCTGCGGAGTTCGTGGATTGGGCACACAGATGACCGTCCCGGGGTGGGTAGGAGAGGGTTGGGGAGGAGGGGGGTTCAGGGGAGGGAGTCGAGGACGCGGCGCTTGCCGGTGGGTTCGATGTCGAAGGCGACGGCGAGGCGGCGGCGGGCTTCGGCGCCGCGGAGCATGCGGAGGCCGTCGTAGTAGCGGATGTAATCGAAACCGGAGAAGGGGGCGTGGGTGAATTCGTAGGCGAGGGCGGCTTTGCGCCAGTCGTCGGCGTCGCGATCTTCGAGGGTGAAGTAGAGGTAGGGCTGGAAGGCTTCGGAGTCCTCCCAGTTTTCGGCGTAGTAGACGGAGCGGACGGTGCGGGTGCCTTCGATGGCGGCGAAGAGGACGGCGTTGACGGCGAGGCGGTGGGCGGCGGAGTGGTCCTTATGGATGGAGTTCTTCCAGTGAGTGATGACGAGGTTTGGCTGGACGGACTTGATTTGAGAGGCGACCCAGCGGGCGGCTTCGTCGGAGGTGGGGACATCGCCGTCCTGCCAGGGTCCAAAGAGGACTTCGGCGCCCAGGGCCTTGGCGGCTTCCGCGGCTTCGCGTTTCTTCTGGGCGGCGTAGGTTTCGGGGGGAACGCCAGGCTTGCCGCGTTCGCCGAGGCTCAGATGGAGAAGGACGACGCGGTCGCCGAGGCGGGCCTGATGGGCAAGGAGGGCGCCGCAGGTGAGTTCCATGTCGCCGGCATGGGCGCCGATGGCGAGGATGGTGCGAGCGGAGAGAGTGGGGGTGAGGAGAGCGGCCAGGAGGCAGAAGGCGAGGCGCATGGGATTACTTGCGGCGGAGCGCGATGAGGCGGAACTGGGAGACGGTATTGTTGACGAGGTCGGTTTCGAGGAGGACCTCGAAGTGAGGGAGGGGATCGGCGGGTTGCAGGTGGAGCGATTCGCGGAGGTGGCGGACGGAGTCTTCGGTGGTGATGAATTCGCCGCCGGCTTCGGTGGAGGCGACGTCGGTGCCTGAGATGAGGAGGACGTTGCCGCCTTCCTTGGCGCTGGGGAGGAAGGCGACGCGGCAGTAGCCGCGGATGGTCCAGCGGCCGCGGTACTCGGGGAGTTCGCCGGGTTGAGGTTTGCGATTGACAAAAGAGGCCGTGCGGGGGGCTTCGCTGAATATGGTTTGAAAGTTGAGCCTCTCTTCGTAAAGGCTGACCCAGGGGTTGGCGCGGCGGCTGCCGAGGAGGATGGCGTTGCCGGAGGAGGCGATGGAGATGGTGGCGTCACGGGCGAGGACGACGTCGAGGGGGAGGAGGTTGGTGGAGAAGAGGTAACTGATGCGGCGGGAGATGGCTGAGTCAGCGAGGGTGGTGGCGTTACGGTTGAGGGCGGAGAGGACGAGGGTGCGGGTATCGAGGTCTGGGATGTTGGCTTCGGCGAGCTGTTTGAAGTTCTTGTTCTGGTAGTCAGTGAGGGAGATCATCTGCTTCATGGCGTCCTGGAAGATGAGGAGGCCGACGTCGGCAAGGACGAGGTGGGAGGGGTGACCGTTGCCAAAGACTTGAACCCAAAGGCGATCTACCTGGGGCCGGGGCCCGTAGGAGCCGGCGAGACGATGCCGGAGGGCGGCGTTCTGATAGAGGAGAAAGAAGCAGGAGGCGATGGCGACGGCGAAGAGGCCCCAGGCCAGAAACTGGGTGACGGGGGTGCGATGGACTGAGACGTTGTGGAGGGGGGCTGGGACGAGTTCGCGAGGATGGAAGGTGAGGGAGTAGCTCCCCTTTGGCATTTCGACGATCCAGGGTTCTTCGCGGCCTTCCTCGGCGAAGTACTGTTGCAGGCGTTTGCGGAGTTGGGAGCCCTGGACGCGGACAATGGTGTCCTGACTGGTGTCGTAGTTGGCAGAACGGCCGAAGACCTCGACGCCGATCTCCTGTTCGCGGATGGGGATGGGGGGATCGCTGAGGCTGCGGGTTCCGACATAGAGGAGGAACTCACGGGAGCGTTGAGATTTGAGGAAGGTGGGGCTGGCGGCGATGCGGAAGAGAAGTTCGCGCCGTTCGGTGAGGAGGGGATCCTCGGCCTGTAACCGACCTTGAGACTCGACGGCCATGGTTGAAACGCCAAGGGCAGTATATCACCACAAAACGTTTATGGGTCAAATACTTGCGCCGCGGGGAGGGAAGTTACTTCTCGGCTAATTCGCAGTGAATTCACTTGTTGAAGAAGAGACGTTGGTCCGAATCTTAAAACAGTCATAACAGTGCTTTAGGGTCGTCTGTCGGCTCCTCATCGAACAGAAGCGGCAGGTTGATCCGCGCAAGAAGAAGGCTATCACCAAACAATCGAGCGCCGGCGAAACAGCGGGCGCCAGATCGGGACGAGAACCGAAAGAGGAGATCCGATGAGATTGAAGACGGTTTTGAGCTTAGCCCTAATCCTGCTAGCTCTCGGGATGTCTGCCCTGGCGCAGGATCCACGCGGCACGGTATTAGGGCGAGTGACTGACGCGTCGGGCGCGATCGTGCCTGGGGCGGAGGTGAAGATCAAGAACGACAACACGGGCGTGTCGGCGTCGGCGAAGACAAACGACGCGGGCAACTTCGTGCTGCCTTACCTATTGGCGGGCCAGTACACGATCAGTTGCGAGATGACGGGTTTCAAGAAGTTCCTGCGGTCGGGCATCCAGGTCCGCATTCAGGACAGCGTGGAAGTGAACATTGAGCTGCAATTGGGCCAGACCTCCGAGACGATTGAGGTGACGGGGACGACGCCGCTGCTGTCGACGGCGGAGGCTTCGCTGGGCCAGGTGATCGATGAGAGGCGCGTGCTGGAGCTGCCGCAGTTCGCGGGCAATGCGATGGACCTGGTGCACCTGGCGCCGGGCACGATCAACGGCACGAACCTGCGGCTGAGGAAGGCCGGGTTCAACAATGCGCCCTCGACGTTTTCCACGGACGGCGGCGGCAACTATCAGAACGAGTTTTCGATCGACGGTGTTTCGAACACGTATTCGGACGGCACGCAGCCGCGCGTGGCGTTTTCGCCTCCGCAGACGGCGATCAGCGAGTTCAAGATCCAGACTTCGACGTTCGACGCATCCTTGGGCCACACGATGGGATCGACGGTGAATGTGTCGATCAAGTCGGGCACGAACGATTTGCACGGCGAGGTGCACGAGTGGTTCCGGCATTCGGCGTTGGATGCGCCGACGATCTTCCAGAACCGGTCGGGGCAGTCGATTTCGATCTACCAGGACAACCGGTACGGTGCATCGGCGGGCGCGCCGATCATCCTGCCCAAGCTGTACAACGGCAAGAACCGGACGTTCTGGTTCTTCGCGTACGAAGCGAACAAGTTCGGCAACCCGGATTCGGGCGGCAACGCGACGTCCTCGGTGCCGACGGAGAAGATGCACCAGGGCGACTTTTCGGAGTTTCTGGGACTGGGCGCGGCGTATCAACTGTACGACCCGCGGAGCACGCAGTTGGTGAACGGGCGGTACACGCGCACGGCAATTCCGAACAACGTAATTCCGTCGTCCTCGTTGGATAAGGTGGGCATGAACCTGATGGGCCTGCTGCCGACGCCGAACCAGGCGGGGACGAAGGACTTCCGGAACAACTACTACCGTTCGGGCAAGGCGCTGGAAGACTACTGGGCCTGGCTGGGCCGCTTCGACCATGCGTTCAACCAGAACCACCGCATGTTCCTGCGCATCCACCGGGACTACTGGCAGGAAGACAAGAACCACGACTTCAACAACAACGTGCGCGGCGTGATTCTGAACCGGAACAACAAGGGTGTGGCGTTTGACGACGTTTACGTGTTCAACGCGACGTTCCTGCTGAACTTCCGCTATGGGCTGACGTTCCAGGACTTCCCGGAACGGCGCGCATCGCAGGGCTGGGACCTGGCAAGCCTCGGATTCTCGCAGACTCTGCTTTCGCAGTTGCCGGACAAGGAAAAGGCGACGCTGCCGAACACGTCGTTCGGGCAGTTCACGGGCATTGCGGCATGGGAGTCGCAGGACGGCTACACGGCCTCGACGACGAACTCGTTTGTGGGGAACTTCACGAAGCTGTGGGGCAATCACAACTTCCGGTTCGGGCCGGAGTTCCGCGTGTACCGCGAGAGCCGGAACCGTTACGGTCCGGCGCTGTCTCCGACGCTTAGCTACGCGACGACGTTTGTGAAGGCGACGGACACATCGGCGGCGCCGACGGCCGGCGGCGAAATCGCGGCGATGCTGATGGGCATTCCGGCCGGCAGCATGAGCAAAGTGGACAGCTATGTGGAGCAGGACAAGTACTGGGCTCTGTACGTCCAGGACGACTGGAAGGTGAGCAAGAAGCTGACGGTGAACCTGGGCCTGCGCTGGGAGTATGAGTCGCCGATGACGGAGCGGTTCGACCGTTCGGCGATTCACTACGCCGGGACGACGCCGAACCCGCTGAACGACGCGGCGAGGGCGAACTACGCCAAGAACCCGATTCCGGAGCTGCCGGCGTCGCAGTTCGCGGCGATGGGCGGATTGACGTTCGCCAACGTGGCGCCGAACGGCCGGAACTACTGGGAAGCGCAGAGCGGCATCTTCCAGCCGAGAATCGGCCTGGCGTACCAGTTGCGGCCGAAGACGATCGTCCGCGCCGGCTACGGCCTGTTTGTGGCCTCAATCGGCGTGAACTACACCAACACGAACCAGACGGGCTTCTCGCTGGCGACGCCGATCCAGGCTTCGCTGGATAACGGCATGACCTACATTGCGACGAACGCCAATCCGTTCCCGACCGGGCTGCTGTCGCCGGCGGGCTCCGCCAACGGCCTGCTGACGAACATCGGCCAGTCTGTGACGTTCTTCAACGACAAGCGGCAGCATCCGTATAGCCAGCGCTGGAGCTTCGGCGTGCAGCAGGAACTTCCGATGCAGACGCTGCTGGAAGTCTCCTATGTCGGCAACCGCAACACGCGGCTGCTGGTGAATCGCGAGCTGAGCTATACGCCGGGGCAGTATCTGAGCACGTCTCCGGTGCGCGACCAGGCGACGATCGACTACCTGGGCGCGAACTTCCCGAATCCGTATTACGGGCTGAACCCGATCTACGGCACGACGATGTCGCGGGGCAGCCTGCTGCGGAACTACACTCAGTTTTCGAGCGTTCAGATCAACGGCGATCCGGCGGGCTACTCCTGGTATCACTCGCTGCAGAGCCGCGTGGAGCGCCGGTTCGCGAAGGGGTGGACGGCACAGGCGTCCTACACCTGGTCGAAAGCGATGGAAGCGACTGAGTTCATGAACTCGGCCGATCCGATGCCGTATGAGAGCCTGGCTTCGCTGGACCGCACGCACCGTCTGGCGGGCAGCGGCCAGTGGGAGCTGCCCTTCGGCCAGAAGCGGAAGTGGGGCTCGAACTGGAACCGCGCGACGGACCTGTTCCTGGGCGGCTGGCAGTTGAACGCAATGTACCAGCATCAAAGCGGCGCGCCTATGAGCTTCGGCAACCGGATCTTCAGCGGCGATCTGAAGTCGATCGTGCTGTCGAAAGACGAGCGCAGCGTGGATCACTGGTACACGCCGGCGGCGGCGGCGGGCTTCGAGACCAACGGCTCCAAGCAGTTGGCATCGAACCTGCGGCGGTTTTCGCTGCGGTTCAGCTCGGCGCGCGGCCCGAACCAGGACCGCTGGGACTTCTCGATGATCAAGTACTTCCGGATCACGGAGCGGCTGAACCTGCAGTTCCGCGCGGAGACGTTCAACGCGATGAACCACCCGAACCTGTACGATCCGAACTCGGATCCGACCAGCGCGAGCTGGGGCACGATCACGGGCCAGGACACGCCGCGTTCGTGGCAGATGTCGCTGAAACTGGCCTGGTAACAGGCTTCCACCTCAAAACGGCCGCGGGCTCCCCATCGGGGTCCGCGGCTCTTTTTTGTGGTGAAAGGGAGGGCTTGTCACGGAGAAGAGGAAGGTGCATCTTCATAAGCGGAGGCACTTGAAGCGCATGATTCCAGCTCCGTTTGACTCCATCGTTTGCCCGATCGACTTCAGCGATTGCTCAGCCAACGCTCTGAAGTGGGCAGCGTGGCTGGCGCAGGCAGCCGGTAAGCCGCTGCGGCTGCTGCATGCAGTGCATGTGGACATGCCCTCGTATCTGACGGCACAGCAGCGGGAGGGAATTCTGACGCAGTGGGCGATTGTGCGGGAGCAGGCCGAAGCGCATCTGAAAGTGTGGGCGGCGCCGCACATTTCCGACGGTTTGAGCGTTGTGTACGATGTCAGCGACGCGCCTCCGGTGGAGGCGATTATCGCCGCCGCACACCGCGGCAACGCATGGGTGGTGATGGGCACGCATGGGCGGACCGGCTGGCGCCAGGTCTGGATGGGGTCTGTGACGACGCGGACCATCGAGCAGGCCAAGGTGCCGGTGCTGGCGATCCCGCCGGGCAAGTCGATATGCTGAAGGAGAGTTGGTGGACGAATGCCTGAATGGTTGACGATGATTCTGTTTCTGGGCGGATATATCGCCCTGATGAAGTGGGTGCTGCCGAAGATGGGGGTGCCGACTTGAATGAACAACAGTTGTGACGTCGAGTTTCGGCGTCCTGATGAGAACAAGACGGAAAAAGAGTGAAGGACCGGCCGGCGGACGCCGCCGGCGCCGATCAGGGTTTGGGGAGGCGGTTGGCGGTCAATTGGGCGATGTCGAGGATGGGGGTTTCGGTGCCCGCCAGAGCGTCGCGGAACATGGTGTGGCAGAAGGGGCAGGCGGCGGCAATGGCGGTGGCGCCGGTGGCTTTGAGTTCCTGCGCGCGGGCATGGCTGATGCGGGTTCCCTGCTCTTCCCCGAGATAGACGAGGCCGCCACCGGCGCCGCAGCAGAAGCTGGTCTGGCCGTGGCGAGGGGCTTCGACGAGTTGGCCGGCGGCGCGGACTACGGCGCGCGGGGCTTCGTAGACGTCCTGGTAGCGGCCCAGATAGCAGGGGTCGTGGTAGACGATCGTCTCTTGTGACGGGGAGGCGGGCAGGGTTGAGTTCAGGCGGGCGAGGAGCACGGAGTGGTGCTCGATTTCGAAGTTGACGCCGAACTCGCGCCAATCGTCGCGGATGGTGCGCACGCAGTGGGGGCAGATGGAGAGCAGCTTGGCGGCCTTGGCGGCCTGGAGCTGCTGGATGTTGAATTCGGCGAGCTGCTGAAAGGCGAGATCGTTGCCGAGGCGGCGGGCGGAGTCGCCGGTGCATTTTTCCTTCCTGAGGACGCCGAAGGAGATACCGGCGTGGCGGAGGACCTGGGCCAGGGCGAGGACGGTTTCGCGGCCATGGGGATCGTAGGAGCCCATGCAGCCGAGCCAGAGGCAGTAGTCCTGGGCGCCGTCGAACAGGGGGAGCGCGTGCTTCTGAATGAAGCGGTCGCGTTCGATGGCGGCCATGCCGAGGGGATTACCGTTGCGTTCGAGCTTGAGGAAGAGTTCCCCGCCATATTCGTCTTCCCAGCGGCCGGTGTTGACGGCGCCGCGGCGGAGGCCGACGATGAGCGGCAGGTGTTCGACGCCGACGGGGCACTGGGCTTCGCAGGCGCCGCAGGTGGTGCACTGGAAGACGGCGGTTTCGGAGAGATGCGTGCCGAGGAGCTGGGCTTCGGAGTTGGCTCCGTTTTCATTGAGGAACGCGCGGAGGCCTAGAGCCAGCTGCTTGGGGTTGAGCTCCTTGCCGGTATTGTGAGCCGGGCAGTGCTGCTGGCAGCGCCCGCATTCGACACAGGAGTAGGCCTGAAGGGCCAGGAGTTGGGTGACGTCCTTGCCGGTGTCGAGGCCGAAGTCCTCATCGCCGGCGAGCGGGGGAATTTTGGAGAACGAGCCGCGGGAGAGGAGGACGGCGGCCGGGCTGAGGATGAGATGGAGGTGCTTGGTGTGGGGCAGCAGGGGGAGGAAGACGAGCAGGGAGAGGGTGTGGGCCCACCAGAGAGACCTGGCCGCGGCGGGAGCCGGCTGAAGGAGATAGTCCGCCAGGAAGGTGAGCATGAGCAGGAGGATGAGGAAGGCGATGAAGCCGGACTCGAGGCTGAGATGGTCGCCGAGCCACTTGGGGCGGACGAGGAAGCGGCGGATGGCGAGTCCGGTGATGGAGAGGGAGACGGCGATGGCGAAGGCGGCGGCGAGGGCGTAGTAGACGGGTCCGAAGAGGCCCTGGTGGGGATGGAGGAAGGCGGCGCCGAAGCCCTGGGCGAAGTGGTTGAGGGTGATGAGGGCGAAGGCGCAGAAGCCCCAGAAGACGAAGGCGTGGGCGAGGCCGGGGAGCGGGCGGCCGCGGATGACCTTGGCCTGGCAGAGGACGTCGAAGAAGAGCTGGCGGAGGCGGGGGGCGAGGGGTGTGAGAGAGAAGTCCGCGTCGGGGCGGGAGGCGCGGATGGTGCGGAGGACGACGCCGAAGCGCTTCCAGAAGATGGCGGCGGAGGCTGCGATGCAGAGGGCGAGGAGGAGCAGTTCAGCGGGAGAGGGCGTGGGCATGGTCCAGCGAACAATGTATCGCAGGCGGATGCACGACGGGCCGGCTGCTTGCGCGCGCCGGCCCGTGGTGGTTTGAAGAGGGACTACATTTCGAGTTGCGGCCGGCCGGGTTCGGGCCAGTCGATGTGATAGAACTTGCCGCGGGGCTGATCGGTGCGCTCGTAGGTGTGGGCGCCGAAGAAGTCGCGCTGGCCCTGCAGGAGGTTCGCGGGGAGGCGCGAGGAGCGGTAGCTGTCGTAGTAGGCGAGAGCGGAGGCGAAGGTGGGCACGGGGATGCCGTTCATCGAGGCCGCGGAGACGACGGTGCGCCAGTTGGACTGGCAGCGGTCGATCTCGCTCTTGAAGTAGGGGTCGAGCAGGAGGTTGGCGAGCTCGCCGTTGCGGTCGAAGGCCTCCTTGATCTTCTGGAGGAAGCGGGCACGGATGATACAGCCGCCGCGCCAGATCATGGAGATCTCACCGAAGTTGAGCTTCCACTTGTACTCCTTCTGCGCTTCGCGCATGAGCTGGAAGCCCTGGGCGTAGGAGCAGATCTTGGAGCAGTAGAGGGCGTCGTGGATGGCCTGGATGCAGGCTTCCTTATCGCCGGTGAAGGCGGGGGTGGGGCCGGTAAGGATCTTGGCTGCTTCGACGCGCTCGGCCTTGACGGCGGAGAGGTAGCGGGCGAAGACGCTCTCGGCGATGGTGGCGGCGGGGACGCCCATGTCGAGGGCGGATACGGAGGTCCACTTGCCGGTGCCCTTCTGGCCGGCGGTGTCGAGGATGTAGTCGACGAGGGAGCCGCCGGTCATGGGGTCTTTCTGCTGGAGGATGTCGGCGGTGATCTCGATGAGGAAGCTATCGAGGACGCCGGTGTTCCACTTGGCGAAGACCTTGCCGCACTCATCGGCGGACATGCCGAGGAGGTTGGACATCATCCAGTAGGCTTCGCAGATCATCTGCATGTCGCCGTACTCGATGCCGTTGTGGCACATCTTGACGTAGTGGCCGGCGCCATCGGGTCCGATGAAGGTGGCGCAGGGGACGCCGCCGGTGACCGGTTTCCCGGGAGCAGCGCCTTCGAGGGGCTTACCGGTGGCGGCATCGACCTTGGCGGCGATGGCGTTCCAGATGGCCTCGATTTCCTTGTAGGCTTCGGGGTCGCCGCCGGGCATCAGGGCGGGGCCGAAACGGGCGCCTTCCTCGCCTCCGGAGACGCCGGAGCCGATGAAGCGGAGGCCCTTGGCCTTGAGATCCTTCTCGCGGCGGATGGTGTCGTTCCAATTGGCGTTGCCGCCGTCGATGATGATGTCGCCCTGCTCCATGAGGGGGACGAGCTGGTCGATGACGGCGTCGGTGCCGGCGCCGGCCTTGACCAGGATGATCACGCGGCGGGGACGCTTCAAGGAAGCGACGAAATCAGCGAGCGAGGCAAAGCCAGCCAGGCCGCCGGGAGTATTCGGGTTTTCCGCCACGAACTTCTCCATGGTCGCCGTCGTACGGTTGTAGACGGAGATGCGGAAGCCGTGGTCAGCGATATTGAGTGCAAGGTTCTGGCCCATGACGGCGAGGCCGACGAGCCCGATGTCGGATAGTTGTTCTGACATGGCAGTAAGAGGCACTAATATCCTATCAGGGCGAGGACGGGGGTGTCACGTCGGGGGGGCGGGCGTACTGCTTGCACGGTGGCCCCGATGCTTCGCCTCGGGGGAGATGGGGGGCGGGCGGCCGGGCGTACTGCTTGCACGGTGGCCCCGAGGCTTTGCCTCGGGGGAGATGGGGGCGGCGGGGCGGTCCCGGGCAGCAAGTGCGTGTGGTATGGTCGGATGCGCTATGTGGAAAACAGCCGTTGGATTGGGATTGTTGGCGGGGCTGGCCGCCGGGCAGGTGAAGGTGGCGCCGAGGGTGGGCGCTGAGGTGTTCCCGATCATGGCGTGGGGGAGTTCGCCATCGACGCCGCAGGAGTTGAAGCTGATGCAGGAGGCCGGGCTGAATCTCACTGGCTTCTGCAAGGCGGCGGACCTGGACGCGGTGCGGGACGCGGGGCTGCGCTGCTTCGTGAGCGACGAGGCGATCCACAAGCTGGTGGCCGCGAACGGGGGTACGGACGGGGAGATTCGGGCGGCGGTGGCGGCGCTGGCGCCGAAGATCAGCTCTCATCCGGCTGCATTTGGGGTGAACCTGCGGGATGAGCCGAGCGTGGCGGAGATGGCGATTCTGGGCCGGCTGGCGGCGGAGATTACGAAGCAGATGCCGGGCAAGCTGCCTTACGTGAACCTGTTTCCGAACTACGCAAATGCGAAGCAGTTGGCGGCGGCCTCCTATGACGAATACCTTCAGCAGTATCTGAAGCTGGTGAAGTTGCCCTACATCAGTTGGGACAACTACTCGCTGCAAAACGGCGAGATGCAGCAGAGCTTCTACGACAACCTGGAACAGGTACGGCACGCGGCGATGGAGGCCGGGGTGCCGTTCTGGAACTGCATTCTGGCGCAGGCGCTGTTCCGCTACCTGGAGCCGACCGACGCCACCTATAGCCTCCAAGTGTATGCGACGCTGGCGTACGGCGGGCGGGGGATCCAGTTCTTCACCTACTTCACGCCGGATATTGGCAACTTCCGGCTGGCGCCGGTGGACCAGTGGGGCAACAGGACGGCGACATGGGATATCCTGCGGCGGGTGACAAACCAGATTCACGCGCTGGCGCCGGTGATGGTGACGCTGAAGAGCAAGGGCGTCTACCACTGGCCGGTATCGACGGCGGCAGGGACGCCGTTGCTGCAATCGCCGGGCACCAGCGGCAAAGCGCTGATCGGGGAGTTCGAAGATGCGCAGGGGCGGCCTTACGTGATGCTGGTGAACAAGAGCCTGACGGAGTCTTCGAGCTTCCGCTTGCAGCCGCGGGCCGAGGGGGCGAAAATCTACAAAGTCTCGGCGGTGACGGGCCAGGAGAGCAGGCTGGGGTTGGAAGACGTGTGGCTGGGTCCGGGTGCGGGCATGCTGCTGCGGATCGAGGCGGAGCGCAGGTAAAGGGCTTCAGGCGGAGAAGACCTGGGCGCGGAAGACCGAGAGCCGCGCCTCGCGGCCGCGCCAGGCGGCGGGCGGGAGGCCGGCCTTCTGCGAAAGGGCGCCGAGGAACCATTCGGCTGTGTGTTCGGGTTTGCGGGCGACCTGCGGGAGCAGCAGCCCGCGGTGGCCCCAGCATTCGAGAAATGCGCCGTGCTCCCGAATGCGGAAGGCGCGGGCATCGGCGATCGGCTTCATGGGCGAGAGGATGGAGATCTCGACTTCGACATCGGGCGGCGCCTGGCGGCGGGCCGGGAAGCGGGGATCGTGCAGAGCGTCGAGGGCGAGTTCCGGCACCGATTGCGCGAGAGTCTGGACGGGCGACAGGCGGCCGATGCAGCCGAGGAGATCCGAATGGTGATGGAGGCTGACGAAGACGGAGGATTTGCGCTGCAGGGCGGGCGAGGAGCTTTCGCGGGGGAGCGGGCGTTCGATGCCGGCTTCACGGACCATGCGGAGCGTGTCGTGGGCGCTGGCGAGAAGCTGGCGCTGGTCTTCGGGCGAGAGATGGAAGGAAGAAGCGCGGAAGTAGCCCAGAGCGGCGTAGCCCACGGAGGTGCGATAGTCGCCGGTGATGTCGCCGGAGGTCTCGTAGTCGAGCAGTTCCTGGAAGACCTCCTCGCCGCCGAGTTCGGAGAGCGTCTTCAGCAGCAGGGCGACGGGTGCGGAACCGCAGGTGGTGGAGCCGCTGCGGCGGAGTTCGCCGAGGAAGAGGACGTCATCGAGGCTGGCGGCGGCGTCGACGACGGAGTGGTCCAGCTGATGGAGGTTGTTGGGGGTTTCGTAGTCGAGCGGGAAAGGCTCGTATTGGAAGGACCGGCCGTAGTGGGTGAGATCGGTGGAGGCGAGGAGGACATCGCCGGGGCGCAGGGCAGCGGCGATGGTGCGGGCGGCGGAGGCGCGCTGCGCGGGGGTGAGGCAGCCGACATAGAGGGGCGCGACGGGCACATCGGGCACGGCGGACTGGAGGAGCGGGAGCTGGATTTCGGCGCTGTGATCGGTGGCGACCGACAGAGGGAGGCGAGGGAAGTCGAAGCCGGAGAGATCGACCGGAGTGCGGCCCAGAGGCGTGGCGTAGGCGCCGAGATCGGGAGCGATGACACCGGAGGCGGCGCCGGAGTGGAGGAAGCCCAGGAGAACAACGCGGCTGGGATCGGCGGCCCGCAGTTGGTGATATGCGGCGGTGGCCACGGTACCGGAGTAAGTGAGGCCTGCGTGAGGCACGATGAACGCGAGGGGATTGGGCAGGGTGACGGGGCCGGTGCGGGCGCGGGAGCGTTCTTCGATGGTTTCGAGAAGAGAGCGGAGTTCGGCGGCCTGGCCTGGATACCAGGAACCGGCGTAGGTGGAGAAGTGCGTGGCGGTCATGATAGCTCCCTGGAAGGCACGCGCCAGAAGCCCGGCAGCGGATGATGGCAGGACGGACACGTGCCGGCGGAGGTGACGCGATTCTGGAGGACCTGGAATCCGAAGCGCTCGACGACGAGCGCGGAACAAGCGGGGCAGCGGGTGTTTTCGAGGCCTTCGGTCCGGCCGGCGAGATTGCCGGCGTAGACGAAGCGCAGACCGGCGTCGCGCCCAATGGCGGCGGCTTGAATGAGAGCCACGGCGGAAGTGGGCGGCGGGGCCTGCATTTTGTAGTCGGGGTGGAAGGCGGTGACATGCCAGGGGATGTCGGGGGAGACTCCGGCGAGGAATGCGGCGAGGGAGCGGAGTTCGGAGGGCGAGTCGTTAAAACCGGGCACGAGGAGGGTGACGACTTCGATCCAGAGGCCGAGGGCGTGGGCGTGGCGGATGGTGTCGAGGACGGGTTGGAGCTTGCCTCCGAGTTGGCGGTAGCGGCGGTCGTCGAAGGATTTGAGGTCGATCTTGAGGAGGTCGAGGTGGGGGCGCAGGGCCCGGAGGACGTTTGGGGTGGCGTAGCCGTTGGAGACGAAGCCGGTGGCGAGCGAGGCGGCGCGGGCGTGGCGGAAGATCTCGATGGCCCACTCGGCGGTGATGAGGGGCTCGTTGTAAGTGCTGATGACGGAGGAGGCGCCGGCGCGGAGAGCGGATTGGATGAGCTGGGCCGGCTCGATTTCACGGTAGCCGCCCTGGGCGCGGGGATCGCGCAGGGCTTGCGAGGTGAGCCAGTTCTGGCAGTAGCCGCAGTGGAGATCGCAGCCGAGCATCCCGAAGCTCAAGGCGCGCGAGGCCGGCAAGGCGTGGAAGAAGGGCTTCTTCTCGATGGGATCGGAGTGCAGGGCGTTGACGTAGCCGCGGGGCGCGTAGAGGACGCCGGCGCGGTTGGCGCGGACGAGACAGATGCCGGAGTGGCCGGGCGCGATGTTGCAGCGGTGGGCGCAGGCGAGGCAGCGGAGGTGGTTCTCCGGTAGAAGCTCGCAGAGGCCGCTGGGACTGGAGTGCCGGGCCAAGTCCTCGGCCAGGGTCAGGGCGGCAAGAGTCATGGCGGAACCTGCCGGTTTCATTGTAGACCCCGGCGGGCGCGCAATTGAAGGGTACTATTCGCCGGCTTTGCGCCACTCCTGGTGGTACTGCCGGAGGACTTCGACGGCCTCCTCACAGCTGGAGACGCAGATGGGGATTTTGACGTCCTGGGGGCTGATGAGGGGCGTGGGGATGTCGAGCATGGAGGATTGGATCCAATCGACGAGGCCGCGCCACATGTCGCCGGCGAGAATGAGCGGAGCGGTCTTGATGTGGCCGACCTGAAGGAGCTGCCAGATCATCATGGCTTCGAGGACGGTGCCGATGCCGCCGGGGGTGACGATGAAGGCGTCGGAGGCGAGGACGAAGTGGTGGAGGCGGGTGAAGAAGGTCTGGTGCTGGTAGTCGTGTTCGACGAATCGATTGGAGCCCTGCTCGAAGGGGAGTTCGATGCGGATGCCGACGGAGGCGACGAGGTCGTCGGGATCGGCTTCGGCGGCGCCCTCATTGGCGGCCTGCATCATGCCGGGCCCGCCGCCGGTAATGATGTCGCAGCCCATGGAGGCGAGGGCGGAGGCGAGGCGCTTGACCTCCTGGTAGGCGAACTGGTCGGTTTCCGTGCGGGCGCTGCCGAAGATGGAGACGCGGTAGCGAGGCCACCGTGGCGGACGCAGGCTGGTGAGGTTGTTCACCACGCGCCAGAGGTCCATGACGGACTGGGAGAGAACCTGGAGGGTGGCCTTCTGATCGGGGAAGTAGATGGGAGCCTTGGGTTGTGACATAGCCGGTGTCCAAGGGTAGGGTATAACAAACTGGCGTCGAGGGCGAAATAGAGATGCCGGCGCGGGCAGTGCTATGGTGGAAGTCTCCCCGCATGGCTGCCGAGATTCCCGATATCCTCGCCCGCATTGTCGAACAGAAGCGCCTGGAAGTGGCCGAGAAGGCCGGCAAGCGCACTGGCATCGAAAGGAACGCCGCGTTTCAGAAGGCCCAGCGGCGGGACTTCGCGGCCGCGCTGAGGCGGCGTGCGCCGGCGATCATCGCCGAAATCAAGAAGGCGTCGCCGAGCAAGGGACTGCTGAGCGAAGACTTCAATCCCGGCGCGCAGGCGCGGAGCTACTTCCAGGGCGGGGCTGCCGCAATCTCGTGCCTGACGGACGCAAAGTTCTTCCAGGGGTCGCTGAGCGACCTGATGACGGCGCGGGCGACGGCCTTTCTGCCGGTGCTGCGGAAGGACTTCACGATCGACGAACTGGACGTGCTGGAGGCGGCCGGGGCGGGGGCGGACGCGATCCTGTTGATTGCCGCCATCCTGAGCCGCGAAGAGTTGGAGCGCTTCCGCAAGCTGGCCGGGCAGTTTGGCATGGCGGCCCTGGTGGAAGTGCACGACGAGGAAGAGCTGGACAAGGCGCTGGAATCCGGCGCGCAGGTTCTGGGCGTAAACAACCGGAACCTGCGGACGTTTGAGCTTTCGCTGGAGACGTCGGAGCGATTGGCCGCGCGGATGCCGGAGGGAGTGATCCGGGTGGCGGAGAGCGGCATTCACGGGCGCGCGGATGTGGAGCGGCTGATGGGATGTGGCTACCAGGCGTTTCTGGTGGGCGAGCATCTGATGAAGGGCGGCGATCCGGTGGCGAAGCTGAAGGAGCTGCGCGGAGAGTGACGCTGGTCAAGGTGTGCGGGATCACGACGCTGGAAGATGCGCTGCGGGCGGCCGAAGCAGGGGCCGACGCGCTGGGATTCAACTTCTGGCCGCGGAGCCCGCGCTACATCGAACCGGGCGCGGCGCAGTCGATTGTGGAGCGGCTGCCGGGCAATGTGCTGACGGTGGGCGTGTTTGTGGACGAATCGGCGGAGCGCGTGGAAGAGTTGGCGCGCGAGGCGGGCATGGAGGTGGCGCAACTGCACGGTGAGTGCGGGGCGCCGCGGATGAGGTATTGGCAGGCGTGGTCTGCCACGGCGGAACGCATCCGCGAGAGAATAGAGGAAAGCGGGGCCGAAGCGTTCCTCATCGACACGCCCGCGGGCGAGATGCGGGGAGGAACGGGGAAGACCTTCGACTGGGCGTTGGCCGCCGGGCTGCCGGGGCGCATCGTGCTGGCCGGCGGACTGGGCCCGGACAACGTGGCGGCGGCGATCGAAGCCGCGCTGCCGTGGGGTGTGGATGCCTGTTCGCGGCTGGAGCGCGAGCCGGGCAGAAAGGACCATGCCAAGGTGGCCGCTTTCGTGCGCGCCGTGAGGCAGACAGAACTATGACAGAGACACCACAGACGCCGGATGCGCAAGGCCACTTCGGGCCGTACGGCGGACGATATGTGCCGGAGACGCTGATGGCGCCGCTCGAAGAGATCGAGCACGCGTTTTACGAGGCGCGGCAGGATGCGGAGTTTCAGGCGGAGCTGAAAGACCTGCTGAAAAACTTCGCGGGCCGGCCGACGCCGTTGTATGAAGCCAAGCGCTTGAGCGCGGAGTTGGGCGGAGCGCGGATCTTCATCAAGCGTGAAGACCTGCTGCACACGGGCGCGCACAAGATCAACAACTGCCTGGGGCAGATTCTCCTGGCCCGGCGCATGGGCAAGAAGCGGATCATCGCCGAAACCGGCGCGGGTCAGCACGGCGTGGCCACGGCGACGGTCTGCGCGCTGTTCGGGCTGGAATGCGTGGTGTACATGGGCGAGGAAGACATGCGGCGGCAGCGGCTGAATGTGTTCCGCATGCGGCTGCTGGGCGCGCGAGTGGAGAGCGTGACCGCGGGCAGCCGGACGCTGAAAGACGCCGTGAGCGAAGCGATGCGGGATTGGGTGACGAACATCTCGACCACGCACTACCTGCTGGGCTCCGCGCTGGGCGCGCATCCGTACCCGATGATGGTGCGCGAGTTTCACCGCTGCACGGGCGACGAGGCGCGGGCGCAGATGCTGGAGCGCACTGGCGCGCTGCCGGACACCGTGATCGCGTGCGTGGGCGGCGGCTCGAATGCGATTGGAATTTTCACGGCGTTCGTGCCGGATGAGCGGGTGAAGCTGGTGGGCGTGGAAGCGGGCGGACGCGGGCTGTCGCTGGGGGAGCACGCGGCGCGGTTTGCGGGCGGCGCGCCGGGGGTGCTGCAGGGGGCGCTCAGCTATCTGCTGCAGGACGGCGACGGGCAGGTGTCGTTGACGCACTCGGTGTCGGCGGGGCTGGACTACGCGCTGGTGGGTCCCGAACATGCGTGGCTGCACGACCAGGGCCGCGCGGAGTACGTCAGCGCAACAGACGCCGAAGCATTGGCCGCGGCGCGCACGCTGGCAAGGACGGAAGGCATCATCCCGGCGCTCGAGAGCTCCCACGCGGTGGCCGAGGCGCTGAAGCGCGCGCCGCGCGCGAAGGGCGAGACGTTGCTGGTGAACCTTTCCGGCCGCGGCGACAAGGACACGGACATTTATCGCGAGAATTTCCCCGAATTGGATAACCCCGATGCCAAGTAGCGAACGCATCGCGCGCTGCTTCGCGGCGTGCAAGGAAGCCGGCCGTCCGGCGTTGATCGCCTATCTCACCGCGGGCGATCCGGAACCGGGCCGCACGGCGGAGATCGCGCTGGCGCTGGAGCGTGGCGGCGCGGACATTCTGGAACTGGGCGTGCCGTTCAGCGATCCGGTCGCCGACGGGCCCGTGATCCAGCGCGCATCCGATCGCGCGTTGAAGGCAGGCGCGTCAGTGGAGCGAGTGCTCGACACGGCGCGCGAGATCCGCGCGCGCAGCGAGATGCCGATGATCCTGTTCAGCTACCTGAACCCGCTGCTGCGGTATGGCTTTGAGAAGCTGTGCGCCGATGCGCGCGCGGCAGGCATCGACGGCTGCCTGTTCACGGACCTGAGCGTAGAAGAGGCCGCGGACACGGTGGAGACGATGCGCCAGGCGGGGCTCGACACGGTGTTTCTGGCCGCGCCCACCAGCACGGAACGGCGTCTGAAGCTGGTAGCCGACTATTCGACGGGCTTCGTCTATGTCGTCTCGCGCACGGGCGTGACCGGCGAGCAGGCGCAGGTGGCGGGCGGCGTCGATGAACTGGTGAGCAGTCTGAGGAAGCTCACTTCCCTGCCCCTGGCCGTGGGCTTCGGCATATCAAAGCGCGAACACGTGGAGGCGGTGGGCTGCTACGCCGACGGCGTGGTGATCGGCAGCGCGGTGATGCGCGTTGTGGAGCAGCACGGCGCGGCGGCGGATCTGGAACAACACGTGGAGCGGTTCTTCAAGGAACTGGCTGGAAAATCATGACACCGGAAGAAGCACAGGCTGGGCTCGACGCACAGCGGGGAGAGATCGACCGGATCGACCTCGAAATCCTGCGGCTGCTGAACGAACGCGCGGCGGCGGCGGGCCGCATCGGCGACATCAAGAAACAGATGACGATGGCGATCTACGAGCCGAAGCGCGAGGAGCAGGTGTTCCGCAACGTGCTGGAAAACAATGCGGGCCCGCTGTCGGAAAACGCCGTGCGGCGGTTATTTGAGCGCATCATCGACGAGATGCGGCTGCTGCAGAAAGAACGCAACAGCAAGGAGGTGCAGCGATGATCGTTGTGATGGACAAGGGCGCGACGGAAGAACAGATCGAGGAAGTGATCGGCAAGCTGATCGGGCTGGAGTTCAACGTACACCGCTCGACGGGCGCCGTGCACACGGTGCTGGGCGCGGTGGGTCCGGCGGAACTGGTGGACCCGGAAGAGTTCAAGGTGATGGACGGCGTGATGGAGTGCCGCCGCATCATGACGCCTTATCAACTGGCGAGCCGCAGCTTCAAGCCGGAGGGCACGGTGGTGCGGCTGGAGAGCGAGCGCGCGGGCAAGGTGGAGATCGGCGGGAGCTCCGTGATCGTCATGGCCGGGCCTGGCGGCATCGAGGGCGAAGAGCAGATTCTGAAGTCGGCCGAGATCGTGGCGCGCGGCGGAGCGCGCTTCTTCCGCGCCGGCGGGCTGCGGCCGCACCTGGCGCCACAGCAGATCCAGCCCCTGGACGCGGGCACACTGAAACTGCTGCGGAAGGCGGCCGACCTCTATGGCCTGTTTCTGGCCGTCGAAGTGAGTGAAACGGGGCAGATCGGGCCGGCGGAGGAGCATGCGGATCTGCTGCTGGTGGGTTCGCAGAACATGCAGAACTACGCGCTGCTGACGGCGCTGGGCCGCATCGGCCGCGCGGTGATGCTGAAGCGCGGCATGGCGGCGACGTTGGATGAGTGGCTGGTCTCTGCCGACTGTGTCCTGGCCGGCGGCAACCGCAACGTGGCGCTGTGCGAACGCGGCATTCGCACGTTCGAATCGGCGACGAAGAACACGCTGGATGTGACGGCCATCGCCCTGGTCCGGAAGCTCTCGCACCTGCCCGTGCTGGCCGATCCGTCGCACGCCACGGGACGGCGGGATCTGGTGGCGCCCATGGCGCGCGCGGCCGTGGCG
>JARKQJ010000079.1 GCA_029973955.1 Paludibaculum sp. | reverse complement strand
GAGGGTGGTGAGCGGGGTGGTGGCGGGGCGGTGGGGTTGGCGGGCGGTGTATCTGGGTGCGGCGGTGGTGGGGGCGGGGTATGGGGTTTGGATCTGGCGGGCGCTGCCGGGGTTTGCGGGTACGACTAATTTGGGGTACGGGGCGCTGCTGGCGTCGATGGGGACGATCTGGCGGCGGCACGGGCGGCTGCGGCTGGCGGTGGGTTCGCTGGCGTTGCTGGGGGTGGCGTTCAGCGGGTACTGGTCCGTGCTGGCGCTTGTGCTGGCTCGGGAACTGGGCTTGGGGAGCGAGGCGGCGGGGGCGTTCGGACTGGCGGGGGCGGTGGGCGCGGTGGCGGCGCCGCTGGCGGGGCGGATGGCGGACCGGCGGGGTCCGGTGAGCACGGCGAAGATGGGGTGCGGGGTGGTTTTGGCTTCGTTCGCGACGCTGTGGCTGTGGCCGTGGCTGGGAGCGAGCGGGCGACTGGGGCTGCTGGCGGCGGTGGCGGTGGTGTTCGACTTTGGCGTGCAGACGGCGGCGGTGTCGCACCAGACGATCGTGTACGGAGCGGAGCCGGAGGCGCGGAGTAGGGCGAATGCGGTGCTGATTACGGCGCTGTTTGTGGGGCTGGCGGCGGGCTCGGCCGTGGGGGGCGTGGCGGTGGCGCGGTGGGGGTGGATGGGGTTGGCTGGGGTGACTACGGGCGCGGCGGCCGCGGCGACGGCGGTGCGGTGGGCTCCGGAGCGGGGGTGACGGCGAGGACCAGGACGGCCATGAGGAGGTGGGCGGCGATGGCTAGGTTGCGGCTGCCGGGGAGGGAGGAGACGTTGTAGGGGCAGATTGAGGCGGCTAGGGCGTTGCCGAAGTTCCAGCCCCAGTGGAGGCCGACGGCGGGCCAGAGAGAGCGGAAACGGACCAGGGCTAGGGCGTAGGCGAGGCCGAAGGCGAAGAGCATCAGCCATTCGCCGGGGCCGGTGGCCAGGCGGTAGATGTGGTTGAGGACGTAGAGGGTGCTGCTGGCGAGGACGAAGGCGGCGGGGGGCCAGAGTTCGCCCAGGGCAGGGAACCAGTAGCCGCGGGTGACGATGTCTTCGGCGAGGGAGGGGAGGAAGGTGGCGAGGAGGGCGAAGGCGAGGGCGGGGGCTGAGGGGGCGGTGGAGGATTGGATTTGGAAGACTCCGAGCCTGGCGCCGAGGGCGACGGTGAGGAGTTTGAGTGCGATGGCCAGGAGGAAGAGAGCGAGGAGAGGGCGCCACCAGCGGCCGGGGTTTTCGAGGGCGTAGGCAGCGAGGGCTCCTTCAGAACGGGTACGGCCGATGAGGTAGGCGAGGAGAAAGAAGGCGAGGAGGAGGGCGGCCTGGGCGGGGAAACTGCCGAGGAGGCGCTGGCCGATGCCTTCGGGGAGCTGATAGGCGAGGAAGAGGAGGGTGAAGCCGGCGATGAACTTCCAGAGACGGCGGACGGGCATCAGATCCCCAGGGTACACGGGAAAGGAGGCCGGGTGGGCGTGGTGGGCGATCAGCGCTCAGGGCGGCCGGCGGGGGGCCGGATGGGTGTGGCGCGGCCCTGCCAGTGCAGTTGGCGGAAGGGCACGGAGGTGAGGGGTTCGAGAACCAGAGTCCGGCCGTCGGTGGAGAGACGGGCGGCGTGGGGGATGGTGCGGCCCTGGAGGTCGAGGAGGGCGGTGGATTCGGCGTCGATGCGGAAGGGGTCGATGGGAGTTTCGAAGTGCAGGGTGAGGCGGCCGGAATCGTCGCGGGTGACGGTGGGGGAGGCGCCGGATTCGGGGGGCGGCTGGATTTCAGTGAGAGCGAGCGGAATCTCCAGGTTGGGACCGGCCATGAGGACGTAGGGCTGGGCGGGGTCGAGAGGGGTGTCTGGAGTGAGGCGATACCAGGCGGGGCCCATGCGGGTGATGGAGGCGGGGACGCGCGCGAAGTGGAGGCGGAGGCCGAAGGGCTCCTCGGGGAGCTGGGAGGTAGGCGCGGAGAAGCGGAGGTCGATGAAAGAGGGAGTGGCTCGGAGGGCGGAGAGGATGGTGGCGGTGGTGGGCTCGGAGACGGTCTGATACTGGACGGAATAGGGCCAACTCAAGGCCAGGCCGGACTCACTGAATGCGGTGGCGCCGACGTGGATTTTAACGGAGGCGCCGGAGGGGAAGGGCGCGTTGGGGGTGATGGTCCAGGATTGGGTTGAGCCGGACGGGGCGATGGCGGCGGGAACGGTGTAGCCATTGACGGCGAGGACGATGGCATTGGTGACGCTGGCGGCGTTCATCGGGACGGAGAATTGCAGGGTGAATACGGCGTCCAGAGGGATGAGTTCATTGCCGGCGGCCGGTTGGATTCCGGTGATGGATGGGACTTGCCGCGAGGGATACTTCCCGGTGAGGAATTCAAAGGCCGAAGGAGAGAGCGGATTGCCGGAGAGGTCGGTGAGGTTGGAGTTGAAGGACAAGAGGCAGGAGGCGTCCTCGGGGAGCTCGAAGGAGACAACCGCGGCGCGGGCCTCACCAGAGGGTGGGAAGGTGGTGGAGGAGAGCCGGAAACCTGAGCCGCCGCAGGAGAGGGTGGCGAAATCCAGATAGCCCACAGGAGCGACGGCTTCGCTGAAGCGGATATAGAAGTCGTTGACGCCGGCAGGAAGGCGGCTGCCGGGGGCGGGTTGCAGGGAATCGACGCGGGGGGGCTCGCGGTCCTGGGGGGCCGCGGTGGTGAAGAGGGTGTAGAAGGTCGATGAGTTTCCGTACAGGCTGCGCACCGGGGTGGTGAGGCTGGTGGCTTGACCGGCCTTCCAAGCGGGAGTGGGCTCGATGCGCAGGATATTGCGGTCGAAGCTGGCGCGGGGGGAGACTGCAGGCTGGGGGGAGACCGAAATACCGTTTGGGTAGGAGTCGCTGTTGATGATGGAGGGATGGAGGAATTCCAGGATGACCGGCGAGTCAACGGGGACGCCGACAGCGGAGGAGGGCGGCGACAGGGAGAGAATGCGGTTCGCGGTGGTGGTGGGGGCGCCGTCGGGGCTGGTGGTGAAGGAGAGGGTGATGGGGTCCAGTTGGTGGCCGAAGGCGTCGATGACGCCGGCGATGGACACCTCATAGTTGGCTCCGGGGAGCCAACCCCGCTGGGGCGCAAAGGAGATGAGGCCGATGGAGGACTGACTGAACGGGTTGGAAAGATAGTAAGAGGCTGGAACAGGGTTGCCGTTCTGGGAGATCTGCAGGCCGGCGGAGCCGTCGCGGAGCCAGACGCGGCGGTTGAAAGAGGCGGCGGCAGAGATGTTCCAGGTGACGGTGGAGCCGGGTTCCGGGAGGAGCTTGACGAGCGCCAGTGGAGCGGAGCCGTCCCCAGAGGCAGAAAGGGCGTTGTTGGCTGCGCCGGCGACAGGCCACCCGGCGATGTCGTAGAGATTTTCAGTGGAGACGGAGATGGAGCCGGGCGGCAGTGAGGCGATGCGGGGCGTCAGCCGGATGGAGCGAGCGTCGTCTTCGAGCGTGAGGTCCGCCACAACGACTACGGAGCCGGCGGCGAGGCGGACATTGGAGGAGGAGACGGAGGCGGGGTTGAAGGGGCGAGAGTGGAGTAACAGGAAGGAGGGTGGGTCCGTGGCGGCGCGAAAGAAGACAGGTCCGGACGAGGCGGCTGGAAGGGCGGAATTGGAGGTGGTGAAGCTCCATTGGAAGGGTTCGCCGATCTGAATGCCGGCGGTGCTGAGGACCCCGGGGAGGGTGACAGTGTAGGTCTGGCTGGGCAGGAGGGGCTGAGTGGAGGTGATGTTGGCGGTGAGGCCATCGGCCGCGAGGGAGACGAGGACGGGGATGGAGGCGTCCGAAGTGGAGAGCGTGGCCCCGGCGAGGCTGGATTCGAGCACACCGGTATCGAAGCGGGCCTGAATGCGGACATTGAGGGGGACGGCGGCCGCGCCGGGGAGGGGATTGCAGGCGGCGACAGCGGGCGGGAGATCCGGACCGGCCGAAATATTGAAGACCTGTTGGGGGGAGGGACGGACGATCGGGGCGCCGGTCCAATCCTGGATGGAGTTGAGGTACGAAGTGAGATCCACGGAAGAACTGACGGGCCAGGGGCGGCGTGGCATGAAGGTCAATTTGCGGGCCGCGGCGGAGGCGAAGACGTCTACATCGACGCGGATGCCATCGGTGGAGATGCTGAAGTCGAACGACTCGGGTTGGCTGCCGCTGTAAAATTCGCGGACGAAGAAGGAGGGCTTGCCGAGTGTGGCGGTGAAGGCCGTGTTTGGGGAGGCGGGACCGGAGGGGAAGACGGAGGTGATGGTGGTGGGAGAGAGGTCGGGTCCTGCTCCAGTGTGGAAGGACCAGGGGGCGATGGGGAGGGGGCGGCCGGCCATGTCTTCGAGGCCGGGGAAGTCGACGGAATAATCGGCATTGCCGCGGAGGAGGCCGAGCGGGCGGAGGCGGATCAGCTTGCCGTTGTCCAGGAGTTCCTGAGTGAAGGGAACGGACTGGCCACCGGAGACCAGGAGCGGCTGGATGGTGAATGGATTGAGCTGGGTATGTGCTTTAAGCCAGACGACGGCATTGAGGGGGACGTCGCCCATCTCTTCGGTGGGGCCGGCGTCGTGGAGGCGAGAGGAGGGCACGGCAGTGTCGAAGCGGGCGAAGGATTGGGTGAGAGAGGAGCCGTCGTCGCGTACGATCTCGATGCGATATCGAGGCTTTGAGAACTCCTGGCCGGGCGTGAGACGGAAGATGCGCGGGGTACGCTGCGAGATGGCGAGGGGCACATCGGAGAGGCCGTCGGGCTCACCAGTGAAGTAGTCTGTCGAACGGGCGACGGCAGAGCGGAGGGCGGTAGCGGGCATGTCATGGTCGAAGGCCAGCTCCACGATGGCGTTGTAGGGGAGGTCGCTGTAGTAGTTCCAGGCGACCGGCGGTGTCGGATAGGGCGAACCAGGAACATTGAGAAAAATTGAGTCCGCGCCGGCGCCCTGCCATGGGACGAGAGAGAGGGTGACGTACAGAGGGCTGCCGGTGGGCAGCGGGGAGGAAGGATAGAAGGTGAGAGCGGTGTTATCGGGTGTCCACTCGATGCGTCCGGGGAGGGCGCCGGTACCGGTGACGACGCGGAAGCCCTGCTCGGCGAGGGCGCGGTCCATGGGTCGGAGGAAGTAGGCGACGATGGTGCGGGCAGCAGTGGCCGTGGAGGAGTTCCCGGAGATCCGCGCGGAGCGGAGGAAACGCGGTTCGGAAGGGGAGGGCGGGGAAGCCCAGGAGTAGACGGTGTCGATGCGGACGAGGGCGGAGAAAGGCTCGAGAGGCGCGCCGCCGAGGCCGGTGATGCCGGAGGTGGCGAAGAGTTGAACGACGCCGGTGAATGCGGAACTCAAGCTGATGGCGACTGTGTAGTTGGCGGCGTCGTAGGAGACGCTGTAGGAGCCGAGCTGGCCGGAAAGGGGGGTGAGCAGGAGGTTGGAGGAGGAGACCGAGGTAGCAAGGAGGGCCTGATTGAACTGGAGGGTGATGGCGTTGGTGCGGGTGACGGCCGGCTCGCCTGCGGCAGGAGTGATGGCGACGACGCGAGGCGGTGGGGGCGTGCCGCCGGTAGTCCAGAAGTAGCCGGAGGCGTTGTTGCCGGAGATGGAACTGCCGTAGATGTCGCTGCCGCAGAGACGCCAGTCCACCTTGGCGGAGGCGGGGAGCGGCTGGCTGGGGTGGAAGGAGGCGCGGGCGCCATCGACCTGCCAGCGGCCCGGCACGGACTGGCCTGAAACGCTCACACCGCAATATGAACCGGAGAGGGAAACCGGGTTTGGCGGGTGGTTGAAGGTGAAGGCGAGAGGTGAACCGGTGGAGACCGCTGTGGCGAGGTGGGCGGGTTCGGATTGAAGGAGGATGAAGGAGTCGGCGGGCGGGGCCGGATCGACGTGGAACGACCAGGCGATGTCGGCGGCCAGGTTGCCGGCGTAGTCGCTGGCGCCGTGGATCTCGATGCGGTAATCGGCGTTCGGGGTGAATTGGGCCTTGGGGGTGATGGTGCAGGAGGAGCCGTTGCAGGAGATTTTGATTTCGAGGGGTGTGGTGTCCTGCCAGAGTCGAACCTGGCCGGGGATGAGCGGATAGACCGGCTCATCAAAGGCGATGGATGGGACGGCACCGGGGGGGACGCCTGTGGATTGGTGGGCGGGAAAGGTGGCGAGGACGGCGGGCGGCTTCGTATCGGGCGTGGCGCTGACGGTGATGCTGGACGGGTATGAGTTGATGGGCTTGGCTTCCAGGCGGTCACAGACCTGGCCATTGATGAAGCACTCCGGGTTCCGGGAGCGAAGCCTGGATGGTGACTCCGTCTTCCAGGAGGCGGAATGGAATCTCCAGACCGGTTCGGGAATGAGCCAAAGCGGGCAGGAGCAGCGGATGGACGGCGCGGCTGAAACTCCAGCGAAGTGTGCCGGTGTGAGGCATGGTTTGGAGCGGGGCGGCCAGTTGAGAGAAGGGCAGGGATTGGGGCAGGGCGGCGGTAGAGAAAGTGAGGACCGGGCCGGGAGCGAGGGCAACTCCATACGCGTCGCTGAGGGCCTGGAGAGAGAGGGTATAGCGCTGGTTGCCGCGGAGCAAGGTTTGCGGGCGGAGGATGACGGTGTTCTGATTCCTGGAGATTTCGGCTTTGAGGGCGACGTTGGGTTCGCCGTCACTGGCGAGGGTGAAGGAGTCGTTGGAGGGAGTGGGGACGGGGCGGTCGAAGGCGAGGACGATGGCGGGGTTGGTGGGGACGCCGGTTTCGGCCTCCTGGGGGACGCTGCCGGCGAGCCTGGCGCCGTCCTTGGGGGCGGTGGGGTAGGTATTGAAGGAGAAGGAAGGGAGAGCGTTCAGGCGATTGCCGTTGAGGTCTTCGAGAAAGGCGCTGAGGAACTGGACGGTGAGGAGGCGGCCGGGCGCGAAGAGATCCCTGGGGGAGAAGCGGAGGACGCGCGGGTCGTTGTCGAGCGAGAAGGCCCCAATAGGGAAGCCGCCCACGAGGTCGAGCAGGCGGGGCGGGTTGGCGGTGAACTGCTTGGGATGGAGAGGTTCGGAGAAGCGCAGAAGGACGGGTTGACCCAGGGCGAGGGAGCTTTCGCCGTTGGCGGGGGAGGAGGAGAGGAGGCGGGGCGGCGTGGTGTCGGAGGTGGCGCCGGTGGTGAAGGTGGAGGTGGTGGGGGCGCGGTCCGGCATGCGAACGGTGACGGTATAGGCGGTGTTGGACCGCAGGGGCTGAGCGGGCGTGAAGATGAGCCAGCGGTATTCGATGTACTCAAAGGCGCCGTCGACGGACTGGCCGCTGGTGGTGAGCGTGACGGGGGCGTTCAGGGAATAGGTGCAGCAGGCGGGCTGGACGAGGATTTTCGAATTGAGGGGCACGCCTTCGCCGGAGGGGTAGATCTGAAGCGCCGAAGGGTTGGATTGAGGCTGGGCAGTGGCGGCGCCAAGGATGGCGAGAAGGATGACGGGGAGAGTTTTCATTGGATGCGAGCCTCGCGGGTGGCAGGGAGGCGGCGATAGGGGAGGAGGCGGCCGTTGGATTCCGGGACGCGTTCGAGGTTGACATGGAGCTGGCCGGAGGCGGCGGGCTCGGCGGGCATGACGACGAACTCGCGGCCGTTGGGGGTGCGGAATGCCTCGGCGGCGATGGGGGTGCCGTCCTGGTCGAGAGAGAGGCCGTGGACGGCGAGCGGGCTGATGGGGGCGGTGAAGCGGAGGAGGATGGCGCGGCGGCCATCCAGGTCGATTTCAGCGGCGGATTCGATGTCGGCGGCGGAGGTGGGGGGGACGGCCTGGAAGGCGATGTCCTGGCCGGAGAAATTGGCGCCGTAGAGGTCGCGCAGAGCGCTGCCGGCGGTGAGAGTGTAAGTGAGGCCGGGGGTGAGCGGATCGTTGGGTTTGAACTGAACGATGCGGCGGTCGCGGAGGGAGGCGTGGCCGGGCACGAGTTGGGAGCCAAGGCGCAGCCAGACGGAATCGCCGTTGACAGAGGCGGGGTCGAGATCGGCGTTCATGGCAAACTCGAGAATGGAATCGGCCGGGGATGTCTGGTGGAAGCCGAGGGTAGTGAGTTCGAGCGGAAGACCGGCACCGGTGGGGTTGGAGCTGGCGATGTAGACAATATCCGAAAACCCGTTGGGGTCGGAGAGTTGCTGTCCATCCGGGGTGGCGGCGGTGGGGAGGACGAAGATGCGGACGGTGGCCCTGAGTGCGTAGGGTGAGCTGGCGAGAAAGCGATAGGACCGGCCCGCTTCCAGGACCTCGATGCTGCCGGGCTTGGAGATGCCGTTTTCCGTGATGTGCAGGGCGGGCAGGACGGTGGCGGGGTCCATGACCTGATTGAAGCGGACGACGATTGGGGTATTGGGAGGAGCCTCATAAGACTTGGGCTCGGTGCGGGTGCAGGTGGGGCCGCCGGAGGCGAGCGGTTCGCCGGCGAGAAACTCGAAGACGAATGGGGCCAGAGAGTTGCCGGCGTTGTCCCGGATGTCGGCGGTGCCGATGAGGGTGACGCGGGAGTTGGCGGGCGCATCGAGGGTGAGGCGGAGCGTGCGGGGGTCGGGATAGTAGGAACTGGAGGGTTGGGTGAGCGTCGAACCGTAGTAGATCTGGAGGCTGCCGGAGGGGATGGCCACGGGTTTGGAAAAACGCAGGGTGAGTACGCTCCGGCCGCCGGGGATGGTGGAGCCGGGTTCGGGAGAGATGGATTCGAGTACTGGGGGGGTGGGGTCGTGAATGGCCGCGGTGCGAAAGCGCATATAAATGTCAGCGGCCAAAGATGCACCGCTCCAGGAGGTGAGAGGGGCGGTGTAGTAGGAGTTGCCACGCATCAGTGTGTAGTCAATAGTGGCCGCGGCGGGCCAGGAGGGAGAGGCTGTGATGGTGAACTGCCGGCCAGAGATCGAAGTGGAATAGGTGGTGGGCAGGGCGACAGTGGAGGTGGGGTAACGGCCGATGAAATTCACCATGGACAGAGGCTGATCAAAGGTGAAGACCCAGGGAGTGTCCGGAGAGACGCCGGCCTCGTACTGAGCCGGGGAGGAAGACGACAGGCTGAGGTAATTGGGAGCGTTGATCGCGCTGGTGGTGAAACTGGCGCTGGTGGGGGGAATGGCATTGCCCTGGTCATCGATGAAGGCGTCCACTTCGATGCGGTAGCTCTGGTTGGACTGAAGGGCTCGCTGGAGTGTGATCAGGTTGGGCCAGGTATTGCTGCCGATGTAGCGGCCGAAAGGCGCGCGGACGTAGGCGCCGTTCTGATAGAGGCGGATCTCCGGGAACTGAGACGGTTCGCGAAGGAACCAGACCTGGGGCAAGACATTGAGAGGCACGGCATCGGTGCCGTCGGCGGGGATGATGGTGGCGAGGTTGGGCGTGAGCGCAGGAGGCCGGCCCGGGGTGACGGACAAGGCGGACTGAGAGGGGAAGCTCACGACCCTGCCACCAGCCGAAGAGGAGAAGTTGCCGACGTTGACGAGGTAGGCGGATTCCGGGTTGAGGGGAGCGCGGGGCGTGAATGCGAGTTCAGTCCGCTCCTGGTTCCAGGCGACGTCCAGGACCGGATAGAGAGTGTTGGTTGTGGCGCTGTCGCTGGTGTAGATCAACTGCTTGCGGTCGATCACTCGCGTGATGTCGACCGGTTGCGAAAAACGGAGAACGAGGGGGCCGTTGGCGGAGGCGGCGGAGAACCGGACCAGAGAATCGGGCTCCGTGAACGCTTCACCGGTGGTGAAGGAGATGTCCGGCGGCGAGGTGAGGGCATTGCCGGCGGAGTCCGCGACGCCATCGAGGATGAGGCGATAGCGCGTGAGCGGCTGGAGCGGAACCAGGGGCCGGAAGGTGACGCGGCTGGCGTAAGGTGGGGAGGCGACGAGCGGGACATGGCCCGAAGGAGAGGAGAGCCGGAGGCTGTGGAAGGCTTCAGAGCTGAGTGCTTCCGTGAACAGGAGAGAGATGGCCGGGTTCAAGGGGAGTCCGGTCTGGCCGTCCCGGATGGAGACGGCTCGCAATTCGGGCGGGGTGCGATCAGGTTCGAATCCGGCGCGAAGCCCCAGGGAATCGCCTGAGTTTTGATTGCCGTTCCAATCCCGGACTGAGCCGAAATAGGGCGCGCTCTCGCCGTGCTTCCACCCGGCGGGTGGAATGAGATAGAGGGTGCGCAAGTCGTCGCTGAAGCTCCACTGGTATGTTCCGGACAGCCAAGACATCGCTTCCGCGGTGGGATCGAGGGGCCGATCGAAAGTGGCCGCCAGACTGGCCGACGGGTCCATGGAGGAGGAGGCATTGGAGTAGAGCAGGGAGGGGGGCTGAAGGTCGATGGAGTCTTCGATTTCGAAGGACCAGGCGAGGTCGTTGAGCCTGCGGCCGAGGAGATCCTCGACGCCGGAGATTCGAACGGTGACCGTGGCATCGGCCGGCAGGGGGGCGAGCGGAGCCAGTCTCAGGCTGCCACCGGGGGTTACGGTGAGCGAGGTGGGGAGAGACAGACCGTTGGAGGAGAGGGAAGCCGTGGAGGGCGTGACGCTGATGGGGTTGAGATCCGCGGAGAATTGAAGAGTGACCTGGACATTCCGGGCCAAGCGGCGGCTGTCCGGCAGCGGCGCGCGGTAGCGGAGTGTCGTGGGGGACGCCGGGAGTGCGGGCTTGAGCGTATCCATCCAGCCGTTCCAAACCAGGCCGGAGCCGGGCCGGGTCCGCACGTTCAAGTACTCTCCGGCGGAGAGGGCGGACTTGGGTATGAGGCGCATGACGTTGGGCCTGGGGCGTTGTTCTTCGAAGGGAATCTCCGTTTTGTCCCAGTTGCCGGTTTGAAGGATGAGCGGGCCGGGGCCCGCGGGGAGATCCTGGCTGAATTCGACGTCGATGATGCCGTTGGCTGGGAGACTGGAGGGAAAGGAAGTGCGGACCACTGTGAGCGTGGAAGGTGGCGCAGGCGGCGTGAAGAAGTTGAGTCCGTAGGTTTTTTGAATGATATCGGCGACCTGAGTCAGCCGGACCACGGTGTCGGAAGGCCATGGGCGAGCGGGTTGGAAGACGGCGAGGCGTCCGCCGGTGGAGAGTTGCCAGGAGCCTTCGGCGATCCCCTCCCGGGTGGCCAACAGGACGTTGCGGTTGAAGAAATCCGCATCGGCCGGCCGGGAGAGATAGAAGGCGACGGGCGCGTTGCGGTCGAGGGAGGCGGACCTTGAAGGCCAGGAACGCAGAATTTCCTGAACCGAGCGCTGGTTTGCGGAGGCGACGACGGGGTAACTGGCAGAGAATGCCTTGGCGGGATTGCCGGAGAAATCGGTCAACGCGGAGGAGAGGACGACACTGAGCGGACTGGGAGAAGGAGTGGAGGCGATTACGTCGGTGTTCCAGGGGACGATGGTGAGGGCAGTGCGGTCTTCGCTCCAATAGAGGGCCGGCGAGAGAGAGGTGCCGAGTTGTGAGACGCTGAGGCCACCAGCCTGGACCGTGGCGCTCAGGACCGGCTTAGAGAAGACGAGGCGGATGGTCTGCCCGGCGGTGATGGGCGTGCCGGCGTCTGGGGAGATGGAGAGGACCTCCGGACGATCCGTGTCGACGCCCGGGGATGCAGTGAAGGCAGCCGTGTAGGAGACGCTTCTATCCCAGCGGTCCGCGCCTTGGACGGTGATGTTGGTTTGGAGTTTTGCGGGCCAGGGCAGCAGAGGCACAACGCGGACGGTGGAGCCCGAAACTTCGGTGCGCACGGGATGGAGGTAGTTGGAGTACTGATCCAGACCGATTACCACGGTGGCTGAGGTGGCGCCGGCTTTCAAGGGTTGGCTGAATTCAAAGACGATGGGTTCGAGGGGGCCAATGAACTGGGCGTCGTGGCTGGACTTGAGCAGGGCCGGACGAGCGCTTGGAACAGTGGAGTCCGCCGCGGTCTGGAAGCGGATTTTGCGCGTGGGCATGAGGTTGCCGGCGTAGTCGACGATTCCGGCGAGTTCGAGGTCGTAGGTGGAGGACGGGGCGAGAGGAGAAGTTGGGATGAACTGGATGGTGCGGAGGTTCAACTCCGGGCGGGTGTACTGGTTGCCGTAGACCAGGCGTCCGGGAACCGCTTGGCCGTTCAGCGTGAGGCGCACCGCAGTGATAGGAGTGGCGAGGCCGAATGGTTCGTTCAGAAGAAACGAGAAGGGTTTGTCGAGCGGGATGCCGGCCTCTCCATCGGAGGGTGAGCTGGAGACCAACTGCGGAGGTGCATTGTCGATGCTGTCGGAGGTCGCGAAAGTCCAGTTGCCGCCGGAGTAGCCAGTGATGTCCATCAGAACAGAACTCAAGTATTGATAAGCAGTGAAAGGGCGCAAGGGCTGTGCCAGCCGTACGACGACAGCCATGTTGTCCTCCGTGAGGGTGGCGTCGGCGACCGCCAGGATTGTGTAGCTGTAATCGGACTTGATGCCCCTCTGCTTCAACAGGAGCGGCACTAGGGCCGGAAGCTTTCTGCCAGAGCGGTAGACCAGTTGTGCGTTGGCTGGGGCAGGAGAACCGGATGGCGAAGTCTGGACAGACTGCGATGGGTCGGGATCGGCGGCGCTGCCTGTGGTGAACTCGATGATGGACTCGGCGTCGGGGGCAAAGCCGTCGGCGTCAAGCAGGTCTTTGGTGACCTTCAGGCGGTAGGTGGTGTTGGGCAGCAGGGTGAGGCGGGTGAAATAGACGAGAGAACCTGTGGATTGAATCTCGACAGCGACAGGTGCGCCGCGGGCTTCGAGCACCAGTCCATTGCGCAGGGAAGAATTGAGTGGAGTGCGATCGAAGAGGATTTGGATGCGGGCATTCAGCGGGATTGCCGATGCACCGGGTTCGGGATAGCTGCCCAGCACCTGCGGGCCGCTGGTACTGGAGACGAGCGAAGTGAGGAAGCGCACCGTGGTGGCAGGGCCCGTGCCAGGGACGTTGTTGAAGCTGAGAGTACCGGAGGGATTCCATCGAATCACGGTGACCGGCGGGACGAGATACTCCGGCAAAAGGGTGACCGCGATGGATGTGCGGTCGGCCGACAGAGTGAAGGAGCCGAAACTCGACGGATAGCCGTCTCCGGTGAAGACCGAAAGCGCGCCAGCGGGTGTCAGCAACGGACGGTCGAATTGGAAGACGAACGGTCCGAGGGGTGGGGCGGTGCGGGATGTGGGGTCCGGGCTGTAGGAGACGAGGCGTGGAGGCGCATCATCGATGACGTTCCCGGTGGTGAATTGGAATTTCCACGGGCCGGTGGAGCAGGACAGGGTAGCTGAATAGGTGGTGGACGCCAAGAGCGCGGCGGTTGGAGTGAAGATTCTCTCATATTGCTGACGGTCTAATTGTCTCCACACTCCAGAAATCCCTTCAGCCATCTCGCCCGGAGCGGCGATGGAAAATGAATCGCATCCGACTCCGCCCGAGCTATCGACGCGAAAGACGAATGAAGTGTTGCGGGCGACGCCGGTCGCGCCGGGAGCCGGCAGCTGGCTCTTGATGAAAGAGGGAAGGGCCTGGGCATGAACGGTGGCAGGGAGCAGGGAGAGAGAGGCGAGAAAAAGCCAATGATTGCGCATGGGACGAGACTTCAATTTTCCGCCGGGGTCAATGAAACCACCACGGCGGCGGCTGAGCTTCTGTGGGCACTGTATCAGATATCGGATAAGAATTCTGAGTTACAGAGCGTCTTTGAGGGATGAAGGCGGTGAAGGCATACCGGACAAGAATCGTAATATTCCAGAAAAATGGCCATGTTTTGCTGGCGGCGGTGGCAGGTGCGGGAGGCCGGTGTCCCCGAATGGGTGAAGGATTTCAATTTGAAGATGAGTGAGGAGTAGGGGGCAGTCTGTATTGGACGCTGGGCGATTGCCGCAAGTGGAGAACAGGGGGGCGGCGATTTGGCAGAGAGGTGATCCTGTAACGATTTCCGTCGCGAGGCGTCGAACAACACGAGGAGATCTCGGAAAGAGCAAAAGAGAAGGTGCGCCCGTACTCCGGGAAGGCCGTGGTGGCGGATGCGAGGGAGGTGGTCCAGCCGATCAGCCCTGGGGATGGATCGATCACGAGACTGGAGGTGCTGGGGCCGGTAGGAGATGAGCAGGTGGCGGGGATGAGAGTTTGGGCGGTTCGCTAGGCGGCGGGGCCATAGCGCTCGGCCCAGCGGCGGTCTTCGGGGGCGGCGTTTGGGTCGGCAAGGATGGCTTGGGCTTCGGCGGCGACACGTTGGTGGTGGGGGTTCCGGGGGATGGGGAGGGCGGAGAGGGTGGCGAGGGCCTCCCGGCCGACTGACCACCAGTTGCCGGGGGGGACTGCGGAGTCGTCGAGGACCGCTTCGAGAGCGGAGACTGCCCGGGCCTCGCCCCGGGAGCTAATGAGGCCGAAGGCGGCCCAGAAGCGGATGCGGGGGTCGGGGTCAGAGAGCGCGGCGATGAGGGCGTCGACGGATTCGGGCGTGCCGGTGTAGGAGAGGGATTCGGCGGCTTCTTCCCTGGCGGGCTGAGGCTGGGCGGGATCGGAGAGGCAGCGGGCGAGGGCGCGGGCGGTAGCGCGGTTTGGGGGATGGATCCAGCCGAGGGCGCGGGCGGCGGCGTGGCGGCGGTGAGGGTTGGGGTCTTCGAGGAGGGCATGGATGAGAGCGGGGACGGCGCGACGATCGTTCAGGACTTCGAGGGTGAGGGCGGTCTTGTAGAGCTCATCCCGATGCTGCTGTTGGAAGAAGAGGTGGAGCAAGGCGGGGACGGGGGTTGGTTCGTGAGCGAGGAGGAGGAGGCGGCCGGCAGTGCCGCGGTCGTAGTGGCCTTGGTTGGGGTCGAGTAGGAGCGCTTTGAGGGCTTGCGAGAGGGAGAGGCCGCGGCGCTCGAGAGCGGCGATTGAGTGGGGCAGGACCGAGGAGGCGCCGCGCATGGCGCGGAGCTGTTTCCGGATTTGGCGCTGAAGTCTTTGGCGCATGGTCGTGGGGTTGGGCGGTCCTAGGAAGGGTATCGCAAACCCGCGGCGAGGATGGTTGGGAGCGAGTGGCTGAAAAGAGGCAGGAGTGGGCGTATTGCGGCAGGTTGTGGGGGAGAAAAGGGCGGTTTTTGGGGGGAAATTGGGTTGGCCCTTCAAATGCATTAGTTGGGGTGAGGACCTGAATCTTGCCAAGGCCGGGTCCTCCGATGGGCAATGAGGATCCCCGCGGCGCCGGGTCGTCGCGGGGCCCATCGACTGAAGGAGAGGAAGGGAGACGGAAAGGGACGTGCAGGTACGCAGAGTGCTGTTGCCGGTGGATGCGGGGCCGATGGCTGGAGCGGCGGTGCGGTATGGCGTGGAGACCGCGGCGGCGTTGGGGGCGGAACTGCACGTGGTTCACGTGACGGAGGGCGGGCACGAGGCACAGAGGCAGGGGTGGCTGGCGGAGTGGGAGAAGGGCGTAGAGGTCCACCAGTTGTCGATATCCGGCCGGGCGGCGGAAGGCATTGTGCAGTGCGCGGGTCTGATTGACGCGGACCTGATCCTGATGCCTTCGCGCGGATATGGATTTTTCCGGCGGCTGTGGGCGGGGTCGACGACGCTGGAGGTGTTGCAGGCGACGGAGCGGCCGGTGTGGGTGGTGAAGCCGAGGCAGATGGGCGCGCGGCAGGGGTTCCGGTGCACGCGGATATTGTGCGGGATTGAGTTTGGAGACGATGCGGGTCATGTGTTGAGGAGCGCGGGGCAGTGGGCGGAGCGGTTTGGGGGGCGGTTGCTGATTGCGCACGCGGTGCCGGAGATGAGCGAGGCGCTGATCTACCAGGGGTTCAGCGACATGAACGGGACGGAGTTGCATCCGGCGCGGGCGTTCCGGAGGATGGCGGAGCTGGGCGGCTCGCTCGGCATGCCGCACGAGATTGAGACGGGGACGGGTGCGGTGGCGGAGACGCTGGAGCATCTGGCGGCGCGGTGGGGCGCGGATCTGATGGTGGTGGGCCGCGGGCGTTCGCGGAGTGACGGGCGGTTGGGACGGAATGTGGCCGAGATTCTGCAGGGGGCGCGCTGCCCGGTGCTGACGGTGGCGCGCGGGGCGGAGGAACCGGCGGAAGAAGCGATGGTGGAGGAGGCGGTTGCGCTGCGAATGCAGCGGAGAGTTTGAAGGCAAAATCACCAAACAAGGAGCGAAGAATGAACATCTCGGTGCGAACACGCGGTATGGACTGGAACGAATCGCTGCAGCAGCAGGTGGAGCGCAGTATCGCCTTTGCGGTGGATCGTCACGAAGGACGCGTGGAGCAGGTGACGGTATACCTGGCGGACCTGAACGGGCCACGGGGCGGTGTGGACAAGCTGTGCCAGATCACAGCGGAGCTGAAGGGCTGTCTGCCGGTGATGATTCTGGAGACGGGGGAGGATGTGGCGGGGGCGGTGAACCGCGCGTCGAGGAGACTGGGTTACCGGATCGGGAGGCGAATCGCTCGAAGCCGAGAGGTGAGGATGCCTATGTCGCGCGCGGCCGCCTGAGGCGGCGGGAACGGATCGGCCGCGGCATGACGCTCTGCCGCGGCCGCCCTGCGCCGTTTAGGGTGGCCCTGAGCCTCCGCGGGCAACCCGAGGGCCAGGTAGACCGGCCACGGCCCCCTTTGCAGGGGGGGCCGTGGCCTGCATTTTTGTTGAGGAACCGACAAGGAGACGACGATGGTGCATGAATTGAGAACGAATGGGATGGAAGCGGTCCGGACGGAGGAGTGCCGCAGCGCTGGAGCGGCCGATGTACTGGTGCTGTGCCGCGAGGCGGCACTGGCGGAACGATTGAGGGCGGTGTGTGAACGGATGGGCTGGAGCGTGGCGGCGGTGGAGACGATCGAAGCGGCGATGGAGTGGCTGGGACGCGGCAGCGCGGCGGTGGTGCTGTGCGGCGAATCGTTCCAGGACGGGGGCTGGCGCGACGCGGCGCAGCGGCTGAATGCGGTGCCGAGGACGCCGATGATGGTGCTGGTAGGCAACGGGCGGGTGAGTGTGGATGAGGTGTTTTCGTGCGGCGCGTTCGACGCGCTGCCGCAGCCGCTGTCAGACGCGGACCTGATCTGGACGGTGGCGTGTGCGTGGCACCAGTGGATGGACCGCTACGAGGCGGAGGGGCAGGGAGGTGCGCTATGCTCCGATGCTTGAAGCCGGGGTGCCCGGTACGGTGTGGATCGCGGCGGCGGCCGAGCTGCGCCGACCACTGGCTGCACCACAGCCTGTTGTCGCTGCTGCTGCTGGCGATGGTAATGAGCCTGCTGTTGGGGTTGCGGTCCCTGGTGGGACCGGTTGGGGGGCAGGAGGGGCTGCAAGAGGCGCCGGTCTCGCGATCGCATCCTACGTCGTACGCAGGATGATGGCCGGCGGGGGGCAGCAGCGTGGGTGGTGGCGGGCGGATGGAGCGGCAAGGGGAGAGACCGGCCCTGGGCGGCAGGGGAGGAACCGCTGGGCCTGTGGGGCCGGTCCTGGGAGAGAAGGGTTAGCTGGCAAGCAGCGCGGAGGATTCGGGCTGGTGAAGGATTTCGATGACTTCGAGCCGGCGGAGTCCCTTGGGGACGCGCCACTCGATGGTATCGCCGACACGGTAGCCGAGGATGGCGGTGCCGATGGGGGCGAGGACAGAGATGGTGTTCTGGCCGCGGACCTGGGTGGGGAAGATAAGCCGGTAGACGAGCTCTTCGCCGGAGTCGCAGTCCTTGAGGCGCACCTCGGAGTTCATGGTGATGACATCCTTGGGGATGTCACCGGCCTGGACGATTTCGGCGCGGTCGAGTTCCTGTTCCAGCATGGCAAGGCCAGCGTTGTCAGCGCCGCCGCCGAGCCGGCCTTCGACGAGTTTGCTGAGCCGTTCGTAGTCGGCCTCGGTGATATAGATGCGATCCCGCATGAAGAGCCTCCTTGGGAAATTGCGCCGAAGCGCCTCGAAAGTGTTAGTAGTGCAATTGACGTGCCACGACGGCGGGGCGTGATTGAGGGGATTTAGGGGGTGCGAGGGGGGGATTGGTGCCTGAAAACGCACAGTGCTGGCCGGAGGCAGGCACTGTGGAGGGTGGAATGAGGCGGAAACAGGCGTTTTTGTGGGGATTTGGATTGGCCTGCGGATTGCGTTAGGAGAAGTGAGGCCCCAACACGATGACCGAACAATCAGCCATGTTAGTGTACAGCCTGCCCGAGTCCTATCCCGCCGCAGTGCGCCGGGTGCGGCGCGCCATTGCTCAACAGGAGCTGCGCGTCCCGGCCGAGTTCGACGTACCGGCGCATTTTAGACACGAACTTGGGGCAGTGCTGTCACCATGCCTCGTCCTCTACGTGGATGTACCGGCATTGTTGTTGGAGGCGATTGTGTTTCACCCCGGGGCAGCCCTGTTGATGCCGCAGCCGGTGGTGATATCGGGGAATGAACGCCGCTCGAAGGTGCGCGTGCTCAATGTCGAGGCGCTGCTCGGGAGAGATCTCCCGTCCAGCGTGGAAGAGCCCCTGATGGCGCTTCACACGCGCATCCTGAAAGCCTTGGAATCGGTGGCCGAGAGAGAAGCGGCGCCGGTGTTCGTGGCCCCCAATTAGGAAGAGCGAAGCAGAGAGAGGAACCAGAAGAGAGGAAACAAAAAAGATGACGCAACAACTCGAAGTGACGACCGCGAGGGAACAAGGCCTGGAGACGCGTGCGAACCCGCCGCCGATGATGAGCGAGCCGCGCTTTTCCTCGATGGATGAGCTGCACGTGAGGCACGGGCATCCGCCGGAGGCCAATGAGCGGCTGATGCTGATTTTGGGCGCGCTGGTGATGGGCGCGTTCGTGTTCAGCATCCTATATCTCCTGATTCTGTTCCTGGAGTAGGCGTGGGCCAGGGAACAGAAACGATGAAGCAGGGAGAGATGCTCCTGGCGGTGTTGGAATTGAAGTTGCGTGCGGGCGGAGCGGCGGATCATGCGGCGAGCGAGTAGTGCGGCCGCGTGTAGGATGAAGAGGGAGACCAGGGCACGCGTGACGCAGGCACGAACGGAGCAGCAGCGAGGGTGGGTGGTGTGGGCCCTCGGCGTGTTTGCGGCGTTCGCGGCGGGCGCGATCGCCGGGCATGCGATGAGCGGGCGAGGGCCGGAGTGGCCGGCGGTGGCGCTGGTGTGCGTGGCGGCGCCGGTCGGCGTGGTGCTGGTGCGGGGCCGGCGGCAATTGCTGCGGTACCGGAAGCGGGCGGAAGAGCTGAGCGGCGTTTACGAGAAGGTGCAGGCGAATTTCGAAGGGATGAAGCGGGCGGAGCGGTTGTCGGCGCTGGGCCAGCTATCGGCCGGGCTGGCGCATGAGATCCGCAATCCGCTGGCGAGCATCTCGGGGGCGGCTGGGATTCTGCAGAGGAACGAGGGTCTGGATCCGAAGCAGCAGCGGTGCATCCAGATCATTCTGAGCGAGTGCCAGCGGCTGAACGATCTGTTGACGAATTTCCTGAATTTCGCGCGGCCGAGGGCGCCGCGTTTGCGGGCGGTGGAGATCGGGTCGGTGCTGGATAACGTGGTGGCGCTGGCCGGGCATGGGATCCGGGGCAAGCTGGTGCACTTTGAGAAGAGCGTGGAGGAGGGGCTGCCGGCGGTGGAGTGCGATCCGGAGCAACTGGAGCAGGTGTTGTTGAACCTGATGATCAATGCAATTGAAGCGAGTCCGGAGGGAGAGACGGTGGAGCTGGCGGCGAGTTACGAGGGGCAGCGGATCGAGGTGCGGGTGAGCGACCGCGGCCACGGCGTGGCGGCCGCGCATGTGGACCGGCTGTTCGACCCGTTCTTCACAACGAAAGAGCACGGCACGGGGCTGGGGCTGCCGGTGGCGCACCAGATCATGCGGCAGATGGGCGGATCGTTGCTGGCGCGCAATAATACTCCGCAGGGAATGACATTCGCCGTGGTGCTGCCGGCGGCGCAGAGCGAGCCATGAACAAGCCACGACTCCTGGTTGTCGACGATGACGAGAGCCTGCGCTGGGTACTGCAGACGCAGCTCGAAGATATGGGCTATGAGGTAGAGACGGCGGCGGACGGGCGGGAGGCGCTGGAGCTGATTGCGAAGGATCCGCCGGCGCTGGTACTGACCGATCTGAAGATGCCGGGGCTTACCGGCATGGAGCTGCTGGACGGGTTACGGGGCGAGTATCCCGAGCTGCCGGTTGTGCTGATGACGGCGTTCGGGACGATCCAGAACGCGGTGCAGGCGATGCGGGCGGGGGCGTATGACTACCTGACGAAGCCGATCGATCATGAAGAGCTGGGCCTGGTGGTAGGCAGGGCGCTGGAGCACTTCCGGCTGGTGGCGGAGGTGCGAAGCCTGCGTTCGAGCCTGGACAGCAAGTACGGATTCGAGAACATCATCGGCCATTCGGAGCCGCTGCTGGGCGTGCTGGACATGGCCGCGCGGGCGGCGCAGAGCGATTCGACGATCCTGATCCACGCCGAGACGGGGACGGGCAAGGAGCTGCTGGCGCGGGCGATCCACTTCAACAGCCGGAGGCGGAACAAGCCTTTTGTGACGATCAACTGCGGAGCGATTCCGCGGGAGTTGCTGGAGTCTGAGCTGTTCGGGCACGTGAAGGGATCATTCACCGGGGCGGTGAGCCACAAGGCGGGCAAGGTGGAGATGGCGAACCGCGGGACGCTGTTTCTGGATGAGATTGGCGAGATGCCGGGGGAGCTGCAGGTCAAGCTGCTGCGGCTGATTCAGCAGGGGGAGCTGGAAAAAGTCGGGTCGACCGCACCGCTGAAGGTAGACGTGCGTTTTGTGGCGGCGACGCACAGAAACCTGCGGGCGATGATCGATGACGGCACATTTCGGGAGGATCTGTACTACCGGTTGGCGGTGATTCCGCTGGAGCTGCCGCCGCTGCGGGATCGGGCGGATGACATTCCGGAGTTGGTGGAGCACTTCTTTCTGAAGATCCGGGAGAAGCAGGGGCGGCCGGAACTGGCGATGTCGCCGGCGCTGCTGCCGAGATTTCAGGATTACCGCTGGTCGGGCAACATCCGCGAATTGGAGAACGTGATCGAGCGGATTGTGGTGCTGGCGCGCGGGGAGGAGATCACACTCGGCGACCTGCCGGACTTCCTGCGGCGGGAGCGGCCGGCCGTAGACATGCTGCAATTGGAGTTGCCGGCGCGCGGGCTCAGCCTGGAGGGCGTGGAGAAGGAGCTGTTGACGCGCGCACTGGACAAGTTCAACGGCAACCAGACGCACGCGGCGAGGTTTCTGGACATCAGCCGGAAGGCGTTGATCTACAGGATGGAGAAATATGGCATCCGGCGGAAGGCCGGGGAGGGGCACGAGGCGGAGGGGGAGTAGCCGGTTAGAACTTCGGAACCGGAAAGAAGACGCCGCCGAAGATGAGCCAGGCGAGGATGAGGGTCCAGATGGCGTTGAAGGTTTGAGCGCCGAGGAAGCTCCAGAAGGGCCGGCCCTGTTCGGTGGTGAGAAGGTCAGTGAATTTGGTTTCGAGGCCGATGGAGACGAAGGCCATGGCGAACCACATGTTGCGCAGGCTGGTGAGGGCGGGCTTGGCCTGGGCGGCGGCGGTGGGGTGGAGAAGGAAAGAAGAGAAGAGCGAGGCGGCGACGAAGCCGAGGACGAACTTGGGGAAGCGTTCCCAGATGACGGAGACGCTGGGGGATTGAGCGGACTTGGCGCTCCACCAAAGGGAGAGGAGGAAGGCGGCGAGGCCGATGAGGACGTTCTGGGAGAACTTGACGATGGTGCCGACCTTGGTGGCGGTTTCGCTGATGAGTTCGCCGGCGGCGACGACGGAGCCGGTGGTGTCGAGGGTGCCGCCGAGCCAGGCGCCGGCGACGGCGTCGGGGATCGAGAAGGTGCGGATGAGCCAGGGTTGGATGACGATCATGGGGACGGCGACGATAAGGACGATGGAAGTGATGTAGCTGAGCTTGCGGCGGTCGCCCTGGATGGCGCCGCAGGCGGCGATGGCGGCGGAGACGCCGCAGATGGAGACGGCGGTGGAGAGCATGGCGGCGAACTCGTCGTCGAGGCGGAGTTTCCGGGCGAGCCAGAAGCTGAAGTACCAGACGACGGCGACGACGAGGACGGATTGAAGGATGCCGAGAGCGCCGGCCTGTAGGATTTCGGAAAAGATGATGGTGGCACCCATGAGGATGATGCCGGTCTTGATGTAGAACTCGGTGCGGACGGCGGGCTGGAGCCAGGCGGGGGTGCCGGCGGTGTTGGAGACGAGGAGGCCGGCGATGAGGGCGAAGATGACGAATTCGATGCCCCAGGCGCCGGCTGTGGCGTTGCCGGCGCAGAGATGGGCGACGAGGCCGAGTAGGAAGACGGCGGGGAAGCCTTTGGTGAATTCCGCGACACGGCCGTCGAGGAGGTGGACGCCGATGGCCGAGAGCAGCCAGCCGGCGGCGGCGAGAGCGAGCAGCGGCGCCGAGAAGAGCCCGGGAATCTGGCCGGGGCTGGTCCATTTCAGGGTGAGGGAGGCGGGCTTGTAGCCGAGCAGGACGGCGGCGATGGAGAGGAGGCCGATCCAGACGACGACCCAATCTTCAGATTTCCACCAGGGGCGTTGAGGCTGTGTCATACGATTCCGGAGAGTTCCAGCAGGTAGGGATACCCAGGACTTGGACCCAGACTAGCACGGGCGAGGGGAGTCCGGGGGCTCCTGGAGGCAACTGCTAGAGGGTGTTTCAGCAGCGCTATGCTATTCTGGCCGCGATGAGAGGGAAACCGCCGGCCCTGTTCATTCCGCGGCTGATTGCCGGCGTGGTGCTGGCGGCGGGCATTGTGGGCGCGCAGACGATCAAACTGCCGGGGCACGGTGAGTTGACACTGCGTGTGCCGGCAGGCGGCGGGTACCGGCTGACGGAGTTGAGCGAAGCGGTGGTGCGGGCGGCCAAGGAGCAGGGCGGACGGCTGGAGCCGGTGGGATTGACGCGGACGATGCCGGCGAAGGTGGGGTGGTTCTGCGAGATGGCGGCGGGCGAGAACCGGCCGGTGTGGAGAAACGCGATCGCATCGACGGGCGCGTCGGCGATGCGGGTGGAGGTGGATGGATTTTCGGTGGGGGCCGGGGAGCTGTGGTTCCACGGGGCAAACAGCGGGAGCAAGGCGATTTTCGGACCGTACCAGAGAGAGGGGCCGTTCGGCAACAGGCGGCTGCTGAGCGGGATCATCGACGGGGAGACGGCGTGGGTGGCGTACTATCCCGCCAATGAGTCGAGTTGTGGGGGTGCGCCGCCGTTCGAGATCTCCAGCATCACGCACCTGTGGATTGGAACGAGCGGGCTGCGGCCGGTGGAGATGCCGGGCGGGGTGGGGCGGTCTGCGCTGGCGTGCAATCTCGACATCTCGTGCTATTCGGAGTGGAAGCAGTACGGGTCTCCGGTGGCGCGGATTGTGTTTCAGAAGAACGGATCGAGTTACGCGTGTTCGGGCACGCTGCTAATGAGCCGGGACCTGGGGGGGCAGAGCTATTTTCTGACCGCGAACCACTGCATCGGTACGGATCCGGTGGCACAGACGGTGGCGGCGGTGTGGAACTACGAGACGAGCACGTGCAACGGCCCGGTGCCGGATCCTGGCAGTCTGCCGGGGCAGAACAACGGGGCGAATCTGATCGCGACGGGGGCGATCGGGGTGGGCGATTACGCGCTGATCAAATTCGTTTCGAATGCGCCGTCGACGATTCTGCCGGCGTATTGGAGCGGAGCGGCGGTGGGCATGGGCGACAACGTGACGGGCATCCACCATCCGGGGGGCGAGTACAAGCGGATCTCGTTCGGCTTCCGCGGCGCGGACGAGGCAGTGATCGTGGACGGGCAGTACGCGCCGGCGGATGCGTTCTACCAGGTGTTCTGGAACTCGGGGGTGATCGAGCGGGGGTCATCGGGTTCACCGTTGTTCTGGATGAACCCGGCGAAGAACCGGTATGAGGTGGCGGGGGTGCTCTCCTACGGAGTGGTGGACGGGTCGGTGGACCTGTGCGTGGACCGCAGCACGAGTGCGGGCTACGGCAGGGTGTCGGGCTTCGCGGCTTCGCTGCTGAGTGCGATGGGGGACGTGCCGGCTTGCACGTATGGACTCTCGCAGAGTGTGTTCAGTGTGACGGCGGCGGGCACGACTGGAACGTTCAATCTGACGACGGCGTGCCCGTGGACCGCGATCAGCAGCAGTCCGTGGTGGCTGACGGTGACGAGTGCGGCGACGGGGAGCGGCAATGCGGCGATCACGTTCAGCGTGGCGGCGAACTCCTCCGGCGCGGCGCGCTCGGCGAATATTTCGATCGGCGGGACGACGGTGGTGGTGAACCAGGCGGCGAGTGGCAGTGCGCCGGCGGGCACGATCACGACGTTCGCCGGCACGGGCGCCGGGGGGTACACAGGCGATGGAGGTCCGGCGGTGAGCGCGCGGTTGTCGGATGCGGCGGACGTGGCGGCGGACTCGCTGGGGAACGTGTTCATCGCGGACTCGGGGCCTTCGAGCGGCGGGAACAACGTGATCCGGAAGGTGGACAACGGGGGCACCATCACGACGCATGCGGGCAATGGAGTGGGGTACAGCGGCGATGGAGGTCCGGCGGCGAGTGCGCGATTCAATCATCCGTATGGGATCGACGTGAATCCGGCGACCGGGGGGCTGCTGCTGGCGGACACTTACAACAACCGCGTGCGAGGCATCAGCGCGGGGAGCACGGTGTCGACGCTGGCGGGCAGCAACAGTGTGGGTGGATTTGGCGGGGATTCCGGGCCGGCGTTGAGTGCGCGGCTCAACCAGCCGCAGGGCGTGGTGGCGGACGGGGCGGGCAACCTCTATATCGCCGATACGAACAACAACCGGATCCGCAAGGTGAACACGCTGGGGGTGATCAGCACGGTGGCCGGGACGGGGAGTTGCACGGGGCTGGTGGGGGATGGGGGGCTGGCCGTGAATGCGGAGATCTGCGCGCCGGTATATGCGGCGCCGGATGGCGCGGGCGGGTTCTACATCTCGGATTTCGGGCAGAACCGGGTGCGGTATGTGACGCCGGGTGGAGTGATCGGCACATTTGCCGGCACGGGGTCAGGCAGTTCTTCGGGCGATGGAGGAGCGGCGTCGAGCGCGGGCGTGGCGGGACCGGCGGGCATTGCGCTGGACACGTGGGGCAACCTTTTCATTGCAGAGACGGGCGGACATCGGGTGAGGATGGTGACGCCGGGTGGGGTGATCTCGACCATCGCGGGCACAGGGGTGGCGGGCTCGGCGGGCGATGGCGGTCCGGCGGCCAGCGCGCAGTTGACCGCGCCGGCCAGCGTAAAGGTGGACAGCGCGGGCAATCTCTACGTGGCCGAGCAGGGTGCGCTGCGGGTGAGAAAGATCACGGCACTGCAGACGCCGAGGACGGTGTATTTTACGCCGTTCAGTGCGGCAATTTCGCCGGGCGGGGGGAGTGGAACGATTTCAGTAACGACGGCCACGCCGGCAGTGCAATGGAGCGTGACGAGCGGCGTGGGTTGGATCACGGTGAACAGTCCGCCGGGGACGGTGACGGGCAGCGGCACGGTGCGCTACACGGTGGCGGCCAACAGCAGCGGGGCGGCGCGGAGCGGGCAGTTGACGATCGCCGGGCAGGCGTTCACGGTCACGCAGGGAGCGATCGTTTTTGTGGTGAGCCCGGGTTCGGCGTCGTATCCGGCGGCGGGCGGAACGGGGAGCGTTTCGGTGACGCCGGACTATGCGAGCGGGGTGTGGTCGGCCACGAGTAATGCGGCGTGGATTTCGGTGACTGCGCCGGTGGGAGCGGTGACCGGTGCGGGGACGGTGAACTACACGGTGGCGGCCTCGCCGGTGAACACGATTCGGACGGGGACGATGACGATTGCGGGGCAGACGTTCACGGTGACGCAGGCGGCGCGGACGGCGGAGCTGGGGGTGGTGGTGTCGCACTCCGGCAGTCTCTACCAAGGGCAGAGCGGGGGGGCGTTTGGGGTGACTGTTTCGAATGCGGCAGGGGCGGGGGCGACGGTGGGTACGGTGACGGCGACGGCCACGTTGAGCTCCGGGCTGGCGCTGGTGTCGATGGCTGGATCGGGCTGGCAGTGCAGTCAACTGGTTTGCACGCGGACCGATGTGCTGGCGGGCGGGGCGAGTTATCCGCAGATCCTGGTGACGGTGAATGTGGCGCAGGGGGCCGCATCGCCGCAGACGGTTTCGGTGACGGCTTCGGGGGGAGGATCGGCGGCGGGATCGGCTTCGGATGCCGCCGTGGTGGAGGCGGTCTATAGCATCAGCGGGAGTGTGGGGCTGAGCGGAGTTACCGTGGCCTTGAGTGGGAGTGCGAGCGGAAGCACGACTTCGGACTCGGGCGGAGGCTATGCGTTTGGGAATCTACGGGCCAGCGGCAGCTACACGCTGACGCCGTCTCGGGCGGGCTTCAGCTTTTCGCCGGTTTCGACGACGGTGGGGCCACTGACGGGCAACCAGACGGTGAACTTCACGCCGCTGGTGAGCACGACGGTGGCGACGAGTCCGGCGGGGTTGCAGGTGAGCGTGGATGGGACGGCATATGCGGCGCCGCAGGTATTCCAGTGGGTGGTGGGGAGCCAGCACACGGTGAGTGCCGTTTCGCCGCAGGATGCGGCGGGCGTGCGGCGGTTGTTCGACACGTGGAGCGATGGGGGTGCGCAGGCGCATACGGTGACCGTGCCTGCAGCGGCGTCGACGGTCACGGCGAGTTTCAAGACACAGTATTTGCTGACTACGACGGCGAGTCCGGCGGCGGGAGGCTCGATCAGTCCTGCGAGCGGATATGTGAACGCCGGGGCGCAGGTGCAGGTGAACGCTAGCGCAAATGCCGGCTACCAGTTCAGCGGATTCAGCGGCGACTTGAGCGGGGCCACGACACCGCAGCCGGTTACGATGGACGGGCCGAAGACGGTGACTGCGAACTTTTCGGCCTTGACGGGTGTGACGGTGGCGACGAATCCGGCGGGGTTGCAGGTGAGCGTGGATGGTACGACTTACACGGCTCCACAGGTATTCCAGTGGGTAGCTGGCAGCCAGCACACGATTGGGGTGAGTTCGCCGCAGGATGGTTCCGGTGTGCGGCGGGTATTCGGGAGTTGGAGCGATGGGGGGGCGCAGACGCACACGGTGACAGCACCGGCCGCGGCGACGACGTACACGGCGGCGTTCTCGACGCAGTATCTGCTGACGACGGCGGCGAGTCCGGCGGCGGGAGGCTCGATCAGTCCTGCGAGCGGATATGTGAATGCGGGCACGCAGGTTCAGGTGAGTGCGGCGGCGAACGCGGGCTATGCGTTCACGGGGTTCAGCGGAGATCTGAGCGGGGGGACGAGTCCGCAGCAGTTGACGATGAACGGGCCGAAGTCGGTGACGGCGAACTTCTCGGCCTTGACGGGTGTGACGGTGGCGACGAATCCGGCGGGGTTGCAGGTGAGCGTGGATGGTACGAATTACACGACGCCGCAGGTATTCCAGTGGATTCCGGGGAGCCAGCACACGATTGGGGTGAGTTCGCCGCAGGATGGTTCCGGTGTGCGGCGGGTGTTCGGGAGTTGGAGCGATGGGGGGGCGCAGACGCACACGGTGACAGCACCGGCCGCGGCGACGACGTACACGGCGGCGTTCTCGACGCAGTATCTGCTGACGACCGCGGCGAGTCCGGCGGCGGGAGGCTCGATCAGTCCTGCGAGCGGATATGTGGATGCGGGGACGCAGGTCCAGGTGAGTGCGGCGGCGAATGCGGGTTATGGGTTTACCGGGTTCAGTGGAGATCTGAGCGGGAGCGCGACGCCGCAGATGCTGACGATGAGCGGGCCGAAGAGTGTTTCGGCGAACTTCGCGGCGCTGCCCACTACATTTACGATCAGCGGGAATGTGGGGCTGGGCGGGGTGAGTATTGCGTTGAGTGGGGGCGCGAGCGGCAGCACGACCTCTGATGCGGGGGGTGCTTATTCGTTTCCGGGCCTGGCCGCCGGCGGCAGCTATGTCGTGACGCCTTCAAAGGCGGGCTACGCGTTCAGCCCGGTGAGCCAGAGCGTGGCGGCTCTGACGGCGAATGTGGTGTTGAACTGGCTGGCGCCGACGCCGATCCCCGTCACCGCCCGGCTGAGCCTGAGCGCCTTGAACTTTGGGGCGAATCTGCCGACGACCGCGGCCACGCCTGCGCAGGAGATTGTGGTGAGCATGAGCGGGGGGAGCGCGGCGTGGACGGCCGCGCCGGACCAGAGTTGGTTGAAGGTGACATCGGGTAGCGGGACGGGGTCCGGGACATTCCGCGTGAGCGCAGATGCTGCTCTGGTGGCGGGGGTGGGGAAGTACACGGGTAAGGTGAACTTCAATGTGCCCTCGGCGGGCATCAGCGCCGCGGTGAACTGCACGTTCACCGTGATGCAAAGCACGACCGCGCCGGTGGGGAGTTTCGACACTCCGATTGACAATGCGAACCTGGTTTCGAGCTTCGCGGTGACGGGATGGGCGTTGGACGATGTGGGTGTGGCGAACGTGAAGATCTACCGTGATTCGGTGGCGCCGGAGCCGGCGGGCGTGCAGGTGTACGTTGGCGACGCGGTGTTTGTGCCGGGCACGCGGCCCGATGTGGAGGCGGCTTTTCCGGGGATGCCGCAGGCAAGCCGTGCGGGTTGGGGTTACATGCTACTGAGCTACTTCCTGCCGGGCGGCGGGAATGGGATCTACAAGCTGTACGCCATCGCCACGGATCTGGAAGGCAGGAAGACGACGCTGGGGAGCAAGACGATCCGGGTGGACAACGCTCATGCGGCGAAGCCGTTCGGCGCGATCGACACGCCGGGGCAGGGCGAAACGGTGGGCGGCGCGGCCTATGTGAACTTCGGCTGGGCGCTGACGCCGCAGACCGGCAAGATCCCGGTGGACGGCTCCACGATGCAGGTGTATCTGGACGGAGCGCCGGTGGGTACGGTGGACTACAACCATCCACGCGGCGATGTGGATGGGCTGTTCCCCGGGTATGCGAATACGGGGGGCGCGGTGGGCTTCAAGTATCTGGACACGACGCAACTGGCGAACGGGCTTCACAATATCGCGTGGAGCGTGACGGACAACCTGGGGCGAACGGATGGCGTGGGCAGCCGCTTCTTCTGGGTGTTGAATGGGGGTGGTGGGGCGAGCGGGAGTGGGCTAGTGTCGAGCCAGAGCCCGCGGCGGCAGGGCAAGGCGGCGTATCGGACGGGCTATGCGGCGGGCGCGCCGTTCGAGGAGCTACGGGAGATTGTGGTGGAGGAACTGGAGCGGATCGAGGTGGCGTTGCCGGCGGCGCCGGGCGGGGCGCTGTGGAGCGGAGCGGTGCGCTTTGGCGCGGAGAGCCGCCCGCTGCCGGTGGGATCGAGCTTCGACGCCGAAGCGGGTGTCTTCCGGTGGCAGTTGGGTCCGGGCTTCCTGGGGCGCCACGAGTTGGTATTCACAGCGGGCGACATGGTGGTTCCGGTGGTGGTGCGGATCGCTACAGAGCGCCGTCGGGGGTCTGATGAAGGAAGCGGAGGACGCGTTCGTTGACGGCGGCGGGCTGGGCGAAGGTGAGGTCGTGGCCGGCGTCGGGGAGGAGTTCGGGAGTGACGTTGGGGGCGACGCGTTGGAGGCGGGCGACGGCGGCGCGGGGCGAGTAGATGACCTCCTGATCGCCGGCCAGGAAGAGGGTGCGCGGCTGGAAGGCGCGCCATTGTGCGTCTGAGAGAACCGGCGGGATGGGGGGATGGTGGCGCTGGATGTGCCGCATGTTGAGGGAGAGCTGTTCGACGATGTGGGAGATGTAGGCGGGATCGGTGCGCGCGGTGTGGGGGAAGATCCAGCGGAAGAACCAGGGCAAGCCGCGCCGGCGAACGATGGCGAGAGCGAAGAGGCGGAGCCAGAATCCGGCGGCGGTGCGGAGGACGGTGGTTGCGGGGGCAAGGAGGACCACGGAGTCGAGCCGCTGCGGGGCACGTAAGGCGTACTGAGCGGCGAGGGCGCCGCCGTAGGACATGCCGATGAGGGTGACGCGGCCGCCGGGCGGGTGGAGCGCGGCGATCAACTCGTCAAGCCAGTCCATCAAAAGGGGGAGAGTGTCGGGCGGGCGCGTGCAGGAGCTTCGGCCGAACTCGCCGAGCTGGTCCACGGCGACGGCGCGGAAGTGTTGGGAGAGGGCTTCGATGTTGGGGGCCCACATGAGGGAAGTGGCGCCGGCGCCGTGCAGGAGGACGAGCATGGGCGCGGCGGGCGGGCCGCTGAGACGGACGAAGGTGTCGCCGAAGGAGGTGGGGAGGAGGCGCTGTTCGGAAGGGATGGGCCAGTGGGCGGCGGCGTAACCGTCGAGATAGCTGAAGCAGGCGCTTCTGTCGGCGGCGCTTTTGTAGGGATAGAACTCAGCGAGAGTCATTGAGATGTCCGCGGGGGTGCCGCAGTCCGGCACCGGCAGTTGAGACACCGGGGCCGGGCGGGATGTTCCTGGGCGGAGGAGGGTGGCTAATTGCCGCGGGGCCGAGTGTCACGCGGTCGTGATAGGCGAACAGAAAATCCGGCCAGCCCGGCCGCTCCAGAATCCGGTGGGATGTTCCGCTCAGCCGTTTGATGCTGCAGCCGATCCACAGTAGTGCCGCGAGCACTACCGCGCGCCCGTACCGGCCGGTGCCGCTGTCCTGACCTGCGGCGTTGACGTGCAGGGCGACCGTCTCGAACTGGAAATGGTGGGCTGGGGCCGTGGAGAGCGCCCCTGGATGGTCGGCACCGATTCGCCCAAGGCGACGATCATGGGGCGTCTCCGAAAGGCCCAGCTCAGAACGTCGGGATTCTCGCATTTCCCGGCAGACCGCCAGCAGCCGTACTTCGAGCAATTGCTCGGCGAGGCGTTGGTCACGACGTACAGCAAAGGCCAGGCCACCCGCGAGTGGCGCCCGAAGGAAGCCGTCCGCCATGAAGCCCTGGATGCCCGTGTTTACGCCTTCGGGGCGCTACGGGCGCTTGTTTGGATGGGTATGGTCCTGGAGGCTGAGGCAGACCGGGTTGCCGCCGTAGGTGCGCCTCCTGGCGAAGGACCCGTCACGCCGGGGGGCAGCCACAGCCGGTGGATGGCGGATCGGTAGGCTCGTCAAGTCCGCAGTCCAAACGGAGCGTGATAGAGGATTAACTTGCAGAACAGTTGGGCTGGAAAGTAGGATTACGTTCTAAGGCGCCAGTAATCGTAGAATGGAGCCTGATTACATAAATTCTGATTACATAAATAACGATATGCGCACGCTCGTGATCGTCGGTTCCCGCATGCTCCTGTTCGTCGCGTGCGCGGGATGGCTGCTATGCCAGCCCGCATTCAGTCAGACCAGGGCCGTTTCCATCGACGGTTACAGGGACGCCGTCTGGGACGCAGCGAGGTCCCGATTTTTCATCAGCACAGGGTCGAACATTTTGATGATTGACCCGGAGACCGCCCAGATCGAGGACACGATCGCGACTGGCGGGGTCGCCAACCGCATCGCCGTATCCGACGACGGCCAGTTCCTTTACGCCGCCGTTGGTGAGCGCTCAGTCATCACACGGTATAACGTGGAGCGTCGCGTCTTCGACCTGGAGATCCCGCTGACGCGGCCAAATAGCAGCGCAAAGCTCACGGCGGCTGCCATGGTCGTGCTGCCGGGCAATCCAGAATCGCTCCTGGTGGCGCGGAGCACCTGGCCGATGTTCAGCACCTACCCGTTGCCGATCTACGATCTCGTTCTATATGACGGAGCGATACAGCGCGGGGCGCCCCTTCCGCTCACGATCTTGGCGCTGTACGTCGACCCGAGTGATGGGTCCATTCACGGTGTTGGCGATAGCCTAATTCATCGGTTTTTGGTGAGTGGAGAAGGAGCAGCTGTCGATCGGACGACGCCGGTGCCTCCTGGATTTGAGTCCATAGTGCCGCTTTGGGGCGGTCATTTCCTGATGGATCGCAAAGGGATGGCCTTCGATCTCGAAAAGGGCGAATGGGTGGGAAGGGCGGTTGCGCCGGAGTTCGGCTGGTTCCTAGGCATGGACGCGGCAGGGACATCGATTCTCGCGGCAGAGGTGATCTATGCCAGCGCCGATTCGCGGGTCAGGTTCGTACGCTCCTCCTTGGGCACGCTTAGGATCACCGCGCGCGCCGAGGTCCCTGGCATGCCGTTCATGACCGAAGCTGTCGCTGCCCGATCTTGGGGGGCCGATGGCATGATGCTGATCGGGTCCACGCAGAGCAGCGGCATGCAACTTATCTCCTTCCACATTTCCGGGTTCGTCCCAGCCGCGAGCGCCCCACCCGAACCGGAGGCGGCCAGCGGTGGATCGATCCGTGTTCCCGTGCCTGCGAGAGACGTTGCGTACGACGCCAAGCGGAACCTCGTGTGGGCCACGATACCGGGCAAAGGCGGCGCGGTCGCCAATAGCCTGGTATCGATCGAGCCGGAGACGGGGCGGATTGTGGACGTGCTGTATGCGGGAAACGAACCGGGAAAACTGGCGCTATCGACGGATGGTAACCGGTTGTTCACTTCCTCCACCACCACGCCGACGGTCAGCGTCTTCGATCTGAACGCGAAACAAAGAGTGACGACATTCTCGGTTTCCGATGGCGACTATAAGGTGGCGTACGACGTGGCGGCGATTCCGGACCAGAACGACAGCGTGGTGGTGGTGCGACGCGCGCCGGCATATGGGAGTCCGACGGAGATTGCTGTTTACGACGGCCCCACGCCGCGGCCTAACGCGGTGGACTCGTTGAGCGCGGGCGCAACCGGGGCCCGGACGTACGCCACAGCGCTGTACCCAGCCGATGCGCCGAACGCGTTCTATGCGATCAATCTCGAGAGTCCTTCGAACGGCGGCCCGCACGACGTTGCACGAGTCGTGGTGGAGCCGGACGGGGTTCGGGTCGAAGCGCGCTTGAGGCCGCTGGAGACGGGGTCCTTCCGGTATGGAGGCGGAGTTCTGCTCGATGGCGCCCGACTCTATACCGGCGCCGGAGTAATCGCCACTCCGGATACACAGCGGCTGGAGGGCCGGGTCGATATCCAGTACAACGCGGCCTTCGGAGGAGTGCCGGTGGCATTCCCCGAGCGGAATCAAGTGGTCTATGCCACGACCGTGAGTGCAACGGAAGCGACGGTGCGAGCGTTCGACCTGACCACGCTCGTGCCCACCGCCAGTCTGGCGCTCGATAAGAACACACTGCTCATGCCGGCTACGGTGGCGGCGACACGAGCTGGATCCGACCGGATTGCGATCGCGCGCGAGGACGCGATTCTGCTCGTTCCGCTGCATGCCTTGTCGCCTTGGCCGAAACCCTCGTCGACGTTGAAGAGGGTGGCGCCGGGCGTGACGAGCATCGATCTGAAAGCGAACGGGATAGCAGCCCTGCCAGGAACCGGGAAGGTGGTTGCCTCGACGCCGAGCGCGATGGGATCGTTGGGCAACAGTGTCGTTACCATCGATCCGGCGACGGGGAAGGTCGAAAGCGCGGTGTACGTCGGCAGCGAACCGAGCGCGCTCGCTCCGGCGCTCGATGGCTCCACGGTTTCAGTGGTCCTCAATGGCGAGTGGCGGATCGCGAGAGTGGACCTGGCTTCCAAGATGCGAGACCGACTGTTTGTCGCCAATCCTACAGGCGGATCGGAACAATTGGCTATTTACGATATGGTTACCGCGCCCGACGGCGGATTGACGGTGAGTTACTTCGGCGGACCCATCGCGATGTTCGACGATGAAAGCCCGCGTCCCGAGGTCGAGTGGAATACCGAAGGCTCAGGCGCGTACAGCGCAGCGACCTTCCGGCTAGCCTTCTCGTCTTCGGGTTCGACACTCTACGCTTACAACGGATACCTGTCCACATTCGAGTTCAAACGAGTTTCTGTCACGCCGCGCGGGCTCAAATGGATGTCGACGGCCGCGGGTTTGATATCAGGGTATGGCAACGCCATATGGCAGGCAGGCGGTCTGATCTACACGGCGGACGGGTATGCCATTGATCCGGAGCGGTCACGGAAAGTAGGCCGGTTCGCGTTTCCCGATCCGCAGTTCCAGGCGGCGGGAGCGTGGCCGGACGAGGCAGCCGGTCGAGTCTATTATCTGGGCCGGTCATATTCGCGGCAACAGTTTGCGATCGCGGTGTTCGACCTGAAGACGTACGAATTTCTGGGTTCACTCCCTCTGCCGATCGGGGACCCGGCGCGGACGGGCGCGACGTGGACGCGGTACGGCGAGCAAGGGTTCGCTGTAAGCACTGGAGCCGCGATCTTCTTCGTAGATGTCGCGGCGATTCCGCTGCTCGCAGCACCGGTGGCCTCTCCTCCTCTCCCGCCACTGCCCTCGACAGAAGGCGTGTCGGTCATCGATCTGGCCGCGGCGGACGTGGTGTACGACACCACGCGTGATGTCCTCTGGGCCAGCATCCCGAACCGAGAAGCGGCGCTGGGCGATAGAATCGCGGCCATCGACCCCGCAACGGGTGAGATTCGGCAGAGCTATCCCGCGGGGCTCGGACCCCGCCGGATAGCTCTGTCGAGCGACGGTGGTCAGCTCTACTTCACGTCCGGGTCGGTTTCGAACACTTTGGGCGGCGGCCATTCACCCGCATCAGAGAGTATTCGAACATTGGACGTCGCCGCGGGCACGATCGGCGAAGGATTCGGGTATTTCCCGCCGACAGCGACCCGGTCATACGCGATTTCCGACTTGGCCGTGCTGTCTGGGACTCCGGCGGCCGTGGTGGCGATTCACGCACGAGATGACCTGCTGACGCTTTCCGACGGTAGCTTGATGCGAGACGGACCGTTCGGCGACAGCATTCGAGTTTACGATGCCGGAACCCAGCGGCCAGCCTTCGTTAGCGGAACCACCTTCGACTGCACGGCGCTGGCTCCGGGCCCCTTGGCTTCGCGCTTATACTGCGCCTCAGCAACTCGGTATGCGGCGCTAACGGTGGACGCGAGCGGCGTCACACAGTCTGAGCGCCGGACGCTGACGTTTGGCAACGGATACGACCACGTGGCGTACGCCGATGGGAAGCTGTTTACGGCGACGGGGCTTGTGCTCGATGCCGAGAGCGGGAAAACGCTCGCAAAGCTGAACGTGGATGGAGCGGTGACAGTCAACGGCCAGCGGGTGTACTGGCTGAACGCTGGATATGTGTTCGGCAGCGCCGTGACTTTGTACTCATTCGACTTAGCCAGCCTGCAGCCGATCGATACCATGCTGATCAACGTCAGCAAGGCGGACGTCACGCGGCTCGTCCCGGCCGGAAAGGGTCGGGTGGCGTTTCGCTGTGGGAATGAGATTTACATCGTAACGCCGCGGGATTAGTGCCGGCCGGAGCGGTAGGCGGCCACGGCGTCGCGCACGTCGCCGATCTTGCCGCCTTGGTCGTGCATCCACTCGCGCAGAGGGAGGCGCGGATCGATGGCGGCGGTGACGTTCATGCGCTTGAGGATGAATTCGGCCGGGACGCCGGTTTTGAGGGCGACTTCGTTGAGGGTCATCATGCCGCGGATTTCGGGCTCCTCGCTGCTGGGCGAGGCGGGGTGCGCAGCGCCGTGGGGGCTGGCTGGCGCAGTGGCGGCTGGTGGGGCCGGAGGAGGCGGCACGGCGGCCGGGCGGGATGACTGCGGGGCCGGTGTTGGGGGGACCGGCGTTGGGGGGATCTGGAGCCGGCCCTCCACGGCGTCTCTGAGCTGATCGGGTTCGAAGTGCAGCCCGTACTTGCGGGCGACCTGATTCAATCTGGTGGCGCCGTCGACGGTGGCTGGGAGCTTGCCGAGGCGGTAGAGTTCGTCGAGCGGGATGCGGTAGCCGGCGCTGATCTCATTGAGCGTCATCCAGCCGCGGATCTGTGCGGGGTTGAGCTTGCCCGTCTGATCGGTGAAGGAGACCATCTCCGGTTTGGTGCGCCACTTGCCAGCCATCTGGCTGACGCCGATGGTACCGAAGAGGCCCAGCAGGAGGAGTCCGGCGTAGGCGGGTGTGGAGAAGCTGAACGAGGAGGCCTTCAGGGTAAGAACATTGGGCCTGGGGCAGTGCGTGACGCACTCGAGGCAGTGGTTGCATTCGGTGTCGCGGATCTCGTGGACGGAGAGGAAGTCGATGTGGGCGAAACATTTCTTCTGGCAGATGTTGCAGCCTTTGCAGCCATCGTCAGAGCGCACCACTTTGGTGAAACCGAGTTTTCCGGCGATGCCGATGAGGGCGCCGAGCGGGCAGGCGTACTTGCAGAAGAAGCGCTCGTACTTCAACGAGCCGAGGAGAACGATGCCGAGGGCGGCGTAGGCGTAAGGCATCTCGGAGAGACCGAAGCCCAGGTGGAAAAAGGCCAGGAAGGGATCATAGGGGCGAAAGACGAGGGTGCCCAGGTGCCAGGTGAAGACGATGATGACGGCGAGAATGGCGTACTTGAGCCAACGCAGGCGGCGCTCCCAGGGACCCGTGGGGTTGTAGCTTTTGCGGAAGATCCGCCTGCCCAGCAGGCCGAGCCATTCCTGCAGGCTGCCGAAGGGGCAGATCCAGCCGCAGAAGCCGCGGCTGAAAGCGAGCGTCAGGAGGAGGACCGCCGCCAGCAGGATCATGGCGGAGGGTTCGATATGGCGGACGAACCCGCCGGTGGTGAGGAACTGGTACAGATTTTCCACTCCGCCGAAGGGGCAATAGGCCTCGATGGAAGGCGTGCCGTTCGGTCCTCCACCCTTCACCTGGTGTTCCCAGGCGACGTGCAGCAGAAAGAGGAAGAAGAAGGCCATGACGGCGTGGCGGATGGCTCTTGTGGAGCGGAACCAGGCCGGCCTGCGGCGGGCTTGGGAAGAGTCGAGTTGAACCTGTACCAGTGCCATGGGATGAGATTCCTTGCCGGACCGGCGAGTTTAGCGCCGGCCGCCGCGGCCCTGACTGCCGCAGTGCATGCCTCCGCCGTCGCGCCTGGGGCCGGCGCCGTTGCACTGGCCGTTGCCGCGGCGGGGGCAATCCCGTTGACAGGTGGGGCCGCCGTTGGCGGGGCCGCCCTGGCGGACAGCGGCGCCGGCTGGGCGATTGGACGGGGCAGGGGTTGGGGCGTTCTGGCCCAGCGCGGTGAGTGCCAGGCCGGCCATGAGGGTCAGGGTGAGAGCGAGTGGTTTCATGTGGTGCCTCCTTTTCAGGCTTCGGTGGAGGAGGGGCAATTCGGGGGCCAGCGGCAGGTGACGCAGTTTCAAACAGTTACGGGGGAGAACGGGAAGTGCGTGCAAACGGTGCGCGGAAGAGTACGCATGATTTGCGTGTGCTGGACGCGGATGAGCAAGAAATGCCGTGTTTCGTGGGGCGCCCAGATCGGCCCTATGATTGCGGGTAGGCTCTACGGAGTATTCAGCCATGTTGCGGCTTGTCCCGGCAGTTCTATTTCTCTTGCTTCTCAGGCCGGCCTGGGGATTCGATTTGGACGATCCGCCACGGCCCCCCGTCGCCGGCAATCCGGTGGTGGACGTCAAGGGGACCGTATCGAAGGTGCAGATTGCGCCGGGGCAGGGGATGCCGTTCCTGGAACTCACCTCGACGCAAGGCAGCATCCGGCTGATGTTGGGATCGATGCGGTACCTGATGCAGGAGGACTTCAATCCGAAGGCGGGAGAGGCGATTGAGGCGCGCGGATACAGGATGGCGGATGGAACCGTGGTGGGCATTCGCGTGGAACTGCCGGGGCAGCGCAAGACGCTGAAGCTGCGAGATGAAAACGGCTGGCCGCTGTGGATGGGTGGGCCGCGCTCCGGAATGGGCGGCGGCGGGGGCCATCATGGGCCTCCGCAGGAGAAGAAGGAACAGAAATAGGGTGGAAGGCCGGGGCCTCTGACGCGTCACCCGGCGGGCAGCGATTGCATCCCGGATAGAGGATCCATGTCCCTGATCACGAACCGATGGTTCTGGCGAGTGCTGGCCGGCGCACTGTTCGTGCTGCCGGCGATCCTCGTTGGCAATGCGGTATTCCTGCTGCGGGAGTTGGGGCAGGCCCGGGGCGCGTACTTGAGGAACACGGCGGCGGCGATTGCGGCGCGGCTGGAGCAGGAGCCTGCGGAGAGGGTGGCGGAGGAGGAGCCGGCGCTGATGGCGCTGCGCACGTATGGAGCGGAAGATGTCAGCGGGCGGGGAGCGGTGCGGTCGATTTTGAACAACGAGCAGTTATTCGTGGTGGAGCGGGATACGCGGGCGCTGTTCCGGGCGTGGGTTCCGTATCATGCGGGGGGCGGGATGCGAGTGGCGCAGGTGGACCTAAATCCGGCGGCGGGCGATTTCCTGACTGAGCGGCCTCGCAACAACCTGTATCTGGCGATCGCGGTGACGCTGGCGATGGCGGCGTTGACGGGCTACGCCCTGTGGGCGAGGGGGCAGCAGGCGAAGCTGGCGCGGATGGCTGAGCTGGGGCAGATGTCGGCGGTGCTGGCGCATGAGATCCGCAACCCGCTGGGAGCCTTGAAGGGATTCCTGCAACTGGCGCGGGAGCGAAGCGTGGGAGATGCGCAGGTCTGGCTGGACAGTTCGCTCGCGCAGACAGGACGGCTGGAGCGGCTGGTGCGGGATCTGCTGCTGTATGCGCGGGCGCCGCAGCCACAGTGGCGCGAGCTGCGCTGGCAGGAGTTTGTGGAGCGTCTGCGGCCGCACGCGCCGGAAGCGCGCTTCAGCGCGAGCGACTTCCTGCTGCGGACCGACGCCGACATGCTGGAGCAGATTGTGCTGAACCTTCTGCGCAATGCGGCGGAGGCGGGCAGCGAGGTGGTGGTGGAGGCGGAGCCGGGCAGGATCAGCGTATCGGACAACGGGCCGGGTCTGCCGCAGGAGGTGCGGCAGCGGCTGTTCCAGCCCTTCCTCACGACGAAAGCGCAGGGAACGGGCCTGGGGCTGGCGATTGCGAACAACCTGGCGCAGACGCTGGGCGCGCGGCTGACCCTATGCGACGCCAAGCCGGCGGGGACGCTGGCCGAACTGAGATGGACCACATCGATCCGGACTATGTGAAATGGAAACGCAATCGAAGACACGCATCCTGGTAGTGGACGACGATCCCGGATTCCGCAGCCTGATGGAGACGATCCTGGTGCGGGAAGGCTACGCCGTGGAGACGGCGGGCCGGGTGGCCGAAGCCCGGAGGCTGTGCGGACAGCACGCGTTCTCGCTGGTGATCTCCGATCTGAAGCTGCCGGATGGGGACGGGCTGGATGTGCAGAAGTGGTTTCTGGAGCACGCGGCGAGCACGCCGTTCGTGCTGATCACGGGTTTCGGGACAGTGGCCACGGCGGTGGAGGCGATGAAGCGGGGAGCGCTGGACTATCTGGAGAAGCCGCTGCGAAGTCCGGACGAGTTGCGGCGGCTGGTGCGGAGGGCGCTGGCGTTGAACAGGCCGGAGCGGGAGAGCGCGGCACCGGAGGAGGCGCCGGCGCCGACGCTGGGCATGTGCGGGCATGTGGTGGCGCGGGATCAGCGGATGCTGCACATTCTGGGGCTGCTGGGCAAAGTGGCGCCGACTTCGGCCACGGTGCTGCTGCTGGGCGAATCCGGCGTGGGCAAAGAAGTGATCGCGCGGTGCATTCACGCGCACAGCCGGAGGGCCGGGCAGCCCTTTGTGGCGGTGAACGCGGCGGCGCTGGCGCCGACGTTGATCGAAAGTGAGCTGTTCGGACACGAGCGGGGATCGTTCACGGGCGCGACGGAGCGTCATGCGGGCGTCTTCGAGCGGGCCGATGGCGGCACGCTATTTCTGGACGAGATCGGGGAGCTGGACGCGGGCCTGCAGGCGAAACTGCTGCGCGTGTTGCAGGAGAAGACGTTTGAGCGCGTGGGCGGCGGCAAGGCGGTGCAGGTGGACGTCAGGGTGATTGCGGCGACGAACCAGGATCTGGCGCGGGCGGTGAGCGACGGGCGTTTCCGGTCTGACCTGTATTTCCGCCTGAGCACATTTCCGATTGAGATCCCGCCGCTGCGGGAGCGGCCGGCTGATATCGAAGCGCTGGCAGGACTGTTCCTGGAGCGGGCGGCTCGCGGATTGGAGAAGCCGGGACTGCGCCTGAGCGAGCGGGCGCTGTCGGTGCTGCGGGCGCAGCGGTGGCCGGGGAATGTGCGGGAGCTGGAGAACACGATGGAGCGCGCGGCGATCCTGGCCGAGGCGGAGATCGAGCCGGAGCACCTGACGATTCTGGCGCCGGGCGGGCAGAGTGCGGCGGCGGTGTCCGGCTCGCTGAACATGCGCGAACTGGAGCGGCGGGCGATCGAGGAGGCGCTGGAGCGGCATGCGGGGAACCGCACGCACGCGGCGCGGGAGTTGGGGATCAGCCTGAGGACGCTGCAATACCGCTTGAAGGAGTTTGGGCTGACGGGGGGATAGGCGTCCCGGGGGTGGTATGAAGTTAGGGTGGCTATGTTGCGGCGAGAGTTTCTGGCGGCCGGCGCGGCGGCGCTGGCGGGAGTGGCGGAAGAGTGCGATGTGCTGGTGTATGGATCGACCCCGGGCGGCGTGACGGCGGCGGTAGAGGCGGCGCGGCGGGGGTTGAAGGTGGTGCTGGCGTGCCCGCAGAGGCATCTGGGCGGGATGGCGGCGAGCGGACTTTCGACGACGGACGCGGTGCGGCCGGAGCTGTTCGGCGGGCAGGTGGCGGAGTTCATCGGGCTGGTGCGGGCGCACTATCAGAAGACGCTGGCAGGCTCGCCGGCGGAGTATGAGCTGACGAAGGATGGCTGGTATTACGAACCGTCGGTGGCGGAGTCGGCGTTCCGGACGATGGTGGAGGGCACGGAGGGGTTGAAGTGGCTGCCCGGGCGTCACCTGGTTGGAGCGAAGGTGGAACGGGGACGAGTGGTGAGTGCGGATCTGGATGGTCCGGGCGGAGAGAAGCTGACGTTGCGGGCGCGCACGTATATCGATGGGACCTATGAGGGGGATCTGGCGGCGGCGGCCAAGGTGCCGTACCGGGTGGGGCGCGAGGGCCGGGACGAGTATGGAGAGCGGTTCGCGGGCATCCACTACATGAACTGGCGCACGGGGCAGCAGATCATGACGCCGGATACCGGGGAGGCTTCACCGGCGATTCAGGCGTTCTGCGCGCGCTCGATCTTCACGGACGATCCGGCGCAGCGCGTGGCGATTGAGAAGCCTGCGTCCTATGAACTGCACCTGGCCGACTATCTGCCGCTGTTGGACGATTTCGCTTCGGGCAGGGTGAAGCGGTTTGGCCGGGGGACGCTGCTGCCGAACCGGAAGTTCCAGATGAACGGCAACATCGAGGCGCTGACGAGCGCGAACGTGCCGGGGGTGAGCTGGACCTGGCCTGAGGCGGGGCGGCACCATCGGGAGCGCCTGGCGCGGTTTCATGTGGACCACGTCCACGGGCTGATCTGGTTTCTGCAAAACGACCCGCGGGTACCGGCGGCGACGCGAGAGAACATCGGTCCATTGGGATTGCACCGCGGGGAGTTTGCGGATACGGGACATTGGCCGTGGCAGATCTACGTGAGGCAGGGGCGGCGCATTGAGGGCCGGGCGCTGGTGACACAGCACAGTTTCACGGTAGATCCGAAGACGGGGCGGACGCCCCGGGTGGCGCACCCGGTGGCGTTGGGCGAGCATTCGTTCGACGTGCATCCGTGCCACGACCGGCGTTATGCGGTGGACGGCTTCATGGAAGGGGTGCTGTGGTATCCGAAGAAGGCGTTCGGGCCGGCGCAGCCGGGGCAGGTGCCGTATGAGGCGATGGTGCCGAAGCGGATGGAGAATCTGCTGGTGCCGGTGGCGCTTTCGTCGACGCACGTGGCGATGTCGGTGCTGAGGATGGAACCGGTGTGGATGACCTTGGGGCAGGTGGCCGGGCTGGCCGCGGCGGAGGCGAAGGCGCAGCGCGTGGAGGTGGCGTCAGTGGACCCGGCGCCGCTGCCGGGGAAGCTCAAGATCCGTGTGGAGCCCTGAAGCATGGCAGGAATTGCAGCGCAAGATTCGGATGTTGCGGCCGAGTGGAAGTCCGTAAAGTCGGGACATGCACAAGACAATCGATCCGACCGTGCTTTACTTTGGAACACCCGTGGCGCTGATCAGCACGCTGAATGAAGATGGCTCAGCGAAAGTGGCGCCGCCGCGCGTGCGGGAGTACCCGGTGCAGGTGGAAGGAGTGGCGCGGGGGGATGAGGCGTTCGGCGGGAACGTCTCGGCGTACGCCTTCGAGGTGCATATCGAGAAGCTGCATCCTTCGCGTCTGGTGAAATCGAACTTCATGAAAGCGGTGGCCGGCGCCGAGAGGAGGGCCTCATGAAGAACGCAGACCGGGCTCAGCAGAATGAGGCGCGGTGGCAGGCGGTGTTGCGGCGGGACGGTGCGATGGATGGACAGTTCGTTTATGGCGTTGTGACGACGGGCGTCTACTGCCGGCCTGGCTGCGCGTCGCGCGTGCCGCGGCGGGAGAATGTGCGGTTCTTCGATTCGGCGGCCGAGGCGGAGGCGGCGGGACTGCGGGCGTGCAAGCGCTGCACTCCGGGTGCTGACGGAGAGAGGGATGAGATGGCGGAGCGGATGCGGGCGTTGTGCCGGTACCTGGAAGAGCATGCGGATGAGGCTGTGACGCTGGAGCAGTTGGGGGTGCGGGCGGGCTTGAGCCCGGAGCATTTGCAGCGGACGTTCAAGCGGATAGTGGGCGTGAGTCCGAAGCAGTATGCGGAGCACCTGCGGATGGAGCGGTTCAAGAGTTCACTGCAGCAGAGTTCAGGCAACGTCACGGGCGCGATCTTCGATGCAGGCTACGGGTCTCTGAGCAGGCTCTACGAGAAGGTGGACACGCGGCTGGGGATGACGCCGATGGAGTACCGGGGCGGCGGAGCCGGAGTGGAGATCAGCTACGCGGCGGAGGTGACGCCGATCGGGCTGATGATGGTGGGGGCGACGGACCGCGGGCTGTGCTTCGTGCAGTTCGGAGAGAATGCGGAGGTGTTGTTGGGCGAGTTGAGGACGCAGTATCCGAAGGCGCTGGTGCATGCGATGGCGGAACCGGCGCCGGCGGCGTTCCGCGAGTGGATGGCCGGGTTGAACGAGTATCTGGCGGGGCGGAAGCCAGACCTGCGGTTGCCGGTGCATGTGCGGGCGACGGCGTTCCAGTTGATGGTGTGGAACCATCTGCAGCGGATTCCAGCGGGGCAGGTGGAGAGCTACGGCGAAGTGGCAGAGGCGATCGGGCAGCCGCGGGCGGCGCGCGCGGTGGCGCGGGCGTGCGCGTCAAACAGCGTGGCACTGGCGATCCCGTGCCACCGGGTGATCCGGGGCACGGGCGAGATGGGCGGGTACCGTTGGGGTACGGGGCGGAAGAGGGCACTCCTGGATCTGGAGCGCCGCGGCTAGCTCGATTGCCTCTGCTCCAGAGCAATGGCTCGCGGGAAGAGGATGTTGTTCTCAAGGTGGATGTGGAGGTGGAGGTCGGTTTCGAGGGCTTCGAGCCCTTCCCAGAGGGCTTTCACAGTGGAGCAGGCCCATTCGGGGAGGGTGTAGTCGGAGGTGAGCTGGCGGAGTTCAACCAGGGCGTCGCCGGCGCCGGTGTGCTCGCGCTCCATGACGTTGATGGGATTGGCGACGCTGCCGAAGGGCACCGGGGGGAGGGGCAGGCCGGCGGCCTCGGCGCGGCCATACTGATCGAGGAAGGGGAAGAGGATGACCTCTTCCTTGTGGAGGTGGAGTTCGAGTTCGTCGCGCAATTCGGCGTAAATCTCAGCCATGCGGGCGAGCCGGGGGTCCTTGGCGCCGTGGACGGAGTGGACCTTTTCCATGCGCTTGCTGAGTGCGGGCAGTTCCAGCTTGAGGTATTCGTGATGGGTGGTGATGATGTGGTGGGCGAGTTCGTGCAGAGGGGCGGTTTGCCAATCGCGATCGGCCTGGCCGGTATTGGCAGTGCGTTCGATGGCCTGCAGGACGGTATCCGGCGAGAGGCCCTTGGCGCGGCAGGCTTCATCGAATGGTTGCTTGCCGCCGCAGCAGTAGTCGAGGCCGTAGCCTTCCAATACGCGCACGGCGCCGAGGTGGGTGGCCGCTACATCAGCCAAAGTGGTGGTGGTCGTCATCGGTTGTACATCCTTTCCTGGTTCGATCATGGCCCGGAAGCGGCGGGCGAATCAGTGACCGAGGTCACCGAGCGGATCGGGCCGCGGCGTGACGGGGGTCACTGAAAGGTGCGGGCCGTTGGTGCAGGCTGGAGGCGTGGGACAGAAGAAAGCAGAAGACTCGATGTTTCGGGCGCGCCGCGACGCCCCTTCCGCGGCGGCATTCACGGAGGCGGCGCTGCAGAGGCTGGTGACGGTCTATATCGTCACGGGGCTGGTGTTTCTGTTGTTGCCAGGCACCTTTCTGGGAGTGTGGAATCTGATCTCGATCAGCAGCCGCCACACCTTGGGGCAGCTGCCGCCGGCCTGGATTCAGGCTCACGGCCACGCGCAACTCTTTGGCTGGCTGGGCACGTTCATCATTGGCATCGGCTTCTACTCTTTGTCGAAGATGGGCGCGACGAGGCCGGTGGCTGTACGGGCCGGATGGACGGCCTGGGTACTGTGGAGCGGTGGAGCGGCGTTGCGCTGGGCGGCGAATGTGAGCGGATGGGAGTGGCGCACGCTGCTGCCGCTTTCGGCAGGGCTGCAACTGGCTGGGTTCCTCATCTTCTTTGCCACGGTGAGCCGGCACAAGCGAAGCGGCCAGGCCGCGGTGCGGGTGGAGCCCTGGATGAAGCTGGTGATTGCAGCCACGGTTTCGTTTCTGCTGGCGTTGCTGGCGAATGTGGGTTTGGCGGTTCACGCCTCGCTGCTGGGCGAGGGCCCAGCGATTGGGCATGAGTTGGACCAGCGGTTCCTGTTCCTGTCGGCGTGGGGATTTCCGGTGCTGGCCGTGTGGGGATTCAACGCGCGCTGGGCGCCGGTGTTTCTGGGGCTGAAGGAGCCGCGGAGCGGCGGCCTGATGTCGGCGCTGGTGTTGGAGTGCGGTGGATTGGCCGCGGCGCTGTTGGGTCAGTTCGTATGGGCCGCGGTGCTATTGCTGGCGGCGGCGCCGGTGGCGGCCGCGGCGCTGCGGATGGGCGAACGGGCTTGGAAACCGGCCAAGACGCAGGGTGTGTCGGCAACGTTCCCCTACTTCGTGCGTGGGGCGTATCTCTGGTTGGGCGTGGCGGCGGTGTTGGGCGTGTGGGCGGCGCTGGCCGATGCCCACGGAGGGTTGTGGGGCGCATCCCGCCATGCGTTGACAGTGGGATTTCTGGCGACCATGGTATTCGCGATCGGCCAGCGCGTGCTGCCGGCGTTCTGCGGAATGCGGGTGCTGTATAGCAAGGGGCTGATGCTGGCGTCATTGGCGGTGCTGAATACGGGTTGCCTGTTGCGGGTGGCGGCGGAGATCCCGGCGTATGAGTGGGACACGCTGGCGGCGTGGAAACTGCTGCCGGTGTCGGCGGTGACGGAACTCACGGCGGTGACGCTGTTTGCCGTGAATCTTCTTGTGACGCTGTGGCTGCCTCCGCCGCGGCCGGCGGTGACGGTTGGATGGAGGCCGCAGGCGAGCGGGGCTCCGGCTGCCTGATCGGAAGTGGTTTAAGGCTGCAGGAGGCCCTGTGGGATGGAGAAGCGGAGCGGCACCTTGGCGTGAGGCTTCATGGGCCATTCGCCGGGGTGGGTCGAGCCATAGCCCCAGATCCACATGCTGCCGTCGGTCTTGACGGCGTAGGAGTTGTTGCCGGCGGCGAAGACGGTCTTGACGCCGCTGATGCGGGGTGAGACGACGGTGGCCTGTTCCCTGCCGGTGATGCCGACGCCGGCCTGGCCCCAATCGGTGTTGCCCCAGACGCGGAGGGTGCCGTCCTTGAGGAGCGCGATGAAATGGCGGCCGACGTGGCCCCCGGCGAGTGTCACGGCACCGGCGACATTGGGAACCCGCACGGGAGTTTCGCTGAAGTTCGCGTCGTCGCGTTTGCCGTTGCCGAACTGGGCTTGCTGGTTGTTGCCCCACACCCACACCGTGCCGTCCTTCTTCAGCACGGCGGCGACGCCGGTGGCCACGACCTGGGCCACGCTGTCGAGGCCGGGCACGAGGGCCGGAAGGCGGCGCGGTTCGTCGGCGAGCACCTTGTTGAGGTGCAGGACGCCCCAGGAGTAGACGTGGCCATCGTGTGTGAGGGCCAGCACGAGAGGTCCGCCGCAACTGAGCTGCTGGATCCCGGAGATGCCAAGAACCTGGAGGGGCTCGGCGGAGAAGGACATGCCTTCGCCCTGGGTGCGCCCGCCGTAGATGCCGCCGGCGCCGACGCCCCAGGCGGAGACGGTGCCGTCCTGATGCACAGCGTAGGCCAGCGAACCGCAGGCTTCGACGGCGGCGACATTGCGCAGGCCATTGACCTTAACGGGCGTTTCCGAGCCTTTCAGGCAGGCCTCCCCGCAGCCGAGCTGGCCGAACGTGCCGAAACCCAATGCCATCACCGTGCCGTCTTCCAGGAGGAAATACGAAGTGCGTCCGCCGGCGGCGATATCGCGGACCTTGGCAGGGAGCGCGATGGGGGTAAACGCCCGGGCGTAGCCGCTGTCGTTCGGGATGGCCGACCGGGGGCCGAGCTGGCCGTCGCGCATGTCGCCCCAGCCGCCGGCCGTGCCATCGGGGAAGAGTGCGAGTTTGTGATACTCGCCGGTGATTTTGACGGGAACCTGCGCGGAGAGCGTCAGTGTGGAAAGAAGAGAGAGATGGATCAGAGCGCGGCCCAGCATTGGTCCATTATGGCGAACTGGCGAGACCGGGCAGGGCGGGGCAGGCCGGAAGCCGGCCCCGCCGGTGGAGTGTTCAAGCCTTAGCGGGGCGGCTGTCGAGTACTCTGAAGTTCTTCTCGTCGAAATAGAGGACCTTACCCTGGCGGTAGCTCTGCACGGCCATGGTGATGAGCACCTGGGCGCAGGCGGCGGTTTCCACGTCGAGCACGGGCTTCTGGCGGGTGCGCATGCACTCAAGGAAGTTCTCGATGTGGGCGGTCATGGCGTTCTTGGGATCGACGGCGATGCTGCGGTCGGCCCAGTCTTCGCCAAAGCCGAACTTCTGGCGGTATTCCTCGTTTTTGCCGACGACGTTGCGCTCGGCCTTGAGGGTAATGTGGTCCGTGCGGCCTTCAAACATGCCGTGGTCCACCATGATGATGGTGCCTTCGTGGCCGCGGATGAGGCCGGGGATGTGCTGGGAGTTGGCCATGGAGGAGGTGAGGACGATGGAGTGGTCCGCGGCGTATTCGCCCATGAGGTGGAAGGTGTCGGGCACTTCGCGCTCATCCTTGAAGACGTAGTTGCCGCCGCCGGAGAGAACGCGTGTGGGGTATTGGGGCTGTGACCAGCAGATGTTGAGCGGGGCGGCGACGTGGAAGAAGAGATCGGTGGCGGTGCCGCCGGAGTAGTCCCAGTATTTGCGGAAGCGGAAGAAGCGGTCGGAGTTGTAGGGGATATCGGAGGTGCCGCCGAGCCACATTTTCCAATCGATGTAGTCTTCGCCGGTCTTATCGGGGCCGGCGTTGGGATCGATGGTGTAGTTCCATTCGCCGCCGATGGAGTTGCGGTGGTAGGAGCCCTGGCTCATGAGCATCTTGCCGATGGCGCCGTCGGCGATGAGCTTCTTGGCCTGCCACCATTGGTCGGCGGAGGTCGTTTGAGAGCCGACCTGGAGGACGCGCTTGGTCTCCTTAACGGTGTCGATCATGGCCTTGATCTCTTCGATCGTGTGGCACATGGGCTTTTCGCAGTAGACGTCCTTGCCGGCTTTCATGGCGGCGATGGCGATGCGGGCGTGCCAGTGATCGGGCGTGGCGACGATGACGGCGTCGATGTCCTTGCGGGCGATGAGTTCGCGGTAGTCGAGGTAGCCGTCCACCTTGGTGTTGAAGCGGGTGGCGTAGGCGTCTTTGTTGAGGTTGATGCGCTTCTGGTAGACGTCGCAGACGGCGACCACCTGGGAGTTCTTTTCCTTGCCGATGTCGCCGAAATGGCGGCCGACGTAGGAGCCGCGGCCGCCGACGCCGACGACACCGACATTGATTTTGTCGTTGGCGCCGAAAGCGCTGCTGGGAATGATGGTGGTGGCGAGGCCGAGGGTGGCGGCGCTCTTCATGAAATCGCGGCGAGGGAGTGGGGTCATGGGGTGTTCCTTGCGGATGTGTTCCGCCGTTGAGCATACATTCGGCGGCCTGCCGGGATCAACCCCGCGGAGTTCAGAGCAGGAGCTTCAATGAGACCTGAATCTGGCGCGAGGGGCCGGCGGTACGGTTGATGACGCCGAAGCCGGGGCCCTGGACGATGTTGGCGGGCAGGCCGAAATTGGCGATGTTGAAGGCGTTGAAGACTTCGAAGCGGGCCTGCAGCACGATGCGTTCGGGGTTGGACGGCGGGCCGATGGGGGTGTTCTTGATCAGCGAGAAGTCGAAGTTGTGGAAGGCGGGGCCGCGGTGGGTGTTGCGGCCCAGGGCGCCGAAGCGGCCCTGATTGGGACCGGTGCCACCGGCCACATGGATGGGGAGGGAGAAGAACGACCGGTTGTTGGCGCCTCGTCCGAAGTAGTCCTCCCGCACGGTGCGCGAGGTGGAAAGATCGGGCCGGGAGGCGGCGTCGGGGCGGTCCGCGTTGTTCGAGCCGTAGCCGGTCTGCTGAATGCCGGAGTAGATCGTAAATGGCGCGCCGCTGAGCAGCGTGCCGACGGCGAGGAACTGCCAGCCCTTGGTGGCGCGGGTGCTGAGCGAAGGCGCCAGGCGCTCAATGGGTAGCTCTTCAATGGCGCTGAAGGTGAAGGCGTGGGTGATGTCGAAGGTGGAGGGGCCCTTCTCGCCGCGGCGATTGCGCGGATTCTGCGGAGAGGTCTGAAGCTGGGTGCCGGAGGCGATTCCGATGAAGCCGCCGAGCACGGCGCTGGTATCGTCGATGGACTTGCTGAAGGTGTAGCTGACGTTGAATCCGAGACCGGCGCGGAGGCTGGTCTTGCCGACGGAGGTCTGCAGCGAGTGATAACTGGAATGAGCGTGGCTGCTCATGGCCCAGATGGCGCCGTAGCCGCCCTGGACGCGGCCTTGCTGATCGAAATTGGTGAATGGCGCGAAGCCCTTCTCGGCGCCGGGGTAGCCGTTGGGCGTTTCGATGAAACCGAGGCCGACGCCGGAGGCGGCGACATAGGCGGCACTGGCGTTGACGTCGCGGAAGCGGCGTTCGAGGCCGAGGGTCCAGGTGCCGATGTAGCCGTTCTTGAGATCGGGATTCATCGACTGCACGCCGAGCGCGCGCACCTGGCCGTCCGGGCTGAGGGCGGCGAGGTCTCGTTCATAGCGCAGCACGTCCATCTCGGTATTGGGCGTGACGTTGAGGAAGCCCTGGGCGTCGAAGATGCGCTGGCCGCTGAGCGAGTAGGCTTCCGGCAGGGGCACGGCGACGGCGGTGTTGCGGAAAGGCAGCGGGCGGCCGGGTTCGGCGGTGGCTGTGGGTGTGACGACGATGGGCAGGTTGGCGGTGACCATGTTTTGCTGCCAGAGGTTCATCAGCAGGGAGGTGATGGACGCGCCGGCGCGCAGCACGGCGCCGCCGCCGAGGTTCCAATCGAGGGAGAGGCGCGGGCCCCAGCCGCCCCAGTCCACGGGATAGTAGGGCTGCGGGCGGATCAGGTAGTGCGGGTGGACCCCTTCGGCCATGGCGTTGACGCGTTCGCCGGAGGCGGTTTCGAAGACGAGGCCCGCTTCCTGCTTCTTGGCTTCGCGGACGGTGGAGTTCACTTCATAGCGCAGGCCGTAGGAGAGCGCCAGTTGTGGAGTGATGGTCCAGCGGTCCTGAAAGAAGAGGTTGTAGGCCTGGCGGCGGATGGCGGCCGCGCCCATGTTTTCGCCCTGCGGAAAGATGGCAGGGGCGGCGGTGACGGTGTAGGAGAAGGGCGTGGCGGTGAGGAAGCCGGTGAGCGTGTCGGGCAGCGGATCTCCAGGCGCGACGTTGTGCATGCCGCTGGCGGAACGGATCGCCACGGGCGAGTAGGCGGCGCCCCCGCCGAAGGAATAGGTGCCGTTGGGAGCGGTGCCGTAGACGGTGGTGTCGCGGTTGAAGCGCACTTCGCCGCCGGCCTTCCAGGTGTGGCGCGAGCGGGTCCAGGTGAAGTTCTGGCGGAACTGATAGAGGTTGCCATAGGCGCCCATGATGGAGCCGGAGGGCGAGTTGAAGGCTTCATAGAGTCCGTCGCCGAAGAGGAGCGCGGGCTGCGTTTGGTTTTCGGTGGGGAAGAGCGGGGTGGCGCGGATGTAGCCGAGATAGGATTCGCTGACGAAGGTGGGCGAAGGGGTGCGGATCCAGGCCAGGCCGGCGTTGCGCTGATGGTCGCGGAAGCGGATGGCGAAGGTGGGGTCGATGGCGGTCTGGTTGGGATTGGTGAGCGGGCCGGTGACGTTGTTGAAATTGAAGCGGCCGAAGAGCTTTGACTGGGGAGAGAGCTGGTGGTCGATGCGAATGGAGAACTGATCGGTGACGGTTTCCACTTTGGAAGAGGTGGCGTAGGTGCGTTCGCCGAAGGGGCCCTGGGGATCATTGGGCAAAGGGTAACGGGCCAGCACGCCGGCGATCTCCGGGTGGATCGGGACGTAGAGGGTGTCGCCGGGAAAGGCGGTGGTATTGATGCCGCGGCGCTCGTTGGGGGTGGGCACGGAGAGGATCTGGGTGGTGCCCAGCACCTGGCGGAAGCCCTGGTACTGGCCGAAGTAGTAGGTGCGGTTGCGGCCTTCGTAGGCGCCGGGGATGAGGAGGGGGCCGCCGAGCGTGAAGCCGAACTCGTTACGGACAAAGGGCGGGATTCTGCCGGGCTGCGCGACGGAGCGGCGGTCGAAGAAGTTGCGGGCGTCCAGCGCGGCGTTGCGGAGGAACTCGAAGAGCGAGCCGTGCAGATCGTTGACTCCGGACTTAGTGACGATCTCGGTATAGCCGGCCGCGCCGTGGCCGATCTCGGGCGGCAGCACGCCGGAGCTGGATTTGATCTCCTGGATCGCATCCACATTGAAATTGGAGAAGGTGGCGCCGCCCATCTCAGGGTCGGTGGTGTCGACGCCGTCCATGTGGAAGACGGTCGCGCTGCCCCGCTGCCCGTTGACGGTGAATTGCTGCGTGAAGTTGGCGGCGCCGTTCGAATCGGTCTGGGTTCCCGTGGCCAGCAGCAGGAGTTGCGAGAAGTCGCGCTTATTGAGGGGCAGGGCAGAGACTTGCTTCTCTGAGAGATCCTCGCCGCCGGAGGCGCGCGGCTGTGCGGGCCTGGAATCGGTCTGCGCCCCGAGGCTGACGCTAAGCAGGGCGCCGAACAGGACAAGGACGGGCAGGTGGAGAGCCGGCATATGAGGAGGAAGATCTCCGAAATCGGAGAGCATTCATTACATCACGCCGGGCGAAGGCAAGGCGCGTCCCCTGCTCCCGGGCGCGCCGTTCCGTGCTACTTTTCCGCGGGCAGAATGGAGGTGAACGACAGGCCTTTGAAGCGCAGGCCGAGCACGGCCACCGCGCCTGTGGAGACGCTGAAATCCACAGAGCCGCGCTTGCCTTGCATCGTGGTCAGCTCAGGGCGGCTCTTCAGCACGAAGGCCTCGCGCTTCTTGGCGCCCAGGGGCAGGGTGGAAACGCCCAGCACGGTACCCGCGGTATCCCGGGCGGTGATGGTCACCGTGACATCGACGGAAGAAGGGTTCAGCACGGAGACTGCCGTATCGAATGCGGTCTCGTCGAAGATCAGTGTGGCTCCGGTGGAGGTGGTGCTGGAGAAGGGCACAGTGCCCTCCTGGTCATTGTTGCCGGAAACGCTCTGCCGGAAGATGCCGTAGCCGATCACGCCGTCGGGCAGCGAGGCCTGGATCCAGCCCTGTGTCAGCGGGCCGACATTCGGAATCTCCACGATGCCGGCGCCCTTGGCGGACAGGCTGACGGTGGTGCTGGTGCCGATGCCGGAGACGTTCAGAGCCGTGCCGTCCGCTCCGAAGAAACTCACCGGCACCTGCACGGGCGAGCCGGTGGTGTTGTGCAGATAGACGGCCGTGTACCAGGCGCCCGCCCCTGCCTGGGAGCCGAAGGCCAGCTGCGGCAGCGCCTTGTTGGTGCCCGAGGTGGGCGCGCCGGCGGCGGCAGTGAGGGAAGTAGTGTAGATGTGGTCACCGAACTCAGTTCCGCTATTGTTGGCGGCGTTGCCGGCGACGAAGAACGTGACATCTCCGGCGCCGGCGCTGGCGGGAGGGTTCCAACGCACATCCCAGGTGGAAGACCCGGATGTGCCGGGCCTGGTGCCGGCCGTGCGGTGCGTGATGAATTGCAGGCTGCCGCTGGTGATGAGCTGCGTAGTGGTGGAGTCGATGACGGCCAGGGTGCCGAGTTGCACGGCTGGGTTGGAGGCGCTGCGAGCGGTAATTTCGAAGCCCCAGCGCTGCGCCGTGGGATCGCTGAGCGTGATGCGCACAGTCACTGGAGTGCCGGGAGTCCAATTGATGGCGTTCACCAGCGCCACCTGCACCTTGCCCCCGCCGGAGTTAACCGTGCCGGTGTGGCAATCCGTGCAGTCACCTTCTCCCGGCACGCCGGCTGCGCCGGCCGGCGCTCCCGTGCTGTGGGCCCAGAGGCCCTGCGAAGCGGCCAGCGATCCGAGCAGCACGAAGACGAGGTGAAATCGTGAAATCGTAGTCATGTTAATTGAACCCAACCCTAAGCTTCAAAGTTCTCTGACTAGCAATAGCAGGATTGAGAATTCGAAGGGAAGGGCCGGAAAGCGACTGGCAGCAGGCGTTCGGCGTCCCCGGCGATGCCGTCAGCGGGCAGGCGGAATCGTCTTCACGCGGGCGTGTGGCGGAACAACTGGCGCCAGGAGTCGTCCAGTGCAATCCACCGGCGGCCGGCAGTATCCTCCGCATCGGGCAGCAGCAGGCTGCCGTGCCCTTCCGCGCAGAGCAGTTCCGTGGCGGGCGGTTCGAAGACGCTGGACCAGGAGCCGACGGAGACGGGCATCTCCAGGCGGTGCTGGCACACGGGGCAGCGGCGGACCTCGTCTCTGGTGATCCAGATGAGGGCGCTGCCCAGCGCCGCCGGATAGAGGGCGCTGGCGAAGAGAGTGGCGAGCACTCGCACGCCTTCGCTGTGCGGGAAGAGGGCGCGCAGCCCGGCGCCGCCCTCGATCCACGCCACCGAGATCAAAACTGTGGCGGCGAGGCACTGAAAGAGATACAGCGCCCAGGCGGCCACCCGGCCGAAGCTCATCGGCGGATGGCGCAGCAGCAGGGTGGTGGCGGCCACCGCCAGTCCGACAGCGAGCATGAATGCGTGGGCCACCAGCACGTCGGAGCGCAGGTCGGCCGGCTGGACGAGCAGCAGTTCCGCCAGCCGCAGGAGTCCACGCGAGTAGGCGAAGCCGCCGGTGCACAGGGCCAGTAGTGCCGCCGCTCCGCAGGCAAGTTCAATGATGGCCAGTGGCGACCCCCACCAGTGCCGGAATCTCTCCACTGGCACGCGCTGCCGCCAGGCATGCAGGAAGGCATCCCGCAGCAGTTGGGCCAGTTCGGCGCCTGGGCGCGGGAATTCGCCGCGTTCCACCAGCAGCCACCATTCATAGAGGCGCCGGTCCTGGCGGGCGCGCCAGGCGGAGCGGTCCGGCCGCGGCACCAGGATCGACGCGGCCATCAGCAGAACGCGATGAAGGATGGGCGGGCGGAAGAGCCGTGGGCCGGTAGGGTTCATGGCAACGCTCCTGCCGGAATAGACGGCAGGCCGGTGCATCTTGTTCCCGGGTTCGTTATTTCTCGCGCAGGCGGAGGTTGAGAGTCTGGAGATCCACGTCCTTGGTCCAGCGCGCCACCACGACCGCGGCTACGCCGTTGCCGATGACGTTCGTGATGGCGCGCGCCTCCGACATGAAACGGTCGATGCCGAGGATCAGCGCCAGCCCGCCCACCGGCAGGTGGCCCACGGCGGAGAGCGTGGCGGCCAACACCACGAAACCGCTGCCCGTCACCCCGGCCGCGCCCTTCGAGGTGAGCAGCAGCACCAGCAGGAGCGTGATCTGGTTCGCGATGGAGAGGTGAGCATTGGTGGCCTGCGCGATGAAAACCGCCGCCATGGTCAGGTAGATGGACGTGCCATCCAGATTGAACGAGTAGCCGGTGGGAATCACCAGGCCGGCCGTGGAGCGGCTGACGCCCAGGTTTTCCACCTTGGAGATCATGCGCGGCAGCGCGGCCTCCGACGAGGACGTGCCCAGCACGATCAGCAGTTCCTCGCGGATGTAGCGCAGGAACCGGAAGAGGCTGAAGCCGTGCAGCCGGCAGATGGCGCCCAGCACCAGGAAAATGAAGGCCAGGCAGGTGAGATAGAACGTGCCCATCAGCTTGGCCAGAGAAAGCAAAGAGCCCACGCCATAGGAGCCGATGGTAAAGGCCATCGCCCCGAAGGCGCCCACCGGCGCCAGATACATGATGAACCGGATGATCTCGAAGAGGACCTCGGCCGACTTCTCGATGAACTCCTGCACCAGCCTCGCCCGCGCGCCCAGTTGTTGCAGGGCGACACCTGTCAGCACGGCCAGCAGCAGCACCTGCAGGATCTCGCCCCTGGCAAACGCGTCGAAGAAGGAGGTGGGGATGATGTCGAGGACGAACTCCACGGTGCCCTTCATCTTCTTCGCGCCGGTATAGGCCGAGATCGAGGAGGAATCGAGCGTGGCGGGGTCGACGTTCATGCCCGCGCCCGGCTGCACCACATTGACGATGATCAGGCCGACGATGAGCGCCAGGGTGGATACCACCTCGAAATACAGCAGCGCCAGCCCGCCCGTCTTGCCCACTTTTTTCATATCGCCGCTGCCGCTGATGCCGGCCACCACGGTGGTGAAGATGATGGGCGCAATCATCATTTTGATCAGCTTGATGAAGCCGTCGCCCAGGGGCTTGCACGCCGCCGCCGAGGACGGCGCCGCCACGCCGAACGTCACACCCAGCGCGATGGCGATGAGCACCTGGACATAAAGAGAGCGCAAATATCGGAGCATTGTTGGTAAGCAACCAGTGTATGTGGTGACGCCGCGTCGTGCTGGCCGCTGGCCTGTCTCTCCGCCTGCGATAATCGAGTTCTGATGCCTACTCCGCGCGTTTCCGTCGTGATGGCCGTACGCAATGGCGAAGCGTATCTCGGCGAGGCGCTGGAGAGCCTCTCCGCGCAGACGTTCCGCGACTTCGAGATCGTGCTGGTGGACGGTCATTCCACAGACGCCACCGCCGCCATCGCCCAGGCTTACCCCGGCCTGCGCTACTTCCTCCAGACTGGGCCCAGCCTGCCCAGCGCCTATCAGGAAGGCGTCGACCACGCCACTGCCCCGATCCTCTGCTGGCTTTCGTTTGACGACATCTGGCTGCCCAACAAGCTGGCCGACCAGATCGAGTGGCTCGACGCCCACCCGGAGACGGGCTTCGTCACCGGTCACGTCCAGTTCTTCCTGCCCGAGGGCGCCGCGCCGCCGCCGCATTTCCGGCCCGAACTGCTACAGGGGACGCACCCCGCGCACATCATGGAGACCCTGATGGTCCGCCGCGAAGTGTGGAACGCGCTCGGCGGTTTGCGCCAGGAGCTTTCGCTCACGCACGACGTGGAGTTCTTCTCGCGCGCGAAGGATGTGGGCGTTTCTTCCTACTGCCTGCCGCAGACCATCATGCGAAAGCGCATCCACGGGGGCAATACGTCGCTCGACCTCGACCGCAACAACCGCCAGATTCTGGATGCCATCCGGCTGACGCTGGCCCGCAAGCGCCGCGCCACGCCCGGGGCGGTCAACGCGGCTGGCGAATAACCTTTCTCAGCGCTGCCAGCATGTCCCGCTCCCTCCCCGGCTGTCCGGTGGTCAGGCTCCCCGGCCTGAGCAGATACCATTGCACGGCCTCCTGCAGCACCAGCAGCTTCACGCCGCTCTTGCGGCAGCGCATGATCCACTCCAGGTCCTCGCTGGTGCGCAAACCCTCGTCGAATCCGCCGAGGCGTTCGAACAGGCGGCGGGAGATCAGCGAAGCGCCGAGGCTCGGCGCCGGCCAGGGCGCGCCCTGGTCTACATAGCCCCCATCGCCCTGCACCTGCAGTTGCGTGAGCCCGAGGCAGAACTCAGCTCCTGGCTCGCCCGCCAGGGCGAGCCACTGCCGCGCGAGTTTCCGCGGCATCCAGAGATCGTCCGCGTCGAGGAAGGCGATCCACTCCTGGCGCGCCTCGCGCCAGGCGAAGTTGCGGGCCGAGGCGGCTCCGCCGTTTGGCTTCCAGAGGTAACGGACCCCCCCCATCCGGCCGGCTACCTGCGCCGTGCCGTCGGTGGAGCCGTCGTCGACGATCAGGATCTCGGACGGTGCCTCACTCTGCGCGCGCACCGAATCCACGGCCCGCTCCAGGCACCAGGCCGAGTTGTACGCCGTGATCACCGCGCTTACGGGAAGCGTTCGAGCCGCAGCCACCTCAACCCTCCGTCACCCTCGCCCCGCGCAGACGCCGCCCCAGCCAGCCGAACAGGTGCGGCAGCACGTCGCTCTTTCGATCCAGTTTCCAATGATGCTGCAGAAAGCTGCCGAAATCGCCGGGCCTCGCCGGCGCGCCGTCGGCTTTCCGCGCCCTTTCATAGCGGAAGCACACGGCACGGAACGAATCCAGCATGCCCTGATCCACCCAAGGGTCCATCAGCCGGGCGAACTCCGCCCGTTCCCCCGCACTCACATCCGCGGCGTCCAGCCGGGATAGGACTTCCTCTGGAATCGCGGCTCCAAATCCATCGCGCAAGTAATGCAGTCCCTCCCGCACCTGCAGGACCAGCGAATAGCGTTCGGCGATCTCCGCCAGGCGAGTCCAGTCCACGCCTCCATGCCGGATGATCGACATCGCGTCGGCCACCCAGCGGATGGGCGGCGCGTCGCTATAGGCCACGCCATGCTCGAGGGTGTGCAGCAGTTGCGCCGTGGGCCGCAGAACCCGCAGACGTCTCCCGTGCAGGTTCAACTCCTCCGTCTGCGCCCACATCTCAGCATCCAGCTTCTCTGAGCAGCAGCGGAACAGCAGGTGCCAGTGCACATCCAGGGTGCTGCGGCCCTCCTGTTCCAGGCCGATGGCGTGGCGGTAGCGCATGTAGCCCTCGTCCAGGGTCCGTGGCGAACGGGTGGTCCGCGCCCAACCTGATGCTTCCAGCCGGTCGAGCATCTGCTGTGTAAGCCTCGGCTCGCACGCGAAGTCAAAGTCGGCCATCTGCCGCAGACCGGCATCCTGATAGGTGGAAAGCGCCAGCGCGCCCCCTTTCAGCAGCAGCAGCGGGCTGCTCCCGTCATCCATGACTGCCAGGTCCGCCGCCAGTTGCAGGAACTTCTTCTGGTTCTCATACCAGGCGCGCCTCCGGATGCCCTTGAGAATCCCCATGGCCGGATGATCGTAGCCCACGCGGCGGAGGTTCCAATGCGCCAGAGGCAGGTGCTGGAAGCTCGCATAGTCCAGCTCTTCCAACTGGTTGATCGCGTAAAACTCTTCCCAGGACTCAACCGCCAGCCTGCCGTCGCACACGCACGCCTGCAACACCAGCTTCTGCCGCTGATTCGGCCATGAGCCTCCAGCGACGACGCTGATTCTCATTGCGCTAACCTCTCCCAGCGCGTCAGCCGGCCGTCGTCCAATACCCATGATTCGTCCGCGTGTCGTGCCACATCCGGATCGTGACTGATGATGACCGTGGCCCGGTCGGCTTTCCGCTCTTCGAGCTCTTTCATTAACTGCTCGATCGCGCGGCCGTCCAAGTGGTTGGTCGGCTCGTCCAGGATCAACAGGCGCGGATTGCGCAACAACGCCCGGGTAATGGCGATCTTTTGCCGCTGCCCGCCGCTCAGCAGCACGCCCTGTTCGCCCACCACGGTATCGTAGCCCAGCGGCAGGGAGGCAATGAACTCGTGAGCGGTGGCGCGTCGCGCGGCGGCCTCAATCTCCATCTGGTGCGCCTCCGGCCGGCCGTAGGTGATGTTCTCGCGGATCGTCCCGTGGAAGAGCTGCGGATCCTGCCAGACCACCGCCATGCTGCTCCTCAGCCAGGCGATCTCCGCCTGATCGTACGGCAGCTCTCCGGCCAGCAGGCGCCCCTCCAGCGGCCGGTAGAAGCCGGCCAGCAGGTATGCCAGCGTGCTCTTGCCGCACCCGTTCGGCCCCAGCAGGGCGACCGTCCTGCCCCGCTCGAGTCTCATGTTGACGTCCTTCAGCAGAGCGCGCTCCGGCTGGTAGCCGAACGTCACAGACTCCAGCCGGTAGCTCTCCGGCACGGGGCCGCGCTCGCTGCCCTGATACGGTTCGCGCGAGGTCTCATCCAACAGCGCAGCCAGGGCTTTCATCGATTCGCCCGCCGCCAGCACCTGCGGCACCGCCGTCAGAACCGTTCTCAGATGCTGGTGCAGCAGCCCCGCCGTGACATAGAACGACAACAGGGCGCCCAGCGTCATCTGCCCGCGCGCCACCAGCCAGCCGCCGCCCAATAGCACCAGCACGCTGGCAGTGGTCGCAATCGCCGTCTGCGCCTGCCCGTAGCCCGTATCGAGCCATGCCAGTCGCGTGCTCGCCTCTTTCAGCTTCTCCAGGTTCCGCGTCTGCTTCTCTTTTTCCAACTCGACCGCCGACTGCATCCGGCTCAGGTCCACATGCCCCAGCACAAACAGCATCCCCTGGCTGAAGCCTTCAAAGCTCTGCCGGAACTTGCGGAAGCGTTCTTCCAGACGCGGCTTCATCGCCCGGTTCACCGCCACCAGGAACGGCGCCGCGCACGCCATCGCCAGCGCCAGCCGCCACTCGATCGCCGCCAGGGCCAGGCCCAGCACCAGACCGCCCATCGCCGCCGGCAACAGTTGCGCCACCAGCGCGTTGCTCATCACGTCGAGCCGTTCCGTCTCCTGCACCAGCGAAGCGTGCAGCCGCCCCTGCTCCACGCCGCTGTGGAACGCGCGCGGCAGGTCGTAGATCCGTTCCAGTAACTCCAGCCGCAGCCCCGTGATCACCTCTTTGGTGATCGTCAGCGTCTGCTTCCTCACCCATACCGCCAGCGCCCCGCCGCTCCACTGCACCGCCAGCAGACCCGCTCCATACAACGCCAGCTCGCTCACCTGCCCGCGCGGCAGCACACGATCGAACAGCTCCCGCACCAGCCACACGAACGGCGCCACCAGGACCGACTGCACCAGCGCCGCCACCACCACCCCGCCCACACGCGGCCCATGCCCGCGATAGCGCGCCATGTACCCCGACCAGTGCCGCCAGCCGCCCGTCATGCGTTCCTCGCCGCCCGGCGCCGGTCCAGCGCCGCCTTCAGCACCTTCACATAGTCGGACTGCGCCTGCCGCTCGCGCACGCCGGTATTCGAACTGTGAATGCGCCGCCGCATGAGGACTTCGTCAATGGTCCGCATCCGCACGCCCAGGGCCTGTGCCCGCGCGTGCCAGTCGATGAACTCGCCCACCCTCAGCGTGGTGTCGAAATCGCCCACCCGTTCAAACGTGGCTTTCCTCACCAGGCAGGTGCCCGGGAAGATCCCCGCCTGCACCGCGGCCGCCTCCTCGTGCGGGGTGGTGTCCGGCCACGCCAACTCCGGCGAGTAGAACTGCTGCACGCAGCCGTACACCAGTTCCAATTCCGGCGAACGCTCCACCTCCGCGGCTTGCCACGCCAGGCGGTCCGGCAACCAGAAATCGTCCGCATCCAGAAACGCGATCCACTCTCCGCGCGCCGCCCGGACACCCAGATTCCGCGCCGCCGCCGCCCCGCCGCGCGCCTGCTTCAAAACCCTCACCCTCCCGCCGAACCGCTCCGCTACGCGCACGGTTCCGTCGGTCGATCCATCGTCCACCACCAGCACTTCGAGCACCGGCAGCCGCTGCTCGGCCACGCTCTTCAGCGCCGCGCCCAGGTAGCGCTCTGCCTCATAGGCTGGAATCACTACGGAAATCCTGAACTCGCCCCGCACCTGCGGCGCCCGCCGCTCCATGCTGAGCCACGGTGCCAGCGGCCCCAATCCCTGCGCCCGCCGCCGCCGCAGAGACTCCAGCAAAACCCGGTTCAGCCCAAACTGCGCCGCCTCCATCCTGTGCGTCGTATTGGCTCCGTGATGCCGGTACACCAGTGTCACCTCGGCCTCGATTTCCATTTGCGCGCCGGCTTCCCGCGCCCGCAGAAACCACTCGTGGTCCTCCGCCAGCCGAATCTCTTCGTTAAACACGCCCACGCGCTCGAAGACGCGGCGGCGGAACAGCGCCGCCGGCAGGCAGATCTGCGCCAGCGTCGCCGCCGGCGAGTCGTAGCGCAAATCCGGTACCTCTCCGCCGCCCAGCTTGACGTTTTGCGTGCGCCCGACCACCACTTCCTTGCCGCTCGTTTCAAGCTTCCGCTTCAGCCGCGCCAGTGTGCCCACCGGCCACAGATCGTCGGCGTCCTGAAACGCGATCCACTCGCCCTGGGCCGCCCGCAGCCCTGCGTTCCGCGCCGCCGAAGGACCTGCGTTCGCCTGCCGGATCACTCTTGCGCCCGCCTGCTCCGCCGCCTCCGCCGTGCCGTCGTCCGACCCGTCATCCACCACAATGATCTCTACGTCCGCGATCCCCTGCCTGCGCGCATTGGCCACCGCCGCGCCGACGAACCGCGCGGCCCGATAGGCCGGAATCACCACGCTCACTTCAGCCACGGCGACCATCCAGTAGCGTGCTCAAGACCTGTGGGATCTGCCGCAAATCAGTGCCCGCTTCCAATGTATACACCGGCACGCTGCGCACCAGGCGGCTCATCTTGGCCATCGCCTCTTCCGTTGCGCCCTGCAGGTGCAGCAGCGTGGTGGGGCCCATCGCCATCAGGGCCTGCATCACCGTCGCCGGCGCAAGCCGCGTCTCCAGCCTGCCCGTCACCTTGGGAACCACAATCGCCCGCAAGGGAAAGCCCGTCGTGAGCTGCTCCGGGCACTTCTCCTGCAAATAGATGAGCGCCTTCTGCGTCTCCAACTGACCGGCGTTGGAGATCCACGGCTGAAGTTCCGGAAATCGCCACAAGCTGTCCGGCACCAGCTTTGCCGTCGAGTAAAGGCTGTACGCCCAGGCCGGATCTCCGCCCGCCAGAGTGTAATCCTCTCCGGCCAGCTTCAGGCCCGAATTCAGGCAGGAGAGCGTGGTGGTCGATTTGCCCGATCCGCTCATGCCGGCGATCAGGACGCCGCCCCGCTCATCGCCCACCGCTCCGGAGTGGATCGGCTGGTACGCCCCCGTGGCCATATACCAGTGCACCAGGCAGCGGCCGGGAAACGTCACTTCCCAGAAGGGCACCAGGCGGAAATCCGGCACCCAGTAGATGGCGATGCCGCGCTCCGCGTCGAACGCCAACAGCATGTCCACACCCGGCTGGTAGGTGATGCGCAGCCGGTTGTCGTTGAATCCCGTGATCTCGCCCCGCGCCCCGTAGCAGGTTCCATCCCAGGGCGGCGCCGGCATCGGCGTCGCGGTGGACTCGGAGTCGAACACGCACACAGTCAGCCCTGGCGCGCGCCCATCGTCAATCTCCAGGTGCCGTAGCGCCGGTTCCAGCAGACGCCGCATCTCCGCGCCCGCGAACCGCCACCTCATCCGGTCTGGCCCGAGCCGGTAGTCGTAGGAACTCTCGCCACTCCGCGCGCACGCCTGCTCGAACGCCGCGAGCGCGGCATCGATGAAGCGCAGCCCCTCTCCTCTTCGGGACGCTTCTACCTGGGACACCTCCTAGTCCCTCGCCGCCTCTTCCTTCCGCACCGGCCACCCGTCCTGGCCGACGTCATGGATGGGGTCCAGCAGGAGCAGGTCCTGCATGTCTGTGTACTCTTCCACTTTCGGCGCCCCCCACGGCCCTTCAAAAACCACCTTCACTTCCACCGGCGGCTCACTCCGCTCCTCGGCCAGACCGGCCTCGATCATGCGGTCCACAAATGCACCGAGCTCCGCTCGAAGCGACTCCTCCGGCTGCCCCACCACCACCGCCAACTGACGGCTCAGCGACTCCACCCCGGCGCCCTGGTCCAGCCAACCGAAGGCCGCTGCGGCGCTTCCAGCCAGGCTGTAGTACGTCCCCGTTTCCATGTTGACAGCCACTACTTCGTTGTCGAACGCATCGCAGATCACATTCGGCCTGCGTATCAAAATGGAGCGCTCCATCCGTTCCTCCTCCTCAGTGAAGCCCTTCCATCAGCGGATCGCCGTGGCTATTGGAAGGGGAATTTACCTAGGGTATCACCCGATAGCCTTGCTTGGGGCGCCTGACCCCTGCTCAAATCGCTGAGGCTTTCTACCCTCCTGATGCCCCGTCTCCCGATACCCGGCGGCCCGCCTCGCCCGTGCTGTAAACTACGCCTGACGCCCGGCCCGCCCGGCTGCGCGTCCGCTCCGGCAGTCCGCCGTATGGGAGGGTGCAGTGCAGGTTTCAGAAGCGCCGGCCACGGCGAGTTCGCGATACGCCTACGGAATCTCCGCCGCCGCGGCCCTGGCCGGCCTCCTCTTCGGGTTCGATACCGCCGTGATCAACGGTGCCCTCGTCTTCCTCAAGCAGCAGTGGGGCTGGACCGGCCCGCAGCTCGAAGCCGCTGCCGGGGCGCTGCTGGTGGGCTGCCTCACCGGCTCTGGAGTCGCCGGATCGGTCACCGATCGCTGGGGCCGCCGCAAGGTGCTCATCGCCGCCGCCCTCGCCTTTTGCGGCTCCTCCGTCTGGACCGCGCTGCCCCACGGCCTCTCTGAATTCATCGCCGCCCGCTTCTGCGCCGGCCTCGCCATCGGCATCGCCTCCGTGCTCGCCCCCATGTACATCGCCGAGGTGGCCCCGCCCTCTCTTCGCGGCCGCCTGGTCACGCTCAACCAGATGGCCATCGTCACCGGCATCGTCCTCAGCTACTTCGTCAACTGGCTGCTCTCTGGCCTGGGCGAGTCCAGTTGGCGCTGGATGTTCGCCACCGCCACCATCCCTTCCGTTGGATTCCTGCTCGCCCTGCTCCGTATTCCCGAAAGCCCGCGCTGGCTGGTGAGCCGTCAGCGCCCGGAGGAGGCCGAATCGATCCTCGCGCGCATCGGGGGCCCAGCCGAGGCACAGCGCCAGATGGAGGAGATCCGCGACAGCCTCCGCAAGGAGTCCGGTTCCGTTTGGACCCTCTTCCGCCCGCCCATGCGCCATCCGCTCCTGCTCGGCGTCGTGCTGGCCGTCTTCTCGCAGGTCACCGGCATCAACACCGTGCTCTACTACGGCGCGCTGCTCTTCCAGCAGCACGGCGGGCGCAGCGGTGCATCGGACGCCATTGGCGCCAACGTCCTCATCGGGCTCGTCAACTTCGCCATGACCATCGTCGCCATCGCCTGGGTGGACAAGTTCGGCCGCCGCCCCCTGCTGCTGGGCGGCATCGCCGGCATGATCGTCGCCCTCGTCGCCCTCTGTTACTCGTTCACGCTCCAGCCGCCGCCGGCCAACCTGATCCTCGGAACCATTCTGCTCTATGTCGCCAGCTTCGCCGTCAGCCTCGGCCCCGGCACCTGGCTCTATCTCTCCGAGATCTTTCCCACCGAAGTCCGCGGCCGCGCCATGTCCGTCGCCACGCTCTCCCTGTGGTCCGCCTGTACCCTCGTGACCATGACTTTCCTCTCCCTCACGGCCCGCCTCGGCCCCGCCGGAGCCTTCGGCCTCTATGCGACCATGTGCGTCGGCGCCTGGCTTTTCATCTTCTTCCTGCTGCCGGAAACCAAGGGCCGCACGCTGGAAGAGATCAGCCAGAGCTGGTGCCGCCGCAAGCGCTAGTATGCCGGCCCGGGTGCCTTGCCCGCGTTAGTGGATGTGAATGGCGACGATCTCGAAGCTGCGCGTCGCATTCTCCACCTGCCGCGTCTTGAGCAGCGCTTCGAAATGTGGAATCGTTCCGTTGGCTTGGCGCGGAAGCCGGTTCATCAGCGCGGAGATCCAGCTCTCGGTCGTCAGCAGCATGCCCGCGGTCTCCGTGCCGGACATCTCCGTGCCCGCCAGGATCAGTGTGTTGCCGTTCCGGCTCAGATTGGGAATGTAGGCGATCAACGAGAATCCCTCTGAACCCTCCGGGCGCCGCGTGTCGGTTTCAAACACCGCCGGCTCTCCGGGCTTGGGGCGGCGATTGCCCACTCGCTTGCGCGAGGTCGCGGCGTCTTGCGCCAGATGAAAGTCCGAGGGCCGGTCGTAGATGTGAAAGTCCAGCTTATCGTCGAAGAGCGATACCCACGGTACGGCCCGCTGCGAACCCACCAGGAGATTGTTGCTCCTCTGAAATGCGCGCACGTTGTGGTCGCGCGCGAACACCACCGTCGTCTTATCCGGATCCAGGAGCCGTGCCTGCGCCACCTGACGCACGATGAAGACATCGGCCAGCGAGGTGTAGCGGCGGGCCATCAGGTAGCGGATCAGAGCCCGGCTCTCCGCCGGAAGCTGTTCCCGGTCGAGCTCCGCTTCATACGACCTGCGGACGTAATCGTCCAGCCCGATCTGGTGGCGCAGCGCATCCTGCACGGCGGAGATCGCCGAATCCGCCAGGACAATGTAGTTCTCCCGGCCGTTGGCCGAAAAGGCGTTCCAGAATTCGTGCACCTTGCGGTCGTCGGCCGCCTGCTGCGCCGGGCGTTGCCACAGCCAGAAGCAGGCCGCCGAGAGCGCTACGCATAGCCCTGCCAAGGTTATGACCAGCCACTGCCGGCGAGGAGGATCCGGCCCCGCCTCCGCTTCCCCCGGTTCTCCGGAATCGGAAGCGCCACGGCGTACCACCGCCGGCAGATAGGAGCCCCGCGGGATCTCAATGAGGAACGGTTCAGCCGCGCCCTCTTCGCTGAAATAACGCTCCAACCTCTTGCGAAGCTGAGAGGCCTGAACCCGGACCAGCGTGTCTTGGGAGTAGTCGAAATTGGCTCTGCGCTCAAACAGCGCCATGCCGATCTCCTGCTCCTTGATCTCTTCCGCGCCTTCATCCCAGGCGCGCCGGCAAAGATAGCGCAGCAACCCCCGCAGCCGCGTGGAACGGTGAAACTGCCGGGAATTGCAAACACGTTCCACCAGGTTCCACAGTTCCTGGTGGCCGAGGGCGTCGCGCGCCGATGAGTCGGGTTTCTGCTCAGGCCCCCAGGCGTGCATAGCAGCGATTCTATCACCAGATCCCGATGGCGTATTAACTCCATCTCGGTCAGGTGTTTATCGAGATTCCGTTACCGTGAATTCGCGGTGAATTCACTTGTCTTGAAAACCCGGAAATCGCATCGTTGGCCAAGGGACACTTACCGCCATGTTGCTTCGAAACAAACTATGTTGGTTCGCCTGCATTGCCTCCTTCAGTGGATCCATCTGGGCTCAACAGACCACCGCTACTGTCGTCGGGACTGCCACCGACCCCAGCGGCGCGGTCCTGGCCAAGGTGGTGGTGAAACTGAAAAACGTTGCTACCAACGCGATCCGCGAATCAGAAACTGACGCCAGTGGCAACTACACTCTGCCTTTCCTGCCCGCCGGCCAGTTCACCCTCTCAGCCTCCGCCGCCGGATTCCGGACCAACCAGGTCTCGGCCTTTGAACTCCAGGTCGGACAGACTGCCCGCGTGGATCTCCACATGGAATTGGGCTCCGTCTCCGAAACTTTGAATGTTACAGCGTCCAGCGCCGCGTTACAGACCGAAGCAGCCACGGTCGGCGCCGTCATCGATTCGTCGAAAATCGTAGATCTGCCCCTCAACGGTCGAAACTTCGTCCAGTTGGCACAGCTCGTGCCCGGTGTGAACCCAGGCACGCCGGGTTCCATTACGGTCCGGCGTGGCCGCGGCTCCATCGGCGAGACATCCCGCAGCTTCGGCAGCACCGCCATGTCCGCCAACGGCGCACGCGATACCAACAACCGCTTCTACCTCGACGGCGTCGAATTCATGGATTACGACGCCTTTAGCTATCCCTTCGCCCTCTCCGTGGATTCCCTGGCCGAGTTCCGGGTGGAGACCTCCACTTACTCCGCCGAATACGGAGCGTCCCCCGGCGGGCAGGTGAGCATCCTCACCCGGCGCGGCAGCAATAACTTTCGCGGCACTCTTTGGGAGTTCAACCGCAACGACGCCCTCACGCAAACGTATGACGCCATCAAGGGCGCCGACGCTGTTTCTCCCCGCCTGAACCGCAATCAGTATGGCGCCAACATCGGTGGCCCGGTGGCGATTCCGAAGGTCTATAACGGCAAAGACAAGACCTTCTTCTTCTTCAATTGGGAGAGCGGCCGGCTCGCCTCCGGTGCCTCCGCCGGATACCGCATCGTGCCGCCCGCCGAAATGCGCGCCGGCGACTTCAGCAAGCTCGTCGACGCCCGCACCGGGCAGAAAATCGTCCTCAAAGACCCGCTCGGCATCGGGATCGTCAACAATCAGATCCCCAAGCAGTTTCTCAGCTCACAGTCCACCACCTTCCTGAAGTACACTCCCGGGCCCAACACTAGCGTGGGGACCTTCAACTACATCAATACTCCTGAGAGCGCGGTGGCCACCCAGGACAACTACACCTACCGCATCGATCACAACCTCACCCCGAAGGACATGCTGGCCTTCCGCTATGTCTGGAACTCGACGAAGGAGAAGGGTACGCCCTACTGGGGCCACGACGTTCGCGACAACGACGCGCGGACGCAGAACATCTCCGGCACCTACACCCGCACCTTCTCGGCGAACATCGTCAACGAGTTCCGCTTCGGCTGGAACGACATGACCGAAGATGAGATCTTCGGCACCACGAACGATCCTGCCTACAACATCGCCGGCGAAATGAAGATCCCGCTCGTGTCGCAACTGCCGGTGGACTACGGCCCGCCCAGCATCTCCATCAGCAATGGCGCCGATGGCAGCTATAGCGTCTATGACCTGCAGCGCCAAATCGGCCCGCGCGTCCGCGCCAACACCGTCTATAACTTTAACGACATCGTCTCCATCCAGCGCGGCCGGCACTACCTCAAGGCCGGCGTGGACATGGTGCGGCGCGGCTTCAACTTCGAGCAGGCCCGCAACCCGCGCGGCTCGTTCACCTTCGACGGCACCTACACAGGTTCCTCGCTGGCGGATTTCATGCTCGGTTACGTCAAGCACGCCGAGATCAACCCGAACCACACCAACACCGACCTGAAGGGACTGTGGCAGAGCTACTTCCTCCAGGACGACTGGAAGGTGGGCCAGAGCCTTACGATCAACCTTGGCGTTCGCTACGACTATCTTCAGCCGCTCTTCGATTCCAAAGGCCGCATGGCGAACATCGAACAGAACGGCCTGTTCGTCACCAAACTTGTCACCCCGCAGACCGCGAAATATGGGCGCATGGTACAGGGCGACAAAAACAACTGGGGACCGCGCATCGGCCTCGCCTGGCGGCCTTCGTTCGTCTCCAACTCAGTCGTCCGGGCCGGCTACGGCGTCTACTTCAACCACATCCATCCGAATGCGCCCTTCGGTATGACCGAATCCTCGCAGGCCACCAGCAGCTTCTCCGTGGATGGTTCTCCTTCCGGCAAGCCTGACATCTTTTTCAACGACCCCTTCAAGACCTCCGGCACCCCGGGCCTCGAATTGAATGCCGTCCCCTCCAACGATCCCGACTACCGCGACGCCTACATCCAGCAGTGGAACTTCACCATTCAGAAGCAGGCGCCGCTGGGCTTCCTGGTCGACGTTGGCTATGTCGGCTCCAAGGGCACCAGGCTCAGCGTGACGCTGCCCTCCATGAACCGTCCGTATGAGGTGGTCGACCCCAGCACCCCGGGCCTCGCCCCCATCAATGCCCGCCGCCCCAACACCGCCTTCGCCCGCTCCATTCAGGGCGACAAGTCCATTGGTAACTCCATGTACAACTCGCTCCAGGCCCGTGCGGACCGCAGGATGGGCCATGGCCTCACTTCTCTCACCGCCTACACTTGGTCCAAGTGCATCTCCGGCCCCAGCGACATCGGCGCCGACATCGGGGGCGGCTCCTTCATTGGTGGCATCCAGAACATCTACGACCTCACCAATGAGCGTTCCCTCTGCGGCATGGACGTCACGCAGCGCTTCGTCCAGTCGCTCGTCTACGACGTGCCCTTCTTCCGGACGGGCAATTCGCTGGCCCACACCTTGCTGGGCGGCTGGCAGGTGTCCACCATCGTTGTGGCCCAGAGCGGTTTCCCCGCTGATATCTCCTACGGCATCGATACCACCGGCACCGGCGTGGGCTCGCGGCCCGATTCGGTTCTCGGCCAGGCCGCCAATCTGCCCGGCGATCAGCGGAGCTACAAGAAATGGTTCAACACCAGCGCCTTCGCCCTCACCCCTAGAGGCCGGTATGGAACCTCGCCCAGGACTGGCGCCATCCGCCTGCCCGGAGTGCTCAACATGGACTTCTCCGTGAACAAGCAGTTCGCGCTCGGCGAGCAGCGTCGCGTCGAACTGCGTAGCGAATTCTACAACCTGTTCAACCACTACAACATCGAACCCGGGTCGGTCGACCGCGGCATCCGCAACTCCACCTTCGGCATGGTGGGCGGCGGTGTTCAGGGCTTGACCACCCGCGTGATCCAGTTGGGCGTGAAGTTCTACTTCTAAGCCTCCTCCTCCGGTTCCGCCGGACCGCTGCGGACCCTCACGGCCGGCAGCGCAGGGCACACGCTCGCGCTGCCGGCCGCTCCATTTCCATCCCCACTCCGCCAGATTTCTACCAGGGCAGCAGTTCGGTGGCCGGGCTCGGATCGCCCGCCGCCTCCTCTTCCTTGCTCTTGGCCGGCGGATGCACCGTGAGCCCAGCCACCCGCAACTTCGATGCTTTGCCGCCTTCGATCCTGAACTCATACCGCACCCGGCTCTCACTCTGAATCAGAGTGATGTTCCAGGCTTCGTTATCGCCGGGCACGCGCGCGATGCGCCCGAAGTCGAAGGTCTGGTCCTCCAGCGCCGCAGCCACTTGCGGGCGCATCAGTAATGGTTGCGCCTCGGACCACCGCTGGGCCTCCACTTCCTTCAATTCCAGCCACTCCTGGATGAACGCCACACGGGACAGCGCCAGCGGGCTCGCTCTCATCACCGTGTCTCCTCTCACCCGGTAACGTGTGGCCGTCTCCAGGCTGAGCACATCCCCGTTCCGGATGCCGCCACGGTACTCGAATGTGGCCTGCGATCCGCGCACGCGCGCCGCCACGCTCACCGGTTCCCGGTCCTGCGCGTTGAGCCCGCGTTCCAGCAGCGGTTTCGCCGTACCCGCGGCCAGACGGTCAATCCTCAGCGTCTTCTGGTTCCAGGTCGAAGTGCAATTCGACCTAACCCATCCGCTCGCCACCAGCCGCGCGCCCTTGGCGTCCTCCGCACCCGCATCCAGGCTCGAGAGATACGCCGCGGACTCCAGCCCGTCTCCCACCCGCAGCACCCCCATTCGCCGCCGGCCTCTTCTCGAATAAACCACCGCGGTGTCGTCCAACTGGCAGTTCGCACCCACATAAATCGGAACCGCCAGCACCCGCACTTCCCGCGTACTTCGCACCCTCACCTCTCTCACCGGCTCCACAAATCCCACCTGGCTGGCAAACAGATCCTCCGGCGGATTGCGCTGGATCAAGTGCGCCGCCACCAGTGCCCGGTTGATCTCCGCCACACGGTGGCCCGAATTCACCTGCGCGTCGATCCACTCCAGGTACACTCCGCGCAGTTCGGAAAACTGTTCTGTACTCAGCTTCTGTGCGCCCCGCACGCCCTTCAGCTTCGCCGCGAGTGTATCCAGGTCCCTGCCCGAGGCCAGCACCGCCACGGACACGATCAATAGGCCCAGCCGCATCACCCCCATCATACGAGCCCGCCTCACCTCGCGTAGAGTGCCACACCGGACCTCGGGAACCGCGCCAGCAGCCGCGTGCCCGCCGGTGGAGCCTCCTTGCCCTCCTCCAGCATGTAGATCTCCGCCGGAACTCCTGGTGTGTTCAGCACCGGCGGCGGCGCCGGCACGCGCTGCACTCGCATGTAGAACTCCAGCACGTTGTTCAACGGATGCGTGCAAGCCACCAGCGCTCTCGGGTTCTCCCTCACGATCGCCGCAAGCACCTCCCGCTGGTCCGCATCGAAGCGCGCTTCGCGATAGACCAGCGGATCCACGCTCACCGCGCAGCACACCCCCAGCGCCGCCAACCCTGCGGCGCTCCACTTCCATTTCCGCGCCGCGCTGACCACCAGGATCAGGCCCAGCAGCAGCAGGTGCAGTCCCGTCCGCCCCGCCGGCAGGGGCGTGCCGAACATCGAATGCGCCAGCCCCGTCGCGGCCACGCAGAATACCCAGGCGCCCGCCAGCCAGTCCCGCTGCCGCCATGCCGCCCACAGCATCGCGGCCGGCGCCACAAACACCGCCGCGTCTGTGCCCCATTCCGGCCCGGGCATCCGCAGCAGCGACTCCAACGACTCTCGCCAGCTCGCCGCGCCGAAGTAGAAGTGCCCCGCCGTCGCCCGGCTCAGCGGCAGCGACACTACCACGAACGCCACCACCGCTCCCGGCGCGGCCAGTTCATCCAGGCGCCCCCACAGCCTGCGGCCCACCGTCAAGCTGATCACCACAGCCGCCACCGGCAAGGCAAATACCAGATTCGATGCCACGGCCAAGCCAAGCAGGGCCGAGCACCGCTGGTACCGCTCCTCCCACGCCTCCACTAATCCGGCCGTGAAGAACCCCAACGCCAGCGAATAGCCTCTCGCCAGCGACAGGTAGTCCACCATCTCCGGCCACCACATAATGGCCAGGCACCCTGCGGCCAGCACCGGAGAGTCTCCCACCGCCCGCCGCAGCAGCCGCCACAGGCCGGCGAAGAACAGCGCCGTGCCCAGCAGCGCCGGCAGTCTCAGCGCCGGCGCACTCCACCCGAAAGCCCCCACGCTCAGTTTGCACAGCACCGTGTGCAGCACGTGGTGGTTGGCGTCGTAACTGGTCATCAACTCCAGCCACGGCCGCCCCACGAAGTGCAGCGCGGTGAACGCCTCGTCCGTGGTGATGCCCGCCACCGCGGCGCGCCACAGGTGGAACAGCCACGCCGCCAGCAACAGCCCGGCCGCCAGCTTACTCCAGCGCGTAGAGGACGGCATCGGGCCGCTCTCCTTTCCGGCTGACTCCCCAATACTCCGCGTGCGTGGCCAGGTCCGCTCCCAGCGGCGACGCCGCCCGCGCCAGGATGTGCGTCACTCCCCTCCGTTTCAACTCCTCCACCGCCGCGCGCCGCAGCCCTTGCGGCAGTGCCGCCGGTTCGCCCACCGGGCCGCGAGTGCGCATCTCATCGATCTGCACGGGTCCGCCGAAATCGATCTCCACCGTGCACCGGCAGCCCGTCACCAGGTCGTTGTCGAATAGGTCCGCCGCGCGTCCCTCGCCCTCACGCACTCTCATCCGCCAGGCGCTGCGCCTCGGCACTTCCTGGCCTCGCCAGTAGAACCGCACCTCTGTGATGCGCTCCGGGCTGGTCACCACGTACCGCCCGTTCGGCGAAGAGGGAGCTTTGCTGCGCTGCTCATGGTCCGGTCTGAGCCCCGGCAGCACCGCCGCGCCCAGCACATCCAGGTTCACTACGGGCGCCATGCTCCGTCCGCTCTGCGCCCGCGTCATCGGGAGTTCGGAAACGATCACCGCACGGCTGTCCGTCAGAGCGTAGACCATCTCCGCATCCGCCCGCGACTCTCTCCTCGCCTTCTCTCTCGCCCCGGCCTCCGGTTCCAGAGGCAGGGGAGCCGTTACCAGTTGAAACCCGGCCAGCGCCAACGCCGCCATCCGCTGCCTCCTCACCAGCCAGCCCCACAGGAGGGAAGCCGCCGGCGCCGCCACCCAGGGCAGGAAAGCGAACAGCGGCCCGTTCCATTCCCTGTCCGCCGTCATGGTCGAACCTGCCGCCGCCAGCGACATCAGCGGCGCCAGCCACCACAACTCTCGCCCTTTCAGAATCGCCGCCGCAGCCGCCATCCCTGCGCCCGCCATCAGCAACTCGGATTCGCCGCGTGCCGCATACATCAGAGCGGCCGGGCACCCTGCCGCCAGCAACGCCGCCGTGGCGGCAGCCCATTCGCCGCACCGCTCGCTGAGCGCCAGCCACGCCGCTCCAGCCAGCAGCGCCAGGCACCCGCAGTGCAGCCAGGCCGCCACCGGTGCGCCTCCGAAGACAGCCGCCACCTTCCACAACCACGCTTCGTTGCCCAAAGGAGGCTGCCAGGCGTCTGGGATCATCCAACCGGCCAGCGCCGCCAGCAACAGCGCCGTGATCCAGGGCCCCGCATGATGCCGGCCTCTCTCCCAAGTGATCCGTCGGCCCCAATAGAGGCCGGCCGCCACCCCCAGCACCGCCAGCGCCGACACCGGCCCCCGTTTCAGAACGTCGAATCGCGCCAGCAGCCATCCGCCCACGGCCATCACTCCGCCGCCCGCTGCCAGTCCAAACACGGCGAACTCAGCCCTCTGAACCCTGCACTGCAGCGCACCCAGCACCGCCGCTCCATACCCGGCGCACCCCAGCGCCACCGTCACCACACCCTGCACTGTGCTCGCCGGAATCATCGCCGCAGGTACCCTCCTGCCGACAGCAGAACACCCAGGCGCGCCGAATCCCCCTCGGCCACGAACGGCGGGCCGATCTTCGTCTTGAGTGTGAGCGCCCTCCCCGCCTGCGCTAGGTCCGCCGGCACCAGCCCCCGTTTCAGAACGTCGAATCGCGCCAGCCGCCATCCGCCCGCAGCCATCACACCGCCGCCCGCCGCCAGTCCATGCCCGGCGCACCCCAGCGCCACCGTCACCACACCCCGCACTGTGCTCGCCGGAATCATCGCCGCAGGTACCCTCCTGCCGACAGCAGAATACCCAGGCGCGCCGAATCCCCCTCGGCCACGAACGGCGGGCTGATCTTCGTCTGGAGTGTGAGCGTTCTCCCCGCTTGCGCTAGTTCCGCCGGCACCGGCTCCCGTTTCAGAACGTTGAATCGCGCCAGCAGCCCTCCGCCCGCGGCCATCACTCCGCCGCCCGCCGCCGCTCCATACCCGGCGCACCCCAGCACCACCGTCACCACACCGTGCACTGTGCTCGCCGGAATCATCGCCGCAGGTACCCTCCTGCCGACAGCAGAACGCCCAGGCGCGCCGAATCCCCCTCGGCCACGAACGGCGGGCCGATCTTCGTCTGGAGTGTGAGCGCCCTCCCCGCCTGCGCCAATTCCGCCGGCACGGCCGCACGCCACTCATAGCGGCCGGCCCTGGTGCAACGCAGCCCCTCCAGTCTCGCGCCTTCGAGAGTCATCTCCAGCGTCACGGGTCCGGTCTTGTCGATCGTCGCCGAGGCCACTTCGAACTGCAGCACCGCATCCCACGCTCCGCCCTCCGGCAAGGTGCAGGTGAACTCCACATCATCCAGCGTCCAACTCTGGGTCTCGCTGCCGAAGAGCACTCCGCGGAACAGCCCCTTCGCCCGCGGCTCGGCCGTCGCTGCAAAGCAGGGGCGCGCCTCGGGATCCTTTGCGGTGGGCGCCGCGTGCTGCGTTGGAAGCGGCTCCCACGAACGCACACAGCCGCACAGCAGCAGTACCAGGAGAAGGCCAGGCCCGGCCCACGCGCGCGCCATCGTGAACAGAGTAACATCCGCGGTCGATACAATTTCGATGTGCAACGGCGTAGCTTTCTTTCGATTCTTTCGATGCCCCTCGCCTCCGCCGATCCGCCAGCGCCCACGCGGCGGATCGACGGATACAAGGGCATCTGGTTCACCCTCGGCCAGATGACCCCACTCGGCGACAAGTACAGCGGCGGCTTCGCCACCTACACCGCCAACCACGTGCCCATCGCCATCCACGCTCCGGCGGCGAAAAAGACCTTCTTCGTCTACGGCGGCACGCCCGACGGCGGACGCTATCTGCTCGACATGATCTCCTACTACGATCACGCGCGCGGCGTTGTGCCCCGGCCCGTCGTGGTCCACGACAAGCAGGGCGTCGACGACCCCCACGACAACCCCAGTCTCGCCATCGACGGCGAGGGCTTCCTATGGGTCTTCGTCAGCGGCCGGGCCAAGCGCCGTCCCGGCTTCATCTACCGCAGCCTCAAGCCCTACGACATCGACGGCTTCACTCGCGTCCACGAAGGCGAGTTCACTTACCCGCAGCCGCGCTGGTTCGCCGGCCACGGATTCCTCCACCTCTTCACCAAATACACCAACGGCCGCGAACTCTACTGGAGCACCAGCCCGGATGGCAAGACCTGGTCCCCTGATCGCAAGTTCGCCGGCATGGGCGGCCACTACCAGACCAGCGCCCGCCGCGGCGATGTGATCGTCACCGCCTTCAACATGCACCCCGGCGGAAACGTCGACAAGCGCACCAACCTCTACTGCGCCAAAACAGACGACCGGGGCCAGACCTGGCGCAACGTCGGCGGCGATGTGCTCGACCTGCCTCTCACCGCCGAGCACAACCCCGCCCTCCTCCGCGACTACCGCTCTGAAAATCGCCTGGTCTACATCCACGATCTCGACCTCGACTCTGCCGGCCACCCCGTCATCCTCTACACCACCAGCACCAGCTTTGCCCCCGGGCCCGGCGGCGATCCCCGCTGGTGGACCATTGCCCGCTTCACCGGCACGAAGTGGGAGTACGTCGAGGTGACCCGCGGCAATCACAACTACTCCACCGGCGCGCTGCTCAGGGAAGGGCAGGGCTGGCGCATCATCGGCCCCACCGAACCCGGCCCGCAACCCATCGGCGCCGGCGCCGAAGTCGCCTCCTGGACCAGCGCCGATCTGAAATCCTGGAAGCGTGGCCGCATCGTCACCAAAGGCAGTCCGCGCAACCACAACTACGTCCGCCGCGTCGTCGATCCCCACCCCGATTTCACCGTGCTCTGGGCCGACGGCAATCCCAATCAGCTCTCCGAGTCTCACCTCTACTTCGCCAACCACGACGGAAGCCGCGTCTACCGCCTGCCCTATTCGATGACGGCCGATTCCGCGCGCCCCGAACGCCTGCGGTGACGCGTTGACAAGCTCAGGCTAGAATAGGGAAGTCCTTCCTAGGAGAGCTCCGAATGAAGATGAAAATCGTGGTGGGCCTGATGCTGTGCGGCGCGGCGTTCCAGTTGGCGGCACAAAACGTCGATGCCAAGCTCATGACCGAAGTCAACGCGGTCCGCGAACAGGTGGCCCGCAGCCTCGCCCAGCTCAACACCTATAAGTGGACCGAGCACACTGAGATCTTCGTGAAAGGCGAACTCAAGTCTAAGAAGGACTTGGAGTGCATGTACGACGGGAAGGGCGGCGTTTCGAAGACCCCCATCGTCACCGGCAAGAAACAAAAGGAAGAAGAGGACGCCAACGGCCTCTCCAAGCGTCCCATGGTGCGGAAGAAGGCCGACAACGAAGACTACATCGAGCGCGCGATCAGCATGATCCATTCCTACGTCCCGCCCAAGCCGGACCACATGAACTACATGCTGACCAACAACTACGCCTACCTCGGCCAGTCGGCCGGAGGCAACGCCGAGATCCGCTTCAAGAAGTACCTGGTGGACGGCGATTCGCTGGTCTACACTTACGACGCCAACAGCAAGGTTCTAAAGCAGATCGGCATCCTCTCTTATCTCGGAACAGTCAAGGACAAAGTGACCATGGACGCCACTTTCGAGGAACTTCCCGACGGCACCAGCCACTTGGCGAAGATGGTGCTCAAGGCGCCGGCCAAGAAGCTGGAGATCCGCACGACGAACAGCGATTACCGGAAACTGGGCAGTTAATCGTCAGAAGCCGGAAATTTGGTTGACATCACCCGGGAGAAGGGCATAGACTTCGGATTGCGGTAACTGCACACGTGTGCAGGTGTCGAAAAGTAGCTGTTTCGACTCCGTTTTGGCCCCGATTTGCCATGAAACGCGCCTCGATCAAAGACATCGCCCGCCTTGCGAGCGTCTCCCACTCCACGGTCTCCCGTGCACTGGCCGGCAGCTCGCTGGTGAACCCCGACACGGCGGACAAGATTCGCAAGATCGCAGATCAGACCGGCTATCGTCCCAGCGCCGCGGCGCGCAGCCTGGTGACCAGCCGCTCGGCCACCATCGGCGTCGTGGTGACGACCATCGCCGATCCGTTTGCCGCCGAAGCGGTGCTCGGTATTGAGGACGCCGCCAACGAGCACAACTACTCGGTGATCCTCGCCAACTCGAACGCGCAGCCGGAACGCGAAGTGAAGGTGGTGCGGTCGTTTGAAGAGCGGCGGGTGGATGGCATCATCGTGACGAGTTCGCGCGTGGGCGCTTCCTACGCCGAGACGCTATCGCGGACGCGCATGCCCATCGTGCTGCTGAACAACCAGCATCCCAGCGAGTTCATTCACTCTGTGATGATCGACAACTTCGCGGCGAGCCGCGAGTTGACCGGGCATCTGCTGGCGCTGGGTCACCGCCGCATCGCCTATGTGGGAGACCGCTATGGCTACCAGTCCGACACGGAACGATACGGCGGATACCGCTCCGCGCTGGAATCGGCGGGGCTGAAGGTGGAGCCGCAGTATGTGATGCTGGGCGACGGCAAACCGGAAGAGGGCGGCGCGGCGGCGGCGGCGCTGATGGCGCTGAAGCCGAGGCCGACGGCGATCTTCTGCTACAACGACATGACCGCGCTGGGGGCGATGGCCGAGATCGCCGCGCGCGGACTCAAGGTGCCGGAGGATGTATCCATCACCGGCTTCGACGATCTGTTTTTCGCCAAGTACACCGCGCCGCCGCTGACGACCGTGCGGCAGCCGATGCGGGAGATGGGGCGCATGGCGCTGGAAACGCTGGTGCTGCTGTGCGATGGCGGCGAGCCGCAGCACAACGTACAGGCGCGCGGCGAAGTGATTGTGCGCCAATCCACTGCCGCTCCCAAGGAGGTTCTGTAATGTCCCTGCTGAGACACCCTGACCCGGCGGGTCAGACGATTGAGACGTATGGCTTCGAGTACCTGGGGTTCCGGGCGAAGAAGCTGGCGGCCGGCGAGCGGTTCAGCGAAGAGACCGGCGGGCGCGAAGTCGCCATCGTGCTGCTGGGCGGGATGTGCAGTGTCACCTCGACGGCGGGAGACTTCCCGAAGATCGGCGGGCGGCGCGACGTATTCAGCGGGTTGCCGCACACGCTGTATCTACCGATCGAAACAGCCTACACGCTGACGACGCAGGAGGGCTGCGACGTGGCATGGTGTTATTCGAAGGCGGAGACGAAGCACCCGGCGGCGCTGGTGGGTCCGGAAGACGTGCGGGTGGAGATCCGCGGCGGAGCCAACGCCACGCGGCAGATCAATCACATGATCCAGCCAGGCTTCGATGGCGGGCGGATTCTGATCTGCGAAGTCTACACGCCGGGCGGCAACTGGTCGAGTTATCCGCCGCACAAGCACGACGTACACAACCCTCCGGGGGAAGTGGATCTCGAGGAGATCTACTACTACCGCGTCGACAAGCCGGAGGGCTACGCGATCCAGAAGGTCTACACGGCGGACCGCAAGATCGATGAGACCATCACGGTGCGCGATGGGGAGCTGGTGCTGGTGCCGGAGGGGTACCACCCGGTGGTGGCGGCGCACGGCTACAACGTTTATTACCTGAACGCTCTGGCTGGTTCGGCGCGCTCGATGGCGGCGTCGGACGATCCACAGTATGCGTGGGTGAGAGACACGTGGAAGGACCTGGATCCGCGGCTGCCGCTTGTGAAGTAGAGATGGGGAAGTAAGGAGAGATCGAATGGACGTCGTGATTCTGGGACGGATCGGCTACGACCTGTATTCGGAAGAGCCGGATGTGCGTCTGCCGGAGGTGCGGACGTTTTCGCGGTACCTGGGCGGCTCCAGCGCGAACATGGCGGTGGGGCTGACGAGGCTGGGTGCGAAGGTGAGCATCATCAGCGCGCTGGGCACGGATGCGTTGAGCGATTTTCTGGTGGGTTTCCTTCAGAAAGAGGGTGTGGATACGGCGCGGGTGCAGCGCAAGGCGGGCTACCTGCCGTCGCTGTGCCTGACGGAGGTGACGCCGCCGGACCGCTTCCCGCAGGTCTTCTACCGCCACGACGCGGTGGACACGATGCTGGAGACGGCGGCGGGCGATCTGGAGGCCGTGAGCGGCGCGCGGATGTTCATCACCAACGGCACGTCGCTGTGCGCGTCGCCGTCGCGCGAGGCCACATACCGGGCGCTGGAGCGGGCCAAGGCCGCGGGCGCGAAGGTGGTGTTCGACGTCGATTTCCGGGCGATGTCATGGAAGAGCCCGGAAGAGGCGGGGCTGGCGGTGCGGCTGGCGTTGCCGTACATCGACGTGCTGATCGGCAACCAGCCGGAGCTGATGCTGGTGGCCGGTACGAAGGACCTGGAGAGCGCCACGGCGAAGCTGCGCGCCAGCGGCGTGAGCGTGCTGGTGTCGAAGCTGGGCGAGCAGGGCACGCGGGTGTTTGCCAACGGGTCGGAGACGTTCCTGCCGCCGTACAAGGTGGAGGTGTGCACGACGATTGGGGCCGGGGACGGCTTTGCTTCGGGCTTCCTGTATGCGCTGTTGCAGGGCATGCCGATTGAGGAGTGCCTGCACCATGGCAACGCGGCGGCGGCGATTGTGGTGAGCCGGCTGAGCTGCTCTGAGGCGATGCCGCGGCTGGAGGAAGTGCAGGCGCTGATGACGGCGCAGAGAAAGGACCGCTGATGTTCGATTCGAGTGCATATCTGCCGAATGCGGTGATGGCGGCGATCACCGAAATGCGCGTGAACGACCCGCAGTGCGCCTGGCGGGCGGCGCAGGAGCGGGTGCGGCGCGAGCGGCTGACGGTGGACGGCAAGCTGGCGATTCTGGCGGCGGATCATCCGGCGCGGCGCGTGACGAAGGTGGGTTCGAACCCGATCTCGATGGCGGACCGGCGGGACTACCTGGCGCGCGTGGTGCGGGTGCTGGCCGCGGACGGCATCGACGGGCTGATGGCGACGATGGACCTGATCGAGGACCTGCTGATTCTCGATTCGCTGATTGCCGCGCGCGGCGGAAAGAAGCTGACCGATGGGAAGGTACTGATCAGCAGCCTGAACCGCGGCGGGCTGGCGGGGACGAGCTGGGAACTGGACGATCCGCTGACCGGCGCGACGGTGGAGTCGAGCGCGGCGTGGCGGCTGGACGGGGTGAAGCTGCTGCTGCGGATCGGCGACTCGGACGCCGGATCGTTGAAGACGATGCTGATGAGCGCGCAGGCGGTGAACGAGTGCAACGCGCTGGGGCTGCCGATGTTTCTGGAGCCGCTGCCGGTGGTGAAGAGCGAGTCCGGCTGGACGGTGCAGAAGGATGCGGTGGCGCTGGCGAAGATCGCGGGTGTGGCGTCGGCGCTGGGCGACAGCAGCCGGATGATGTGGCTGAAGCTGCCGTATGCGCCGAGGTACGAGCTGGTGGCGAAGTCGACGACGCTGCCGATTCTGCTGTTGGGCGGCGAATCGGCCGGCGATCCGGCGCCGTTCCTGCGGGAACTGGGCGCTGCGATGCAGGCGGGGCCGAACGTGCGCGGGGCGCTGGTGGGGAGGAACGTTCTATATCCGGGCGAGGAAGATCCGCTGGCGATGGGCGCGGCGGTGGGCGGCATTATTCACGAGGGCTGGGCTGCGGAGCAGGCCGTGGAGAAGATGACGGCGGTGCGCGGGACGGGCGTGGACAACGTGGCGAAGTACTTCTAGCGAGGAGTCAGAGGACATGGCAACGATACGTCGGACGATGGCCCAGGCGCTGCTGGGCTTTTTGAAGAACCAATACGTCGAACGGGACGGCGTGGAGAACCGGTTTTTTGAGGGCGCCTTCGGCATCTTCGGACACGGCATTATCGCGGGATTCGGCCAGGCGCTGCAGCAGAATCCGGACTTCCCCTACTATGTGGTGCGCAATGAGCAGGCGGCGGTGCATGCGGCGACGGCGGTTGCGAAGTCTCGGATGAGGAAGTCCGCGTGCGTTTGCCTGTCGTCGATCGGGCCGGGCGCGACGAACATGATCACGGGCGCGGCGGTGGCGACGATCAACCGGATTCCGGTGCTGCTGCTGCCGGGCGACATTTTCGCGCGGCGCAATGTGGCGCCGGTGCTGCAGCAACTGGAGAGCGAGCACGGGCAGGACCTGTCGGTGAACGATGGATTCAAGCCGGTGTCGCGCTACTTCGACCGGTTGAACCGGCCGGATCAGTTGCCGTGCGCGGTGGTGGAGGCGATGCGCGTGTTGACGTCGCCGTCGCAGACCGGGGCGGTGACGCTGGCGCTGCCGCAGGACGCGCAGACGGAGGCGTGGGACTACCCGGTGGAGATGTTCGAGAAGCGCGTGTGGCATATCCCGCGCGCCGTGCCGGAGCCGGTGATGCTGGCGAAGGCCGTGGAGTGGATTCGCGCGGCGAAGCGGCCGTTGATTGTGGCGGGCGGCGGGGTGCTGTACAGCGAGGCCAGCGAGGCGCTGTCGCGGTTCTGCGCGCAGACGGGGATTCCGGTGGGCGAGACGCAGGCGGGCAAGGGCTCGCTGCCGTTCGACCATGCGGCGAACCTGGGCGCGGTGGGGGCGACGGGCACGCCGGGCGCGAACATCGCGGCGCGGGAGGCCGATGTTGTGATCGCCATCGGTACGCGGCTGAGCGATTTCACGACGGCTTCCAAGACAGCGTTCCAGAACCCGAACGTGCGGTTTGTGAACCTGAACGTGGCCGAGTTCGACGCCTACAAGCACGCCGGGCTGCCGCTGATCGCGGATGCGCGCGTGGGGCTGGAGCAGCTCACCGCGGCGCTGTCGGGCTACCAGGTGGACGCGGCCTACACGGCGCAGATTGGCGCCTGGAAGGAGCAGTGGGAAGCGGAGACCGACCGCATATTCGCCATCCGTCACACGCCGGTGCTGAGCCAGGGCGAAGTGATCGGCGCGCTGAGCAAAGCGGCGCGTCCGGAAGACATTGTGCTGAACGCGGCCGGCAGCCTGCCGGGCGACCTGCACAAGCTGTGGCGGACGCACCAGCCGGGCGGGTACCACATGGAGTACGGCTACTCGTGCATGGGCTACGAGATAGCGGGCGGGTTGGGCGTGAAGATGGCCTGGCCTGAGCGCGAGGTGTACGTGATGGTGGGCGACGGATCGTTCCTGATGATGTCGAGCGAGATCGCGACAGCGGTGCAGGAAGGCGTGAAGCTGACGGTGCTGGTGCTCGACAACCACGGGTATTCGAGCATTGGCGGGCTGTCGAAGGCGATCGGCTCGGGCGGATTCGGAACGAACTACCGGTTCCGGACGCGGACAGGCCAGCTTGATGGAGATTACGTTCCGGTGGACTTCGAGGCGCTGTGCGCGGGCTACGGAGCGGAGACGATGCGGGTGCGGACGTATGGGGAATTGGAGAAAGCGCTGGCCGTTGCGCGGGCATTGCCGCACACGTGTGCGATTGTCGTCGAGGTGGACAAAGAGATGCGCGTGCCGGGCTACGAATCGTGGTGGGACGTGCAGATTGCGGAAGTGAGCGAGAGCGAGACGGTGCGCGCGGCGCGTGCCGAGTATGAGGTGGCCGTGCAGCGCGAGCGCCGGCACGAGATCGAGTGGAAGGGATGAACGAGATGACGCAGGAAGTGTTGAACTACATTGGCGGCGAGTGGCGCCGTCCGGTTTCCAGTGCGGGGTTGAACGTAGTGAACCCGGCGACGGGCGAAGTGCTGGCCGTGTCGCCGGAGGGTGGCGAAGCAGAAGTGAAAGCGGCGGTGGCAGCGGCGGCGGCGGCGTTTCCGGAGTGGCGCGCGGTGCCGGCGGTGGAGCGCGTGCAGTACCTGTTCCGCTTCAAGCACCTGCTGGAAGAGCATTTCGAAGAGATCGCGCTGCTCGTCACGAAAGAGAACGGCAAGACGCTGGCTGAATCGAGGGGCGAGCTGCGGCGCGGGATAGAGAACGTGGAGGTGGCCTGCGGCATCCCGATCCTGATGCAGGGCTACAACCTGGAGGACGTGGCGCGGGGCATCGACGAACTGATGTTCCGGCAGCCGCTGGGCGTGGTGGCGGTGATCACGCCGTTCAACTTCCCGGCGATGATTCCGCTGTGGTTCCTGCCGTATGCGATTGCGTGCGGGAACACGCTGGTGATGAAGCCGTCGGACCGCGTGCCGCTGGCGCTGGCGCGGATCACGGAGCTGCTGATCCAAACGGGTCTGCCGGCCGGCGTCATGAACCTGGTGAACGGCGGCAAGGCGGCGGTGGACGCACTGCTGGATCATCCCGAAGTGCAGGCCATCAGCTTCGTTGGATCGACTCCGGTGGCGAAGTACATCTATGCGCGCGGATCGGCCAACGGCAAGCGAGTGCAGTGCCAGGGCGGGGCGAAGAACCACGTGCTGGTGATGCCGGACGCGGATCCGGAGACGACGACCCAGATCATCGCCGACAGCGCCTACGGGTGCGCGGGGCAGCGCTGCCTGGCCGTGTCGGTAGCGGTGACGGTGGGCGAGGCGCAGGGCTGGTTCCGCGAGTCGATCACGAAGGCGGCGAGTTCGCTGAAGGTGGGCGACGGCGCGGCGGCGGGCGTGCAGATGGGCCCGGTGATCTCGCAGGCGAGCCGGCAGAGGATCGAAAGCCTGATTGCGAAGGGCGTGGAGCAGGGCGCCGAGGCGGCCGTGGACGGGCGCGGCGCCGTGGTGGCCGGCCTGGGCGCGGGCAGCTTCGTGGGCCCGACGGTGCTGGACGGGATTCCGGCCGGGAGCGACCTGGCCGAGACGGAGATCTTCGGGCCGGTGCTGAGCTTGATCCATGCAGCGGATATCGACGAGGCGCTGGCGGTGATTTCGAAGAACTCGTTCGGCAACGCGTCGTCGATCTTCACGGCGAGCGGCGCGGCGGCGCGCAAGTTCCGGAATCTGTCGCCGACGGGCAACGTGGGCGTGAACATCGGCGTGGCGGCGCCGATGGCGTACTTTCCGTTCAGCGGCTGGAAGGGTAGTTTCCTGGGCGTGATGCACGCGCAGGGGCGCGATGCGATCGAGTTCTACACCGACAAGAAAGTGGTGATCGAGCGCTGGCCGAAGGAATGGAGCCGGAAGTTCTAAAGAGGTATCAAGCTGTGGGCATTCTAAGAGTTGGCAACGCGCCCTGCTCGTGGGGCACATTGGAATTCGAGTCCGCCAAGGGGGAGCAGATCGGCTACGGCCGGATGCTGGACGAACTGGCGGAGACAGGCTACACCGGCACGGAGCTGGGGGACTGGGGCTACATGCCGACAGACCCCTCGGCGCTGGCGGGCGAACTGGCCCGGCGCAAGCTGGTGATGCTGGGCGCCTTTGTGCCCGTGGCGATGAAGAACCGGGCGGCGCACGAGCCGGGGGCGTTGACGGCCGTGCGGACGGCGCGCCTGCTGGCGGCCGTGGCCACGGATCCGCTCCCGTTCCTGGTGCTGGCCGACGACAACGGCAGCGTGGCGGAGCGGACTCAGAATGCCGGGCGGGTACGGCCGGGCATGGGCCTGACGGACGAGGAGTGGAAGGTGTTCGCGGAGGGCGCCAACCTGGTGGCGCGCGCGGTGCTGAAGGAGACCGGGCTGCGCACGGTCTTCCATCATCATTGCGCCGGGTACGTGGAGACGCCGGATGAAATTGGGCGGCTGCTGGAACTGACCGATCCGGAGGCGCTGGGGCTGGTATTCGACACAGGGCACTACGCGTACGGATCAGGCGGTGCGGATGTGGTGGCAGGACTGGAGCGGTTCAAGGACCGGGTCTGGTACGTACACTTCAAGGACTGCCAGCCGCAGGTGGCCGCGGCGGCGCGCGAGCAGGGCTGGGACTACTTCCGGGCGCTGCGCGAAGGCGTCTTCTGCGAGCTGGGCCAGGGCTCGGTGGATTTCCCCGCGGTGCTGCGCTGGCTGAAGGCGACGGGCTACGAGGGCTACACGCTGGTGGAGCAGGACGTGCTGCCGGGCATGGGCGCTCCGGCGGAGAGCGCGCGGCGCAACCGCGAGTATCTGCGTTCGATCGAGAGCAACTTTGCGTAAAGGGACGATGCCATGAGCAAGCTGAATGTCGGAATTATCGGCGCGGGGCGGATTGGAAAGGTCCACGCGGAGACGATCGCCTACCGGCTGCCGGAGGCGAACGCCGCGGCCATTGCGGATGTGAACCAGGAGGAGGCGCAGAGGGTGGCCGCACGGCTCGGCATCGGGCGTGTGGCGGCGAGCGCGCAGGAGATTCTGGCGGATGCGTCGATCGACGCGGTGCTGATCTGTTCCTCCACCGACACGCACGCCAACCTGATTGTGGAAGCGGCGCAGGCCGGCAAGCACATCTTCTGCGAGAAGCCGGTGGACCACAGCCTGGCGCGGATCGACGCGGCGCTGGAAGCTGTGAAGAAGGCCGGCGTGCAGTTGCAGATCGGCTTCAACCGGCGGTTTGACGCGAACTTCGCGCGCGTGCGGGCGGCGGTGGCTTCGGGCGAGATCGGCCAGCCGCATTTGATGCACATCATCAGCCGCGATCCGGCGCCGCCTCCGCCGGCGTATGTGAAGGTGTCGGGCGGGATGTTCCTCGACATGACGATTCACGATTTCGACATGGCGCGGTTCCTGATTGGGGACGAAGTGGAGTCAGTGTACGCGGCGGCGGGCGTGATGGTGGATCCGGAGATCGGGGCGGCCGGGGACGTGGACACTGCGGTGATCACGCTGCGGTTCCGCAATGGAGTGATCGGGACGATCGACAACAGCCGCAAGGCCGTCTATGGATATGACCAGAGAGTGGAAGTGCTGGGCAGCAAGGGGTCGATCGCGACCGGGAACTGCTATCCCAATCAGGCCGTGGTGAGCACGGGCACCGAGGTGCGGCGGGATCTGCCGCTGAACTTCTTCATGGAGCGCTACACGGAGAGCTTCGCCAATGAGCTGCGGGCGTTCGTGGAGGCGGTGCGCGGCGGGCAGCCGACGCCGGTGACGGGCGTGGACGGCAGAGTGCCGGTAGTGATGGCGCTGGCGGCGCGGAAGTCGTATGAAGAAGGGCGCGTGGTGAAGATGGCGGAGATTCAGCCTTAGCGTTGCCCGCACCGGTGGCCCGCACCTATGGCCCGCGCAAGGCCCTGCCTGGGTCAGCGGACCGACAGGAGAGATTCGACGGAGATGTCTTCGTCGATTTCGGGCCAGTGAATCCCGATGCCGCCGCCGATGAGGCGCCAGTTCTTCCGCTCAGCTTCACTGGCCGCGGCCAAGCGCGGGAACCACGCAATGGGGGCACTGAGTTCTCTGCCGTCCGCGAGGATCAAGTGCAGAGAGTCAGACGAGACCCGCACGTCGACGGCGAGAGGATCGAACTGAATGCTGAAGTCGCGCATTCCTCCTCCCTGGACCTGCTGCCTAAGAGAACTTCGTCCGCCGCCACAGCAGCCAGCCGCAGACGATGAGGAAGGCCAGGGTGGCGACGCTGAGGATGGCCATCCAGGTGGTGTTGGCGTGGATGGGAGCGGCCTCGGCGCTGAGGCCCAGCCAGATGAAGATGCCGACGGCGAGGACTCCGACGAGCGATTCCCACCAGTGGCGGCGGGGTTTTTGGCGGGAGATGACGTCTTCGCCCTGGAGGGAGGCCTCGACGCGGGCCGGGTCCATGCCGTAGCGGTCACATTCGCGGTGCATGGCTTTGCGCCAGGAGGTGTGCTCGGATTCGGGGGCTTCGGCGAAGCTGATGGCGGCGGCGCCGGCGATCATGATAAGCGAACCGGCGATGACGAGGGTTTGGGCGGTGGCGGTCTGTCCGGCCAGTTCGCCGAAGACGAGCGCGCCCCAGGCCAGGCCCCAAAGCTGGTTGGTGTTGGAGAGCGGGATGCCGCGGCCGATGCCGATGTACTTGGCGGCGTATTGCTGGAAGAGGTCACCGAGGACCCAGCAGAAGCCGCCGAGGAAGAGCCAGAACATGACGGGCTTGGCCTTGGAGAGATCGGCCATCACGGCGTCGTAGCCGCCGCCGAAGAGGACGGAGAGCGCGAAGACGGTGCCGAGTTCGCCGAAGGTGAAGACGGTGACGAAGGAGAGCGGGTTCATGCCGCTGATGTAGGCCTTGCGGTAGGGGATGTACATGGTGCCCCAGAGCAGGCCGGCGCCGAGAGCGGCGAGGATGCCGAGGGTGGCGGCGCCCTGGGGGCCGTTGCCGGTCTGGTGCGAAGTGGCATAGGCCAGCACGCAGGCTCCGACGACGATGCCGGCGGCGCCTCCGAGGACCTTGGTCCACTGAGAGACCCCGGCGTTGCGCAGTTCGTTGAAGAGGAGCCAGCCCCAGAGCAGGCCGACGAGGCTGTTGGTGTTCCACAGCGGAAAGGCGATGGAAAGGCCGACATTGCGGATGGCGAAGACGGTGAGCGTATTGGCGACGGCCCACAGCATGCCGGCGAGGATGGCCCAGACGATGAGGTGCTTCTTCTCCATCAGGTCGAGCCAGATGTAGCCGGTGCCCTTGAGGAGCATGGGGACGGTCCAGCGGGCGACGAAGACGCCGGCGACCATGCCGAGGGAGATGATGAAGGGCGAGAAGCCGGCGGTGACGAGTTTCGTGGGCGCTTCGGCGGCGCCCAGCCAGGCGCCGGCTCCGAAGCCGCAGGCGACGCCCAGCCAATGGAGCGCACGCGGAGAGAGCGGTTGAGCGGGAGAGGGAGATTCCATGACAGATTACCTCACTGCGGCCAGCACGCTGATGCCGATGATGAGCACGGCGACGGGCAACCAGAAGTGGCCGTCGGTGAGGATTGCCTTCCAAGCCGATTGTTTCAGAGGAACCTCCACATGGGCGCGGATGGCCGCGCACTACTGGGCTTCTCGCGAAGCGTCTTTGATCCTACTCTTTGGATTCTACTCCATGGCGCCTGCGGCATCCGTAGAAAAGAGTAGAAATCTCCAATAAACGCACGTGTGCAGAAATGTCTTGACCGCAGAGTCCAGGTAGATTATGGTTTTTTAAGGCTGGTCAGGTCGGAGGGCATGTGGGGGATCAAAGGAGGATTGAATGGCGAAGTATCTGATTCAGGCGCGGTATTCTCCGCTGGCGATGGAAGGGCTGAAGAAGGACAAGGCGACGGGCCGCAAGGCGGCGGTGGCGGCGGCCTTGAGGCCGCTGGGGGGGAAGGTGGAGTCATTTTATTTCACGGTGACGGAGATCGACGCGATTGTGATTGTGGATCTGCCGGGCAACACGGCGGCGGCGGCGATTCAGGTGGCGACGGCAGCGTCGGGCGCAGTGCAACTGCAGGTGACGCCGCTGATGACGTTGGCAGAGATGGATGAGGCGTTGAGCCTGGAGTCGCAGTACCGGGCGCCGGGAGCGGGGAGGTAGCGGCGGCTACTGTTTGACGAAATCGACGCGGCGGTTGCGGGCGCGGCCCTGCGGCGTGTCGTTGGTCTCGACGGGCTTGGTGGCGCCGAGCCCGGCGGTGGTCATGCGCGCGGCGTCGATTTTGAATTGAGCGGCGAGCACCAGTTTGACGGCTTCGGCGCGGCGTTTGGAGAGGTCGAGGTTGGCGGCGGCGTTGCCGGTGGAGTCAGTATGTCCCTCGATGCGGACCTTGAGAGCCGGGGTGGCTTCGAGGCCTTTGGCGATGGATTGCAGGACCGGGGCGGACTCTGGCTTGATGCGGTCGCTGTTGGTGTCGAAAAGGATACCGTTGGTGGAGTAACGGCCGGACATGATGACCTGGGAGAAGTCCGGGGTGGATTCGGCGAAGCGGACGGAGCGTAGGCCGATGGACTGGTTGGCGCCGTAGAAGTCTGAGGTGAATTCGACGGCGTTGATGGCAGGCATTTCCACCTGGTTGAAATCGAGCCATTTTTCGCCGTCGATGAAGGTACGCAGGCGGTTGTCCTGGTACCAGAGGGCGAGCTTGACGGGGGCGTCCCAGGAGAGGTTGCCGCGTTTGCGGCCGAGTTCGGAGTAGGGGGCGCGGAGCGAGACCACCTGGTCACCGCTGGATTTCATGGCGGTGTTGGTGAAGTGGAGGATCTGCTTGGTCCCGGAGGAGAGGATCACGTTGAGAATGCAGCGGCCGGGGCAATCGGCCTTGAGTTCGATTTCGAGGGTGAAGTTCTTGGGCAGGGCGGTGATGTTGGGGAAGAGGGAACCTCGGCCGGTGAGGGTGAGCTGGCGAAGGTCGCCGGAGGCTTTGAGTTCCGGGCTGGCGCCACGCACTTTGAAATGGGGCGGCGGGCTGTCGGGGGTCATGTCGGTGAAGTCGTCGTAGAAGATGGTCTTGTCGCCGGGGACGAAGGCTGCCTTGAGCGAGGTGAACTCGGGTTGGGCGGTAGGGGTTTGAGCGGCGGCGCTGAGAGCGAACGCGGCAAGGAAGGTGGGGAGCAGGCGGGACATGCGATTCTCCTCCGATGTATCTCGCGCGAGGCGCGGTTCGACTCATGATTAGCATGAATCGGACTTAACGGCAAGAATCTCCGGTACTGGGGGGGGCGGCTCGGATCAGGCGGCTTCGGTGGAGAAGCGGCAGAGCCAGCGGTTGGCGCCAGGGACGGGGAGGCGGCTGCGGAGCCGGAAGTAGCGAGTGAAGGCGTGGGTGAAGTTGTCGAGTGAGTAGTCTTCGGGCAAGACCTGGCCGGTGGACTGGAGGAACCGGGAGAGGGTCGGGTCGTTGGGTTCGACGAACTCGATGAGGAGGTTGGAGCTGAGGTGGCGGAACAGCGAGGCGATGTGGAGGAAGGGGATATTGGCGGAGATGCGGAGGTATTGAGCGGCGGCGAGGACGAGGACGAGAGCGGCCTTGGGACGATGGAGCAGGCCGAGGCGGTTGGGGAGATCGGAGTCGAGGGCGACGCCGGGATCGCCGGTATCGAGAAGGAGGGGGAGGATGTTGCGGCGGCCGGCGGAGCGGTCGATGCGGTAGCAGGCGTCGACGCAGAGGGGGTCGGGGTCGAAGGCGACGCAGTGGGCGCCGGTGAGGGCGGCGATGCGGGCGAACTGGCCGGTATTAGCGCCCATGTCGTAGACGAGGCCGCCGCGGATGGCTTCGGCGGCGAACTGCACCTGGCACTCTTTGAAGTGCACGCCGGCGGGGGAGAGTCGAGGCGCCTGAGCGCGGTAGTCGCTCCAGACGGAGTGTTGCTGAAGGGGCTGGAGTGAGGAGATGGTGCGGCGGAGGGATTCGATCAGTGCAGCTTGCGGCAGACGGCGGGCCAGCGGCGGCCGGAAGCGATCAGCGGCGCGCGCATGGGCATGGAGATGGAGGAAGGCGCCCGGCTTGAGCCAGGTACGGAAGGGCAGAGAGCGGGAGGCGTGATCGAGCGGAATGCCGTCGGGGTGGAAGTGGAGGAGTTGGTTGGCGGTGGGGCTGACGTGCGCCATGAGGAGCAGGGGGGCGAGGAAGTGGCGGCAGAAGGGCTCGTAGGCGGGCCAGGGCCCGGGCTGTGCGGGCGCGAAGAGCAGGGAATCGAGCAGGACCGGCGCAGTGCCTATGAATTGGACCTGGAAAGCGGAGGCGTGCTGTAGGGTGAAGCCGCGGCGGAGAGCGCGGGCGGCGACGTCGAGGGTGAGCAGCGCAGCGTCCTTGAGTTGCAGGAAGCCCCATTCGTAAGGGTAGGAGGTGAAATCGAGGGGCTGATCCAGCGGGTGCAGGCGGCCTTCGCGGATGAGTTCAGATCGGAGGCCGACAGGCATAATTGTTGAACGCGGCCCGCGGGCGTTGCGTTGCGTAACAGGGGTAAAGAAGTGTTAAGGGGGGGATATGCTGATGGGTGAGGAGTTACCATGCGCGTGATCGAATGGATGATGCTGGCGTCGACTTTGGCGGCTGGGCAGGAGTTGTACCGGAATCCGGACGCGGCGCTGGAGGCGAGAGTGGCGGACCTCGTGTCGCGCATGACGCTGGAGGAGAAGGTGGCGCAGATGCAGAACGCGGCGCCGGCGATTCCACGGCTGGGCGTACCGGCGTACAACTGGTGGAACGAGTGCCTGCACGGCGTGGCGCGCGCGGGCCGGGCGACGGTCTTTCCGCAAGCGATCGGGATGGCGGCGGCGTTCGATGCGGAGATGATGCATCGGACGGCGGAGGCGATCTCGGATGAGGCGCGGGCCAAGCATCACGAGTTTGTGCGGCGGGGGAAGCGGGGCATTTATCAAGGTTTGACCTTCTGGACGCCGAACATCAACCTATTCCGCGATCCGCGCTGGGGGCGCGGGATGGAGACGTATGGGGAGGACCCGTATCTGACGGGGAAACTGGCGGCGGCGTTCATCCAGGGGCTGCAGGGTGACGATCCGAAGTATCTGAAAGTGGTGGCGACGGCGAAGCACTATGCGGTGCACAGCGGTCCGGAGAGCGAGCGGCATACGTTTGACGCGAAGGTGAGCGAGAAGGACCTGCGGGAGAGTTACCTGCCGCAGTTTGAGCGCGCGGTGAAGGAGGGCGGGGCGTGGAGCGTGATGTGCGCGTACAACCGGCTGTATGGCGAGCCGGCGTGCGCCAGTCCGCGGCTGCTGGATACGATTCTGCGCAAGGAGTGGGGGTTCCGCGGGTATGTGGTGACGGACTGCGGGGCGGTGGACGACATCTACCGGCGGCACAAGGTGGTGGCGACGAAGGCGGAGGCTTCGGCATTGGCGGTGAAGGCGGGGACGGATCTGGACTGCGGGAATGAATTTCAGGGGTTGAATGAGGCGGTGGCGAAAGGGTTGGCGGCGGAGAAGGATCTGGATGTGGCGGTGCGCCGGCTGTTCGAGGCGCGCTTCCGTTTGGGAATGTTCGATCCGCCGGAGCGGGTGAGGTGGACGAAGATCCCGTATGCGGCGAACGACAGCGCGGAGCACGCGGCACTGGCGTTGGAGGTGGCGCGGAAGTCGATGGTGCTTCTGAAGAACGAGGGCGGCATGCTGCCGCTGAAGAAGAGTTTGAAGACGCTGGCGGTGATCGGGCCGAATGCGGCGGAGGCGGAGGTGCTGCTGGGCAACTACAACGGGGACCCGACGGCGCCGGTGACGCCGCTGGAAGGGATCAGGAGGAAGGTGGGGGCGCAGACGAAGGTGGTGTATGCACGCGGCTGCGACTGGGCGCAGGGGATGCCGGCGTTTCAAACGGTGCCGGCGTCGGTGTTGTTCCACGACGAAGGCGGCGTGCGAAAGGCGGGATTGAAGGGGGAGTATTTCGACAAGGCGCGGTTCACGGCCGGGCAGCCGCCGGTATTCACGCGAGTGGATGAGCGAGTGGAGTTCAAGTGGTGGGATGGCTCGCCGCGGCAAGGCATGCAGGACGACGATTTCGGCGCGCGCTGGTCGGGGTATCTGGTGGCGCCGGTGAGCGGGGCGTACCGGTTGGGGGCGTCGGGGTTCAATGGATTCGAGCTGTACCTGGAGGGCAAGCAGGTGGCGCGCTACTATCACGCGGATGAGCGCGGCTACGCTTACGGAGATTTGACGCTGGAGGCGGGCAAGGCGTATGAACTGCGGCTGGAGTCGCATCACGCCGTCAACGACGCCGACATCCGGCTGGTGTGGCAGAAGCCGGGAGAAGACCTGGAAGGCGATGCGCTGAAGGCGGCGCGCGCGGCCGATGCGGTGGTGATGGTGCTGGGGCTCTCGCCGAGGCTGGAAGGCGAGCAGATGCGGGTGCCGGTGGAAGGCTTTGCGGGCGGAGATCGGGTGACGATCGGGCTGCCGAAGGTGCAGGAGGAGCTGCTGGCCAAGGTGCTGGCAACGGGCAAGCCCGTGGTAGTGGTGCTGTTGAACGGCAGCGCGCTGGCCGCGAAGCAGGCCAAGGAGAAGGCGCCGGCGATTCTGGAGGCGTGGTATCCGGGGCAGGCCGGCGGCGCGGCGATCGCCGACGTGCTGTTCGGCGACTACAATCCCGGTGGGCGGCTGCCCGTGACGTTTTACGAATCGGAGCAACAACTGCCGGCGTTCAATCAATACGACATGGCGGGGCGGACGTACCGGTATTTCCAGGGGGAGCCGCTGTGGACGTTCGGCTATGGGTTGAGCTACACGAGGTTCCGCTACGCGAAGCTGGCGATGCCGGACCGGCTGGCGCCGGGCGAGGACTTGAAAGTGTCGGTGGAGGTGACGAACGCCGGCAAGCTGGCGGGCGAGGAGGTGGTGCAGGTGTACGTGTCGCGGGTGGGCGTGGCGAACGCGGCGTTGCGGTCGCTGGTGGGATTTGTGCGCGTGGCCCTCAAGGCGGGCGAAAAGCGGCTGGTTTCGTTCACGGTGGAGGCGCGGGCGCTGGGCGCGGGCGGGCCGGTGGAGATCGCCGTGGGGGGCCAGCAGCCGCTGCCGCAAGTGGCTGCGACGACTCAGGTGTTAAGGAAGAAGGTGGAGATTGCAGCGCGCTGAGCGGGAGATGATCGAGAGGGATCGTGAGCTGATCCGCCGCATCGACGCCTCCATGGCGGAGGCGGCGCGGCGGAGCGGGGATTGGGTGGTGTGCCGGGTGGGCTGTACGGAGTGCTGCCGCGGGGAGTTCGAGATCACGGCGCTGGATGCGATGCGGCTGCGAGCGGGGCTGGCGGAGTTGAGCGAAGAGGAGATCCCACGGATTCGCGAACGGGCGGCGGCGTTCGACGGAGAGGGCGCCTGCCCGCTGCTGGAGCCGGGTACGGGGGCTTGCCTGCTGTATGAGTGGCGGCCGGTGACCTGCCGGACTTTTGGGCCGGCCACGCGGACGCTGGAGGATGGCGGAATTGCCGTGTGCGAGAAGTGCTATGCGGGGGCTTCGGCGGCGGAGATCGCGGAGTGCGCTGTTGTGGTGGATGAGCTTGGCTTGGAAGAGGAACTGCTGGCCGGACGCGACGGTCCGGGGCAGTCCTCGCGGCCTGCTCCACTCAGCGTGGCTGAGGTGGTGCGGGATTACTGCAGCGGGCCGCCGCCGTCGCTGTAGAGGTCGTGGTCGCCGGTTTGGGCGGAGCCGGATTCGGGATCGTCCAGGTGGTCCTGGACGGCGTAGAGCCGCTCCGTGCATTCGTTGCAGCCAAAGAGGTGGTCCTCGATGTATTTCACTTCCGCGGCGTCGTAGGCGAGGCCGGTGGCATAGCGTTCGAGATCGTTGTCGGAGAGGTGGTTCATATCATTTGGACCAGCCGTCAGCCCAGCTCTTCTTGGGCTCGGCGGATTGAGCGGGGGCGGCGCCGCGGCGCGCGAGGTCGGCCGTGACAAAACGTACGAGGCTTTCCAGCAGCGCGGCGCGGGGGAAGGTGGCGCCCATGTTGAGCGCCACATTGAGATGGTCAGAGAAGACGGCGCCCAGGAATGTGGATTCGGGGATGATCTGATCGAGTTTGAGCAGTTGGGCGTCGTTCTGTTTATCGAAGGCGGCGAGCATCTGGTAGGTCTGCGCGGCGGACTTCGGCACACGTTCCGCGGAGGTGTAGGCGGCGAGGGAATAGGTGGGGACGGCGGGGTGCGGGTAAGACGAGAGGAAGCGCTGGCGGACGTCCTTCTTGAGGCTCTTGAAGCCTTCGGCGAGATTGCCCTTGCAACCGGCGCGGTCTTTGACGCGGCCGAGCCAGGCGTCGAGCTGCATGGGGAGCGAATCCGCGATGGGCGAACCGCCGGAAGCGCCGGCTGTGGAGATGAAGGCAGCCACCTTCTCTTTGACTCCGGCGACGGTGGCGAGGGCGACCTGGATGTCTGGCGTGCCCTTGGAGTAACCAAAGATGAGGTAGGGACGCTGGTCCTTCTTCCACTGCTCTTCGAGGTAAGCGGCGATGGCCTTGGCGTTATCTTCCGAGGAGTCGTTGGGGACGGAGAGAATCTCGGCGGTGAGGCCGTACTTTTCACCGAGCACTTTGCGGCCGGCGGCATAGGCGGGGTTGTCTGAGACGCAGGTGTTCATGATGCCGGGCACGATCAGGATGCGGTAGGTCTTGGGCAGTTCGGCGAGCTGGAGGTCTTCTTTTCCGGGGGTCTCCAGCCACTTGGAGCAGGGACCGAGGTCGGAGCCGTCCGGGTTGTTCTGTTTGAGCACGGAGCAGAAGTAATCGGCGAACTGCGCGGCGCGGTTGCCGGACTCGGGCTTGAGGTAGAGGACGAGGACGCGGCCGTCGGAGGAGAACTCCTGGCCGTGGGCGGTCTTGGCCTGGGTGATGGTATCGGGGGGCGTGACGTAGGCGGTCTTCACCACCTGGCCGGAGCTCTTGAGCGAGTCGCCGATGAAGTCGCGTTCCTTGTCGGTGTCGGGGTCGATCTTATGGGTGACGCCGCCGGTGCGCTGGTCCTGATCGAAGCCGACGTCGTGGGTGCCGGCGCCGACCCAGAGCGTGAGCCCGTCCACCTGGAAGGGTGCTTTCCAGAGGCGGAAGTGGTGGCGGGCCATGATGGTCTTCACGGGATCGGACATGGCGAAGCCGTAGTCCTGAGGCCGTCCGAAGACCATGAGTTCGCTCATGGGCATGGTGAGGTAGGCCTGGCGGGAGAGGGTGCCGAGGGCGCCGCGTAGAATGGTGTCCTTGACGCTGCGGTCGACCACCACCCAGCCGGCGCTGAGCAGCGCGGCGCGCACCTGCTCTTCCGTGCCGAGGATGAGGAAGTTGACGCGATCGCCGGGATTGTTGTCCTTGTCGACGACGCGGCGCGGGATCTGCGCAAACTCCTTTTCCGTCACTTCGGGCAGTTTCCCCTGGAAGGTTTCAGTCGCCGTGCCGGCGTGTTCGACGATCTCGAAAGTCACCTGGAATGAACCGGAAGGCGCGGCGCCCGCGGAGTTGAGGCCGAGGAAGAGGCGTCCGGAGACGAGCATGCGGCTTTCGCGGCGCGCGCCGATGAGGAAGGGGCGGGCGGCGTCGTTGTCACCGATGCGGCCGATGAGTGCGCCGCGGCCCATGTCGTTCAGCGGCAGGGCGCGGATGAGATCGCGCCAACCGCGAGGCAGTCCTTCCGGAGAGGCGGCCTGTTGGGCGTCGGAGTACTGTAGCGAGCCTTCGGCCTGGAATCGCACCAGGTCTCCGGCTTTGACGTCCACCCCGGTGTCGATCCACGCCTGCGAACCGGTGACTTCGATCTTCTTCGCCTGGCCGGAGACCAGCAGGGGGAAGAGGCAGGATGCGATCATCAGCAGCGGGCGCATGGAGATCCTCCGAAGAGCGATTGCGTCGAAATCAACATCCATTGGATGTGTCCATTTATGGGCGGGTTGCAGGCGGGGCATGCCGGGGAGCCGCCTCTTTCAGGTACAGTTGGTACTCTCGCAGAAGCCGGTCGCGGTCCGGGTGGCGCGAGGTGTGCGCGATGGTGTGGAACGGATCGGCGCTGTGAATGAGCAGGATGTCCGTGGTGAGGCCCAGCGCTTTGGCCAGGCGGCTGCCGAACTCCTGCGTCTCTTCCATCCCGGTCACTTCCTTCCAGGCGATGGAGCGCGCGGGCCGGCCGAACAGGTTCAGCAGTTGAATGCCCCTGGGATCCAGAGTGATCTCGCCCGGCCAGGAGCGGAGTTCGAGAAAAGATACGACGGCGAGGAGCAGGAAATCGAACGTGCGCATCTGCCAGGGCGAAGAGACGGCCAGCGAGACGAGCCCGCAAAGAAGGTTGACGAAGAGGGCGCAGCAGATCAGAACTTTCGTGCGTAGTTCGCCGGGGAAGCGCAGAAGCTCTGGTTGCCGGCGGTCACGAAAGGATGCCACGGCTTCATTGTGGCACTCTTACGGGCGCACGGGGACTATTCCGGGGGCGCCGGCAGCACTTTGTAGTAGCGCGCCATCCAATAAGGAAGCGAATAGTCCAGGCCCGAGTTCTCGATATTGGGATAGACGCCGCCCTGCAGTTGGAAGGGGCTGCGCTGCCAGAGGAAATCCGCGGGCAGGCGGTCTTCCACCGGAATGACCTGGCAGGTGCGATCCATCCGGCCGTCACAGGGCGGATAGCGGTCAGAGAGGTCGAGATAGGTGTTCTCCGGACTGCGGCGGAGAAACGCCTCGAGGTTATCCCGGACCCTCTGGTCGCGCGTTTCATTTTGCCCGTTGACGGCGGTGTCGATGATGTCGAAGAAGGCGTTCTGGTGGTCGTCGGTGGCCTTGCGCAGAATGTCGAAGCCGTTCCGGTAGCCCGTGCGGAACCACCAGGTATCCTCTCCATAGAGGAGCATATAGAAGGCCATGTGATCGAGATTGAACTTGTAGTAAGAGTCGTGCAGTTCCTGCACTTCCACGCTGATGGGCACTGGGACGGTCTGCGCGGAGAGGGAGGCCAGCGTGCGGTAGGCGGTGGCGAAGCGGCCGGAGTTGCAGCGCCGGCCCAGGCGCAGAAGAGCCAACTGGTGATCCGGACGGCCGAGGAAAGTGGTGGTGATCTCGCCCTCCGGCATGCGCACGAGCCAGCCATCCGCCATGAGGCGGTTCAGCATGCGCGTGGCGAGCATGGAGACCCAACCCTGCACTTCGGTTTCAGGAATGAGGTTCCAGGCGGCGGTGAGTCCGAAGAAGGCTCCCAGGTACTGGTCGCGTGAAGTGTTGCCCACCCAGATGTGCGGAATGCCGTCGACCACGCCGGCGCGAATGCTGTTCGCGCTCTCTTCTGATGCGATCCATTCGACGTAAGGCGAATCCATAGGAACGGCGCAGCGGGCCAGCACGTCGGTGCCGGTGACATCCACCAGCTTACGGATGCCGTTGAGTGCGTCCATGACATTGGCGCGCGCCTGCGGATCGTGCGTCACGGAATAGCGGTAGGATTGCGAGGCCAGGAACAGGCCGGTCCAAAGGGCGGAGTCTCCGCAGCGCGTGTAGCCTTCAATGCCGTCGCCGCCGGGCTCGGCCATCCAGGGATCCATCACCATGGCATAGGGCATATGCCGCGCCCGGATGCGCTCGTCGTAGGCCAGCGCTTCCGATTCCCCGGCGCGGGCAAATGCGGACACAAATAGAGTGACTGCAATGAGTCGGTTCGTCATCTTTGTAACTTGGCCAGTCACTGATAGAAGACGAATTCCCGCCGGCGCAGGTTCCACGGAACCGCTAACCGCTACGCGCTGAACGGCTTGCCGGGCTCGGCCACAAACGGCGCGGCCAGTTTCACGGCTTTGCCGCGCAAGGAGAGCGATTGGATCTCCAGCCGGCCGGCCTCCACTTTCAGCGTGAACTTCTGGCCCAGTTCGAACGTGCCCCAGCCGGTGGCCGTGGACCAGAAAGAGCGGAACTGCGCGCGGCGCAGCCGGGGCGCCACCTGCAGCTTGCCTGAAGGCGCGTCGTAGGCGAAGCCTGAGAGCGCCAGCACCGTGGTCCAGGCCGCCATGGCGCGCGCGTAGTGGTGGCCGCATTCGGCTTCATCCCACGGATTGCGGCGCTCGCCATCATAGCGGAAGCGGATGTTCTCGACGCATTCGATGCCCTGTTCCACCATGCCCGCGTACATCATGTGCGACGCGGCGGAATACTCGTGGCCCGTGAAGAGCTCCGCGTAATAAGGGAACGGAATGCGCGGGCGCGTACCCTTGCCGTAGTCGCACACCACGAGGATCGCTTCGTCGTTCAGCGCGAAGGTGCGCTGCACATTGACGTGCTCCTCGAGTGAGCGCTTGTAGTTGTAGCGATAGATGGAGGCCAGCGTCTTCGCGATGTTGTCCGGCTTCAGCAGCGGACCCAGCCCGCACACATCTGCCTGATACTGCCCGATGAGCTGGTCCACCAGGCAGCCGTCACCCACCTGGTATTCGGGCTGCTCGGTATCGTCGGAGCCCATGTCTGAGACGAGATTGGCGGCGATCGACCCTTTCTTCACGCCCTGCACCTTCTGGATGTAGTATTCGCCGTTGAAGAGGTTAGCGTCGATCCACTGCGAGCCCTTCTCGAAGAGGCCGCGGCAGGTGGCGGCGAACTGCGCATCGCCCACGGCGCGGGCCATCTCCTCGGCGGCGCGCAACGCGCCCAGGTAGTAGACGCCGCACTGCGGATTGGGCCCGTAGAACTCCACGTCGTAGGTGTTGTGCTGCGCGCCTTCCAGCACACCGTCGCGGTTGGCGTCCCAGCCTCCCTGAATCCAGGCGAATTCGACCGAGCGTTTCACGGCGGGCCAGACGGCGCTCAGCCAGGCCTTGTCGCCCGACAGACGGTAATCGAGATAGGCCTTCATGATCTGGCCCATCTGGCCGTCGGCCGCGGCCAGGCCGGAGCGCCCGGAACCCTTGGGCAGCACTTCGCGGAAGTGAATGGCGCCGCGTTCGTCCAACATGTGGGAGAACGCGGCGTTGCGCAGGCTCTTGGCCAGGGAAGGGAAGAGGTGCGCCGTGGTGGTCTCGTAGTTCCACACGTGCGTGCACGAGCCGTGGCAGCAGCCGGACTTGTCGTTGGCGCCCTCGAACCCGTGGAACTCGCCATCGGCCGTGCGGAAGCAGACCTGCGTCGCCAGCGTGGAGAGGTTGCTCATGGCGGCGTCTTTCACGGAGCCGGGCAGCGTGGAGTCGCGCATGGCGGCGGTGAAGGCGCGCGTCGGTTTCTCGAGCTCCGGCAGGTGCGCGGCCAGATGCTCGGCGGCGGCCCAGGAGTCCTGGAAGCGCGTGGCGTAGTGGTTGCCGACGATGGTCTTCTCCTGGCCCGTGCCGGCGCGCCAGCCGCAGTGTTGGGGCGTGCGGTTGGGGAAGCGCCATGCGAGCAGGAAGACGAACTCCTCCGTGGCGCCGGGCGCCACCTCTTTGCGGATCGACACCGCGCCCACCGGCCCGCGCTGCGCCGGTTCGGCCTCCAGTCGGCCCTTGGTGGAAAACTCATCCCAGAACAGCATCGGGCTGTTCCACCAACGGCCCTTGGGCCAGCCGCGCCAGATGCTCACTTCGCCCGCGCCCGCCGCGCCGCTCAGGGCCGCCAGGGTGAAATCGCCGCGCACGGGGCTCTCTTCGGCCAGCCCGGCGTTGGTCATCACCAGGCCATGCAACTGGCCCGAGTCCCGGCGCTCATTTTCCCGCTTGTCCACCGGCGGCCGCGCATTATTGGCGTCCCGCTGCACGCCCACCGGATTCTCAATGGACCAGCACAGCGCCACCTGCGCCGGAGCCGTGCCGGGGTTCGTCACCTTGTAGCGCAGCACTGTGCCGGGCAGTCCGGAAGCGTCGGCGTCCAAGGGGAAGAACGGCGTGAAGGCTTCCAGCGACAGCCTCACCGGCAGGCGGCGGTCTCTGAAATCGATCCGCGCCAGCGGATATTCCCCCGTGAACACGGCAGACTCCAGCCGCGGCAGCCCCGGGGCGTTGTTCGAGCCGAGCCCCGACGAGCCCTCATACGGTTCCTGATAACGTGCTTCCGCCACCTTCGCCACCGGCTTGCGGCCCGCCACCTGCACCCAGATCGAAGGCACCGCATAGGCCGGCTGGCTGCCCTTGTCCGGCCGATTGTAGATCTCCCAATCGCGCAACTGCCCGCGCCCGCCGAGGCTAATCGAGCCGGCTGCAATCCCGCCCAGCGGGAAGGCGATCTGCCGCAACCGCCGGCCTGTGAACCTGCGCGGCCACTGAATGGCCGGCGCCTTCTGAGCCGTGGCGGCCGACGCCGCCGCGGCCGGCTGCTGTGCGGGCTGCTCCTGAACCGCGGCCGCCGCCGGCAATGCCGTGGCGGTTTTCAAGAACATGCGCCGGTTGGTGGACATGGGAACACGATATCGCAAATCGGCGCTTGACGACTGGAGAATAAAAAGCGAATATAGACCATGCTCGCCGGCATTGCCAAACAGGCCCGCCAGGGCGCCGTGCTCGCCGAAAAGGTCCGCGTGGAATACCGTGAGTTGCCCACGCGCCGCTTGTTGAACCGCTGCGCCTCCGGCAGCCTGATGCCCTTCCAATGGACGCTGAATCCCTACCGCGGCTGCGAATTCGCCTGCAAGTACTGCTATGCGCGCTACACGCACGAGTTTATGGAATACCGCGATCCCCTGGACTTCGAACGGCTGATCTTCGCAAAAGGTGTGGATGCGGCCGCGTTTGCGCGAGAGTTGAAAGCGGTGAGGCCGGGCGAGTGGATCGCCATAGGCACTGCCACGGATCCGTACCAGCCCGCCGAGCGGCGCTACGGGATCACGCGGAGCTTGCTCGAGGTTTTTGCGCGGAAGACGGGCTACCAGGTTGCGATCACCACGAAGTCGGACCTGGTGGCGCGGGACGCCGCGTTGCTGGCCGGCATTGCGCGGCGCAATCGCGTGCGAGTGAACATGACGGTGACGACGATGGACGCGACGCTGGCGCGGCTGATGGAGCCGCTGGCGCCGCGGCCGGACTTAAGAATCGACGCGCTCCGCCAGTTGTCGGAAGCGGGCGTTGAGACGTCGGTTTTCACCAGTCCCGTGATGCCCGGCATCAACGATTCGCCGTCGAGCCTGGAGGCGGTGGCGCGGGCCGCCGCAGCGGCCGGCGCGCGCAGTTACGGGGCGCAACTGCTGTTCCTGAAGGAGTGTGCTCGCGCGGTGTTTCTGCCGGTGCTCGAACGCGAGTTTCCGCATCTGGCGAACGCCTACCGCGCCGCTTACGGGCGCAGTGGCTATGTGCGTGGAGAACTGGCGGAGCGGTTACAGTTGCGCGTAGCTGAGCTGCGAGGCAAGTATGGGCTGAAGGGCCGCACGGCACAGGCGGCTTGGGGTCAGATGGAGCTGTTTTCGCGGGAGGACTCAGGGCTCGACGCGGAAGCCAGGCGGCGTGTAGCCGGGCGGGCGGTGAGCTTCGGGGATGGTGACTGTGTTGCCGTCGCGCAGCGCGAAGTAGTTGGGTGACATGATCTCGATGCCGGCGCGGTTGAACGAGTCCTGGATGTTCGAGTGCAGGCGCGCGTATGTGAATTCGAACTCGTTGGGGCGGTCGGTGTACGCGTTGATTTCGTAGGCGACGTTGAAGTCGTTGAGCGCGGTCTGCAGCACGAAGGGGCGCGGATCGGGCAGGATGGCGTCGGTGGCCAGGGCGGCGTCGATCAGCGCCTGGTGCACATCACGCCAAGGGGCATCGTAGCCGATGGTAATGGTGGTGTGGAGTATCAGGCCGCGCGAGCGCACCATGGCCGAGTAGTTCAGAATCTGGTTGCCGAGGATCGCCGAATTGGGGATCACCACCTCGACGTTCTTGATGGTTCGAACGCGGGTCACCAGCAGCGTCTTCTCCAGCACATCGCCTAGAGTATCGGCGATCTTCACGCGGTCGCCCACACGGAAGGGCCGCATGTATGTCAGCACGATGCCGGCGAGAATATTGCCGACCGATGAGCCTGAGCCGAAAGAGATCAGCACGCCGACCAGGATCGAAACGCCCTTGAAAGCATCCGATCCGCTGCCGGGCAGATATGGGAACGCCACCACGAGGGCGAAGATGCACACCAGGATGCGCACCAGTTGGTAGGTGGGCTTGGCCATCTCGGGGTGGATGCCCGGGATCGTGAGATCGCCGTGCTGGAGGGCCGTGGCCACCAGTTTCAAGCCGCTGAGCAGGTAATAGGCCAACAGAATGACGATGATGACCACGCCGCCGTTGGGGATGTACTGAACCACGCTGGAGCCGATTCCGCCGAAGACGGTTTTCAGGTAGTCGAGAAAAGTGGTGGAGATGTTGGCTGTTTGCGGGAAGTGGCTGAAGGTGTAGGAGAGGACGAACGAGAACTGGAACAACAGGAGGACGCCGATGGCCAGCTTGAGGATGGTGAGAACGATTTTGGCGGCGCGCTGCCACAACTGCAGGCTGAAGCCGCGTGCCTGGCGCTCGGTGGTCTGCTTCTGTACCCATCTCTCGACGAAGCCCGTGGTCCAGTTGAAGCTGAAGCGAACCAGATAGATGAGCAGGAGAAATGCGCTCCACGCGGCCAATGACTTGAGCGCGCCCGTGAGGTAGGCCGTGAGCGAGTGCGTGCGCTTCGACTCGGCCAGCGCCCTGTTGATGGCCGCGGACCACTTCTTGGCCAGCATCAAGGGCGGCATCTCGTAGGAGGCTCCGTCCACGGACGTGACTAGGAAGATAAGAAATTCGCCATGCACGAGTGCATAGCTGTTCTGCTCAGGCAGCGGCAGTATGGTGACCACCGGCAATTTCTTTAATTCCGCGAGCGCATCCAGGCGCCGCTCGACCTCCGCGGCGCGGCGTTGTGCCGTGAAGGGCGGGACGCCGGCCCGGATGACGAATACCTCCTTGCCCTCGAACAGCACAGGCGCGGAAGTCTCCTCTGCCGCCAGCACGCCGAGAATGGCAAAGAGAAGGACAATGAGGCGCCGCATTGTAGTCAATAGATTAGAACGAAACTGCTCACCGTGGGGAGAGCGTTGTCAGTCGGGAAGAACCGCGGGTGAGAGATCGGTCTGCCGTTCGGGGACGGGTAACAGAGAAGCCCGCACCGGTTGTGTGCGGTCTTCTTTCTTCAACGCGCGGCGCAACAGGAACTGCGTGCCCTTGCCGGCCTGGTAGATGGGGTTGTTGAAGGTGAAGTCGTTCCCGATGGTGAGCACCACCTGGCGTCCCAGCCGCTGCCACCAGCCGCCGCTGACGGCCATGGGATCTTCGCCGGGCAGCGTGCGGTAAGGGTTCCGGCAGGGATTGATCTCCAGCACCGCCACCGCGCCATCGGTTTGGATCTGCTCGCCGGTGGCCACTTCAGTATTGGTGGGCACCCACGGCCGGTGGATAATCTCAGCCGCGTCCACGCAGCCGGTGTAGACCAGATCGTTGACGATCTTGGCCCGTTCGTTGTCGATATTGCGATCGATCACGTGGATGAGGCGGCGGTTGGAAAACGACACCGTGATGGCCAGGTCCTGCGTGGAAGAGGCGGCCAGCACCGGGTGGCCGTTCCACTGCTCAGCCTGGTTGAACACACGCAGGTGATGGCGCCGCGAATAGTTGTTCAGGGATTTCGAGAACTGCAGCGAGGCCGGATTTTCGTCGAGCGTCATCGGGCTCATCGGCGCTTTCTCATAGGGCCGCGCTTCGGCGAAGGAGTGGAACGTCTTCCATCCGGTCGACTTCGTCAGGCGGTCCGCCTCGCTCCAGCCAGCGGCGCTGAAGGCCCGCTCCAGCCACTCGGGATCGCCCAGGAACACCAGGTTCACGATGTCGGCGGGCTTGGCGGAGGTTTTCGTCTGCGTACGCCACGTCATGGCTCGGATCTGATTCAGAATCTGTTTGCGGCTCTCTTCCGTGGTGGCCAGCTTCGGCAGCGGCGTGGACCACGTGGTATCCAGATCCAGCGGCTCCGTCAGCCGCAACTGCATTTCTGTTCCGACGGGGAAGTGGATTTCAGCTTCTGGGAAGTTGAGCACGGCCGCCGTAGTGCCCGCCAGCACCACCTGGATCAGCGGATCCCAGAAGAAGAGATTGCGCGCGATGCCCGCCGCGCGGTAGCCCATCGGCGCCGTGGCGCGGATGCCCACGATTTTGCCGGTTTCGTCCACTGACTCGCGGGCGTTGTCCACCGCGGCCAGGCGCGCCTTGATGTCGTGCGAAGTGCCGTCCGGCAACTGCACCGTGTCGAAGTCCACCCGCATCGACGCGCGCAGGTTCTTCAACCCCCAGCCGATCCGCTTCACTTCGCTGAGCGTGCCGCGCACGGTGGAGCCCATCGGCAGGAGCGTATCGCCGTTCACCCGCACGGGCGCAATCAGCGTGGCCCGCACCTCCGAGCCAGGCTTGGACGAGTAGGACGTCAATTGCTGCTGGAGGCGTAGTTCGAGGATCGTGCCGGAGCGCACTTCCGCGGCCGGCGCGGCGAGTGCGGCGCAGGCCAGCCACAACAAAATACACCCAATACGTTTCATTCGATCGAGAGTAAGGATTTTTCATTATAGCCTACGGTTCCTTGGCGACGCGCCGATCTTCCGATATCATGTCGTCCGGAGAAGGAGGCTATCCGCTTGGACCGACGGCAGTTCCTGACACTCGCACCCACCGGCGGCGCACTCATGCGGGCCGCGCGGCAAGGGGATGCCCCACCCTGGTATTTGCGCATGAGGCGCCTGGGGCAGTTGAATCTCAACGAGGCCGATGCCGCTACGCTCGATGTGCCGCGCTGGATCGACTACTGGTCGCGCATGAAAGTGGACGGCCTCATCGTCAGCTGCGCCGGCATCCTGGCCTTCTATCCCACGCAAGTGCCCCTCCACCGCAGAGCCAAGGGGCTTGGCGCCCGCGACCTCTTCGGCGAATACGCGGCCGCCGCCCGCAAGGCCGGTATTCGTGTCATTGCCCGGCTCGATCCCTCAAACGCTTTCTCCGAAGTTCTCGAAGCGCGGCCAGAGTGGTTTGCCCGCGATGCCGCGGGCCGTCCGCGCGAGCACAACGAAGCCAAAGGCCTCTTCCGCACCTGCGAGTTCTCAGACTATTACGCGCGACACATGACGGCCATCATCGCCGAACTCTGTGAGCGCTACGATCCCGACGCCTTCTACACCAACGCCTGGCCAGGCACCGGACTCGGCAGCGTCTGCCACTGCGAATCCTGCCGCAAGCTTCTCCATCCCCTGCCGCCGCGTGAGGATCACGCCGATCCCGCCTTCCAGCGCTGGACCGAACGCCGCCTCCAGCGCGTTCTGGAGATCTGGAATCTCTGGGACCAGACCGCCTCCAGCGGCCGTGCCGATCACGTCTATGTCGGCAACCTCGGCGGCAGTATTCGCGCTGAAACCGATCTCCGCCGCATCGCTCAAGTGGCCCGCTGGATGAACGCCGACCACCAGGACCGCAGCGGCGCCGTGCCCTTGTGGGATTGCGCCCAGCAGGGCCGTATCGGCTACGCCGTCATGCGCGGCCGCCCCGTCACCAACGTCACCAGCGCCTACAACATGAGCGACGCCATCTGGCGGCACACCGCCAAGAGCCCCCTGGAGATGCGCATGTGGCTCAAGCAGAGCGCCGCCAGCGGCATGGTCCCCTGGCTCACCTGGCTCGGTGGCAATCCGCAGGACACGCGCTGGATGCAGACCGGCCTCGAGGTCTTTCCCTGGCTGCACCAGAACCAGCGCCACTTCTTCAACCGCTCCTCGCTTTCCACCATCGGACTGGTGTGGCCTCAGCGCACGCAGGTGTGGCATCCCGGCGCGGGCCGCGGCACAGATGCGCTCCAGGGCTTCTACTTCGCCCTGCTCGAGAATCGTATTCCCTTCGACCTGATCCATGACGAGGACCTGACGCCGGAGCGCCTCGCGTCCTATCGCTGCATCGTTCTGCCCAACGCCGCGCTGCTCAGCGAGTCCGGCTGCCAGGCGATCCGCGAATTCTCCGCGCGTGGCGGCGGTGTCGTGGCGACCCATGAAACTTCCCTCTACGATGAATCCGCGCGCCGCCGCCCGGACTTCGGCCTGGCCGCCCTCTTCGGCGCCTCCTGTGCCGGCCCCGTCGAAGGGCCGCTGAGAAACTCATATCTGCGCATCGAGCGCCGCCATGAGGTGCTCGCCGGGTTCGAACAGACGCGGTATCTTCCCGGCCCGCAATTTCGCGTGCCGGTGCGCGCGCTGGTGCCGGAGTCGCCACAGGCCGCCCTCGTCCGCATCCCGCCCTATCCGGCCTTTCCGCCGGAGATGGTCTACCGCGCCGACGACCGCCCTGCCGGCCCTGAACTGTTCCTCCAGGAACAGCCCGGCCGTGTCGCCTACTTCCCCTCCGACCCCGACCGCACCCTCTGGCGCAGTTGGAATCCGGATCTCTCCCGCCTGCTCGCCAATGCCGTCCGCTGGGCCGCCCGTGGCCAACTCGGCGCGCATGTGGGCGGCGCCGGCCTCGTCGACCTCTTCTACTGGCGCACCGAGCCCGGCCTGGCGCTCCACATCGTGAATTACACCAATCCCGCGCTGATGCACGGTCCGGCCCGCGAACTCTATCCCCTGGGGCCGCAGAAAGTGCGCCTGGCGCTTCCCGCGGGCTTCCGTCCGCGCCTCGCCACCGCGTTGGAGGCAAAAACAAAACTGGCCTTCCGTGTTGCGGAAGGCCAGCTCGAATTGGAGTTGCCCGGCGTCCGGGAATATGAAGTAATCGCCGTCGAAGCCTGATCCTAGCGCTTCGTCTGGTCGAAGCTCACGCGGATGCCCATCGTGAGAATGGTGTCGTTCTTCTTCTTGTCCGACAGCGGATTCGAAAGGTACCGGTTGTTGAATCCCACATTCCACTCCAGCCACTTGTTCACTGGAACGCTGGCGCTGGAATCGAAGGTGAACCGGAACTCGCCCGCCTCGCTCAGGTTGGGGAAGAAGGTGAGCCGCTCGAAGAGCTTCAGCTTGGAATAGGGCTGATAGCTGAACTCCTCGGAGACCGTGGCTTCCATCGAGTTGCGCGTCACGGGGCCGGTGACCGGCGAAAACTTTTCACGATTCCAGTTTCCGCCGCCGCCCACGTCGAAGTAGCCCTTGTTGCTCTTCCAGGCGTGCCAGCCCAAGCCGCCTCCAGCCACAATCCGCAGGTCCAGATCCAGGAAGCGGTCGTAGTCGTAGACGTTCGCGCCGTAGACGAACAGCCGCGAGGTCACATCCCTGTCGATCCGGAAACCGCCGGTGATGCGGTTGGCCGTCGCGCCGTATGGCAGCGTCGTGTTCTGCGACGCGTACAACTGCGCGAAGCTGAGGGCCATTTTGTTCTTGCCCGCCGCCCGCACGGCGGATGCGGTGGTGCTGACGGAGAGCGTCTTCGAATTGCCCGACGCGTTGGCCAGGCCCAGTGTGACGAAACCGCTCCAGAAGTCGTTCAGCCGGGGATGGTGCAGCCGCTCCTCTTCGCGCTCCCACGCCTTCTGCGATGCATCGTCGCGCAGCGCGGCCACGGCCGAAGGCGGCACCGCAATCACTGATCCGTCGGCTTTGCTCAGCTTCGCTTCGCCCTCCACCGCGTCCACCTTGGCCTGAATCCGGCCCTGATCCTTCACGGTGACGTTCAGCGGTTTATCGCTCTGGATGCCGGCAATGGTCGTGCGGTCGATCTTGATTTCACCGGCGAAGTCTGTCTTCAGTGTCAGCGTCTTGTCGTCTGTGGTCACGATGGATCCCGTCAGGCGGTCTCCGTTTTTCAACGTAATGCGGTCTGCCAGCGTTGGCGCAGCAAGGGCCGCCAGCAATAGGGGGAGATGGAGTATGCGCATATCCTGGGGAACCTCACACCCATTATGCGACGGCTCACCGTTGGGAGAAGTTGCAGGGTCTTGTGCAATCTGGGTACGGCGGACATCGTACTGGTCTGCGAGGTTCCCCCGGGCTCGTTAGGAGAGTGGGCCGCGGCCCAGCTTCCCGATCTCGCTATAGAACACCCGGCGCCCCTCTTCCATCGCCAGGTTCGACAGGATGACGCCTGTGGAATCGGCCAATCCTACCTCCAGATCCGCTCTCGGCCGCGCACCGGTCCGCACGCACCGGAAGAAATCCTCCAGCGACAGATCCACCGGATTGCGATCCTCTTCCGGCGCCGCGATGTCGTGCTTGTACAGCCACTGCCGCGCGAACTTCAGTTCTTTCTCCAGGAAGCCGTCGCTCCGCTGCACCACGTCCTTCGGCAGCAGCAGTGGCAAGCCCTTCGACGTCATCTTCTCCGTGGAAACCGTGGCGCCCGCCACCCAGTTCTCGCTCTTCTTGCCCGTTTCCTTCTTCGGTGCGTTCGGCTCACTGAACCACATGCCCATCGCCGGTCCCACTGCCGGATTGGCGGCGTCGCCGATGGTGATGTGCAGCGTTCCGGCCGTGCCGCAGATCTCCTCGCCGAAGTTCGGGCGCTTGCCGTAAAGCAGGTCGCAGTGGCCGTTGTAGGAGATCGACGTGTACACCAGCTTCTGCCCGCGCGGATAGCGGAAGATCAGGTGGATGTTGTCGTAGGTCTCGCGCCCGTCCTTCCAGTAATCGATGCCACCCACCCCGCTGACGAACTCCGGAGTGGCGCCGAACATCCAATCGGCCACGTCCATCTGGTGTGAGGCCAGTTCCGCCGCCGGCCCGGCCGAGTACTCTTTATAGAAGCGCCAATTGATCTGCCGCTCCAGCTTCGGGTCCTGCACCGGCCGCCGCCCCGCGCCGTTCCTGTGCCACTGCGCGCGGATGTGCATGACGTCACCCAGAAGGCCTTTCTCGATCATCTGACGCGCCGCCTGGTAGAACGGGCTATAGCGCCGCTGCAGGCCCGTCTGCAGCACCTGCCTGGGCCGCGCTTCGCACAGCGCCCGTAGCGCGTGGACCTCTTCGGCGCGGAACACCAGGCTCTTCTCGCAGAAGGCGTGCCTGCCGGCTTCCAGGGCGTCGCGCGTCACGTCAAAGTGCCGGTAGAGCGGTGTGGCGATGATCACCGCCTGCACCTCCTTGTCATCCAGCACCGCGCGGTGATCGCGGTATTGCTTCACGCCCGCGGGTGCAAACTGCAGCGCGTTCCTCAGGTTCGGCTCGTAGGTGTCGCAGATGCCCACGCACCGCCCGCCCACCGTCCCCGCGAGTCGTTTCAGGAGAAACGATCCGCGGTCGCCCGCGCCAATCAGAACGTAGGGGACTCCCTCCCCCTTCGTGGCCCTCTGCGCTGAACCTCCACACGCCCCCAGTCCTGCCGCCGCCGCTGCTGCCGCGGCCGTCTGAATCGCTTCTCTCCGGGTGATTTGTGCCATCTTGCCGGTACCTCCTGCGCCTCTCACTCTGCGCCGGACGGCAGCCCCCGGCAAGGATCAAAACAGTCACAAACAGGTGCGAAAAGCTGTTATTTTATATATCGATGTCTGTGACAGGGCCAGAAACTGTCAGTTCGGAGGCCGTCCTCCGGGAGCTTGAGCGCCTGCTCGCCAGCCCTGCGCTCAAGGGTTCCAAGCGCAGCCAGGAGTTCCTCCACTACATCGTCGAAGCCACTCTCCGGGGGCAAGCCGATACCCTGAAAGAACGCACGCTCGGCGTGGCGCTCTTCCGCCGGACGCCGGACTACGACACCAGTGACGACGCCATTGTGCGCGTCAAGGCCAATGAGGTCCGGCGCCGGCTCGTCCAGGCCTATCAGGAGGTCGGCCCGCCGGCCGATGTCGAGATCTTCCTGCCTACTGGCTCTTATGTGCCTGACTTCCGGCCCGTAACCGCGCCCGTTATGCCGCAGGCCTCACCGTTACGAACGGGCATGGCCGCCAAGGTTCATTGGATCTGGATCTCAACTGCCGTGATTCTCATCACCGCCGCCCTCGCCATTGGCCTTGCCTGGCGGCGCGGTCATGCCCCGTCGCGCCTCTTCTGGGAGCCCTTCCTCGCCGCCGACGGCACCGTCCTCATCTCCGTCCCCAACCCTACCGTCCACGTCCTCACCCCCGCCATTCGTGACGCGAACACCCCCACCGTGAATCGCGCCGACATCCACCCCAACTCCTCCGACTACATCGGCGTGGGCGATCTCATGGCCGCTTCCCGCCTCGCCGCCCACTTCGCCGTCTACGGCAAGCCCTACCAGATCCGTCCCGGCAACGACACCTCTTTCGCCGAACTCCGCAACTCCCCGGCTGTCTTCGTCGGCGCCTTCACCAACCAGTGGACCATGCAGATGAGCGAGGGCTTCCGCTATGTATTCCGCAAGGAGAACGGGATCAACTACATCGACGACACCGGCGGCAACCATCAGCGCTATACCATGACTCGCGCCGCCTCGCTCACCGACTACGCCATCATTACCCGCCTGTTCGAATCCCGCACCGGCCGGCCCGTCATCATCGCCGCCGGCCTCGGCCACTACGGCACCCAGGCCGCCGGCGAGCTGCTGACCACCGGCGCGGCGCTCGACACCTTGTTGCGCGCGCTCCCCGCCGATTGGCCCCGCAGGAACATGCAACTCGTCGTCCAGGTGGAAGTGCTGGGCAAGTCGCCCGGCCCTCCGCATCTGGTCGCCTCCCACCTGTGGTAGCTAGTCCAGATCCGTCACGGTCACCACGAAGCTCAGCACCAGCGGCTTGCCTTTCTCCAGCGTGAACCCCTGCACCGTCTCCGTCCGTCCCGGGAACGACGCCCCCACGAACCCGTAGTTCCGCAGGCACCACTGGTAAGGCACGCCCTGGTTCTTCTCCGATGGCGTTATCCGCAGCGTCGCCCTCTTTCCGCCGTAAGCCGCGGTCAGTTCCGCCCACCGGTGGTTCACCAGATCCTCATCCTTGGCCACCGGCCCTTCGGCGGAGTTCAGCGCCGTCCCCTCCCGGGGCGCGAACCGGGCGCTGAATCCGCCGTAGCTCTTCCCCTTCTCCTGCGACCCCCGGATCGTCACCGGCTCCGACTCAGCCTCCAGCTTCACCGTCACCTCGAACCGCCGGCTCTTGCCCTCAGCCGGAAACAGCCGCAGGCGAACCTCCTCCGACATCAGCTTCTTCTCCCCCGCGTACCAGCCGTTGGCCACCGCCAGCGCCGCCGTCTTCTTCTCCACGCGCTTCGAAATCCACTTCTCAAACTTGTGCTGCACGCCCTTGTACATCCACAGGTCGTACTTGCCCGTCGGCGTCTCCACCACCGGCCAGGCCCAGAACACGCCGTGGTGATGATAGTGGTCCTTCGGGAAGTCATCCAGCATCGACACGCCCGCCGGCGTGTACACCGGGAACACGTAGCAGCAGCTCCTCCGGTCCTCCGGCGCCCCTTCCTTCAACTGCGAATCGTAGTTGTAGACCAGGGCGGCCTTGCCCGCTTCTTTCAGCTCCACTCGGCCGTAGGCGGGCTCGCCGATGGTGATCTGCGCGGCCAGCGGCAGCCCCAGAACGAAGATGCCAAGAATTGTTCTAATCATGGGAATCCCGTCTCACCCTCTCTTCGTCCACTTCCACGCCCAGCCCCGGCCCTGTGGGCACTCTCAGCGCGCCGTCTTCCAGCACGAACGGCTTCTTCAGCCACGATCCGGTGAGGAACTGCAGCCCGTTCAGCGCCGCCGGGAATTTCAACCGGTATGCCCCGTACAGCGCCAGCGACGCCGCCAGCGAAACATCCGGATCCGTCAGCCCGCTGCCCAGGAACATCATCTTGTTCCGCTCCAGATACTCCACCTGCCGCCGCGCGTCCCACAGCCCCGCTGTCCGCGCCGGCTTCATCGCCACGCCGTCCAGCAGATCCAGTTTGTGGAACTCCTCCAGATCCACCACGTTCACCACGCCCTCGTCGAAGAGGATCGGCAGCGCCCCCTGCCGCTTGATCGCCGCCAGCCCCGAAAGCCGGTTCGGCGCCATGGGCTGCTCCATCACGTTCACGCCCAGGTCGCGCAACTGCGGCAGCGCGGCCAGCGCATCCGCCAGCGCATAGCCGCCGTTGGCGTCGGCCCACAGAAAACACTCCGGCGCCAGCTTGCGAACCGTGCGCGCTAGTTCGCAGTCGAATTTCGGATCCGGCGCCACCTTGATGTTGAAGTGCTTGTAGCCGAGCTTGCGGCCGTGCTCCATCAGCGGCTCCACTTCGGCGATCGTCTTCACGTTCACCGTCCAGCTCAGCACCACTTTCTCCAGCGGCTTCCGGCCCCACAACTCCGGCAGGCTCTTCCCGGCCAGCTTGCCCGCGATGTCGTGCAGCGCCAGGTCGAGCCCCGCCTTCGCGATCGGCATGCCCGTCGAATACGACGGCGCGATCGCCTTGTTCATCAGCGCGTGCGCGCCCTCGATGTCCGTCGGATTCTTTCCGATCAGCGCCGGAGCCAGGTACCCCCTTAGCGCCGTCGTGGCCGACTCCAGCGTCTCGTAGCTCCACGTCTGCACCGGCACACTCTGGCCCCAGCCCACCGTGCCGTCCTCGCACGTGACCTTGACGAAGATCGCCGGCCGCTCCGGCTTGGTGAAGAACTTGAAGAACCCGCTCACCGGATAGCGGATCGGCAATACGTCAATCGACCGGATCGGCGCCGCCTCTTTCATCAGCATCGACGCCATACTCATCGTGAACTCCCTCCGCGTCATACGATCTCCAAAGTCTCCCGGTTAAACTTCGTCTTCCGTCCCGTCTGCAGCGACACCGCCGCCATGCATCCCGCCACAGCGTGCGAAAAGCCCGCCTCCACCGGTGCCCGCGGCGTCCCGCGTGTCCTGATGCAGCGGAAGAAGTTCGCCATATGCGATTCCACCCCCTCCGCTTTCTTGATCGGGTACGGCTCCATCACCCGGTCTGGATCCTTGCTGCCGTCGCCCGTCACCTTCAGTGCCTCCGGATCCAGCACTCCCTTCGTCCCGAACCACAGGTGCCTGCTCCCCGCCGCGTTGGTCAAACTCATGGCGAACGTGATCAGGCAGTCCTTGTACTCCAGCATCGACTGGAAAACGTCGCTCGTCTCCCGCCCGTCTTTCCACAGGTACACCCCGCCCATCGACATCACGCCCTGCGGATAGGGATCGTTCAGGTACCACGCCATCATGTCGCTGAAGTGGCACAGCCACAGCCCCGCGATGCCCGACGTCGCATCGCTGAAGAGCTGCCACTCGCGGAACTTCCGCGCGTCGAACGGGCCCTGGATCCGCCCGCCGAACTGGAACGCCTCCCAGTCGATGTCCTCCGCCCGGATCATGTGATAGTCGCGCCGCCAGCGCGGCTCCTGGAAGTGATACTCCATCGATACGCGCGTCACCTTCCCGATCGCGCCTTCGTGAATCAGCTTCGCCGCCGCCATCAGCCCCGGATCGCTCCGCCGCTGCGTGCCCACCTGCACCACCTGCTTCGACGCCTTCACCGCCTGGTACGCCATCCGCGCGTCCGCAATGTCCACCGCGAACGGCTTCTCCACGTATACGTCTTTGCCCGCCGCCACGGCGTCGGCCAGAATCTTCGGATGCGTCACGTCCGGCGTGGCGATCAGCACCGCGTCGATGTCCTTCATCGCCAGCACGTCCTGATAGCGCGTCGTCTGTTTCGGCGCCGCGCCGAACTCTTTCTGCACGCTCGCCGCCATGGCTTCGCGGTTCACCTTCCACACGTCGCACACCGCCGCAATGGTCGCGTTCTCGCCAGACGTGCGCACCATGTTGAAGTGGTCCCGCCCGCGTCCACCGGCCCCGATCATCGCCACTCTGATCCTGTCCCCGGCCGCACCCCGCAATGCCGCCGCGCCCGCGGAACTCACCAGGAACGTGCGCCTGCTCGATGGCATGACTGACTCCTTTCGGACTCTGTCATTCTACTGCGAACACGCCATCAGCCACCGTCCGGCTATCCGCGCGGCCACCAGTTCGGACCCGCCGTGTCCGCAGCCCATCGCCAGCGCAGCCGCGTCCCATCCGGCGGCTCGTCACAGCCCTCCTGCCTGCCCTCCGGACGCCGCTGCCCGTCGATGTCTTCAGTCACCTCCGCCACCTGCTCCTCCGTCAGCCGCCACACCAGCGGACGCGGCACGCCATCGGCCGCGCGTTCGAACTCCTGACTGCTGCCGATCCTGTTCGCCGCCACGCGCACATCCTCCGGCGGCAGCGTCAGGCTCGCGTTCCCGCCGTTGATCCCCACCGCTACCGGCTGCGCGCAGTCGATGATCGTGTTGTGCGCGATCAGCGCGGCCTTCACCTGCATGTAGCCGTTCAGCGGCGAGTCCGGCAGACCGTTCACCACCGAGATCGCCGACCTGAAGCCCGTTCCATTGCACGCTTCAATCAGATTGTTTACCACCACGTGCCCCTCGCCGATAATCCGGATGCCCCCCGCGCTCTTTGAGCCGCCGCCGTGGAAGTGGTTGCCCTCCACCCGGCAGCGATTGCCGTGCCGCAGCGTCAGTGTCGCCTCGCAGCGGTCGAAGAAATTCGATTGGTAGATGTTGCCGCAGCTCTTGTTCGAGATCGCCTCGATCTCGCCGTCGCACCGCTCGAAATAGTTGTTCTCCACCACGCTCACCGAGTCCTGCATACTCGTTGCCGAGTCGCCCACCCGGATCGTCTCTCCGCCATTCACACCCAGCAGCGCCCGCGGGCCGAACCAGCACTCTCCGATCCGGTGGTAGTTCGGCTCGCCGTTCAACCAGACCACCAGCGTCGTGCCGATGTTCTTCTTGCCGGCTACATAGCAGCGCGCCACCTCGTTCCAGCTTCCGTAGATCGAGACCCAGCGGGTCGTCAGCTCCGGGTCTTCGGGGTTGCAGTCCACAATCGCGCAGTCCAGCAGTTTGCAGCCGCGCGCCAGTTTCGTGGAGGAGGAGCGGAACTGAATCAGGTCGCCCGGATAAGTGCACCCCTGGAACAGTAGGCCTTCCACTCTCGTGTAGCGCCCCGCCAGCCGCAGCCGCGAGAGTCCCGTCAGTACCGTGCGCCCCGGTGCTTCGGCCAGCACTCGGATAGGCGCTTCTTCTTCGCCCTGCACTTCCACCAGCAGGTCCGCGTCCTTCCACTCACCCTGCGCCAGCAAGATGACATCGCCCGGCCGGGCCTGCTTCAACGCCGCCGTCAACTCTGCCGGCGAACCCACCCGCACGCCGCTCTCGGCCGCCCGTGCCACCTTCAAGAACGGCGCCGCGGCCAGGAATCCTCGTCTTGTAAACTGCATGGCAGATTCAGTCTACTCCCGCCGCCCCGGTCATAATGAAAGGGATGCGCTCCTGCCTGCTTCTTCTCGCCATCCTCTCCGTTACCCTCTCCGCGGCACCTCCCGTGCTCGTCATCGCCGTCGACGGCTTCCGCTCAGACTTCGCCCAGCGCGAGAACGCCACCCACATCCTCGCGCTCCAGAAACAGGGCGCCAGCGTTCAGGGCCTCATCCCCGCCTTCCCCTCCACCACCTTCCCCAACTTCCACTCCATGGCCACCGGCCTCTACCCGGCGCGCCACGGCATCGTCGCCATGATGTTCTTCGACCGCCAGAAGAACCGCGGCTTCAGCTACACCTCCACTGCCTCAGAAGGGGAATGGTACGGCGGCGACCCGATCTGGCTGCTGGCCGAAGCGCAGGGCGTCCATGCCGCCACTTTCTTCTGGCCCGGTACTGACGCCGAGATCGGCGGCAAACGCCCCACTTATTGGAAGAAGTACGACGGCCGCGTCCCTCATGAGGAACGTATCGCCCAGGTGGAACAGTGGCTTCGCATGGAGGGCCCGCTGAAGCCCGGCCTCGTCATCGTCTACTTCAGCGACGTCGATTCAGCCGGCCATCGCACCGGCCCGGACTCTCCCGACACCAAAGCCGCCATCGCCATGGTAGACGCCTCCGTCGGCGCCCTGGTTCAGCGCGCCCGCGCCATCCAGCCCAACCTCAACATCGTCCTGCTCTCCGATCACGGCCAGATCGCCGTCGAAAGTAACATCGACCTCACCCCCCGCGCCAACTTCGCCGGCTGCCGCGCCGCCAACGAAGCCCCCATGACTATGCTCTACTGCGACGATCCCGAACGCGTTCGCACCGAACTCCTCAAAAACGCCCCCGAAATCAACGTCTGGCGCGCCTCCGAAGTGCCTGCCCATCTCCACTACCAGGGCAACCCGCGCATCGGCGACCTCATCCTCACCCCCAAAACACCTTCCATCATTTACGTTGTGCCCCCCGGAGACCCCGCCGCCAAGCCCGTTCCCGATCTCAAAGGGATGCACGGCTACGATCCGGAGAAATACCCGCAGATGCGCGGCATGCTCACCGGCATCGGTCCCGCCTTCCGCCGCGGCGCCCTCATTCCGCCCGCCCAGACCGTCGATGTCTACGCGCTCCTCTGCCGCCTGCTCGGCTTGAAGCCCCCGCCCGGTCTCGACGCCGACTTCAGTCGCGTGCGCGCGCTGCTTCAATAAGCATCCGCTCGATCTTGCCCCACAGCTCCGGCACGTACTCCATGCGCGCGTGCTCGTCCATCAGTTGCCGCTGTACGAACGAAAGCTCGTATGCCTGCGCGTCTTTCCGGCCTTTGAACGAGATCTGCGTGTTCTCCAGAATCCGCGTCCTGTGCGGATCCGCCGCCGTGAGCTCCGGCGCGCCCTTCAGCACCAGGTGATCCCTTTGAAACCAGTTCGCCGCCTCCCGCACGTTCGCCGGCACAACGTAGCTGTCCTTGCCGAATGCGTCCACCACAATCAGCAGCCGCACCTGGATGCCCATCCCCTCCAGCGTCCTGCATAGCTCCAGCGCCGCGCGTCCCCCCATGCTCTGCCCAAACACCACCACGCGCGCCTTCGCCGCTTCCTCTTTGGAGACCACCCCGTCCCGGTTGAAATCGAACGCTTTTCTGGCCAGTTCCTCGGCCAGTTCCAACTTGTGGTTCTCTACCGTCTCCACCTGCACGCCCGGCAGATTCTGACGCTTCACCACGATCGCCGTCCGCCGCACGCACCGCACCGGGTTGTCCCAGCGCTCCCATCCGCCTACTACGCCGATCACCAGTGTGTCGCCCGGCTTCACCGGCAGCGGCGTCGTGAAGTCTGAAAACTCCTGGTTGCGGCTGTCCGCGCACAACACCCCTGCCAGTAACAGCGTTCCGGCGATGAGCGCGAAAGGACTCACAGTCTCAGCGATTTACGTGGACCACTTTCGCCGGCGGGAAGCCGTTGAAGTGGGTGGAACTGGCGTTGGAATAGGCGCCGATGTTCTCGGCGTAAACAGAGTCACCGATCTCCAGCCGCGGCAGCTCTTCCGATTGCGAGATCGTGTCCAGCCCGTCGCAGGTCTGCCCGAAGACCGAGCACACCTCCGTCTTGCCGCTTTTGAAACTCTTAATCGGATACTGGCAGTGGTCGAAGATCATCCCGGAAAACGTGTGGTACACGCTGTCGTCGATGTAGTAGCAGGTTTTGCCGTCGCGGTGCGTCCGGCCGATCACCGTAGCCACCAGCGTCGCCGCCGACGCCACCATGTAGCGCCCCGGCTCGGCCAGAATCTCGATCTCCGGGCCGAACAGCCGGTCGATCTCCGCGTTCAGCTTGCGCGCCAGCGCGTCGATCGCCGGCACCTGCGCGTTGTACGGGGCAGGGAAGCCGCCACCGATGTCCAGGATCTTGATCTCGTGCCCGTGGACCCGCGCCTCGTCCAGCACCGCCGCCGCAATGTTCAGCGCCTGCACGAAATTGTCGTCGTTGATGCACTGGCTGCCCACGTGGAAGCTCACGCCCTCCACCGTCAGCCCCATCTTGAACGCCTTCAGGATCAGCTCCAGCGCCTCCCCCGGGTCGCAGCCGAACTTCGAGGAAAGCTCCACCATCGAACCTGTATTCGGCACCCTCAGGCGTAGCGCCACCCCCGCCTTCGGAGCGTACTTCTGGATCTTCATCAGCTCATCCAGGTTGTCGTACGTCACCAGCGGCTTGTACTTGTTCAGCGCCTCCAGCGTCTTCTGCGGCTTGATCGGATTCGCGTAGACGATCTTGTCCCACACGAAGTCCTGCCGCTCCTTTGCCGAAAGCCGCTTGATGTTGCGATACACCAGCAGGAACTCCGGCAGCGACGCCACGTCGAAACTTGCTCCCTCGTGGTACAGCGTTTCGATGATCTCCGGCGCCGGGTTCGCCTTCACCGCGTAATACGGCTGCACCTTCGGCAGATGCCGGCGGAACTCGCGAAAGTTCCGCCGGATCTCGTCGTGGTCGATCACAACCACGGGTGTGCCGTGTTCCTGAGCGATCGCCTGAAGCTGTCGCGCGGTCATTCTAGTCGAATACCGGCTCGGAGCCGTCCAGCATCTTCACCTGGTTGTGTTTGAAGTACTCCTTGGTGAGCGCCTTCACCATCGCCCCGCGCTGGTCATACAGCCGCCGCAACTTCCGCTTCGGATGCTTCGCCAGCGCGTAGCTGGTCAGCAGCGGCATCGCAATCGTAGTGTCGGTGTAGCAGACCACGGCGTCCGGCAGCCGGTCGGGATCCACCTTGCCCCAACTCACCGCTTCGCTCGGCGTCGCGCCGCTCAGCCCGCCCGTGTCAGGACGCGCGTCGGTCACCTGTAGGAAGTAGTCCTGGCCGTATTCCTTGATGCGCAGCACTTCCTGGATCTGCGGCTCAGTCTGCAGCATGAAGTTCTTCGGGCTGCCGCCGCCCCACAGCACAACGGCGCTCTTGCCGCCGCCGCGCTTGGCCGCCAGCACGAACGCCGTCGTCTCGTTGACGTCGATCGACGGGTTCATCCGCAGCTTGTTGCCGCGCAGCTCCACGCCCGCCACGTTCATGCCGATCGTCGAGTCGCCCGGCGACGACGTGTAGCAAGGCACGCCCGCGCGGTAAGCCGCCGCCAGCACGGAGACGTCTTTCAGCCCCGCCTTGCGCTCCCACTCCGCCGCGTACTTGCCCAGCAGGTGGTGCAGTTCGGCCGTGCCCATCTCTTTCTGGAACTCCGGCTGCACCAGGATCTCGCGCAGAATCTCGTCCGTCGCCATCAGGCAGTCGCTGTAGCCCATCAGCACGTCGTACACGCGCACGATGTCGTTGTCGCGGAGCTGCGTATCGTCCATCCGGAAGTCACCCACGTGCACCGGATAGTTCAGGGCGAAATGCAGGTCGTGGTAAAGGTTTGCGCCCGTGGCGACAATCCAGTCCACGAAGCCCGCTTTGATCAGCGGCACAATCGAGGATGCGCCCAGTCCGGCCGGCGTCAATGCCCCGGAGAGGCTCATGCCGATCGTCACGTCCGGCTCCAGCATCTTCTGCGTGAACAGCCGCGCGCCTTCCTTCAGGCGCGCCGAATTGTAAGCCAGGAAGGTGTTGTCGATGATCTCGGCAAGCTTCTCCTTCCCTGTCAGGTTCTTCGGCATGATGCGCTGGCCGGCGAGGAACTTCTCCCTCATCGGGCATTTCTTCTGCTTCAGCCAGTCCGGCATCTCCGTCATGTCTTCGCGGTAACGGCGGGTAGTTTTGGATTTCGTGGCCATGGTCGACAATACAATTATGGCAGAACGTACTCCAAAGACCGAAAAGACGCCCGCCGCGCTCGGCTACCGCATGCCCGCCGAGTGGGAACGTCATTCGGCCACCTGGCTTGGCTGGCCCCACAACGAGACCGATTGGCCCGGCAAGCTCGACACCATCCGCTGGGTCTACGGCGAAATGGTCCGCAAGATCGAGGCCGGCGAAACCGTTCGTATTCTCGTCAACAGCCGCGCCGATGAAAAGCTCGCCCGCGCCTATCTCTCCAAGGCCGGCGCTCAGTTGAAGCGCGTCGAATTCATCCTCCACCCCACCAATCGCGGCTGGACCCGCGACACCGGCCCCATCTGGATCACCCGCCAGTCCGGCACGCGCCGCGAAAAGTCCATCGTCCACTTCCACTTCAACGCCTGGGCCAAATACCCCGACTGGCAGAAGGACCGCAAAGTCCCCGACACCGCCGCCCGTTTGCTGAATAAGAAACTCTTCGACATCCACCTCGACGGCAAACCCTTCGTCCTGGAAGGCGGCGGCATCGAAGTGAACGGCCGCGGCACCCTCCTCACCACCGAGGAATGCTACCTCGACCCCGTCACCCAGGTCCGCAACCCAGGCGTCGGCCGCGAAGCCTTCGATGAGGTCCTCAAGCAATCTCTCGGCGTCACCAACGTCTGCTGGCTCGCCGCCGGCCCCGTCGGCGACGATACCCACGGCCACATCGACGACATCTGCCGCTTCGTCAACCCCACCACCCTCGTCCTGATCAGGGAATCCAACCCCAAGGACATCAACTACCGCCCGCTCAACGAAAACTGGGAGCGCATCGGCGGCCTCCGCCTCGAAGACGGCTCCAAACCGGAAGTCATCGCTCTCCCCATGCCCTCGCCGCTCTACTTCGAAGGCGAGCGCCTCCCGGCCAGCTACGCCAACTTCTACATCTCCAATGCCGCCGTCATCGTCCCCACGTTCAACGACGTCAACGACCGTGTCGCCCTTGGCATCCTCGGCGAACTCTTCAAAGACCGCCCCGTCGTCGGAATCCACGCCGTCGACTTGGTCCTAGGCTTCGGCTCGCTGCACTGCCTCACCCAGCAGGAGCCTGCCTGACCCGCCACCGTGAAGCCGTATTCCCCCGAGACGAAGTCTCGGGGCCACCATGGAGCCGTATCCCCCCGAGACGAAGTCCAGGGGCCACCATGAAGCCGTGTTCCCCCGAGACGAAGTCCAGGGGCCACCGTGAAGCCGTGTTCCCCCAAGACGAAGTCCAGGGGCCACCATGAAGCCGTGTTCCCCCGAGACGAAGTCCAGGGGCCACCGTGAAGCCGTATCCCCCGAGACGAAGTCCAGGGGCCACCGTGAAGCCG
>JARKQJ010000066.1 GCA_029973955.1 Paludibaculum sp. | reverse complement strand
CGCTGGACCCTTCGCAATCGCCGCAGTTCAGCCCGTCCATTTCCGCGCCGGGCATCTCGTGCAAGACCATTTTCGACTGCACGGTGCCTTATGCGATGAAAGAGAAGTTCGGCCGGGCGAAGTTCGCCGAGGTGGACCCGCAGCCGTGGCTGGAGGGTTGAACGGAGACTGTTCAGACCCGCAGCCTGCGCGGAGGCGGGGCGCAGCGGGGGCAGTAGCCGTAGAGGATCACTTCGTGTCCGGTGACCTCGAAGCCCTTGGGGGCCAGGGCGGGGAAGTCGCCCCGGCAGGCGGGCAGTTCGAACACCTGTCCGCAGGCGCGGCAGTGGAAGTGATGGTGATGGCCTTTGCCGGAGAGTTCGTAGCGCGTCACCTCTCCCGGCAACTGCACCTCCGCCAGCCAGCCTTCGTCCAGAAGAGTGCGCAGATTGCGATAGACCGTGGCGGCGCCCAAGCCCGTGACGGCACGCTGCGCATGGGCCAGCACTTCGTCGGCCGTCAGCGGGCGGCCGGCCGATTCGAGCGCGGCGCGGATCGCCTCCTTCTGTTTTGTGTTGCGTGCCGGCATCGCCTCACTTGCCGGGCGCGGCGCAGGCCCAGTTGGCTGCGTCGTTCACGTCGCCCGCGCCCTTGTACTTTGCCACTTTGGGATGCGCGCAGAGCGGGCGCGTCTTTTCCAGCTTGCCGCCCGTGGTGCGGGAGGCGATGATCACTTCCGGAGCTACGCCCTGCTCCACCCACTGCTCCAGCGCCGCCACGATGTTGTTCTTCGGGTCGCCCTTGCCCGTGCCGCCCTGGCCGAACGAATTCGTGCCCGACCCCCCGCCGCAGTGCTGCATGCCCGGCACCATGAAGAGCCGCACGAACTCCGAGGTCTTCTTCGCGCCAACCTTCTTGCGCACGTTCTCGTAGTAGTCCACCACCATCTGGCCGGGGATGGCCGCATCGCTCCAGCCGTGATAGAGAATCAGCTTCCCGCCGCGGGCGTAGAAGCTCTTCAGATTGGGATTATCCGAGTTCACCATCGGGCCGGCCTTCGCCTCGGCGGCCTTCCAGTCGCGGTCCACTTCAAACTTGCGGTAGTCCCAGCTCTTGTCGGCATAGACCATGTTCTTGAAGAACTCCGTGCCGAACATGAACATGAGCGACTTCTCGCGCGAAGCGCCGGTGATCCAAGGCCCCCAGCCGCCGGATTCGGCCTCGCCGCCCATGGTGTAGCCGGGCGACACCACCTTGCCCTTCGAGGTCTTCGTGCCGCCGTAGACCACCCGCAGCGCTTTCACCTGGGCCGGCGTGAGGCACTCGTCGTTCTCCGCGCCCTTGCATTCGAGCAGCGACAGATCGAGGCGGCAGCGTTCGGGGTCGCCGATCACGCCGTCCTTGGCGCCATCGCCCGAGTCGCAGGCGGCCAGAGCGGCGGCCTGGATGGCGGGCAGCTTGGCCGCGGGGATGTAGCCGGCATCGCTGGCGGCGGTCTCCTTGGAGAGATTCACGGCGTTCACCATGAGCCGCGTCCAGGCATTGGCGGGGGCTCCGGCGATGATGCCGTCGTAGTCCGAGGGGTAGCGCTGCGCCTCCATCAAGGCCTGCCGGCCGCCATTGGAGCAGGAGCTGAAGTATGAACGCTTGGCGGGGCTGCCGTAGTAGGCGGCCACCAGCGCTTTGCCGTGGACGGTCATCTCATGAATGGCGCGGTGGCCGAAATCGGCGGTTTTTTCGGGATGGCCCAGCGCCCAGCCCGCGCCGCCGCCATTGGCCTTGTGGCCCGTGTCGGTGGATGCGGTGGCATAGCCGGTGCGCACGGCGGTGGCCATGGCTCCGTAGCTGATGGTGCCGGCGTAGCCGCCATTGCCGACGCCCTGGAACTTGCCGTTCCAACCTTCGGCGGGCATCCAGACTTCGAATTGAATCTCGGAATCGGCCGTGGGCCTGCTTGTGCCCGCCACACGGCAGAAGGCCGGCATGTTACCGACCTTGGATTTGTCCGGCGGCGTGAAAGGCCCTGCTGGAACGGCTTCCGCCGCGGTGATGGTCACGGCCTTCAATGTGACGTTTTTGAGTCCCGCGCAATCAGCCGCGTACACCACCGCCGCCGTCGTCAACATCAGCACGAATCTTTTCATCGCGTCCTCCACGCTCCTGGATCAGCAACCATACTAGCGCTGTCGCCACCAGCGGAACCACGCTGGCGCCCAGCAGCACGGGCTCAAAGGAATAGCGGTCGGCCGACCAGCCGATCAGGTACGTGGAGATGATGGTGCCGATGCCCGCGCCCGTGCCGCCCATGCCGCTCACCGTCGCCACCGAGTGGCTGGGGAAGATGTCGGTCGGCAGCGCCAGGCCCATGGTGGACCAGGCCGCGTAGCAGAACGTGGAAATGCCGAACGCCGAGATGAGCAGCGCCAGGTTCGACGTCAGCGCCGCGCCCGCAATCAGCGCCATGCCCAAGCCGCAGACGCCGATCACCGCTTTGCGCGCCCGCACCGGGCTCCAGCCGCGCTTCACGAGACGCCCGGAGAACCAGCCACCGGCGAAATTGCCGGCGTCGGCGGCCAGAAACGGCACCCAGAAGCCCACCAGCGTGTCCGCCACGGCGTAGCCCTTGGAGACGAGGTAGATGGCGAACCAGTCCGTGACGAAGAACCACACCGGATCGGTCAAGCCGCGGCCCAGCACGATGCCCCAGGTCTCTTTCCTGCGGAGCAGTTCGAGCCAGTTCGCGCGCGGGCCGGCTTCCGCGATGCGCTCCTCTTCGCGCGAAGCCAGAATCATCGCCCGCTCCTCTGCCGAGATGCGCGGATGGTCTTCGGGCTTGTGATAGATCCAGCGCCACAGGCACAGCCAGAGCAGGCCTAGCGTGCCGGTGATGAGGAAGACCGGACGCCAACTGCCGTAGTGCGCGTAGAGCCACACCACCAGCGCAGGCGCCACCGCGCCGCCCACGGCGGAGCCGGAATCGAACAGCGCGACGGCCAGGCCCCGCTCCGATTTCGGAAACCACTCGGAGACGGCTTTGGTCGCCCCGGGCCAGTTCGCCGCCTCACCCGTGCCCAGCAGAAACCGGAAGAAGGCGAAGCTGCGCAAGCCTGTGGCGAGCGAGGTGAGCATCGCCGCCACGGAGTACCACAGCACGCCGGCGGTGAGGCCGCGGCGCGTGCCCAGCCAGTCCAGCATGCGGCCGGCGGCGCTCTGGCCCACGGCGTAGGCAACGCGGAAGCTGATGACGATGACGGCGAAGTCCGAGTTGGTCCAGCGGAACTCGGATTTCAGATACGGAGCGAGAACGCTCAGTGTCTGGCGGTCGATGTAGTTGATGACGGTGGATGCGAACAGGACTCCGCCGATCCACCAGCGCAGGTTCGAGATGGGCCGCTTCACTTGAGGTTGAGCACCTTCAGTGCGGTGTCGCGGTAGAGCGGTTTCAGCGTGCGGTCTTCCAGGGCTAGCCCATAGTAGGGCCACCAGATGCGGCCGGGAATGTATTCGTCGTCCGATTCCAGCAGCCGCCACCAGCCTTCGTACATGCTCCGCTCGCGGCCCATGTCGGTACCGAACGTCACGCGGCCTGTGTACTTCTCGAGAAACGCCTTGGCGGCGCGGGGCTGGCGGCCGATCTCGTAGTCGCGCGCGGAGATGTCGACGTACATGTTGGGGAAGCGGTCCAGCGCCTTGGAGAGGCGGCCGAGGTCGTTGCCGAGGTTGCTGAGGTGGCAGAAGATGAACGTGGTTTGGGTGTGCCTGGCCAGCATGCGGTCGCGCGTCTCCAGCAGTTCGTCGTAGGAGGGGACGTCTTTGCCGGAGAGGTTGAAGCCCTGGAAATCGGGCGTGCGCTCCTGGTGCGGGCCGAGCGGGCGCCAGCAGGAGGGATGGTCCGCAATATGAATGTTGACGGGGATCTTCAGCTCGGCGCACTTGCGCCAGAAGGCGTCGAGGCGCGCGTCGTCCAGCCGCAGACGTTTGGCGCGCGGCAGTGCGCCCTTCTCGCCGGCCTGCACGCCCCAGCCCTTATCCGTGACTTCCCCCACGCCGCGCGCGCCCTTGCGGTAGCAGCGCTCCAGTTCCTTCACGGCGCGCTCGGCATAGCCGGGATCGTCGATGTTCTTCGTGTCGATGCCGCACCAGACCTGGAAGCGCTTGGGGTAAGCGCCGAGAATGAGGTCGGCGATGCGGTCGAACTCAGCGCCAGTGGTTTCGGTGAAGACCACCGACATCTCGATGCCCACGGCGTCCATGGTTTTCACCCAGGCGTCGAGATCGGCGCGGGTCTTGATGCCGTTCATCGAGGCGTGGCTGTGGATGTCGATGACGGGGAACCTGGGCTTCGTGAGGTGGGACTTGTGCACCACCAGAGACGATTCCGGCTGGTAGTCCTTCACCAGCAGCTTGTCCATCTCGCCTTGCTTCACTTCGATGCCGTATTTGACGGTTTGGGCGCAGGCGCAGGCGCTGAGTAGGAGGGCGAGGGTGAGTCGGGGCATGATGCTGTTGCCGTCCAGCATCTCGCCGTGGGCAGTGAGCTGTCAACGGCCCGCAGGGCAGGCGGCGCCGCGAGGGTCCGTGTGAACCGGGCCTGGCGCCGGCGGCTCGTATCAATACTTGATGGAGACCAATGCGAAGATGACGGGCACCGGCATCGTGGATGAGTTCGGGGCCTCCGGCGAGTTTGCCGCCACGCGGCAGCAGCCAGGCAACGGCACAGAATGGTGACTTAAGTTTTGTTCAGGTGTTGTTTCTACCGTTGCGGCGTGATACACCTTTCATGTCAGTCACCAGCCGATCGTTCCACGGCCCCGTTCGCCAGAGTTGAGTCCAATGTGAACAGTTGATTCCTTCTGGAGGTGAATGTTGCGTATGCTATGGAATTCCCGCATTGCCCAATCACTCGGTGTGGCAGTGCTTCTCACCGTTTGGACACTGCCGCAGTCCCTTTCAGCCCAGGTTCTTTATGGTTCCATCGTCGGAACTGTTCAGGACCCGTCCGGCGCAGTCGTGCCAAACGCCAAGGTCACCTTGAAGCACGTGGCCACCAGCACCGCGCGTGAAGTACAAGCCGATGAGCAGGGGCGCTACAACGCGCTCAGTCTGCCTGCCGGTATTTACGACGTCAGCGTCACCGCGCCGGGTTTCCGCACGCTCAACCGGCTCGGTGTCGAAGTCACCATCAATACCGTCACCCGCGTCGAACTCACCCTTGAAGTGGGGCAGATCACCGAACAGGTGACTGTCTCCGCCGCCTTCGCCGCACTGCAGACAGACCGCGCCGACACCCGCGCCGAGATCGGCTCCCGCACCGTGGTCGAGCTGCCGCTGCCCTCATACCGCAACTACCAGAGCATGATCAATCTGGTCCCCGGCGCCACTCCGGCCGCGTTCCAGAACTCGATGGGCGCCTCACCGCAGCGCTCCCTCACCACCAACGTCAACGGCACCAACCGCAACAACAACAACACGCGCGTCGACGGCGCCACCAACGTCTACGTGTGGCTCCCCCACCACACGCTCTATAACCCGCCGGTTGAATCCATCGAAACCGTCAACATCTCCACCTCGTCTTTCGACGCCGAGCAGGGCATGGCCGGCGGCGCCGCGGTTACCGTCGTCACCAAGTCCGGCACGAATCAGCTTCACGGCTCTGCTTTCTGGTACCACGACAACCAGCATCTCTACGCCCGGCCTTACTTCTACAAGGTCAACATCGATCACGCGCCGCTCAACAAGTCCATCGTGAACATCCCCGGAGGCACCATCGGCGGCCCTATCATCAAGAACAAGCTCTTCTACTTCTTCTCCTTTGAACGAACCTGGGAACGCACCGGCCAGTTCGCCAACTCCAGCGTTCCTCCCGCCGATGTCCGCGCCGGCAACTTCTCCGCCTATACCGGCCTCGGACAGATCTACGATCCCGCCACCGGCACCTCCGCCGGTACCGGCCGCACCCCGTTTCCGAACAACATCATCCCCTCCAACCGGTTCTCGCCTACCTGGACCAAGATCCAGCCCCTCGCCCCTCTGCCGAATCAGCCCGGCACCGATACCTACAACCTCTCCGGCAACTACTACAGTTCAGCCACTCTGGGCCTCACCCGCGACCAGTACGACGTCAAGTCCAACTACAACGTCAACACCAAGCTGATGATCTGGGGCAAATACTCCCAGATGAACGCTCCCGTCACCGGCGCCGGCGCGCTCGGCGAACTCACCGGCCCCGCCCTCGGCCAGCTAGGCACCGCTGACGTCAGCATCAAGATCCCCACTTTCGGCTTCAATCTCACCATGTCGCCGACGTTCCTCATCGATGGCGTTTTTGGCTACACCAAGTTCAAGAACATCGCGCTTGGTCCCGACTACGGCAAGAACTGGGGCTCGGAGGTCTGGGGCATCCCCGGCACCAACGGCGGCAAGGCCTATGCCGGCGACATCCGATACTCCGGTCAGCCTTGCATCGACAACGGCTTCACCTCCTGGGGGAACTGCTCCTCCTCCAATCCCAACTTCTACGACGACCACTCTTACACCTACACCACGAACTTCTCGAAAGTGAAATCCGCTCACGAGTTCCGTTGGGGCGTTGACGTGGTCCGCCACGCACTCAACCACTGGCAGCCCGAAGTTGCCAACCCGCGCGGCCAGCTCACGCCGACCGGCAACGCTACTATCCTGGCCGGGCAGGTGGCCCGCAGCATCCATCAATATGCCGCCGGCCTGCTCGATATCGTCGGTAGCGCCGGAAAATCGGTCCAGATGTACGACTTCCACACCCGTGAGTGGCAGTTCGGTTTCTACTTCCGCGACCGCTGGCAGCTCACCCGCAAACTCACCCTCAACCTCGGCGCACGCTACGAATACTACCCGCTGATCAATCGCGGCGACGGCCGCGGCGTCGAGCGATGGGATCCCTCTTCGAACCTCGTCTACCTCGGCGGCGTCGGCAATGTCCCCGAGAACAACAATATCGAGGTCTCCAAGAAGCTCATCGCGCCGCGCATCGGCATCGCCTACCGCATGGGCGACAAGACCGTCATCCGCTCCGGGTATGGCATCACGTTTAACCCCATGGTGCTCTCGCGCCCGTTGAAAGGGCTCTACCCCGCTGCCATCTCCTCCAGTTGGGTTGCCCCCTCGCAGTACACCTGGTACGGCACGCTCGCCCAGGGCATCCCCGATGTCGCCACACCCGACATCAGCACCGGCGTGGTGACTCTGCCGCCCACCGTCAACATGGGGCCCCGCAGCCCCTACTCCGGCCTGCTCCACCGCGGCTACATCCAGAGCTGGAACTTCACCATCGAGCACAAGCTGCCAGAAGAGGTCCTCATCTCTGTCGGCTACGTCGGCAACCAGACCGTCCACCAGTTTCTCGACGTCGACGTCAACGCTGCCACCTACATCGGCGGCGGCAACACCAGCCGTCCGCTCTACGCCACCCAGGGCCGCCTCATCGAAGCGCTCATGTGGGATGGATGGGCTTCGGGCAATTATCACTCCCTCCAGGTGGCCGTCAACAAGAACTTCACCCACGGCCTCTTCCTCAAGGGCGCCTACACCTTCTCCAAATCCATCAGCATGTCCGACGATGACGGCTGGGCCGCTCTACCCCTCACCAACATGCCCAGCGCCCTTCGCCGCAATCGCTCCGTCACCGGCTACGACCGCCCGCAGATGTTCGTCATGAGCTGGGTCTACGAGATGCCCTTCGGCAAAGGCAAGAAGTACGCCCTCACCGGCATCTCCGACGCCATCCTCGGCGGCTGGCGCGTGAATGGCATCTATTCCGCCTACAGCGGCACGCCCTTCACCGTCACCGCCAGCGGCAACTCCCTCAACACCCCCGGCTCTTCGCAGACCGCCGACCAGATCGGCGACATCGTCGTCCTCGGCGGCGCCGGGCCCGGTTCCCAGTACATCGACGTGAAGTCCTTCCGCGACCCGAACTTCCAGCGCCCCTCGAACGTCTACCGTTTCGGCACCATGGGACGCAATTCCGTCCGCGGTCCCGGCTTCCAGAAGGCCGACATGGCCATCTTCAAGGACTTCCGCATGTTTGAGCGCTTCATCCTTCAGTTCAAGGCCGAATCGTTCAACATCACCAACACCCCGCGCTTCAACAACCCCAACTCCAACGTCAGCAACGCCACCATCGACGCTAGCGGCAACATCACCAACACCAACAACTTCATGGCCATCACCAGCGCCTTCGACGGCTCCGAACGCAAGTTCCGCTTCGGCCTCCGTCTCACGTTCTAACACCCCTGCCAGCCGGCGCGGCTGCTCATCGCCGCCGCGCCGGCGCCTGATCCCGGATATCCTGAATCGTGCCCCAACCCACGCCCGGCAAAGGCGCCACCTCCCCCTCCGAACTCACCAACTACCTCTCCCGCACCACCGGCGCGCGCATGACCCAGGTCACCCGCCACCGCTCCATCAACCACCTCAGCTACTTCCTCCAAAGCTCTTTCACGCCCGACTCCCAGTTCCTGATCTTCACCTCCTACCGCACCGGCGACGCCCAGCTCTTCGAAGCCCGTCTGCCCGATGGCGAACTCCGCCAACTCACCGCCGGCCGCCCCATCCATCCCTACTCGCCAACCCTCTCCCCCGCGGGCGATCGCGTCTACTTCGTCCGCGCCGGAGCCATTTGGAATCTCGACCGCAAATCCCTGGAGGAGACGAAGATCGTTGAGTTCGAGAACGCGCAGCTCGGCGAATGTACCCTCGGAGACAACGGCCGCTGGATGACCGCCGCCATCAGGCAGGGCAGCCTGCAGGGCCTGGTCACCGGCCGGACCGATGGCAGAGACTGGCGCGTCATCCCCTTCACCCGCACCGTCATCCATCCCCAGTTCCACCCCCTGGAGCCCGATTGGATCGAGTTCGCCGCCGATCCCGCCCCGCGCATGTACCGCGTCCGCCGCGACGGCAGCGGCCTCGAATGCCTCTACCAGCACGACGGCTCGAAGTGGATCACGCACGAGACGTTCTTAGGCACTACCGGCGATCTCGTTTTCGTGCATTGGCCGAAGTGCCTCTACCGCATGGATTGGACGACGCGCGCCATCCGCCCCATCACCGATTACCCCGTCTGGCACATCAGCCCCAACCGCTCCGGCACCCGCATCCTGTGCGATACCAACCACCCCGACCTCGGCATCTTCCAGATCGACGTTGCCACCGGCCAGCGCCGCCTCGTCTGCCTTTCGGAATCCGGCAACTCCGGCACCCAATGGACCAGGCCCACGCCCGCCAACTGGAACGCCGGCGACAAATCCACCCTCAGTTGGCTCGAAGTCCCCGCCGACCAGATCTACGGCCCGCAATGGACCCACCCGCACCCCTGCTACTCGCCCGATGAAAAGCAGGTGACCTTCACCAGCAACCGCACCGGCGACGCGCAGGTCTACATCGCCGAAAACACCGTCATCCGGTAGTGCAGCTTCAGCGGCTTGCCCTTCACCAGAGAAATCGTCTCCAGCCCCGGATAGTTCACCGCGACATATCCGTAATGGCGCAGGCACCATCCGTTCGGAAACTTCGGGTTCGTCTGCATGTCCTCCACCCGCAGGCCGGCCCGCTGCCCGCCGAAGTTCGCCGCCAGCTCCGCCCAGGGATGCGGAACCATGTCGGTGTCTTTCGCTTCCACGCCGGCATCGGTCTTCAGCACCGTCTCCGTGCGCGGAGCGAAGCGCACGCCGAATCCGCCGTAGCCCTTCACCTCCCGCCCGGTGAGCGTCACCTCCGCATCCACCGCTTCGAACGTCAGCGCCAGATCGATCGCCCGGCGCCCGCCCGCCGCCGGATGCACGGTGATCTCCACCTTCTCCTTCACGGCCTTCTTCTCGCCCACATACCAGCCGTTCTCCACCGCCAGCACGGCCGTCTTCGCGCTGGCCTTCCGGGCGATCCAGCGCACAAACTTCTGGTGCATACCTTCCACCGCCCACACGTCGTAAGTCCTGCCTTCGAACTTCACGATGGGCCAGCTCCAGCACGCACCCCTGTGGTGCGGATGGTCCTTCGGAAAGTCGTCCGTCACCACCGTTCCATCCGGTGCATACAGCGGGTGGATGTAGGAGGAGCGACGGAACTTTTCCGCCACGCCCTCCTTCAGCATCATCCCGTGGTTGTAAACCAGCACCGGCTTACCGCCGTCGGTAATCGACAGTGACGCCGCACTCTCCTCCCGGAATTGGAACGGGCCGGCGCCCCAGGCCGCCACACTCGCTGCCAATAGCAAGGCGGCGCGCGTCATGCCGGGATGATCCTTTCCGCCGCCGCGTCCCACTTCAGGTACTTCCGCTGCTGCTGCGAAATGACGCCAAACTGGCAGGCCACCACGCCGTAGTAGCCCAGCATCACGTCGCACTTCAGCGGCTCATTGAAGCGCACCGCCCGGATCAGGTTTCTCAAATGCAGCTCCGTATCCTCGCCGCCCGTCTTCTTGTGCACAATCGGACTGACCTGCTTCGCGTAGAGCTTCTGCGGCGTGATGGTGAACCCTGTCGGCGTGAATTCCAGCGTCGCCTTATGCCCGCGCAGCGTGTGCGGCACCGGTGTGTCGTTAGCCAGAGATGAGATGAGCATCACCGTCGGCCCGCCCGGATAGTCGAGCATGATGTTGATCGTATCCGGCACCTCCGCCGTGCTCGCCGTGAACTCGAACTTTCCGCCTGAAGCCATGCCGTATTCGGGGAACTTCAAATCCAGCGCCTTGATCAGGCGAGTGGCCCGGTGGACGAACAGCCCCGCCGGCACGCCGCCCGAATAGTCGAAATACCGGATCCAGTTGAAATACCGCTCCGCGCTGAACGGCCGCTTCTGCGCCGGTCCCACGAACATCTCCCAGTTGAAGTTCACGCCGGGCTTCAGATCCGGATCCACCGGCTTCAGCCAGTAGTCGCCGTCGTAGTTGCGCGAATAGTCGATCTGCGCGATCACCACCTTGCCCAGCGTGCCGTCTTTCACGTACTTGTTCGCGGTCTCGTAGGAGTCGTCGCACATGCCCTGCACGCCCACCTGCATCTTCACGCCCGTCTCGCGGATCTTGGCCACCACGCGCTTGGCATCTTCCACGCTATGCGCCATCGGCTTCTCGCAGTAGATGTGCTTGCCGGCGCTCGCCGCGTCAATCGCCATCTGCGCATGCCAGTGGTCCGGCGTGGCGATCACGACGATCTGCACATCCTTGTTGGCCAGCAGTTCGCGGTAATCCTGATACGGCTGCCCGCCCGTGATCTGCGCCGCCTGCCTGGCGCGCTTGTCGAAGACGTCGCACACCGCGTTCACTTCGACGTTGTCGGTCTCCTTCATCTTCATCAGCGTGGCGATGTGCGCCCCCACGCCTCTCCCTCCGCACCCGATCACGCCCACCTTGAGGCGGTCCGATGGAGCTTGCCCTGCCGCAAACCCCAGGCTCAATCCTCCTGCAAATGTCCGCCTCGTCATGTTGTTCATGCCGGTCTCCTTCCGCTCCTGCTTTTCAACGGCTGTGGACCGAGTCTATCCTCTGGCCAACAGCTCCGCAACGGCTCCCGGCGCTTCTCCCGGCGCTTCCACCGTCATGGAAATCTCAACGCCGGAGTAACGCGCCATTCCCGCGGGCCGCCTCTCTTCCTGTTACTGTCTCGAATTGGGAGATCTCGATGACCCGCACCTGCCTTGCCTTCCTGCTGCTCTCGCTCGGCGCATCCGCACAAACCCTGTTGCTGCGCCAGCCCCACTACCACTCGGGCGCCGTCGTCTTCAGCTACCAGGGTGACCTTTGGACCGTCAAGGAAGACGGCTCCGCCTTGCAGCGGCTCACCAGTCATCCTGCCCGCGACATCGCGCCCCGCTACTCGCCCGATGGCAAGTGGATCGCTTTCTCTTCCAACCGCTACGGCAACTACGACGTCTTCGTGATGCCCGCCGGCGGCGGCGACGCCAGACAGCTCACCTGGCACTCCGCCCCCGATACCGTTCTGGGCTGGTCGCGCGACGGCAAGCGCATCCTCTTCTCCTCCACTCGCGGCGATGGCGCTTTCCCCAGTGTCGCCAATCTCTATGAAGTCGCCGCCGATGGGGGCCTGGAAACGCCCGTCCCCACCGACTGGGGCTCCTCCGGCTCGTGGTCGCCCGACGGCGCCAAACTCGCTTTCACCCGCCACCCGCAGAACTGGACCCGCAAGCACTACCGCGGCTCCTACGCCGCCGACATCTGGGTGATGGACGCTTCCACCAAAACATTCAAGGACCTTCGCGATCCGCTCTTCCAAGGCAACATGCTGTGGCCCATGTATGGCGCCAAGGGCGAGATCTTCTTCGTCGCCGATCGCCTCGCCGGCGAAAAGAACATCAAGCCCGGCGTGCCTGAAGTGATGGCCAGCGTCAACAACATCTGGAAGATGCCGGACCGCGGCGGCGCCTGGACCCAGGTCACCAAATACACCGCCGGCAATCTCGCCGCCCCCACCCTCTCCTACGACGGCAAGACCATCGCCTACGAATACAACCACGGCCTGTGGCTGCTCGACACCCCCAGCGGCAAGTCCCGCCAGGTCCCCGTCAAAATCACCTCGGACGAGAACCAGAATCCGATGGAGTGGAAGGTCATCTCCTCCACGGCCGACAGCTTCCACCTCTCCCCCTCCGGCCGCCGCGCCGCCATCGTCTCCCATGGCGAGATCTTCACCGTCGCCACGGACCGCGGCGAACCGCAGCGTGTCACCAACAGCTACCGCCGCGATACCTCGCCGCAATGGTCGCCCGACGGCAAATGGATCGCCTACATCTCCGACGAGTCAGGCCGCGAGGAGATCTGGATCGCCGACGAGTTCGGCCGCACTCGCAGGAAACTCACTGACGCCGACACGGAAAAGCGCGGCCTGCAGTGGGCTCCGGACTCCAAGTCCGTGCTCTTCTCTTCCACGGACAACAAGCTCTGGCGCCTCGATGCCGATCCAGTCAAGCTCACCGAGATCGCCAACGCGGACACAGGCGCGCCCTCCAACGCCCGCTTCTCGCCCGATGGCAAGTGGATCTCGTTCGTGAAGATGGACCGCGACAATCGTCCCCACGTCTACGTCAAGCCCGCCGGTTCCGCGCCGGGCCAGGACGAGAGGATGGTCGGAATCGACGACCTCTTCGCAGCCACCGACGCCCGCTGGTCCCCCGATGGCAAGCGCCTCTATCTCACCGCCGGCGTCATGCAGATGGGCATGGCCAGCCTCGGCCGCTCCTCCAGTCTCCAGCTCTACTCCGTCACGCTCCAGAAGGAAGAGAAGGACCCGCTCGATCGCGGCATCGACAGCGAGGCCGAAGCCGCCGCTCAGCCCCAGGCCCCTGCCTTCGGCGGCGTCGGGCGCGGGCAGCAGCCCCCCGCCAAGGTGGAGGTCAAGATCGACTGGGACAGCCTGCCCAAGCGCATCCGCCAGCTCACTCGCCTCGGCGACGCCGTCAGCCAGTTTGCCATCTCTCCCGACTCCCGCCAGATCGCCTTCGTCGCCCGCGGCGAGCAGGACAACCGCATGGTCTCTTCCCTCTGGACCATCCAGGACACCGGCGAGCGCATGACCCGCGTCGCCCAGGCCCAGCCACCAACTTCAGAAGACGGCGCTCCGCCCGCCCCCCGCGGCTTTGGCGGCTTCGGCGGCGGCATCTCCGCTCCGCAGTGGTCGCGCGACGGCCGCTCCCTGTTTTTCATGGATGCCCAGGGCATCTACTCCGTCTCCATCGCTCCCGCCGCGGATTCCGCCTCTTCCGGCGGCGCCCCGGGCGGCGCTTTCGGCGGCGGCGCTGCCATGGCCTCTGCCGGCGGCGGCACCCCCCAGCGCCGCAAGGTCAACTTCAACCTCCGCGTCGAGGTCGACCGTGCTGCCGAACGCGCCCAGGTCTTCGACGAAGGCTGGCGCATCATGAAGTACCGCTTCTACGACCCCAAGATGCACGGCGTCAACTGGAATCGCGCCAAGGACGACTACGCCTCTCTGCTCCCCTACGTCGCCGATACCGAAGAACTCCAGACCCTCATGATGGAGATGATCGGCGAACTCAACGCCTCCCACACCGGCGTCAGCGGCGGCGCCGCCGCGGACCGCAGCCTGCCGCAGACCCGCCACCCCGGCTTCGAACTGGAAGCCGACGCCACCGGCTTCTACAAGGTGCGGACCATCTACGCCAAAGGTCCCGCCGACAAGGACTTCCTCAAGCTCAAGCCCGGCTTTTTCGTCCTCGCCCTCAACGGCCAGGACTTCAAAACGCCCGACAACTACTGGAAGCTCTTCACCCTCACCACCGCCCGCCGCTTCGAGTTCCTCGTCAACGACAAGCCCGCCAAAGAAGGCGCCTGGACCGTCGAAATCGAGCCCGCCGCGCTGAGCGCCATCGGCCAGCTCAAATACCAGAAGTGGGTGGACGACCGCAAAGCCATGGTCGGGAATCTGAGCAACGGCCAGATCGGCTACCTCCACATCCAGGCCATGGATGCCCCCTCTTTCCGCAAGTTCGAACTGGACCTCGCCGACAACCGCTTCAAGAAGGGCCTCATCATCGACCAGCGCTTCAATGGCGGCGGCGGCATCGACCAGGAACTGCTCCAGGTCCTCGGCCAGCGCCAGTATCAAAAGATCCAGCGCCGCAACAGCATCATGGAGGAACGGCCGCAGAAGGCCTTCTTCGGGCCGATGGTCGTGATGCAGAACGAGCGCTCCGCCTCCGACGCCGAGATGTTCCCGGACGGCTTCCGCCGCCTCGGCCTCGGCAAGCTGGTGGGCGTCCCCACCATGGGCGCCGTCATCGGCACGGGAGCCTACCAGCTTCTCGACGGCTCTTCCATTCGCACCCCCGGCGCCGGCGTTTACACGGCCAAGGGCGACAACATGGAAAACTACGGCGTCCAGCCCGACGTCTTCATCGACAACCTCCCAGCCGACTTCCTCGCCGGCAAGGACGCCCAGATCGCCAAGGCCGTGGAACTCCTCAAGGCTGAAACGAACAAGGCTGGCAAGTAATTGCCCCATCCCTGTGGCGGTCTGCCGGCCGCAGCCCAACTGCGGTGGGTGGACCGTCTCATCCTGACTGCGTCCGGCCGGCTTGCCCCTGGCCGCCTCCACTCCCACCCTGAGACGAGGAGCCGTGCGTATGTCCCCCTCAAACCTGTCAGGACAAATCCACGTGTCGCCCGCTCTGAATCCCGCCGATCCGAATATACTGGTCACCAACGGGAACCCACGGTTCCAGAAAGCGAGTTACCTCCATGAGACTGCTGATCGCTCTCCTTCTCTCCGGAAGCGCTCTCCTCCTGGCCCAAAACGCTGTAGTCAGCGGCCGCGTCAGCGACCCCTCCCAGGCCGTCGTTCCAAGGGCGACGGTGGAGATCGTTAACAACGGCACCGGCATCGTGAACCGCACCACCACGAACGCGGAGGGCTACTACACCTTCCCGCCCCTCGCCCCAGGTACTTACACTCTCACCTTCACGGCGACAGGCTTCAAGGTCGCCCGCGTCGAATCCATCGTTCTCGAGGTCGGTCAGCAGCGAGTCATCCCAATCACCCTCCAGACGGGCGAGATGAAGGAGTCCATCACCGTCAGCGAAGAGGCGCCCCTGCTGGAAACCAGCCGCGCCGATCGCGGCACCGTCGTCGAAAACCAGTTCGTGAAGTCGATTCCCCTCAACACCCGAAATCCACTCTTCCTGTTGACTCTCACCCCCGGCGTCACCACCGGACGGTTGGCTGGCGATAACACCGCCAGCCAGTCCACCACGAACAACTTCCGCGTCAACGGCGGCCGCGGTGGAACCAGCGAGATCCTGATTGATGGCGCCGCCAACACGGGTACCTACAACAACCAGGTTTCCGCCATCCCGCAGGTGGACTCCGTCCAGGAGTTCAAGGTCAATACCAGCCCCTACGCTCCTGAATTCGGTAGAACCGGTGGCGGCCTCATCAGTTTCGCCATCAAGTCCGGCACCAACAGCCTCCATGGCACCGCTCACGAGTTTCTCCGCAATGCCGAGCTGGACGCCAACGGCTTCAACGCCAATCGCGCCGGACAGCCGCGCAAGAGTTTCAAGCGGAATCAGTTCGGCGGCACCATCGGCGGTCCCGTTTATCTGCCGAAACTCTACGACGGCCGCAACAGGACCTTCTTCTTCTTTGCCTATGAAGGACTGCGTGAGCGGAGCCTCAACGCCTATACCGGCACCGTCCCCACTGAGGCCGAACGCCGCGGCGATTTCACTCGCTCGCTTGAAGCCAATGGCAACATGATCCGCATCTACGATCCGCGGACCACCCGCCTCGACCCGGACCGCCCCGCCGGTACCACCCGCTACATCCGCGATCTCTTCCCCGGCAATGCCCTGCCTGCCAATCTCCTCGGCACCTACGGCAAGAACATCGTCACTTACTATCCGTTGCCCAATCAGCCCGGCCAGGGATTGAGTAACACGAACAACTTCTTTGTCTCCGCAGCCAACCAGCTCGACAGCGACCGTTACGATATGCGCTTCGACCACCAGCTCAGCTCCAAGCACGCCGTCTTCTTCCGCTGGAACTGGTTCCGCAATATCAACGCCCAGCCGCTGGTCTACGGCAACTTTGCCTCCCCCGTGGAAACACCCAACCGCATTCCCGGCATCAATTGGATCGGCAGCCACACGTGGTCTATCGGCCCCGCAACCATCTTCCAGCATCACTTCTCCCTGGCCCAGAGCGAAACCAATCGCACCCCGCTCTCCATCGGCTTCGATCAGACCACCCTGGGCCTGCCGGCCAGCGCGGTGGACGGCCAGCGCGTCAAGTACTTCCCCACCACCACCATCGGCCGCCTCACTCAAGTGGGCGTCACCGGCACCGGATACAACGCCGTGCGCTCCCGCACCTGGCAGTACAACGCCAATCTCACTCTCCTTCGCGGCGGGCACACCATCAAAGCCGGCTTCGATTTCCGCCTGTTCCCCGTTATCATCGATCAGAGCTCGCCTCTCGGCGTCAGCGCCTCCGGCACGTTCACCGCCGGCCCGAATCCGCAGGCCGCCGCCGCCGGAACAGGCCACGGCCTCGCCGATCTCTTCCTCAATGCAGCATCCGGCGTCAGCTACACGGTCCGCCCGCTCGAAGAGCATCGCCATCCCTACTACGCCTTCTACGTCCAGGACGAGTGGAAGGTCACTCCGCGCTTCTCCCTCACCTTCGGCGTTCGCTACAACCTCGAACTCCCGCGCACGGAGAAGAACAACCAGTACGTCTTTCTGGACCTCGATTCCCGTTCGCCGCTCAGCGGCAGCGTGCCCGGTTATGCCGACCTCCGCGGAGGTGTCGGCTTCGTCACCGGCCGCACCCAACTCGGTGACACCAACAACTGGGAGCCTCGTCTCGGTCTCGCCTGGCAATGGAATACAAAGACCGTCATCCGCGCCGGCGGCGGTTTCTTCCACCACCCCCTCGTCCCGAATACCGACAATGCTCAGGGCTTCAGCCGCGTGACCAGCGCCGTCACCACCCAGCCTGATGGCGTCACGCCCACCTACGCCCTCGCCAATCCTTTTCCGCAAGGCATTCAGCAGCCGCTCGGCAGTAAAGATGGTCTGCTCACCAACCTCGGCCTCGGCGTCAGCGGCCCCATCCGGCAGCAGCGCCTTCCGTACCAGGCGCAGTGGTCCTTCGACTTGCAGCGCCAGTTGCCCTGGAACCTCGTGGTCGACGCCGGCTATGCCGGCACCTCTGCCGTCGCACTGCCGAGCGGAGTGCAGTTCAATCAGATTCCGGACTCCGCCCTGGCGCTCGGCACCGCCCTCAATCAAACCGTTACCAACCCGTTCTTCGGCATTATCACGGACCCATCCTCCACATTGAGCCGGTCCACCGTTCAGCGCGGCCAGTTGCTCCGCCCCTATCCGCAGTTCACCGGCATGTCCGGTCTCCAGGTGCCCAGCGGCCATTCCAGCTACCACGCGATCCAACTGCGAGTGGAGCGCCGCTACGCCAGCGGCTTCTCGGTGCTCTTCGCCTACACCAAATCCAAGTTGATCGACAATACCGGGGATTTCGGCAGCTTCCTCGGAGCCGGCGGCTTCACCAACAACAATTGCTTCTCCTGCGACAGGTCTCTCAGCTACCAGCACATCCCCGACATCGCGCGCCTCAGCTTCCGCTACGACCTGCCCTTCGGGCCGGGCCGCAAATTCATGAACACCGGCTGGGCCGGGAAACTCATCGGCGGGTGGGCCGTCGCCAGCTTCTTCACTTGGGATAACGGCCTGCCCATCAGTGTCGCCGGTCCGAATGACTCCAACTCCTTCGGCGGCAGCCAGCGCCCCGATGCCACCGGCGAGAAGGCCTCCATCGACTCCCGGTCCTTCGTTGACGGAGCCCTCTACTTCAATCCCAACGCCTTCCGGCGCGCTCCCCAATTCACCTTCGGCACCGCTTCGCGCACGGTCCCCGATGTTCGCGCCCCCGGCACCTGGGGCTGGGACGCTCTTATCGAGAAACGTTTCGCCATCACCGAACGCGTTGGCCTCGATTTTCGTACCGAACTCTTCAACACCACCAATTCTGTGATCTTCGCCGGTCCCCAGACCACCGTCACTTCCGCCGATTTCGGCCGCATCCGGCTCAGCCAGGTGAACCTCCCGCGCCAGATCCAGTTCGGTCTGCGCCTGAGCTTCTGATAAGCTCGGCAGCCTGACACGACCGATAGACGCACCATCAAGGGGTTCACACTGCTCTGCTGTTTTCGAGTCATTTGAGTTCGTGAATCTGGTAACCCGCTCTGCCGTTTCAGGGAAGCAGCGCAACCGCTCGTACCCGGCTGACTGGCATTGTGATCACTGGAAGCTCTTCACGCTCACCACAGCCCGCCGCTTCGAGTTCCTCGTCAACGGCAAGCCCGCCAAAGAAGGCGCCAGGACCATCGAAATCGAGCCCGCCGCGCTGACCGCCATCGGCCGGCTCAAATCCCAGAAGCGGGTGGACGACCGCAAAGCCATGGTCGAGAAGCTGAGCAACGGCGAGATCGGCTACATCCACATTGGAAAACTACGGCGTCCAGCCCGGCGTCTTCATCGACAACCTTTCCGCCGGCTTCCTCGCCGGCAAGGACGCCCAGATCGCCTAGGCTGTGGAGATCCTCAAGACCGATGTAAACAAGTAGAGATCGGCGCCTCTGCCGCCGCTGTTCCCGCTACACTGGCTATCAATGGAAAGTTCACTATCCCGCCGCGCCTTCCTCGCCTCCTCCGTCGCCGCCGCTGCCTTCGCCGCGCCAGCCAAGAAGAAGGTCCTCATCCTCGGCGGCACCGGCTTCCTCGGACCCGCCACCGTTGCCGCCGCCCAGGCCCACGGCCACGAAATCACGCTCTTCAATCGCGGCCGCACCCGCCCAGGCCTCTTCCCCAATATCGAAACCCTCCTCGGCGATCGGGACCCCGATAAGGGCGAAGGCCTGAAAGCCCTCGCCGGCCGCAAGTGGGACGTTGTCATCGACAACTCCGCCTACTACCCCCGCCACGTCAAGGCCTCCGCCGAACTCCTCGCCCCCAACGTCTCTCAATACATCATCATCTCCTCCATCTCCGCCTACGCCGACAACAGCGTCGAAAACCAGGACGAATCCGCCCGCCTCGCCACCACCTCCGACCCCACCGTCGAAAAGATCACCGAGCAGACCTTCGGCCCCCTCAAAGTCCTTTGCGAACAGGCCGCAGCCAAAGCCCTCCCCAACGCCACCACCATCGTCCGCCCCGGCTACATCGTCGGCCCCGACGACCCCAGCGGCCGCTTCACCTACTGGCCCGTTCGGATTGATCGCGGCGGCGACGTCCTCGTCCCCGGCACCCCCTCCGATCCCATCCAGATCATCGACGTCCGCGACCTCGGCGCCTGGCTCGTCACCCTCTGCGAAAACCGCGCCTTCGGCACCTTCAACGCCGCCGGCCCCAGCAAGCCCCTCCCCTGGGGCCGCCTCCTCGAAGCCTGCCAGAAAGCCACTACCACCAAGTCCAATCTCGTCTGGGCCGACGCCGCCTGGATCGCCAAACAAGGCGAAGAGGTCTTCCCCATCTGGGCCCCCCACCAGGGCGAAACCAAGGGCTTCCACACCTGGAGCAACCGCCGCGCCGTCCAGGCCGGCCTCAAATTCCGCCCCTACTCCGAGACTGTCAAAGATACCCTCGCCTGGTACAAGACTCAGCCCGAGAACGGTCGCACCAAACTCGCCGGCCCCACCGCCGAAAAGGAAGCTGCCCTCCTCGCCGCCTGGCGCCAGCGCTGACCCTATCAGGCCGGCGCCCTCAAAGCTTCAAAATCGCACCTGCCCAACTGCCCCACACGCTCGTCGCCGCCAGCCGCGCCGCCACCACCGTTGCCAGAGTCAGTGCGGCGAAGCCGTACGCAAACTCGCGGTCCAGCCTGCGCGTCATCAGTGTGCGCAAAACCAGCAGCAGCGCGCCCAGGGCGACCACCGGCCCGAACAACGCCGTCCACGTGTGATATCCGAAGATCGAATTCACCAATCCGATGCGGCCCGTGGCCCCCGAGAGAATCGCCAGGCTCGCCATCAACATCATCGGCCGGTGGACGCGCGGCCGCTTCCGGTTCAGCACTCCCAGCGCCGCGAACGTCACGAACAGCCCAATCTCCGTGAACATGATCAGCAGAAACTGAGGGCCGGGCCAATCGAACACGTTCGCCCCAAAAGTCGCCAGGCGCGTCGAGCGGACGGCCACCAGCGGCCCGGTCACCGCGATCATCGTGCCCACCAGCAGCACGCTCCAGCCCAGCTTCATGTGCAGCCGCCGGTTCTCAACCGAAATCAGTAGGGATTGGACGAAAAACAGCACGTACCACGCGAACACCGCCAGGCTGTGCGCCAGAACGGGAGCCACCAGCGGCGGATCGATGGGACTGCCGTTGAAGTGCTTGCCCCCGAAGATGTACTGCTGGAATCCGAGCACGGTCAGGACCAGGAAAATGGCCCCGGTGACGGTGTAAAAGTAGCGATCGGCTTTCATCCCGGGTCTCCCTCTCAATCCAAGCCCGCTGGGCATTGCCGCCGGGCCTCCCAGCCGGAAATTCAGATTGCCCGCCAGTATACGGCAAATCCCCGCATCCGGATGAGAAAAATGAACCGCGCGAGCCGCCGGCCTTCCCCGGGAAACCTAAGCCGTGATCTCCACCCGGTTCCCGTCCGGATCCAGCACCACGCTCTCGTAGCACCCATCCCCGGTCCGCCGCGGCCCATCGGCCACCACATACCCATCGGCGCGCAACCGCGCCGTCAACTCATCCACCGCCTCCTCGCTCCCGGCCGCGAATGCCAGATGCGTCAACCCCTTCCGCTGCGCCCCCGCCGCCTCATCCGCCAGCTCCAGCGCCGTGCTCGTCATCACCTCCACCCTGCATCCGTCCTCAAACCGCAAAAACCGCGAAGCGAATCCCTTCGCCGCATTTACATACCTCTCCCCGGCCGCCGCCTCAAAGTAGCGGCAATAGAACCCCACCAATCCCTCCAGGTCCCCTGTCCACACCGCGACATGATCGATCCTCATCGTGATCCTCCCGTCCGGAATCTGCACTGGATACCGCACACCCAGCCTCCCACATCGAGGACTGCGTCAGATCTTCGCACTTGCCCCCTAGCTGGAAGGCGCCGCTCGATCTATTCCAGAACCTTCGCCTCGATCATGACGATCAGCCCTTCACGCACGAGCGCCCGCACTTCTGGCAGAGCCGCCAGAAGGCGCTCCTCCGTCTCCACTACGCTGATGGTCACGGGTCTGTCGTCGCTTACCCCCAGCAGCCGTTTGCGGTGGATGCGATGCGTGCTCCCGAATCCCATGATCCCCGCCTGCACCGTGGCTCCCGCCACACCCAGGTGCGCCAGCCTGCGTACGACGGCTTCGTAGAGCGGAACATCTCCCTCCCGGTCGGTTTCGTCGAGGAAGATGAGGAGCATTTTCGCTGGCTTCAGTTTCATGGTTGTTCCTCCTTGCGCCGGAAGAGGATGAGATACAGGGCCGGCAGCGTCGTGAGCGTGAGCAGCAGAGTGGAAAGCAGGCCGCCTGCCACAACTGTCGCAAGCGGGCGCTGCACGTCGGAGCCAATACCCGTTGCCCGCGCGGCCGGTACCATGCCCAACAGCGCCACTACGATCATCATCAGCACGGGCCGCATCTGTGCCGTCGCGCCTTCGATTACAGCCTGCACGATCGGCGTCCCCGGATCTTCCCGCCGCCGGCGGTTGATCTCGGCTACTACCAGCACTCCGCTCATGACTGCCACCCCGAACAGCGAGATGAATCCCACCGCCGCCGACACGCTCAGGTTGATGTCGCGCCACAGCAGCGCCACAATGCCGCCCACCAGCGAAAATGGGACTGTCATCAGCACCAACGTCGCGTACCCAGGAGAACCGAAGGTGAAGAAGAGCAGCACCCAGATGATGCCGATCGTCACCGGCAGGATCAACGCCAGCCTCGCACGCGCGCGCTCCAGGTTCTCAAACTGTCCGCCCCACGCGATGCGATAGCCTTCCGGAAGAACCACCCCCGCATCGATGGCGCGCTGCGCTTCTCGCACGAAGCCGCCCTGGTCCCGTCCGCGGATGTTCGTGCGCACCGTGATCTGCCGCTGATTGTCCCGCCGCGCGATGATGCTGGCGCCATCCGGAAACGTGATCGATGCCAGTTGAGATAGCGGGATTCGCGCTCCGTCCGCGGCCGTCACCATCACCTTTCCAACGTCGGCTGGCGTCCTCCGGGCTTCCGATAGATAACGTACAACCACATCGAACCGTCGTTCACCGTCGAAAACCATGCTCACCGCCTGCCCCCCCAGCGCCAGCTCGATCACGTCCTGAATGTCGCGCACGCTGATTCCGTACCTCGCCGCGATCCCCCTCCGCACCTCGATGCGCAACTGTGCCTGCCTGTCTTCCTGTTCAATCGCCGCGTCCGCTGCGCCAGGCACTTTCCTGACGATCGCAAGGACTTCTCCAGCTCGGCTGCGCAGCAACTCCAGGTCCGGGCCTGTGAGGATCACCGCCAGGTCCGCCGCGGAGCCTGTCACCGACTCCGTCACGTTGTCCACTATCGGTTGCGTGAAGCTGAAAGCCGCGCCTGGAAATTCGCGCCGCAACCGTGCGGCCATGTCGTCCACCAAAGCCCGCTTCGTGCGCCCGGCTGCCCACGTCTCATAGGGCTGTAAGGAGACGAAGAATTCGTTGCGGTTCGGTCCGTAAGGGTCCGTCCCTGAATCGTTCCGCCCCGTCTGCGAACTCACCAGCCGCACCTCCGGAAATGCCCCCAGCACGCTTCGCATCGCGGAAGCCACCTCCGCTGACTTTGTCAGCGAGAGTCCAGGTGTCAGGTTTGCCCGCACCCAGATTACGCCTTCGTCCAGTTGCGGCAAAAACTCTGAACCCAGCCGCGCGGCCAGTCCGAAGCTCGCCAGAAGTACAACCAGCGATGCCCCCACCGCCACCCACGGCCGCGCTGAAACTCTCTGCAGCAGTGCCGCGTATCGCCCCGCAAGCCACTTCAGCGCCGGATTCTGCCACTCTTTTGCCCCGGAAGGGAAGAAGTAGGTAGCCAGTACCGGAATCAGCGTCAGTGCAATCAGCAGCGATCCGATGAGCGCATAGCACACCGTATACGCCATCGGCGTAAACAGCCGCCGCTCCACCCGTTCCAGCGTAAACAGAGGCAGGTACGCCGCCACAATGATCGCGAGAGAAAAGAAGATCGGCCGTTCTACCTCCAGCGCCGCATTCCGGATCGCCGCCACTACCCCTTCCCTCGGCACAGACGATCCCCTCGCCGCGAGCGTGTGCAGAATGTGCTCCACCATGATCAACGTCCCGTCCACGATGATCCCGAAGTCCAGCGCACCCAGGCTGAGCAGGTTGGCCGGGATGCCTGTGAAGTGCATGCAGACAAAGGCGAACAGCAGCGATAGCGGAATCGTCACCGCCGTCAGCAACGCGCCCCGCACGCTCCCCAGGAATGCGAACAGCACCACCACCACAATCGCCAGCCCCTCCAGCAGCGTCTTCGATACCGTTCTTAAGGTGTTCTCCACAAGGTCTGTCCGGTCGTAGATTGGCTCGATTCGCACTTTCCTGGGCGCCAGCGTCGCGTTCAGCTGTCCCACCGCCTCTTTGATCGACTTCAACACCTCGCTGGGATTCTCCCCGCGCCGCATCAGGACGATTCCCTGCACCCGGTCCGCATCTTCGTTCAGTCCGAATATTCCCGTGCGCGGCGCGGGGCCGATCTCCACACGCCCGACGTCTCTTACAAAAACAGGAATTCCCCGGTGCGCCGTGATCAGCACGTCCTCCAGGTCCTGCACTCCCTGTATCCGCCCCACCCCACGAATCGCCATCGACTGCTGCTGCGTGTCCATCAGCGCGCCCCCGGCATTCTGGTTGTTGGCGTCCACCGCCGCCGCAATTTGCCCGATCGTCAACCCGTACCTCGCCAGCGCCTGCGGATCTACCTGGATCTGGTACTGCCGGATCAGCCCTCCGAACGGCACCACGTCGGCCACTCCGGAGACCTGCAGGAAACGCGGCTCCACCACCCAGTCCTGCAACTCCCGCAGTTCCATTGGCCCCAACGTCTCCGAACTCAGCGTGTACCGGTATAACTCTCCAATCGGCGTGGACAGCGGCCCCAGTCCCGGCGTCACTCCTGGCGGCAGCGGCACGTCCCGCAACTTCTCCAGTACCACTTGCCGCGCGAAGTAATCGTCCGTGCCGAACGCGAATGTCAACTCCACCACCGAGAGCCCGAAGATCGTCCGCGATCGCCGCGCGATCACGTTCGGCGTGCTGTTCAGTCCACGCTCGATCGGGATCGTCACCTGCTGCTCCACCTCCTCGGCCGCCCGCCCCGGAAACTGCGACACGACTACCACCTGAGTGTCGGAAATGTCCGGATAGGCCTCTAGTTTCAGTTGGCCGAAGGCCCATATGCCCAGCCCGATCAGCCCGACGCCGATGAGCACGGACATAAATCGCTGCCGCAACGCGAATAGTAATAGCCTGGCAATCATAAGAAGAAGCTAGTTCTGCTGCATCAGCAGCGCTCCGTCCACCACGATCCGCTCACTTGCCCTCAAACCCGCCACCACAGGGAAATAGTCCCCAACACGCTCGCCCAGCGACACCTCCCGCCGCTCGTACTTTCCCGCTCCCGTCTCGACGAACACCATCGTCCGCCCCTGTAGCTGCACCACCGCGGGCAACGGCACGCACGGCGTCGGCCGCACCACATCAATGTGGCGGATTTGCCCGAACATCTCTGGACGCAACCGCCCGTCGGCGTTCCTCAGTTCTCCTCGCACCTTGACGGTCCGCGTCTGAGGATCCACCAGATCCGCGATTTGTGTCACCCGGCCTGGAAACAGTTCGCCCGGATATGCCGTCAGTTCGGTCTCGATCCGCTCCCCCCGTTGGACAAATCGGATGGCGCTCTCTGGCACGTCCGCCGTCACCCATACCGTGCTCAAATCCGCGATCGTCATGAGCGCTGCGTTCGGATCGTTGCGGAACTCGCCCGGCGCTACTGCCACCTCCAGCACTTTGCCCGGAATCGGCGCCCGTACCACGATCTTCTGCCCGAACTCGTCCCTCTTGATGTCGAGAAAGTCCAGCCGGCGCAACGCTTGCCGGTGCGCCGCTTCGGCCTGCTTTAAACTACCCCGCGCCTGCGCCTCCTGATTCTCGGCCTGTAGCAACTCCTTCCGCGCCACTGCCCGGTTCGCGTACAGGTCCTTCAGCCGTTCCAGGTCCGCCTCCGCTTTAGTCAATGCCGCCCGGGCCTGGCTCACCCCAGCTTCGGCTTGAATCACCGATGAAACCGCATTGTCCGCCTCCGCGCTCTCCAGGATCGCCAGCGCCTGCTTTTCCGTCACGGAGTCGCCGAACTTCACCAGCACCTGGGTGATCCGCCCCGGCACCGGTGGCACCACCCGCGAAATCCGATTGCTGTTGGCCTCGATCTTGCCCGGCGCAGTCACCACGTTCCATGGCGTATCCCTCTCAGTCACCGCTTCCACGCGATATTGCCTCGAAGGTGATTCCTGCTTTTTCTCTCGCTTCGGCTTGCCCGCCTCGGGAGGCATTTCACCCCCGCCTCCGCAGCCCGCGGTCAGTATCGCCACTGCCGCGGCTAGCGGCGCACATACCCAGCTCTTCCGCACTAGAATGACCTCCCAACGGCAAATTGCAGCATCCACACCGCATTCAGGTAGCCCGCCTGCGCCTGGTTGTATGCCGCCAGAATCTGATTCGCGGAACGCTGCGCTTCCAGCAGTTCCAATAGATCGGCCTCGCCCCTCTGGTAACTGTACGTGATGATCGACCGGATCGATCGCGAGCGCTCCAGCGCCTCTTTCGAGTACAGGTCCAGCGCCTGCCGGGCCAGTTGCGCCGCGTCATATGCCCGCTCCACTTCGCTCTCCGTCCGCAGCGCCGCCAGACGGCCCGCCGCCGCCGCCGCACGCTCCGTCGCCGCCGCCTGCGCGATGCCTGCCTTCTGGTTGTTGAACCAGAACAGCGGTACGGAAACGCTTGCGCCAACCGCGTAATCCTGCCCTGTCCTCTGCATCAGCGCCGTGGCCGTGATGTCCCGCTTGCGCCCAGCCTCCGCCAGGCGCGTTCCCGTCTCCGCCGCCCTCCATTGCGCCTGCGCAATCTTCAGGTCGGGCCGCTCCGCCGCCGCCACCGTCAGCAATTCTCCAAGCGGCGGCAGCCGCACCTCCCGCGCCAGGCTTCCCGCCAATTCCGGCGTCCGGCCTCCCCGCTGCATGCGGCTCTCTCCCAAAATCTCCAACAGTTGCTGCGCCGCCTGGTTGTATGCGATGCGCGATTCCAGCACTGCCTGCAGGTATGGCAGCCGCGCCGCCCGCACCCTGTCCAGGTCCACCTCGGCGATCTCCCCGCCGCGCAGCCGCGCTTCCATCAGGCGCTCCGTCTCCGCATACTGCCCGTCCGTCTCCTCCGCCAGCTTCAGATTGGCTTGCGCCAGCAACGCGGCGGTGAACGACTGCCTCAGTCTCAGCAGTTGTTCCCGAAGCACATCCATGCTCTGCGCCCGCATCGCCTCCACTTGAAATCCCGCCTGCTCGCTCCTCAATTGCCGCTTGCCCCCGCGCTCGAACACCTGCCCTAACTCCGCCGTATAGGTCGGCATCGCCGCAGCTTCCGTCGTCCGCCAGAAGTTCGGCACCGTACCCGGCGCCGGCGAATAGAAGGGGAGTTGCTCCGCCGACACCTGCAGCGTGGGGTTCAACCGCAGGGCCGCCACCCGCCGTCCCGCCTCCGCCGCATCGATCTGATACTTCGCCGCCAGAAGCGGCAAACTCCGCTCCAGCAACTCTGCCTCGGCCTGCTCCAGCGTGAGAGCATCCGGCAGCCGCCGGCCGGCTTCGGCCGTACCTGCCTGCTGCGCACCCGCCGCCGTCGAGAACGGCATGCAGACTACGCACATAAGTAGGATGAGGGGGGGTCGCACCATCGGAATCGCCAGCATCAGCGGTTTACTTGCAGCGTAGCCGCCCAGGCTCCTTCCGCGACAGGGCGTAAATCCACCCATCGCACCCCTGATTTTCAGGGGGGCTCCTCACTCCTCAAAGACGGGAACGCCGCGGCGCACGAAGCCCCATTGGATCACCCGGTATAGGCAGTAGTATGGATTGCCTCGAATCACGTATTGCCTTGTCTCCAGCACGATCCGGCGTGCCACCGTGCGGGCAACCCCAGTCTTCTCATGGAATGGCCCGCTGGCCGCCGGTTGCCTGCTCGTGCATGGTTTGAGCCGAACCACCGCCAGCGAGCCGTCGGTCATCCTTCCCCCGCTGCCGTTGCCCGTCGCTCGATGCCCCGGGCGTTCCACGAGGCCCACTCCCTCCACGCAACCCGCTTCCAATAGATCGTTCTCAATCACGTTGCGCTCCCGGTCGATCCGGCTGTCGATGCGGTGCGTGAACGAAAGACGCCGCCAGTCATAACCGATTGAGACGTCATGCGTCGCGGCGCCCATCCAGATCTCCTCTCCCTCTATCTGCCTCCTCCACAACCGGATGTGGTGGCGCTTGGCCAAGGTGTTGAACGAGCGCTGGAACACCAGTTCTGGCAGTGCTCCCCGGTAAGTCAGCGGTGAAACCGGCGCCGACGGATATGTATTCATGGCGGAGAATGCGGCATAGGTGCGCGAAAACGACTTCACCGTCAGCGGCTCCGCCTCGTGCCACCCTGCCGCTCGAAAACTCTCCGCCAATAGCGGCCGCGGTGCCTGGAAAGCGAAGTTGATGATGTCAGCCGCCGCGGTTTGGTCGGGCATCATCACCTCCACCGGCTCCCTGCTCAACTGTTCCACCAAGGCCTCCGGCGTCTCGCCTCCCAGCGGCGGCTCCCGCGGCGCAACATCGACTCGGCCGTGCTCGATCCTGGCGATCAGGTCTGTCCCTGGCGGCAAAATCACCTCCGGCTCGGGCAGCCGGAACAGGAACAGCCGCGCTCCCACTATGGCCGCCGCCGCCGCCGGATTCGGCATCAGACGCGAATGCAATAGCCCTGCCGCGCCCGTCAGGCCGATCGCCGACTTCCCGAATAGCGTCGGCGCCGGACGGAGCCACATGCCGCCCAGCCAGCTGTGCGGATGGCTCGCTGCAACGATTCCCTGAACGATGTTCGGCTGCTTCACTGCCTCGCGGGCATTGTCTACTCCCACCAGTTCCGCCCGGCACCCCACCGCCTCTCCAGCCGGCAGTTCGCATCCTTCGAACCGGATCTCCAGCATCGCCCGGTCCCGCCGTATCCCATAACCGATCGATTCCTTCCGTACGATCGCGCCCCGCACTTTCGTCCCCGCCGGCAACGCCCCCGGTCGCGTCCGGCTCAAAGGACCCACGACCCGGGCCGAAAACTGAGCTCCCACCGCTGACCGGCTCGTCAATGCGTCGGTCAGCCGCAGTTGATAGTGCCGTGGCCGCACTTCTTCCCCGTCCAGCAACATACCCAATACGCCCAGCGCCACCAATCTACGCATCGCGGCCCCGCGAGCGCTGTGCCGTCAGCCCGGCCAGCGTCGTAAGGACGATACTCGCCAGGCCGTCTGCCGCATAGTGATAACGGCCGTACACCGTCGCGAGGTACACCACCAATCCAAAACAGAATGCCCCGATCCATAGCGCCCTGCGGGCCGGCGCCGCCGCCCGCAGACCATAGGCGCAGGAAAACGCCACTGCCACGTGCCCGCTCGGAAATACGCTCGTGCTGATGTCCATCCGGTCGAGCAGCCACACGTTCACCGCACGCGCCAGCCCATGGTGCGATGGCAGATCCTCACCCGGATAGGCCAGCCGCGGCGAGGCCAGCGGCACCACCGGCAATAGCGCGTACGCCACCAGCGTGCCCAAAAACAGAACCTTCAGGAAATGTCTCGTCTCCGCCCGGTGGCCGGTCAGGTACAGCGCCCCCAGAGAAAATGCCGGCGCTGCGTACAGCAGCAGGTAGGCCGTCTCCAGAATCCCCGGTATCATCGGCCCCGCCGTTTCAATGGCGGCCTTTAGCCCCGCTACGTGCAGCATCCCCCGGTCCCAGGCCACCAGATCGTCCTGCCACGGCGTCCGACGCGCCCCCGCTAAGAACTGCAACGACCAGTAAGCCACCAGGATTAGCCCCAATGACGCCCATTCCCGCGTCACTCGCGTCCATCTCCGGCTGTTCCTGCTCTCCATCGCGCACAACACCCAAATCGCAGCCGGCGCGCCCAGCAGCAACGTTGCCTTCATTGGAACTGCCGCCATCGCAACGCACCCGTACAACAGAAAGAACCCCGCAGCCAGAAGCTCATGCGCATGCAGCGGCACTGGCTCTGACAGCACAAACACCGGACGGAGAATCGCTTTGGCTTCGGCAATCATGGCGACGGTTCATCAGAAATCGGTTCAAGCCTATCCCCCGCACCTCGGCAGTCCGGTGACGCTGGACGCTCCGGCAGTTCAGCCGGTGCTCCCGTGTCGGTCCGGCGGGGAAATGATGACCAGGAATGGCGCATCATTCCTCCCAGCGCCTGGTTCGCCGCCGAGTGTCGAGGGGCCTCGATGCCCTTCGTGCCCGCACTCGCAGTGCCCTCGGGCGGAAACTCATGTATGCAAGCGCCCTGCCGCGTCCATTTCAGACAGCCCTGTTCTATCGGAAGATCTTTTGCTCTTTGCTCTCCCATCGTTATTGGGGCCGAGCCAGCATGGCTGGAGGGGTCACGACCCACGATTGACCTCTCCAGCCCGCCGGCACCGGCCCCGGACCACCGTACGAGACGCAAACACCCCAACAACGCGGTATCCACGATCTCCTTTGTCCTCAGATCTTAATCGGGCGCGCCTTCGCGCCGCCACGGAGTGAATCCTCCCAACCACGACCCAAATTCGCGGGGCAGGCCCGGCCATACCCGGTGGATTTGCCGCCGAATTGGGACTGCTCGCGGGGTATCGGCCATCTCCTCGTCGCGCTAATCTGGTGACCATAGGGTTGGGAAACGCCGGCGAGGCTCCCGTTGTCCGTTCGCGGCGGTCCGGCCCGCTTCGTGCCCCCGCAGCCAGGATGAGATCACATGCGTCCGTCGGATTCCATTCGGAAGTTCTCGCGTAACCCGGCGCTGCAAACCGGCTCCGCACAATCAGAACCCCGCGTGAGCGTCTTGCTCGCCGTCGGCTTTGGCCTCATGATCTTCCTCCTCGGCACCGACGGCGTCATCGGCTTTCGCAGCATCCTCTCAATCCGCGAACGTGTCTCCAAACTGACCGAAAATCACTTTCGCAACGTCGTGCTCATCGACGAGGTTCAACGCGTCCAGTCTTCCTTCGGGTCTGTTCTCTACCGCCTCGCCACCGGGGCGGCAATCCAGGACAGCGCTCAGTTGGAAAAACGCGTCGACAGCATCGAAAAGGCTTTCCAGGACCTGTTCAGCAGCATTCCCGGCGACGATCCGGACATCCGGCTTTGGAATGAAGTGAAGTCGGCCTCGGCAGAGGCCACCCGCGAAGCTGATCGCGCCCTCTCGGAACGGCCCTTAAGTCGGCCCGACCTCACCCGCCTCATGTCCGCTCGCGAACGCCTCCTCTCTTCCACCTCAGCCCTCATTCGTGCCAACCATCAACGCGCCGAAGCCGCTCGCCGCCAGATTGAGGAGATCACTACCGCCCAGCTCCGCGAAGACGTCACCCTCCTCACCTCCTGCCTCCTCCTGGCTCTCCTCTGTGCCTGGACCGTCCTCTCCACCGCCTCGAAACTCCATGCGCGCATCACCGAACACGCCCGCGAGCTGGGCAAAGTCTCCTGGCATCTCATGGAGCGGCAGGAGATCCTCGCCCGCCGGCTCTCTCACGAGTTGCATGATGAACTGGGTCAGTCTCTCACCGCCCTGAAAACCAACTTCGCCCGCTTGCCGGCCCGCGATGCTGTCGATCCCAAGTGGATGGAAGACTGCTCCCAATTGCTCCGCGACTCCATCCGCAGTGCCCACGAAATCTCTCAACTCCTCCGGCCCACCATCCTCGACGACTTCGGCCTCGACTCGGCCCTGCGCTGGCTTTGTGAACGCTTTGAAGAACGAAATCGCATCGAGGTCGTCTACCAGTCCAACTGCTCAGGCCGCCTCGATCTCCAGTCCGAAACCCACCTCTTTCGCATCGCCCAGGAGGCGCTCACGAATGTCGCCAAGCACGCGCGCGCCACTCGAGTGGAGATGTCCCTTTCCCGAGAGGGCAACCAGCTCTGCTTCCGCGTCGCCGACAATGGAGTCGGATTCGTGCCCGGCGGCAACGGCTCTTCCCAACAGTTCGGGCTTACCGGCATGCGCGCCCGCGCACGCAGCCTGGGTGGCGCCGCCAGCATCGATTCAGTCCCGGGGCATGGAACTGAGGTGCAGGTCGTGTTCCCATGGAGAGAGACGGCTGATGAAAAAGAAGATCCGAATCCTGCTGGCTGACGACCACCAAATGGTGCGCCAGGGCTTCCGCCTCATCCTGGAGGCGCTCGACGACCTGGAGGTGATCGGAGAAGCCGGCAACGGCCGCGAAGCCGTCGAAATGGCTGCCCGCCTCCGCCCCGATGTCGTCGTCATGGATGTCACCATGCCGGAACTGAACGGCATTGAGGCCACCCGCCGCATCCGTCAGGCCGAACCCTTGACCCGCGTCCTCGCCCTCAGCGTCCATCGCGATGGAGTCTACGTCCGCGAAATTATCCGCGCCGGCGCGGAAGGCTACATCCTCAAGGAATCCGCCGATACCGAACTCATCGCCGCGGTCCGCGCCGTCGCGCAAGGCAACAGTTACCTCAGTCCCGAAGTCGCCGGCGCCGTACTCAAGGACTACCGCAAGCACGCCACTAACCCTCTCGACCTCCTCACCTCCCGGGAGAAAGAGGTCCTCCAATGGATCGCCGAGGGCAAGACCAACAAGGAAATAGCCTCCGCCCTCAATCTCAGCGTCTATACCATCGACGGCCACCGCACCCGCATCATGGAAAAACTCGGCCTTCACAGCGTCGGTGAACTGGTCCGTTTCGCCTTTCGCAATGGCCTCGTCGAATAACCCTCGCCCGCCTCCTCCTCGAACGCCGCCCTCAGCCCCCCGCCTGCCTGGGGCCTCTATTACCGCTCAAACTTCCGCGCCCACTTCTTCTTCAACTCCTCCAGCCCGCCCCGGAACCTGTAGATCTTCCCCCGCACTCCCCCTCGTCCCTCCGGCCGGAATCCCTCCGATGTTCATCATGCTGTGCAGGCAATCCGCCGGATGATGATCCGTCACGTACCAAGTCCGCTCCCAGCATCGACGCAAAGCACGCAAGCCGGTCGTCATTCGAGTACTTCCAAGCCCCGCGCCACAAGCACCACATCCCACTCACCAGACATCTTCAACCTTGGGCCCGTCTCCCCCGCGTGCCGTTTTCTGCCAGGAAGCCCATCCCGGCGCCAACCTGCACGCCCAAGTGAGATGATCGTTGACGCAGGATTGCCCGCGTGACGCCCCCATGGAGGGAAAGTCGATGAAGTTCACCCCGGCCAAACCGAACGGCCTGCCGGCCAACCCGGCACCGAAAAACCACTCCACCCCCGGCCCCGGCCGGCATGAGACGCCCCTGAGCCGCCGCGGCTTCCTCTCCACGGCCGCCTTGCTCGCCGCCCCCACCCCTCGCCGCCGGCCCAACGTCGTCTTCATGCTCACCGATGACCAGGGCTGGGGCGACGTCGGCATCCACGGCAACGACAAAATCCGCACGCCCAACATGGATCGCGTCGCCCGCGAAGGCGTCCAGTTCACTGACTTCCATTCCATGCCCGTCTGCTCCCCCACGCGGGCCTGCCTGCTCACCGGCCGCTACAACTACCGCACCGGCGTCGTCGATACCTACATCGGCAGATCGATGATGCACCCCGACGAAGTGACCGTCGCCGAAATGCTCCGCGGCGCCGGCTACCGCACCGGCATCTTCGGCAAATGGCACCTCGGCGACTGCTACCCCCTGCGCGCCATGGACCAGGGCTTCGACGAAGCCGTCGTCATCCGCGGCGGCGGACTCGGCCAGCCCTCCGACGTCCCCAACGGCGGCTCCTACACCAACCCCATCCTCATGGAGATGGGCCGCCCCCGCCGCTACCAGGGCTACTGCACCGACATCTACACGAACCTCGCCCTCGACTTCATCGAACGCCACCGCGAACGGCCCTTCTTCTGCTATCTCCCCACCAACGCCCCGCACTCTCCGCTCGAAATCGACGACGCCGCTGTCGCCCCCTACCGCAAACTCGGCCTCGACGAAACCACCGCCAAAATCTACGCCATGGTCGAAAACGCCGACACCAACCTCGGCCGCGTCCTCGCCAAACTGCGCGAACTCAAGCTCGAAGAGAACACCATCCTCATCTTCATGACCGACAACGGCCCACAGCAGCGCACGCGCTACAACGGACCCTGGCGCGGCACCAAAGGCTCCGTCTATGAGGGCGGCATCCGCGTGCCGTTCTTCGTCCGCTGGCCGGCCGTGGTCCGGCCCGGGACCAAAATCGACCGCCTCGCTGCCCACATCGACTTCACCCCCACCATCGCCGACGCCTGCGGCGCCACTCTCCCGCCCGGCCGCCAGATCGACGGCCGAAGCCTCCTGCCTCTCCTGCGCGGCGGGGCAGGGAACTGGTCTGACCGCACCCTTTTCTTCCAGTGGCACCGCGGCGACCAGCCCGAGCCTTTCCGCGATTGCGCCGCCCGCAACCAGCGCTGGAAGCTCGTCAACGGCAAGGAACTCTACGACATCGCCAACGACCCCGGCGAACAGCACGACGTCGCCTCGGCCAACCCCACCATCGTGCAGCAATTGCGGCAGGACTACGAAGCCTGGTTCGCCAGCGTCAGCGCCACCCGCGGCTATGCGCCGCCGAAAATCCTCCTCGGCACCGAGCACGAAAACCCCACCGTGCTCACCCGCCAGGACTGGCGCGGCGGCACCGGCGGTTGGGACAAAGGCAGCAACGGCCACTGGGAAGTCGATGTCGCCGCCGCCGGCAAATTCGCTGTCACCGCAGTCCTCCAGCCCGCCGATCTCTCCGGCGAAGCCCGCTTCCACCTCAACGGCGCATCAGCCGCGCAGAGCTTCGCCCAGGGCGCCGTCAGCCTCGACTTCGGCGAACTCAACCTCCCCCATGGCCCTGGTCAACTCCGCATCGATCTCACCCAGGGCGACAAGACCATCGGCCCGCACCAGGTTACCCTCCGGCGCCTGTAGGCGATTCCCGGCAAGGCTATCCCCGGCCCTCGCCGCTTCATTGTTTACTTCTTTATAATGAACCTATCGTTCGGTGAGCTCGTCTACTCCCATGTCATGCAATTTTCGAGATTGGCGCTACTCGCCTTAACCACCACCGCCGCGGCCTTCGCCGCCGATTACCTCCCGCTCCAGCCCGGCAACTCCTGGACCTATTCCCATCTCTCCACCGGCGAGTCCTTCACCATCCGAGTCGGAACCCCGCTCCACACCCAGGACGGCCAGGTCTACTACCGGCTCATCGGCTACGTCGATCGCCCCCTCTGGGTCCGCGCCGCCGCCAACGGCAACCTCTTCTTCCTCGACGAAGAGACCGGCCGCGATCAGCTCCTGACCTCCTTTGAAGATGCCCGCCCCGGCTGGGCCAACGCCCCATTCCGTCCCTGTGAGCAGGAATCTCAGCCCATCGCCAAGTCCGGCCCCTACCTCGGCCCCATCGGTGAGGTGGCCGTCACAGCCGAACTCCAGTACCGCACCTTCTCCTGCGCCGACGCCGGCATCGAAGCCGAAACCTACGCCCCCAACCTCGGCCTGCTGCGCCGCGTGGTCACCACCATCGCCGGCTTCCGCACCTTCACCCTCATCGAAGCCCGCGTCGGCCATCTCACCTTCGCCGGCCGCCCCGCCGCCTCCTTCCACGCGGCGGTCGCCCTCTCCCCCGGAGGCCTCCTGAACGCCGCCCTCCGCCTCACCCTCTCCACCCCGGAGCCCCTCACCCTGGTCTACCCTACATCTCAGGATTTTGACCTCGTTCTCTGGGATTCCACCGGCCGCCCCGTCCATCAATGGTCCGATGGCCGTGCCTTCACCCAGGCCACCCGCAGCCGCGACGTCAGCTCCGGTCTCGCCCACAATGTCGAGATCCCCATTCAACTCCCTGACGGCTCGTACCTCCTCGAAGCCTGGCTCACCGCCGGCCCCTCTCAGCGAGCGTTCTCCGCCCTCACGCCCTTCCGCATCCAGGAAGGCCGCATCGTCATGCAGTGATCTCCTCCCAGAGCGCCTCGCGGCCCCCGCCCCGAGGCGCTCTCTATTCGCTCGCCCCATCCTGGACTCTGAGCATGGCCCCGCTCCGCCTCCTCGCAGCCATCGCCCTCACCCTCCTCCCCACCGCCGCCCTCGCCCGCGCCACCCGCCAGCCCGCTTACCTCGACACCATGCAGTCCTTCTTCGACGACGTCTCCGCCGAACTCTGGGACGACGCCTCAGGCCTCTACTACCGCGACCTCCGCTACAAAGCCCAACTCTCCCCCCTCGGCAACAACATCTTCTGGTCCCGCGGCAACGGCTGGGTTTTTGCCGGCATCGCCCGCCTCCTCGAATCCCTCCCCCGCAACGATCCGCGGCGCGCCGGCTACGAAAAGACCTTCCGCCGCATGGCCGCCGAACTCCTCCGCCGCCAGCCCCCCGACGGCCTCTGGCGCGCCAGCCTCGACGATCCTCCCGAAACCCGGAGGCCCGAATCCAGCGGCACCGGCTTCTTCTGCTTCGGCATGGCCTGGGGCGTCAACCATCACCTCCTCGATCGCCCCACTTACCTCCCCGCCATCGGCAAGTCCATCTCAGCCCTCTTGTCCGCCCTCGGCGAAGACGGCCGCGTCCAAATGGGGCCAGCCGGTCGACCACCGCCCCAACCCCGCCGCCCGGGAAAGCACCCACGAATACGTCACCGGCGCCTTCCTGCTCGCCGCCGCCGAAGTCCACAAACTCAAGCGCTGAACTGTTCTCCCCTAACTGTCCTCGAAGCCCTGCCTCGAAACGGAGGCCGGCTGCACGCGCCCCCCTTCCCGCCTGGCACGCAACTGCACTTCCCCCACCGCGACCGGAGAACGAAAATACTCGGAGTAGAGGTGGGCTCGCTGCAGCCATCGGGCCGCGGCCGTCCTTCGGCGCTGGGAGTAGGTCGTCCTGAGCCTCAAACTCAGATCCTTCTTCCCTGTCTTCACGTGCGCAAACCGCCGGTATGCCTCCAGCAAAGAACCATCCCGCAACCACCTCGGCCACTCGGCGTCCAGGCGATCCAGCAGTGCTTCCGCTTCGCTCACTTCGCCGTGCCGCAATAGCGCTCCCACCTGCAAACACTGCACCCGGAGCCGCTTCGCCGGCTGGTTCAGCCGATCCAGAAGCTGGCTCATGCCGTCATATGCGGCAAACTCATTCTCGCGGTCCGTGTGGATGGAGCACCAATCCGGTTCCCGGTGTTCGATTCGGTTGCACACCTCTCCCGGGTTGCCGTGCTTCACGATCTCCGCCACCGGCGCGATGCCCGGTTCAATCGAACGGATTCGCAGGTAGCCGAGCCGCAGCAGTTTCCAGAAGGCCACCACGTTCCACGGTGCATGCCAATCGTGGAAATCCTGAAAGCACACCACCGCGCCAGGCCGCGTCACCGCCGGATCGCACACCAGCTTCACGATCGAGTTCATCGCTTCCGGCGTCTTCCCGCAGTCGATCGCCACCGCATCGAAGCCGCCTGGCGCGAAGCCCTTCAGTTCCTCTGCCGTCACCAGGTTGACGTCCTGCTTCCACAGCGTGATGCACTCGGCCGGCAGTCCCTCTTTCTTGCAGGTCAGCTCCAGCGACCTGGCCACCGCGTCTCTGTCCGCCGAGCCATGCGTGCGTATGAAGGCCGCAATGTCTGGCTGCTCCCGGTACCACTCCGGCTCCTCAAAGATATCCAGGCTCAGCACGCGAATCCCAGGCCGCCTCGAAACCTGCGCCGCTCCCAGCACAAATGTCAGCGCGGAATGGCCGAAGTACGTGCCCAGATCCAGCACACACGCCGGACCGTCCCGCCGTCCCGCCGCCTTCCTCTCTAACTCCCTTCCCGTTCTCATATACAGCGCCACGTCAAAGTGGCCCAGTCCGGAAGGATGCCGCTCGCAAGCGCGCGATGCCTTCCGTACGGAAAGAAAGTCGCCCACTTGCATGCCCTAGATGCTAACTCCGGCCGCCTGTCGGAGCAAGTAGGGAAATACCTTAGATGCCTGATTTATCAGTGTCTTACAAAGGACATCCACCTGCACTCCCTCGCCTTCCCCGTCTCCCCCGGACGCCAGTCCGGGGTAACGGGCCTGCCGTTTTCCCCCGGGACGCCCGTCCCGAGGCCACAAGTCTGCCGTTTTCCCCCGGGACGCCAGTCCCGGGGCCACAAGTCCAGCCGTGCCCCGTCCCCCCCGAGGCGGGGCCACGCCCCCCGGCACTTCCCCAAACCCACCCATGTCAATTCCCTGGTCCAGGCGTAAGATGGAGCCTGGACCTCTCATGAACACGGACAATCTGGCCCCCCACCTGGACCGCCTGATGCCCAGCCTCGAAGCGGTCTACATCGATCTGCACGAGCACCCTGAACTCTCCATGCAGGAAATCCGCACCGCCGCCATCGCCGCGGACCACCTTCGGTCTTCCGGCTGCGAGGTAACCGAGCGCGTCGGAAAGACCGGCGTCGTCGGCGTATTGCGAAACGGACCGGGACCCACCGTGATGCTGCGCGCCGATATGGACGCCCTGCCCGTGGAAGAAGCCACCGGTCTGCCCTATGCCAGCCGCGTCACCTCCACCGACCGCGCCGGAAAGACGGTCCCCGTCATGCACGCCTGCGGGCACGACATGCACGTCGCGTCTCTCATCGGCGCGACCGCCGTGCTGGCCCAAACCCGCCATCTCTGGCATGGCACCCTGATCTCGGTCTTTCAGCCGGCCGAGGAAACCGGCGAAGGCGCCCAGGCCATGATCGCCGACGGCTTCTTTGAACGCTTCCCCAAACCGGACGTCATCCTCGGGCAACACGTCATGAGCCTGCCCGCCGGCGAGTTGGCCTGCCGTTCGGGTGTGATCACCTCGGCCGGCGACAGCTTCGAGATTCGCATGTTCGGGCGCGGCGCACACGGATCCATGCCGGAGGCGAGTATCGATCCGGTGGTGATGGCGGCGTCGACGGTCCTGCGGCTTCAGACGATCGTCTCCCGGGAACTGGCCGTCGCCGAACCTGCCGTGGTGACGGTCGGCTCGCTCCAGGCGGGAACGAAGGAGAATGTCATCCCCGGCGAGGCGATTCTGAAGGTCAATGTGCGCACCTATGACGAGGGCGTCCGCCGCCGGGTTCTGGCCGCCATGGAGCGGATCGTCAATGCCGAGGCCGCGGCGTCAGGAGCGCCCAGACCACCGGAAATCAAGCCTCTCGACCGCTATTCCGCGGTGCGCAACGACCCGGATGCCGCCGAGCGCGTAATGCGTGCGTTCACGCAGCACTTCCCGGGCAGAGTGCAGGAGACCAAGCCGACGAGTGCCAGCGAGGACTTCGGCTGTTTCGGGGCGCAATGGCACGTGCCCTCCGTATTCTGGTTCGTCGGGGGGATCGATCCCGCTCAGTTTGAACGGGCACTGAAGGCCGGCCGCATGGGCGACATTCCAACCAACCACAACCCACGCTTCGCGCCCGTGATCCATCCGACGCTGGAAGCCGGGGTGGAAGCCATGGTCGCCGCTGCGCGGGCCTGGTTATCTGAATAGACCGCCATGCCCCCCAGAGAAGAAGTTGTTGTCCACCTCCTGCTGACGATCTTCGATCTCCTCGGGACCTTTGCTTTCGCCATCAGCGGAGCGATTGCAGGCGCCCGGCACAAGCTCGATATCTTCGGTGTGCTCGTTCTTTCCTTCGCCGCGGCGGCATCCGGAGGAATCATCCGCGATGTCTTCATCGGCGCCCTTCCGCCCGCCTCAATCCAGGATTGGCGGTACGTGGCGGTTTCGGTCGTCGCGGGCGTCACCACGTTCTTCTGGCATGCGAAAGTGAGCCGCGTGCAAAACGCCGTCCTCATCTTCGATGCCATCGGCCTCGGGCTGTTTGCGATAGCCGGCGCGGCCAAGGCGCTGGCCTATCATCTCGGCCCCATTCCAGCAGCCTTGCTCGGCATGTTGACCGGCATCGGCGGCGGTGTGGTGCGTGATGTGCTCGTGTCGGAGGTTCCTGCCGTCTTTCGCAAGGAGATCTATGCGGTCGCAGCGTTGGCCGGCGCGAGCGTCGTCGTCATCGGCAACGCACTCCACTGGCCGCCTCAGACCGTTACCATCAGCGGCGCTCTCCTATGCTTCGTGCTTCGAATGTTGGCCATCTATCGCGGCTGGCGGTTACCGGTCGCGCGCACGTCGGACTCTCCAGCCGATTAGCACCGAGTCACTGAAAAACCGCCCGCTGGCCGTCAGGCAACCAACCTACTCCGAGCGCGAAACCCAGCCGGCGCGCCCGAAGCCTCCGACGAAATAGAGATCGCGGACGGTGAGCCGGTAGAGCGCGAAGTCGCCGAACTGGCTGTAGCCCTTTGCCTCGGGGTGGCGCTGAAGGTACAAGGCGCGTGCTGCCTCGTCCTCGTCCTCGGGAACGGCGGCCAGGTCCCCGATCACGGTCACGCGGGCCGTCGTCTGCGGCCTCTCTTCGGCGGCGGTGTCGATCACCGTGAGGCTGACCCGCGGGTCGGCGGCGGCGTTCTGCGTGTGCAGCGCCAGTCCGCTGAACAGGAACACCGGTCGCCCCTGGTCATCCAAGGCATAGCTCGCCAGCGACCCGAAAGGATAGCCCGGCGCGTCCACCGAATGCGTCGAAAGAATCCCAAACCGCCGCCCGCGCAGCAGCGCCTCGGCTTCCGTGCGAAATTCGTCCATCCCAAACCTCCCCGGGGATCACTCTCCCAATGCCAGAACTGCCGTCTAGTGTACACCTGCCCGCAACGCTTCAACCCCGCGGCTCCAGCGCGGCCACCGCCGCCCGCGGATGCGCGGCATCGAAACCGGACTCCACCACGACGCCACGCCCGCCGGCCAGCCGCACCCCCACAAACTCCCCGCCCTTCGCTTCCGGCCTCGCTCAACTGCCTCTGCCACTCCAAGGAATGCGTCACCCCCGTCCCGTGCCGGAAGGGTTCCATCGCCGCGAGGTCCGCTTTGTACGCATACAAAACTTTGTATACTGTCGATGTGGCCGGCTCCAAGCCTGTTGAGTTCCGGGGTAGTTCTCTGGAAGACTTGCGCGCCTTCCCGCTGCCGGCCAGGCGCGAGGCCGGTTATCAATTGGAGCAGTTGCAAAACGGTAGGCAGCCGGACGACTGGAAGCCCATGAGCACGGTGGGCCGTGGCGCAAAGGAGATTCGGATTCGGGATGAGGCTGGCGCGTTCCGCGTCCTCTACGTGGCGAAATTCGCCGCCGCCATCTGCGTGCTGCACTGCTTCCTGAAGAAGACCGGGAAAACCAGCCAGGCGGACTTGGAACTTGCCGCCAGGCGTTACCGCCAGTTGTCCAAGGAGCTAGGGCAATGAAGAAGCAACGTTTTGCCAGTGTGTGGGACGCTATCGAAGACACGCCCGCGCAGGCCGCCAACATGAAGCTGCGCTCGGTCCTCATGACCGCCTTGAAGGATCACATCACCCGGACCGGCATGAGCCAGACGGAAGCGGCCCAGCTTTTCGGCGTGACACAGCCCCGCGTCTCCGACCTGATGCGTGGCAAGATCAACCTGTTCGCCCTCGACGCGCTGGTGAATATGGCGGCGGCCGCGGGCTTGCGCATCGAACTGCACGTGCTGGAAGCCGCCTAACCGCGCGAACCCTCCGTAGACTGGTGCGTTTTCGCGCTACGAGCACCGCCAGACCAAGCCGCCACTCGCGCGGGTGAAACTCCTCAAACGCCTGGCTGAATCTGTCGAGCCCCGGCGCCGGTGTTCGAGCAGGCTGGCTGTCTCAACCTTGCTCGAAATAACCCACTAGGTCAAACTGGTCTCGCGGAGAAACGGCCGCCGCAACGACAAGTTGCCGGTCGTCAAGGCGATGATCGCGGCGGGGAAGGTTCGCGCCACGCTTTCGGCGCTTGCCGGCGGCGGCGCTTTGGGACTCGGCTTTAAGGAGATTGTCGGCGTCATCGCTTCTCTGACTGCGAAGGACTTCTACAAGAGCATGACGACGCATGCCGATCACCGGATATGGCAGGATGTCTGCCAGCCGAAAACCCCGGCCGGGGAAGTCTATCTGACGCTCACGCCTCATCGACGACGTGCTGATCGTGTCGTTCAAAGAGTTGTGAAGGAAGGAGACACGCGATGAAATGCCCAGCCTGCGGAGCGGGCAAACTGGTGCGAGGAACGCGCGGTATTCCCTACATCTATAAAGGCGAAGCAACCACCATTCCAGCCGTGCATGGGGATTTCTGTCCCGCATGCGGGGAAAACGTCCTGGCCGCGGCGGAATCGAAACGGGTCAGTGCGGCGATGTTGGATTTCAACAAGCAGGTGAACGCCTCCATCGTCGATCCCGGCTTCATCGCGCGGGTCCGCAAGAAGCTGGCACTCGACCAGCGGCAGGTGGCTGCGATTTTTGGCGGCGGCGCCAATGCATTTTCGCGTTACGAGAACGGCAAAACCAAGCCGCCGGTCGCGTTGGTAAGACTCCTCATCGTGCTCGACCGGCACCCTCACCTGCTGGAGGAGGTCCGCGCCGGACAGTAGCCCGGTCCCATCTCCAAGGCTGCAGGCTTCACTGGGGTCAACCACCGCGCATACGGCTAGGCTGCTGAAATTCTCACGTCAGCGTGAGTATTTCAGCAGCCTGCTGGGCCATGATCGCCGACATCCAGCCCCTCGCCGAACTCTGCCTGCCCTTCACCGCCTCCACCGGCGCGCCTGCCCGCTCGCCACTCCAGCCGCGCTCACTCCTGCACGAGCTCCATGCCCTTTACTTTGTCATATAATGTAAAGCGATGATCGAAGCCACGCTCTCCTCCAAGAATCAGATCGTCATTCCCGCCGCCGCGCGCAAGGCCCTCGGCGTCAAGGCTGGCGACAAGCTCGTCGTCACCGTTCGTGGCAACTCGCTCATCATTCTCCGCAAACCCGCCTCCTACTCAGCCGCCATCGCCGGCCTCGCCCAGGGCGTCTACCCCGCCGCCCATCTGGCCCAGGAACGCAAGTCCTGGGAGCGCAATTCGTGACCCCCGCCCGACTCCGAGCATTCCTCGCTCGCAACCGCCGCGTTGCCCTCGATACCAGCGTCTTCATCTATCAACTCGAAGCCAATCCCAAGTACCTGCCCCTCACCGATGCGATCTTCCGCTGGCTGGAACGCCCCGGTTCCTCAGCGGTCACCTCCGCCATCACCATGACGGAACTCCTGGTCCACCCTCACCACTTACGCGACGACGCCCGCATCAATGAGATCTTCGGCCTCCTCTCCACCTTTCCTCATCTCGATTGGGTCTCAACCACTCTCCAGATCGCAGATGAAGCGGCTCGTGCCCGCGCTCACTGGCGGCTTCGCACCCCGGATGCCATCCAGTTCGCCACCGGGTTCCTCGCTGGCGCCTCCGGCCTGATCACCAACAATCAGGCTTTCGAAAACACCCAGGGCCTCGACATTCTTCTCCTCGACACCCTCCTCCTCTGATCGCACCCGGCGGTGTTCCTCCCCATTCCCAGCCGGCAGACATTCCGACCGAGATCGGACGTTCCCTGAGCACCAGCCATGTTTACGATCGGTGGGAATAAGCAAAGCAGGTCAGTCCAACACCGGCGCCAATCGCGCCACCCTGGGCTGTTCCTACGGCGAACCCGGCTGCGCATTCGCCCCCCGAGGCAGACACAAGGCTGACGGGCAGGGGCTCTGCGCCCCCGCCCGAACCCACCCCGCGGACAAGGAGGAAACTAAGGTGCCGCACGTCCTTCGCCGCCCTGCGGGCGGCTCGTCAGTGCCACTGGAGCGTCCTCTGATCCCCACCCCCTACCCCCTCCCCGGCCACCGGCCGGGGAGGAGGCCGGACTCCCAACAGCAGACTGCGGCAGCCGTCGTGCCGCCGTGGAGGGCAGACGGCAACTGCACGCCGGCCGCCGCCTGGAAGTGTGCGTGGTGTCCGCAACCGGCCTGCGGCGCATGGTGGGGAAGATTTACATAACGGGACGTTCGCCGAAGCCGAAGCTCTGAGGTGGCCGCCTCCGGCGGCGTTATCTGAGCGGCGTCCGCGAACGCCGCATTATGCAAACTTCCCGTCTTTGGTCGCCCCCAGTCCTCGGCCCCCCCAGGGGCCTGCGGCTTGAGTTGATGGCGCCTCCGGCGCCGTCGTTGAGCCCCCACTGGCGCGGCCCCCTGAGGGGGCCTTGCCCGCGGCCGTTATGTCGCAGCCGCCGCCGGGCAGGCTCTCGTTTGCTCCGTCAAGGATTGTGGCGGCGCCGGCAGCTCCGCACGGCCGCTGGATTCCGGACTCCCGTCGTCCGTCCACGTGGTTACTCCGAACCGTGCTCCGGCGGCAACCGACTGTCGGCGCTGTGTGATTCAACAATATCTGTACCCGACATCTCCTCAGGCAGAAGATATCTATAGAATTTGGGCTGTTCAATCATGTGGTAAAGGATTCTTCGAAATACCTCGCCGATATCCAGCAGTACGTCAGAGACCTCGTTCGATGGGAGGCCGCCTTCAGCTAGCCGCGGTAGATCGGAAGCGAGAAATTCGCGCATCAGCTTTTCCAATTCGGCGAAGGAGTCTGCTAATGCCCACGCCTCTTGATGCTCGCCAGCGTTAAACCGCGTCACATCTGGAGACGCTGCGAGAAGCGCGGCTAACTGCTTAACACGGTCCACCGATGTCAGGATTTCGTTTCCCTTAAATACGCTCATGGATTCTTGGACAGCCAATCAGTCGCGGCTTTGATAAGGCCTTTGACATTTTTGATTGTCCCCTCTACTTGGCTCGTGTAACCACCTTCCGCACGGTAGCGAGCAAGCTTTTCCTCATGTTCTGCCAGTGCCTTAAGTTGACCGCGCAGAAACTTCTCAACGGCTTTCCTTCCCCCCTGTGCAGCAGTGCGGCTTACCGCGCCAAGGTGCCCCGGCGTTGGGACGATCTCTGGGACGATTCGCCCCAACGACTGTAGCTCGGCATACCCGAGTCTCCCCACGAGTTGCACTCCACCGTAGCCAACCGCGGCGGACGCAAGGTAGAAGGCTGCAATGTTCTTGGGCTCGATCACTGGACTGGCGATCTGTCCCGCTCGCTGCACCGCCAGCAGTCCGGGGTCCGGTCCGAGAGCGTAGGAAGCAGAAGTGCTGTTGGTCCCATCCGTTGTTCCGGTTAGAATCAAAGACCCATGGGCGAACCGAGCCTGGGTGACAGTCCCGTCCACCCAGTACCCATCTGTCTTTCCACATTGTTTGGCGTTAATCTCGTTGTTGACACTCCCGACATCTGTGCCGCCACTGTTCAGATACACGCAGCCGTTGCCAGTCGGATCAGCGAATATCAGTGGATTGTTGCGGACGTAGCTGTAGAGATTCCAACTCTGTGGGTATTGTGGGTCCTGATCGAGCAGCGGAGGATCCGGGCTGGTAAACCTCCCCTGCGCCCCGCTGAAGTAACGAGCCTCCATGAAGTCCAAACCCGTCTCGGCATCCCGCTCTTTGCCGGTATACATCCGCCCGCTCGTCCACGGACTCCCATAGCAGTCCTGCCCGTTCCGTGGCACCACCCCTCCATACGGCGCATAGTCCATCCGCGTCACGCAATTCCCTTGCCCGTCCAGCACCATCCGCGTCGACCCCAAATAGTCCGCCGCCAGGTACTGCGTCCCCACCGCGCTCGCCGTCCCCCCGTACTCCGCCATCAACTGCCCCCCCGCATCATAGACGAAATACGTCGCATTCCCCCCCGAATCCACCCGCTTCACCCGCCGCCCTTCCGCGTCGTAGTCGTACGTCGTCACTCCCCCACCCAACGACACCTGCACTAGGCGCCCTTCTCCGTCGTACACCGCGTTCGTGCCGCTATAGACGCTGGAAAGCTGCGTCTGATTCCCCCCAGCGTCGTAAACCGTGTTGTTCAACCGGTTCGTCACCTCTCCGTTCACCAGATACCAGCTCTCCCCATTCGGCCGCAACTCCGGCACCTCCACAGCGCTGCCACTCTGCCATAGGTTCCCAAATCGGTCGTATCGGGCATGATTGTACCCGGGACCCTCCACGCGGACCCTAAGCCCGGCGGCCGGCCAACCGCCTTGCTTTCGTTCCGTGTTCTGGGTTCTACTCATGCTCACCGGGATTGGGACGAGGTGGGAAGACCACCCACT